>NZ_JAZBJP010000033.1:0-91099 GCF_036352915.1 Streptomyces bugieae
GGGTGGTGGGGGTGGGTGGGCCGGGGTGATGCGAGGTGGCGCGGGGCGGTGCGGGGTGCGCCCTTCGGGGACTCGGCCGGCCGGTGGCCGCCGGGCGTTCAGGCAGCGTCCCCGTCCTCGTCCCCGTCCTCATCCCCCTACGCCTCCGTGTCCTGGCGGACTTCCATGTGGGCCACCTTGCCGTCGCGGAAGGCGTAGACGTGGCGGAGGAGAGTGTCGGACCAGTGGTCTCCGGTGGCGTCCCGGAGGCCGGTGCGTACGCGGACGGCGATGCGGCCGTCGGGCTCCGCGGCCATGCCCTCCATCCGTACGAGGGGGTGAGCGACGGCGAACTGACGCTTCCAGTAGGCGAGGACGGCGTCGATGCCGTGCAGGCGCGTGCCCTCGGCGACGTTCGGCCAGTCGACGTCCGGGTGGAATGCGGCGCGGGTGAAGTCGTCGACCTGCTGGGTGTTGAAGATCTCGTACATGCGGCGGAGCAGTTTCGCCCGGTCGGCGGGAACGGTTTCTCCGGCTTCGGCGGTCTCCTTGCCTTGGACCGTTTCCCTGGTTTCGGCCGTTTCGCTGCCTTCGTTGGCTTCGCTGTCCTTGGCGGTTTCGCTGTCGTTGGTGGTTTCGCTGTCGTTGGTGGTTTCGCGGTCTTCGGTCGGCATGGGGGAAGCCAAGCGGATGGGTGGGGGTTGGCCGATGCATTTCGGTGGTGTTCGTCGGTGGCGGAATGCGTGGGCCGTAGTTGCCGTGCCGACGAGCAATGGGGAGGCATTGACGCTACGTAGCGTGAGCGGTTGCGGACGCTATGGGGTCTCCTTAGCGTGAGGGAGAGGTTCTCGGGGTCTTGCTCGGATCTTGCTCGGGTCCTGCTCGGGGTCTTTTCTCCGTGGCTCGGGGCCTTTTCTCCGTGGGAGGAAGCGCATGTTTCGGCAGCGTTCGCACTCGTGGCACTCGCCTTCGCGGCATTCGCCTTCATGGCACTCGCCTTCGCGGCATTCGGCTTCGTGGCAGAGGAAGGTCGGCCGGGTGAGCCTCTGGGTCGTTTCCGGGGTGCTGGGTGGGGCCGTCGCCGCGGGGCCGGTGAGCCTGGCGGCCCCGGTCGTGGCGGCGGCGGACGACAACCCCGGCAGTCCCGCCCGGCCCATGGGGCGGGTGGTGGCCGAGGAGGGGCTGGTGGTGCGGACGGGGCCGAGCAACCGGTACCGGTCCGTCGGGTCGAAGCGGTACGGGGCCGTGGTGGGGATCGTCTGCCAGGTCAACGGGCAGCGCGTCAAGGGGAACCCGGTCTGGTACAAGCTCAGCGACGCCTCGTACGCCTGGTCTTCGGAGCGCGGGATCGTGAGCGAGGGGGCGGACCCCCGCTGGTGCTGATCAACGGCACCGACCCGGACGGCCGGACCCCCCGCCCCCGCATGCAGGGCCTCCACGTCCGGACGTGCGGCTCCCCGGCCGGACGTGCGGCCGCCCCTCGGCCGGACGTCCGCCCCCCGACGTGCGGACCCCCGGCCGGACGTGCGGACCCTCCGGCCGCCACATCCGACATAACGGAAATAGCGGCCACTGCTTGCTACGTTGCCAGGCATGACGGCGAGGGCAAGGGCGGTCGCCGCCGGACGGCATCCGGCGGACCCTTCCCCCGCCCTGCCGCCGCGTGCCAAGCAGCGCGGTATCGAACTGGCCCTCCTCGTGGGCGCCGTGCTGATCAGCGTCTGCGGGTACGTCGTCGTCGGCCTGGCCCGTGGGCATGCGGTGCCGGGCGGCGCGGTCCGGTACGGCGCGGGGCTCGGTGGGCTGGCGCTGCTCGCGCATCTCGTCGTGCGCTTCCGCGCGCCGTACGCCGATCCGCTGCTGCTGCCCACGGCCGTGCTGCTCAACGGGCTCGGGCTGGTGCTGATCTTCCGGCTCGATCTGGAGACGCCCGGGGACCGGGCCGCGCCCGCCCAGCTGATGTGGTCGACGGTCGGGGTGGCGCTGTGCATCGCGGTGGTGCTGCTGCTGCGCGACCACCGCGTGCTGCAGCGGTACGCGTATGTGTGCGCGGCGCTCGCGCTGCTGCTGATGGTCGCGCCGATCCTGTTCCCCGCCGTGAACGGGGCGAAGATCTGGATCCGGCTGGCCGGTTTCTCCCTTCAGCCCGGTGAGTTCGCCAAGGTGCTGATCACCGTGTTCTTCGCGGCGTACCTGGCCGCCAACGGCGGCGCGCTGGCGCACACCGGCCGCACGGTGGGGCGGCTGCGGCTGCCGGCCGGGCGGGTGCTGGGGCCGGTCGTGGCGGTCTGGCTGGTCAGCGTGGCGGTGCTGGTCCTCGAACGCGATCTGGGCACCTCGCTGCTGTTCTTCGGGATCTTCGTGGTGCTGCTGTACGTGGCGACCGGGCGGACCGGCTGGATCGCGGTCGGGCTGCTGCTCGCGGCCGTCGGGGCGGCCGCGGTGGGGACGTTGGAGCCGCATGTGCACAGTCGGGTCGAGGACTGGCAGCATCCGTTCGCCGGGATCGCGGCCGGGAAGGGCGCCGGGCAGCTCGCCCAGTCGCTGTTCGCGTTCGCCGCGGGCGGGGTGTTCGGCACCGGGCTCGGGCAGGGCCACTCGTATCTGATCGGCTTCGCCATGAAGTCCGACTTCATCCTGGCCACGTGCGGTGAGGAGCTCGGGCTGGCCGGGCTGTCGGCGCTGTTCGTGCTGTACGCGCTGCTGGTGGGCCGCGGTTACCGGGCCGCGCTGGGGCAGCCCGATCCGTTCGGCAGCCTGCTGGCCGTGGGGCTGGCGGCGCTGCCGGCGATCCAGGTGTTCGTCATCGCGGGCGGGGTGATGGGGCTGATCCCGCTGACCGGGATGGCGATGCCGTTCCTCGCCCAGGGCGGGTCGTCGGTGGTCACGAACTGGATCATCGTCGCGCTGCTGCTGAAGGTCAGCGACCGGGCGCGGGCGCCGCGGCCGCCGGGGCAGCAGTCGGCCGGCGGCGGGAGCTGGGTGGTGGGGTTCATGACGCCGGTGCGGGCCCGGGACGCGGCCGGCGGCGCGCCCGCCCCGGAGGCCGGGCGTTGATCCGCGGTATCCGGCACACCGCCGCGTTCTCCTTCCTGCTCCTCCTCGCGCTCCTGGTCAACGCCGCCCGGGTGCAGGTCTACGAAGCGGAGCGCTACGACGCCAGCCCGGCCAACCGGCGGGCGGCGATCGCACGGTACGCGCAGCCGCGGGGCGCCGTGCTCGTCGCGGGCCGGCCGGTCACCGGCTCGCGGGACAGCGGCGGGCGGCTGCGCTACGAGCGCGCGTACGCCGACGGGCCGCTCTACGCACCGGTCACCGGCTACTCCTCGCAGACCTACGGGACGTCGCTGCTGGAACACGCCGAGGACCCCGTGCTCGCCGGCACCGACCCGCGGCTCGCCACCTTCCCCTGGTGGGACCGGCTGACCCGGACCCACCAGCCCGGCGGCCAGGTCCACACCACCATCGATCCGCGGATGCAGCGCGCCGCGTTCGCCGGGCTGGACGGCCGGAAGGGCGCGGTGGCCGCGATCGAGCCGCGCACCGGGCGGATCCTGGCGCTGGTCAGCTCCCCGTCGTACGAACCGGGGGTGCTGTCCGGCAACGGGCCCGCGGTCGACGATGCCTGGCGCCGCCTGAACGCCGCCGCGGAGCGGCCGATGCTCAACCGGGCGCTGGCACAGACCTATCCGCCCGGGTCGACCTTCAAGGTCGTCACCGCGGCCGCCGCACTGGAGAGCGGCCGGGTCACCGACATCGACGCGCCGACGGACTCGCCGGATCCGTACCTGCTGCCGGGCACCGCCACCCGGCTCGGCAATGCCGCGAAGGACTGTGCGGACGCCTCGCTGAAGGAGGCGTTCCGGGCCTCCTGCAACACCGTGTTCGCGCGACTGGGCGACGAGGTCGGGCTGCGCGGGATGGCCGCGATGGCGCGGCGGTTCGGCTTCAACGACCGCCGACTGCGGGTTCCGTCGCCGGTCGCGCCCAGCCATTTCGACACCCGCATGGATCCGGCGCAGGTCGCGCTGTCGGCCATCGGGCAGTACGACACCGCGGCCACCCCGCTCCAGATGGCGATGGTCGCGGCGGCGGTCGCCAACGGGGGGCAGCTGACGCCGCCGTACCTCGTCGACCAGGTGACCGACGCGGACGGGGTGATGGTCGCGGACGGTCCGCATCCGACCACCCGCCAGGTGATCAACCCGGCCACCGCCGAGCAGCTCCAGGAGATGATGATCGACGTGGTCGCGCACGGCAGCGGGCGGCGCGCCGCTGTCAAGGGCCTCACCGTCGGCGGCAAGACGGGCACCGCCCAGCACGGGGTGCACAACGAGGGCACGCCGTACGCCTGGTTCATCTCCTGGGCGCGGACCAACGACACCTACGAACCGACGGTCGCGGTGGCCGTGGTCGTCGAGGACGCGGCGGCCGAGCGCGCGGACATCAGCGGCGGGGGGCATGCGGCGCCGATCGCCCGGGCGGTGATGGCGGTCGCGCGGTGATCGCGGTGGCGGGGTGATGGCGGCGGACCACGGTGGCCGGGCCGGGCCCGCGCCACAATGGCCGCATGGCTGACCCGACTCCCTCCCCCTCGCCCTCCCCCTCGCCCTCCGCTGCGCCGTCCCGTCCGCCCCTGTCGCTGTCCGAAGTGGAGGCGCTGGCCCGGCGCGCGCACGAGGGGCAGACCGACAAGGCGGGCCGCCCGTATGCCGAGCACCTGGCCGCGGTGGCCGCCGGCGTACGCGAACGGGGCGGCAGCGACGAGCAGATCGCGGCCGCCTGGCTGCACGACGCGGTCGAGGACGCCGCGCTGAGCGAGGAGTGGCTGGCCGGTGCGGCGCTGACCGGTGCGACCAAGGCGATGGTGCTGGCGGTCACCAAGCGGCCGGGCGAGCCGGTCGAGGAGTACACCGCGCGCATTCTGGCCACGCCCGGCGCGCTGCTGGTCAAGGAGGCGGACCTGGCGCACAACGCCGATCCGGCCCGGCTGGCCGTGCTGGACGCGGCGACCCGGGAGCGGCTGACCGCGAAGTACGCGCGGGTGCGGGGGCTGTTGGGCCTGGTCTGAGCGCGTCGGCTCCGACCCCGGCCGGCTCGCGCTCCCCCGGTCCACACCCCGGACGCCCGCACAAAAAGGTGGTGTACACAGCTAGTCTGCGGCGATGACTCCCACCCAGCCTTCGGACCCCACCACCCCGGGGGCGGCGCGCGTGATCGCCGCCCTGGAGGGCGTCGGCGTCCGCCGCTACACCACCGGACAGGTCATCCTCGACGGCATCGACTGGACCGTGCGGTCCGGCGAGCACTGGGCGCTGCTCGGCGCGAACGGGGCCGGCAAGACCACCGTGCTGCGTCTCATCGGTGCGCTGATGTTCCCGACGGTCGGCAGCGTCGAGGTGCTCGGGCACCGGCTCGGCTCGGTGGACGTGCGGGAACTGCGGGCGGCGATCGGGCTGGTCTCCAGCGCCCAGAAGGTTCCGCAGGACGCCACCGGGCACACGGTCGTGCTGACCGGCGCGACCGGGACCGTGCAGCCGCTGTGGCGCAAGTACGACGAGGCCACCCGCGAGCGCGCCCACGCCCTCCTCGCCGAGCTGGACTGCAAGGAGCTGGCGGACCGGCCGTACGGCGTGTGTTCGGGCGGGCAGCGGGCCCGGCTGCTGATCGCCCGGGCGCTGATGGCCGACCCTTCGCTGCTGCTGCTCGACGAGCCGTTCAACGCGCTGGACCTGCCGTCCCGGGAGGACCTGATCGACGCCCTGCACCGACTCGCCACCGGGCGGCCGGAGTTGGCGACGGTGACGGTCACCCATCACCTGGAGGAGCTGTCCCCGGCCATCGGCCATGCGCTGCTGCTGCGGGACGGCCGGGTGCAGGCGCGCGGGCCGGTGGACGAGGTGCTGACCGGGGAGCGGATGACGGCCTGCTTCGGGCGGCCGATCGAGGTCTCCCGCCACGAGGGCCGCTGGCTGGCCCGCTCGGGCCGCCGCTAGCGGAGGCTTCCCTACGGGCTCTGTGCCGCCTCGCGGACGCCGTCCAGGAACCGGCGGATCGCGGCCCGTTCGCCGGTGTCGAAGGTGTCGAGCAGGGCCAGCGTGCGGTCGATCAGCGGGCCGAAGAACGACTGGCCCAGGGCGACCGCGCGCTCGTCCACCTCCAGCAGGATCCGGCGCCGGTCCCGGGTGTCCCGGACCCGGCGGATCAGGCCGAGCCGCTCCAGGCGGTCGACGAGCGCGGTGGTGCCGGCGGAGTTCAGGCCGAGGTGCGCGCCGAGCCGGCCGGGGGTCGAGGGGACGCCGGCCCGGGCCGCGTCCAGCAGGCCGATCAGAGCCCGCAGGTCGGTGGGGTGCAGACCGTTGCGTCCGGCGAACTGCGCGCCCGCCAGGTCGAGTTGGAGGGTCACCTCGCGCAGCAGATGGATCAGTTCCATCCCCGCGGGTTCCTGCCGCTGCACCATGCCCGACCGCCTTTCCCGTCCCGCACCGTACCCTAATATCTCGCTCATCGAGATACTTGCCCAGCGAGACACTGAGCACGGTGGCCGGCACGGCGGTCCGGGCGCTCGGTGACCGAGAGGACGGTCGTATGGCAGCCACCGACCCCACCGCCTTCCCCGCCGCCTACGCGCAGGCCATGGCGCGCTGGCCGGGCACCGTGGAACGGCTCGACCTGCCCTCGGAGTTCGGCACCACCCGCGTCCATGCCTGCGGACCCGCCGAAGGCCCGCCGCTGGTGCTGCTGCACGGCGGCGGCACCACCTCGGCCGTCTGGTACGCGCTCGCCCCGGCGCTCGCCGGCACGCACCGGGTCCACGCGGTCGACCAGATGGGCACCCCGGGACTGAGCGTGCCCGGCGGCCGCCCGGTGCGCCGGCCGGCGGACCTGATGGCCTGGCTCGACGGGGTCCTCGACGGCCTCGGGCTGACCTCGGCCACACTGCTCGGGCACTCGTACGGCGGCTGGGTCGCGCTGAGTTACGCGGCCCGGGCGCCGCGCCGGGTGGACCGGCTGGTGCTGCTCGATCCGACCGGGTGTTTCGCCCCCTTCCGGCCGTCCTATCTGGCGCGGGCGGTGCCGCTGTTCGTACGGCCCGGGGAGCGGAGCACCCGCCGGTTCCTGGCGTGGGAGACCGGGGGCGCGCCGCCGGCGCCGGAGTTGGTGCGGCTGATGGGCGTGGGCGCGGTCGCCTTCCGGGGCGCGAAGGTGGTGACCGGGCCGCGACCGGACCTGTCCGGGCCGGCGGCGGCCGGGCTGCCGGCGCTGGTGCTGCTGGCGGGGCGCAGCCGGGCGCACGACCTGCGGCGGGTCGCGGCCGGTGCCGAACGGGCGCTGCCGGGCGCACGGATCGAGACCGTGGCGGGCGCCACCCACCACTCCCTGCCGGAGAACACGGACGGCGAGCCCGCCCGGCGGGTGCTCAGTTTCCTGGCAGCGGTTCCCGGCGCGCCCGCCACTCCTCCGGCAGCGCCGCCACCCCCGTACGGGCCGCCACCACACCGCCCGTGATGGCGCAGGTGGTGTCCACGTCGCCGAAGCCGGCGGCGGTGGTCCAGAGGGCGGATTCCAGGTCGCCGGGGGCGGGGGTACCGCCCTGCTCCTGCCGGGCTCGGGGGGCGGCCGCGCACCACAGGGCGAACGGGACGGTGTCGTCGGCGCGGATGCGCCGGCCGCTGCCCAGTGCGGCGGCGGCCTGCTCGGGGGTGGTGCCGGGCGGCAGGGCGGCGGCGCGGAGCAGGCCCTGGCGGACCGGACCGTCGGGGGTGCGGTCGGCGACGGCGGCGAGGGACGGGACGTCGCCGCGGGCGGAGAGGGCGGCCGCGACGGCCACCGCGACCGCGCCGGCGACGCCCTCGGGGTGGGCGTGGGTGACCCGGGCGGAGCGGGCGGCCTGGTCGGCGGCGCGGTCGAGATCGTCGTGGAACCAGGCGCCGAGCGGGGCCACGCGCATGGCGGCGCCGTTGCCGAGGCTGCCCTCGCCGCCGAAGAGCAGGCCCGCGAGTTCCTCCCACTGGTCCGGGGTGGCGGCGACGCGCGGCAGCAGCGCGTGCATGCCGGAGCCGTAGCCGCGCCCGGGGTCGGCCCGGTAGGTGGCGGCGAACCGCTCGGCCAGCGGCCGCTCCGCCACCTCGCCGTACTCCTCCAGGACGGCGAGCAGGTCGAGGGCCATGGCGGTGTCGTCGGTCCAGTGCCAGTGCGGCTCGGGCGGGATCGTGCGGGTGGCGATCAGCCGGCGGGCCTCGTCCGGCCGGCGGAAGATGCGGAAGAAGCGCTCCCCGAAGGCGTCGCCGTACGCCAGCCCTTCGAGGGCGGTGCGTGCGGCCCGCCGGCGGTCGTCCGTGTCCATGCCGGGATCCTGCCACTCGATCCCGGGGCCCTGGGGGCCGCCCCGGTCAGCCGTCCGCCTCGCCCTCCGCGATGGCCGCCGCGACCTCGGCCGTACGGGCCGCCTCCTCGGCGGCGAACCGCTCGGCGTCCAGTTTCTCGGCGAGTTCCTCGTCCTGGGCCATCAGCAGATCGAGATTGGCGTCCCCCAGCTCGAAGACGCCCAGGTCCACATAGGCGCGCTGGAGCCGTTCGCCCCACAGCCCGATGTCCTTGACGCACGGGACGATCCGGCTGAACAGCAGTTTCCGGAAGAGGTGCAGGAATTCGGAGCGTTCGGTGAATTCGGCGGCCTCCTTGGGTGGAATGCCGAAGTTCTCCAGGACTTCGAGGCCGCGCAGCCGGTCGCGCATCAAATAGCAGCCCTCGATGACGAATTCCTCGCGTTCGCGCAGTTCGGCGTCGGTGAGCTGTTTGTAGTAGTCGCGCAGCGCCATCCGGCCGAAGGCCACGTGACGGGCCTCGTCCTGCATGACGTAGGCCAGGATCTGCTTGGGCAGCGGCTTGTCGGTGGTGTCCCGGATCATGCCGAAGGCGGCCAGCGCCAGGCCCTCGATCAGCACCTGCATGCCGAGGTAGGGCATGTCCCAGCGGGAATCCCTGAGGGTGTCGGCGAGCAGCGCCTGGAGATTGTCGTTGATCGGGTAGAGCATCCCGATCTTCTCCTGGAGGAACCGGCTGTATATCTCGGCGTGCCGGGCCTCGTCCATGGTCTGGGTCGCCGAATAGAACTTCGCGTCGAGGTCCGGAACGGATTCCACGATCCGGGCCGCGCAGACCATGGCGCCCTGTTCGCCGTGCAGGAACTGGCTGAACTGCCAGGCGGTGTAGTGCTGGCGCAGATCACCGCGGTCCTTCTCGGTCATCTTGTCCCAGTACTTCGTGCCGTACAGGGACATCGACTCGTCAGGGGTGCCGAGCGGGTCCTTGGGGTCGACCTCCAGGTCCCAGTCGATCCGCAGGGTGGCGTCCCACTGCTTGTCCTTGCCCTTCTGGTAGAGCGCGAGCAGCCGGTCGCGCCCGTCGTCGTACTCCCAGTTGAACCGGGCCGCGCCGGTCGCCGGCACCGCCCACAGGTCGTCGCCCGGGTTGCGCACGTACAGGTCTCGGGTGGACACGGACGCCTCCTCCGCTCGCCAACCGCCATGTCATCGGCGGTGGTTGGCAGGCTCACACGTTTCTTACCGGCGGGTCAATAAGTCGTGCGGGAGGGATTGACGAGCTTGCTGACAAGCAGTCTCATAAGAGCTGACCGCGGGTAACACGCCACTAGCGAGGTAGCCACAGCCATGACGAGCGCGCCCACCGCACTGACCGCGACGGACACCGAAGTCCTCCGGGACGCCCTCGGTCTGCTCAAGGACCGGGAACAGGTCGCCGAGCGACTGCTCGACTCCTCGGCCAAGCACTCCTTCGACCCCGACACCGAACTCGACTGGGACGCGCCCCTCGAAGAGGGCAAGTGGTTCTGGCCGCCGGAGCTGGTCTCGCTCTACGACACGCCCCTGTGGAAGAAGATGTCGCTGGAGCAGCAGCAGGACCTCGCCCGCCACGAGGCCGCCTCGCTCGCCTCGCTGGGCATCTGGTTCGAGATCATCCTGATGCAGCTGCTGGTCCGGCACATCTACGACAAGCCGGTGACCAGCGCCCACGTCCGCTACGCACTCACCGAGATCGCCGACGAGTGCCGGCACTCCAAGATGTTCGCGCGCATGATCCAGCGCGGCGGGGCGCCCACCTACCCGGTCTCCCGCCTCAACCACCACCTCGCCCGGATCCTCAAGACCGTCTCCACCACCCCCGGTTCGTTCGCCTGCACCCTGCTCGGCGAGGAGATCCTGGACTGGATGCAGCGGCTGACCTTCCCGGACGAGCGGGTGCAGAGCCTGGTGCGCGGGGTGACCCGGATCCACGTCGTCGAGGAGGCCCGGCACGTCCGCTACGCCCGCGAGGAACTCCGCCGCCAGATGGTCACCGCACCCCGCTGGGAGCGGGAGTTGACCCGCCTCAGCTGCGGCGAGGCGGCCCGGGTGTTCTCCGTCGCCTTCGTCAATCCGGACGTGTACCGCAATGTCGGGCTGGACAAGCGGGAGGCGGTGGCCCAGGTGAAGGCCAGCGGCCACCGCCGCGAGGTGATGCAGTCCGGCGCCCGGCGGCTGACCGACTTCCTCGACGAGATCGGCGTACTGCGCGGCGTGGGCCGCCGGCTGTGGCGCAGCTCGGGCCTGCTGGCCTGAAGCGGCCGGCCGCGGCGACCGTTGGGGGCGAGCACCTGTACGAGCGGAAATCCGGGGCGGTTACGCTGCTGCCCATGAACGGCAGCGGCACCGCCCCAGCAGTACCCCGACCCGCCTACCGCAGGCTGAGCGTCGAGCAGCGCCGCAGCCAACTGCTCGCGGCGGCCCTCGGGCTGTTCGCGCAGCACGCACCGGAGGACGTCTCGCTGGACGACGTGGCCACCGCCGCCCAGGTCTCGCGGCCGCTCGTCTACCGCTACTTCCCCGGCGGCAAGCAGCAGTTGTACGAGGCCGCGCTGCGCAGTGCCGCGGACATCCTGGAGCGCTGCTTCGCCGAGCCCGAGACCGGGCCGCTCACCCAGCGGCTGTCCCGTGCGCTGGACCGCTACCTGGCGTTCGTCGACGAACACGACGCCGGCTTCAGCGCGCTGCTCCAGGGCGGCAGCGTCGTGGAGACCTCCCGTACGAGCGCGATCGTGGACGAGGTGCGGCGCGCCGCGGCCGACCAGATCCTGCGCCACCTGGGCGAGCCGGAACCGGGCCTGCGGCTGCGGATGACGGTCCGGATGTGGATCACCGCCGTCGAGGGCGCCTCGCTGATCTGGCTCGACGAGGGCAAGCGGCCGCCGCTCGACGAGCTGCGCGACTGGCTGGTCGACCACTTCGTCGCCCTGCTCACCGCGACCGCGGCACGCGATCCGCAGACCGCGCGGGTGACCCGGGGAGCGCTGCGGATGGAGCCCTCCGAAGGCCCGGTCGGCGACCTGGCCCGCCGCATCCTGCCGGTCGTGAGTGACGCCACCCACCTGCTGTGACCTGCACGGCGACCCCCGTGATGTGAGACTGGGGGCGTGCGAAGCGAGAACACGCCCTTCGTGGGCGGCCCCCTGGACGGCCGGGTGCTGCCCGTACTGGTCGGGATGACCGGCCAGCCCCCGAAGACCTACGAGATCCCGGTACCGAACGACGACGGACGGCCCCCGACGGTGCATGTCTATCGACGGGTGCCGGGACGGGTGGGGCGCCTGGGGTTGCCACGGGGGTGGAAATACGAATACGTCTCGGAGGCCAAGGGGACGTCCAGGGGCCTCAAGTGGCCCTGGACCAGGGGGTGAGCGAACAGCGAACTCCCCCACGTACCTGGCTTTCCCGCCGCGGGTCGTCTCGCCGTTGCGCGCTTTGCGGCGCCTCCCACGTACCTGTCTGTCTCGCCGCGGTTGTTCTCGCCGTTGCGCGCTTTGCGGCGCCTCCCACGTACCT
Organism: Streptomyces bugieae; assembly: GCF_036352915.1. NCBI lineage: Bacteria > Bacillati > Actinomycetota > Actinomycetes > Kitasatosporales > Streptomycetaceae > Streptomyces > Streptomyces bugieae. The sequence continues at coordinate 11,862 of NZ_JAZBJP010000033.1, forward strand.
GTCTGTCTCGCCGCGGTTGTTCTCGCCGTTGCGCCTGCGGCGGGCTAGGTCGTTGTGGGTGCGGTGACGGACCTCCGGGGGCTTGTTCGTGGACTGCTGACGCTTTACGTCCACGAACAAGCCCCCTCCGGCCCGTCCCCTCCCGTTGGGGGAGGGGAAGAGGCCGGTGGGGGCGAGCGGTGTTCTCACGTACGCGCGGTGGAGTGGGTGGGGGTGCTCAGCCACGGGTGGGGGCGTATCCGTGCTGACGAGCACCGAACCTAGCGGCGACGCCCGCCCCCACCCACCGTTTCCTTCTCCCCCATCGGGAGGGGACGGGCCGGAGGGGCCGGTTGTGTGGACGTAAAGCGTCAGCAGTCCACACAACCGGCCCCGGAGGCCCGTCACCGCACCCGACACCCACCCAGCCCGCCGCAGGCGCAACGACGAGCGAGCCCCGCGGCGGGACAGCCAGGTACGTGGGATTCAGCCGAGCGACGCGAGATACGCCGCGGCCTTGTCCGGTTCGAAGAAGAAGTTCTCGAAGTCGGACGGGTCGTTGAAGCCGTTGGCGAAGCGGTCGGCGACGGGCTGGAGCTGGCCGGCCGCGCCGAGGATGTTCAGGACGTGCTCCGGCGGCGGGGCCAGCATCGCGTTGGTCCACTTGGTGACGTGCTGGGCGGTGTCCCAGTAGCGGTCGAACGTGGCCTGCATCCACTCCTCGTCGAACGGCTCCGCACCGCGCTCCACAATGGAGGAGAGGTAGGCGGCGGCGCACTTGGAGGCCGAGTTGGAGCCCTGGCCGGTGATCGGGTCGTTGGCGACGACCACGTCGGCGACGCCGAGGACCAGGCCGCCGGAGGGCAGCCGGCCGATCGGGTTGCGCACGGTGGGCGCGTAGCGGCCGGACAGCGTGCCGTTGGCGTCGGTCAGTTCGACCTTGGTGCAGCGGTCGTACTCCCACGGCAGGAACGTCTTCATCAGGTCCAGGGTGACGGCCAGGTGCTCGGCGGGGTCCTTGACCTGCCCGAAGACGTCCAGCGGGCCGCCGGGGATGCCCTCCCAGAAGAGGATGTCGGCGCGGCCGGAGGTGGTGAGCGTCGGCATCACGAAGAGCTCGCCGACACCGGGAACGACGTTGCAGCGCACCGCCTCGAAGTCGGGGTGCTCCGGGCGGGGGCCCATGCCGTGCACGTAGGCGACGGCCAGCGCCCGCTGCGGGGCGTCGTACGGCGAACGGGAGGCGTCCCGGCCGAACATGGACACCAGCTCGCCCTTGCCGGCCGAGACCATCGTCAGGTCGTAGCGGCTCGCGAAGAAGTCCAGGTCGGAGACGGCGGCGCCGTGGATGACGAGCTGGCCGCCGCGCTGCGCGAAGGTCTCCATCCAGCCGGCCATCTTCACCCGCTGGTCGACGGACTGGGCGTAGCCGTCGAGCGTGCCGACCCAGTCGATGGCGCGCTGGGTGCCGTCGGGTCCCTCGTGGCTGCCGGGGGCGGCGACGGAGACGCCGAGGCCCTCGATGCGCGGGGCCTGGCTCTCCCAGAAGTTGATGTCGAGGTCGCGCTCGTGCTGGAGGGCGGTGTGGAACATGCACTGCGTCGACATGACCCGGCCGGAGCGGATCTCGTCGGCGGTGCGGTTGGACATGAGGGTGACCTCGTAGCCCTTGGACTGCAGGCCCAGGGCGAGCTGGAGACCGGACTGGCCGGCTCCGATGATGAGTATCTTCCGCATGGCGGCACTCTTCTCTGCTACTGCGATGTTCGGGGGTGAGGGGTGGGGGTCGTGCGAGGGGTGGCCCCTCAGGGGACGGGCCCGTGGGGGCGGGCCCGTAGGAGGACCGGTCCTCGGGAGGACCGGCCCGTAGGCGGACCGGCCCATGGGCGGACCGGTCCTTGGGAGGGCCGGCCGTTACTCCGGCGTTGCTTCCAGGGCGTGGCCGACCAGGGCGAGCAGCGACTGGATCACGGTGGTCCGCTTGCGCGCGTCCATGATCACGATCGGTACCTGTGCCGGTACGGTCAGCGCCTCGCGGACGTCCTCGGCCTGGTAGCTGTCGGTGCCCTCGAAGTGGTTGACCGCGACGATGTAGGGCAGCCCGCAGCTCTCGAAGTAGTCCAGCGCCGGGAAGCAGTCCTCCAGCCGCCGGGTGTCGGCCATCACGATCGCGCCGATCGCGCCGCGCACCAGGTCGTCCCACATGAACCAGAACCGCTGCTGTCCGGGCGTTCCGAACAGGTACAGGACCAGTTCCTGGTCGAGGGTGATCCGCCCGAAGTCCATCGCGACCGTGGTCGTGGTCTTCTCCGGGGTGGCGGTCAGATCGTCGGTGCCCTCGCTGGCCTGGGTCATCACCGCCTCGGTCTGCAGCGGGGTGATCTCCGAGACCGAACCGACGAACGTGGTCTTGCCGACACCGAAGCCGCCGGCCACCACGATCTTGGTGGCGATCGGCGCCCGCGACCGGTCCGTCTGCCAGCTCTGCAGCCCCGCGTCGGCGGCCGTGGCCACCGGGCCGGCCTGACCCACGGAACCGGCGGTCGTCGTCGGCCCGGCCGATATCGTGTCAGAGCCTGTGAAGTCCACTCAGCACCCTTTCGAGCAGCGCGCGGTCGGGCCGGCCGGTGCCGTGCCCGGTGCCGTAGACGCGAATCTTTCCCTGGTCGGCGAGGTCGCTGAGCAGGACGCGGACCACGCCCAGCGGCATCTTGAGGAGGGCGGAGATCTCCGCCACCGAGCGCATCCGGCGGCAGAGCTCGACGATCGCCCGCATCTCCGGCATCACCCGGTCGCCCCAGCCGCCGGACGTGAGCTCGCGCCGTTCTTCGGGGGCTTCCAGCGCGGCCACGAAGGTCTCGACGAGCAGCACATGGCCGAATCGCGTCCGGCCGCCGGTGAGCGAATACGGCCGCACGCGCGAGGGTTTGCGATCCCCGCCGCGCACGGGGAGTTTGGGGGACTTGCTCACTGGGCGCTCTCCATCGACTTGCGGAGTTCGGTGCGGAGTTCGGGGGTGAGGACGTGGCCGGCCCGGCCGACGAACAGTGCCATGTGATAGGCGATGACGCTCATGTCGCAGTCCGGTGCGGCGTGCACGCCGAGCAGCGAACCGTCGCTGATCGACATCACGAACACGCTGGCCTCGTCCATCGTGATCATCGTCTGCTTGACGGCCCCGCCGTCCATCAGCTTCGCGGCACCCTGGGTGAGGCTGCCGAGTCCGGACACGATGGTGGCCAGGTCGGCGCTGGACCCGCGGGGGCCGCCGGCGCCGCCGGGGCGTGCCGCCTCGTCCACCCGGTCAGGGTCGGAGCTGAGCAGCAGCAGTCCGTCGGAGGAGACCACCGCGACCGAGCGGATGCCCGGCACCTCCTCCACCAAGTTGCTCAGCAACCAGTGGAGATTGCGGGCCTGGCTGCTCAGTCCTTGTCCGTAAGCAGTGGGCGCTTGCGCCTTCACTCGCGTGCCTCCTCGACAATGTGGCTCTCTTCCGGGGCCCCCGCTCCGTCGGTGTCGTTCTGTGGGCTGGTCTTCTCGGTCGTGCCTTCCGCGAGTTCGGCCGCCACGTCGCGCCGGCCGGTCCGCGCCCCCTGCTGGAATCCGCCGAGCCGGCGCCGCAGCGCCTCGGCGTTGGCCGCACCGCTCTTGCGCGGGGCGGTGGGCGCCTGCTGCTGCGCCACGATCTTGGGCGTGCGCTTGGGCAGCCCCAAGCTGGTCCGCTGCTTCTCCGGCGTGGCCGCCGGCGCCGCGTCGTCGGGCGCCGCGTCGGAAGGCGCCTCCTCCGCGGGCGCGGCGTCCGTGGGTGCGGCGTCCGCGGGTACGGCGTCCGCGGGTGCCGGGTCCGTGGGTGCCGGGGACGTGGCCGGCGTGGCCGCCTCGGCGCGGGCGTGCTGGTCCGGGCCGATGGCGTACGGGTCCTCCGCGGCCGGGGCGGCGGCCGGCGCGGGCCCGGCCGGCGCGTCCTCCGGGGGCCGGGTGTGCTCGGCGGTTCCGCCGGCCGGGATCCCGGCCGCGTCGAGCGCGCGCTCCGCTGCGGCGACGAACGGATCGCCCTGCGGGCCGCCGGCCGGACCGTCCTGGCCGGGTGCCGGATCGGCGGTCCGTTCCGGTGCGGGCACGGCCGCCGCCGCGCCGCGGCCCGCCGCCGGGTCCACCCGCGGCGCCCGCGTCTGCAGGGTGTTGGAGTTCGCCTCGGCCACCGAGCCGGGCAGCCCCGGGGCGTGCGCATCGTGCGGGACGGACATCGCGGACGCCGGGCCGGGACGGGTCGGCAGGATCGAGCCGGGCAGCACGATGACGGCGGTGACCCCGCCCTGCTTGGCGTCCCGCAGCTGGACCCGGACGCCGTGCCGGGCGGCCAGCCGTACGACGACGTAGAGCCCGAGGCCCAGCGCCTCGTCGATGTTCTCGGCGGTCGAGGCCGCCTCCGCGTCCGTCAGCCGCTCGTTGAGCTCGGCCATCCGCTCCGCGGTCATCCCGATGCCCTCGTCCTGGACCGAGAGCATCACCTCGCCGCTCTCCAGCAGCCAGCCGGACAGCTCGACATGGGCGTCCGGCGGCGAGAAGGCGGTGGCGTTCTCCAGGAGTTCGGCGATCAGGTGGCTCAGGTCGTCCGCGGCGAAGCCGGCGACCTGGGAGTGCGGCGGCAGCGACTGGATGCGCACCCGCTCGTAGCGTTCGATCTCACTGACCGCGGCGCGCAGCACGTCCAGCAGCGGGACCGGGCCCGGGTGGTTGTTGCCGTGCTGCTCGGCGCCCGCCAGCACCAGGAGGTTCTCGCTGTTGCGGCGCATCCGCGCGGCGAAGTGGTCCAGCTTGAAGAGGGTGTCCAGCCGCTCCGGGTCCTGCTCGGTCTCCTCCAGCCCCTCGATGACGCCGAGCTGGCGCTCCACCAGGCCGAGGGTGCGCAGCGCGAGGTTGACGAACCGGCCCTGTACGCCGGTGTGGGCGGCCTTGAGCCGCTCGGTGAGGTCGGCGATCTCCTCCTTGAGGGCCTCGCCCTGCTCCTGGAGCACCTCGCGCTCGGCGACCAGCCGCTGCCGGCCGCCGATCAGCCGCTTGCGCTCGCCCTCCAGTTCGGTGGTGCGCCGCGACAGCTCGCCCACCTGGGTGTGCAGCGCGTTCACCGACCTTACGGCGGCGGCGAATTCGTCGTTGCGGCCCTTGTACGTGATGGGGTCCTCGTGCGCCGGGTCGGCGGCGACCCGGCGGGCGCCGATCCGCAGCGCGGCCAGCGGCTGGGTCATCGAGCGCGCGGCCCAGATGCCGGCGCCGACGGCCAGCAGCAGGCAGAGGCCCTCCAGGCCGATCCGGATCTCCAGCTCGGTGACGTCGTCGTCGCGCAGCTGGCCGAGGCGCTGGACGTCGGCGGTGGCCATGGCCGATTCGACGCCCCGCATCAGCCCGATCCGGGTGGTGAGGGCGTTCTCCACCCGCTGGCGGCTGAGCCGCAGATCGGCGGCGTCCAGGCGCGGCTGGTCGGTGAGCCGGGTCAGATAGCGCTCGGCGGTGCTGACGTCCGTGCCGTTGACGGTGCGGTCGTAGCGGTCCCGGGCGCCCTGGCCCGCACTCTCCCGGAAGTCGCCCAGCGCGCCCTGTTCACGGACCCGCGCGACCTGCGCGAGACCGGTCAGCGTGGGCTGGCTGCCGCCCGCGTTGAGCCCGGCCAGCAGCAGGGCGCGGGTGCCGGCGGCCTGGTCGGTGGCGCGGGCGAGCGCGGGCAGCGCCCGGGTGTCGGCGTCGCCGGAGTCCGCCCGGGCGGGCAGCCCGCGGGCGATGTCGTCGCTGATCGCCCCGAGTGCCTGGATGATGTCGGTGTACGCGCGGTAGACCTGCTCGGCCGATTCCGCCCGGGCCAGCGCCTTTTGACGGATTTGCGGGAGGGTCTTGAGCAGCTTGGCGGCGGTCGCGTAGACCGCGCTGTCGCCCGAGGCGTCCTGGGCCTCGGTGCGCAGGTCGTCGATCTGCCGGTCCACGCGGGCGCGCTGGGGGCGGGCGACGGCGGCGTTGTCGGCACCGGGGCCGCTGGTGACGGCGGCGCCGGCCGCGGCGGTGCGGGCCCGGGTGCCGTTGACGCCGGGGAGGTTGGTGCCGGTTCCGCTTCCGGTGCCGGTTCCGGCCGTTGTGGTGCCGGTTGTTCCGCTTCCACCGGTCGTGCCGGTTCCGCCGGTTGAGGTGGTTCCGCCGGTTCCGGTCGTGCCACCGGTGCCGGTGCCGTCGACCGTGCCGGTGCCCGCGCCGTTGCCGGTGCCGTCGACCGTGCCGGTGCCCGCGCCGTTGCCGGTCCCGTTGACGGTGCCGTTTGCGGAACCCGTGCCCGTGCCGTTGTTGCCCGTGCCCGTACGGCCGTTGTGGCCCGCGGCGGCGTAGCCGGTCATCCCGTCGCGCTCGTCGGCGAGGGAGTGCGCCAGTGCGATGGCCCGGGCGTTGAGTTCGGCCAGGTCGACCAGGTGCTGGCTGTTGTTGGCGTCGTCCGCCGTGCCGAGCAGACCGGGGGCGCCGGCCCCGAGGACCGCGACGGCGACCACGGCCACCGCTCCGACCAGCCGGTTGCGCACCCGTGCGGGACGCTGCCCCGCGAGGTCGTCACCGCCGCTCGCGCCCGGTCCCTTACCGGAACCGGAGCTCTTGCCAGGACCCGAACCCGTCACCGGTCCGGAGACCGAACCGGCCGGTGAACCCGGCTTCCCTGCGCCGCCCCGAAGCCGCATCTTCCGCACCGCTGCTCGCATTCCTGTCTCGCCTGCCCACGCCGTGTGGCGTCGCGGACCCGGCTCGCTCTCCGCTCGCGGGCGGACCTGCGCGCACTCCGCAGCAGCGCATACTTCCGCGAGGGGGAACAGTCCGGCTCTGCGCGTCGCGACGAATGTCCTGGCCCCCCGTGATCCGGGCAATGACCATTCCACCGGCCCCGCGCAGTGGCTCGGCAACACATGCCCGGCCACCTGAACGAGTGAACATCAATCGGAGTTTGACCATCAACTTCCGCGCGGCAACGATTTTCGCCGCAACCCCGCGCAACCCCCGGACGGGTTTGGAGATGCGTGCCCGTCCTGGCAGGATGCGCGCCCGCACGCCTCCGGAGCGCCGGTCCGTACCTTCCGCACGGCTCTGACCTGCCCGTACGCCACCCGTCGCGCCGAGTGACCGACCACCGGGCGAAATCCGCGCCCTCCGGCAGACTGACCGGCATGCGCATCGAACTCGCCACCGAGCCGGGCGACCCCCAACGCCCCAACGAGGACTACGCGTCGGTAGCCCTGCCGGCCTCCGGCCAGGGCGGAGTCCTGGTCCTGCTGGACGGCGTGACCCCGCCCGAAGAGGACTACGGATGCCGTCACACGGTGCCGTGGTTCACCGCGCGACTCGGCGGCGCAATGCTCGAACTGTCGGTTTCACACCGGGATATGACGCTCGCTGAGGCGCTCGCGGCGGCCATCTCCCGGACGGCCGCCGTTCACCGGGGCACCTGTGACCTTTCTCACGCCCGTACTCCGCAGGCAACTGTCGTGGCCGCAAGGTGGTCCGCGGACACCGTCGAGCACCTCGTACTGTCCGATTCGGTGCTCCTCCTGGAGCACGCCGACGGGTCGGTGCACCCCGTGCTGGACCCACGGCTGGACCAACTGCCACCTGCGGTCAGGGCCCGGCGCGCCGCCGTACGGGCGCTGCCCCGCGGGTCGGCGGAACGGGCCGCGGCGGGCCGGGAGTACGTGCGTGCCGTCGAGGCGCTGCGCAACGCGGAGGGCGGTTTCTTCACGGCGGCCGCGGATCCGGCGGTGGCGGCCCGCGCGGTCACCGGCACCACCCCGCGGGCCGCGGTCCGTTCACTGACCGCCCTCAGCGACGGCGCGGGCCGCTGGGTCGAGGTCTTCGGGGCGGGCTCCTGGGCGGACTGCGCGGGCCTGGTGGGCAAGGAGGGGCCGCAGGCCCTGATCGACCGGGTGCGGGCCGCGGAGGCGGCGGACCCGGAGTGCACGGCCCACCCGAGGGGCAAGGCCCGGGACGACGCCGCCGTGGTTTTCGTCATGCCGTGACAATTCCTGGCGGTCCGGGCCCTTTCGTCATCACCCTTTCGCGGTGTACCCGGTCACGACGCGCCTTTCACCCCTCCTCGCCCTCTTGCTCCGCGTTCAAGCGGTGCAGCAGCCGGGCGAGTTCGGCCACCTCATGGCGGTCCCAGGCGGCGAGGCGCCGGGCGTACTGGGCACGGCGGCCGTTGCGGACGCGGGTGAAGCGCTCCCGGCCCTCGTCGGTGAGGCGCACCAGGACGGCGCGGCCGTCGGCCGGGTCCGGCGCCCGGGCGACCAGGCCCAGCTGTTCCAGCGCGTGCAGCTGGCGGCTCATCGTGGCCTTGCCGACGCCGAAGAAGCCGGCGAGGTCGGTGGCCCGCTGCGCGCCGGCGTCGGCCAGCCGGACCAGCAGGCCGTAGGCGGACGGTTCCAGGTCGGGGTGCACCTCCCGGGCCAGTTCGCCGGACGAGGCCCGGGCCCGGCGGAGGAACACCGCCAATTCGCGCTCCAGGGCGAGGAATACGTGGTCCACACCGACCGGCTCGCCGTCCGTCGTCGCTCCGTCGGCCCCGGTGTTGTGCACGTCAGCGCCCCTTCCCGCATTTCCTGGTCTGAAAGTTTCCGCCCCCGTCGGCCGAAGCCGCAGCTCGGCCAGTATTTCGCAGGATTAGACCAACGGCAGCCCAGGGACCCTCTTTTGTCACGCCGGTCTACGCGCGTATCGTCACTTATGGCATGGCCACACCAAACGGCGGGCCGTTCGCCAAAGGTTCCGCCGCGCGTCCCGCACGCCGCACCTCCGTGTCAGCCGCGCCCACGCCATGCCGGCAGATCACCCCCCAGTAGATCCGCACCCATCCCCCCTCAGGTCACACCGAGATCTCCGGAGACACGTATGTCCGTGCTCAGATCCGGCTCCCCCCATCGCCCCGCGCGCTCGCTCGCGACCGTGACCGGGGCCCTCCTCACCCTCCTCGCCCTGCTCCTGGCGCTGCCCGCCTCGGCCGGTGCCACGGCCGTGCGGCGCGCGCCCGAGCCGGCCCACCCCGGCCAGGACTGGGCCGGCTCGCAGATCGCCAAGCACGAGGGCACCGCGGCCGGCGTCGGCGCCGGGCCGGCGGGTTCGCTCGCGGCGTCCGTCGAGGGCGTGGACGTCAGCAGCCACAACGGCAACGTCGCCTGGTCGACGCTCTGGAACAGCGGCGTCCGGTTCGCCTACGTCAAGGCGACGGAGTCCACCAGCTACACCAACCCGTACTTCGCTCAGCAGTACAACGGCTCCTACAACGCCGGCATGATCCGCGGCGGCTACCACTTCGCGACGCCCAACACCTCCAGCGGCGCCGCCCAGGCCAACTACTTCGTCGACCACGGCGGCGGCTGGTCCAAGGACGGCAGGACGCTGCCCGGCGCGCTGGACATGGAGTACAACCCCTACGGCGCGACCTGTTACGGGCTCAGCGCGGCCGGCCTGGTCAACTGGATGAAGGACTGGTTCGCCACCTACAAGGCGCGCACCGGCCGGGACGCGGTCATCTACACCTCCACCAGCTGGTGGAAGCAGTGCACCGGCAATTCGTCCGCCTTCGGCGCGATCAACCCGCTGTGGGTCCCGCGCTACGGCTCCTCGGTCGGCGAACTCCCGGCCGGCTGGGGCTTCCACACCATCTGGCAGTACACCTCGACCGGCCCCACGGTCGGTGACCACAACCGCTTCAACGGCGCGATGGACCGGCTGCAGGCACTGGCCAACGGCTAGCGCGGCCGCCGGTGGCCCCGCGGGCGGCCGCGCCCGCCCGCGCCGCGAGACCCCTCCCGCCCGCCGCGGGAGGGGTCTTGCGCTCCGGTCGCTTCCGTCACGCCGCGACCGGAACCTCCGGTGCCGCGCCGTTGCGGGCCGGGGTCAGGGCGAGCTCCAGCACCTGGCGGACGTCCGAGACCGGGTGGACCTCCAGGGCCGCCAGGACCTCGGCGGGCACGTCGTCCAGGTCCGGCTCGTTGCGCTTGGGGATGATCACGGTGGTGATCCCCGCGCGGTGCGCCGCGAGCAGCTTCTGCTTGACGCCGCCGATCGGCAGCACCCGCCCGGTCAGCGAGACCTCACCGGTCATCGCCACGTCCGGCCGGACCTGCCGGCCCGACAGCAGCGAGGCCAGCGCCGTCGTCATCGTCACGCCCGCGCTCGGCCCGTCCTTGGGGACGGCACCGGCCGGTACGTGCAGATGCACCCCGCGCTCCTTCAGGTCACCGACCGGAAGCTCCAGCTCCGCGCCGTGCGACCGCAGGAACGACAGCGCGATGTGCGCGGACTCCTTCATCACGTCCCCGAGCTGGCCGGTCAGCGTCAGACCGGAGGCCCCGGTTTCCGGATCGGCGAGCGACGCCTCCACGTAGAGGACGTCACCGCCCGCGCCGGTGACCGCGAGACCGGTCACCACACCCGGCACGGCCGTCCGCCGCTCGGCCGGGTCCTGGGCCGACTCGGGGGTGTGGTGCGGCCGCCCGATCAGCGGACGCAGCTGGTCCGTGCCGACGCCGAACGGCAGCTCCTGCTCGCCGAGTTCGTGCTGTGCGGCGATCTTGCGGAGCAGCCGGCCGATCGACCGCTCCAGGTTCCGCACGCCCGCCTCGCGGGTGTACTCGCCCGCCAGCTTGCGCAGCGCGTCCTCCTCCAGCGTCACCTCGCCGGGCTCCAGACCGGCCCGTTCCAACTGGCGCGGCAGCAGGTGGTCCCGGGCGATGACGACCTTCTCGTCCTCGGTGTAGCCGTCGAGCCGGACCAGCTCCATGCGGTCGAGCAGCGGCTCGGGGATGGCTTCCAGGACGTTGGCGGTGGCCAGGAAGACCACGTCGCTCAGGTCGAGTTCGACCTCCAGGTAGTGGTCGCGGAAGGTGTGGTTCTGCGCCGGGTCCAGGACCTCCAGGAGGGCGGCGGCCGGATCGCCCCGGAAGTCGGAGCCCACCTTGTCGATCTCGTCGAGCAGAACGACCGGGTTCATCGCACCGGCTTCCTTGATGGCCCGGACGATCCGGCCCGGCAGCGCGCCGACGTACGTGCGGCGGTGGCCGCGGATCTCCGCCTCGTCCCGGACGCCGCCGAGCGCGACCCGGACGAACTTGCGGCCCATGGCGCGGGCCACGGACTCGCCCAGCGAGGTCTTGCCGACACCGGGCGGCCCGACCAGCGCGAGGACGGCGCCGCCACGGCGACCGCCTATCAGGCCGAGCCCCCGCTCGGCCCGCCGCTTCCTGACGGCCAGGTATTCCGTGATCCGTTCCTTCACGTCCGCCAGGCCCGCGTGGTCGGCGTCCAGGACCTCCTTGGCGCCGGCGATGTCGTAGGCGTCCTCGGTCCGTTCGTTCCAGGGCAGTTCGAGGACGGTGTCGAGCCAGGTGCGGATCCAGGAGCCCTCGGGGCTCTGGTCGCTGGCCCGCTCCAGCTTGTCGACCTCCTTGAGGGCGGCCTTGCGGACGTCCTCGGGCAGATCGGCGGCCTCGACCCGGGCGCGGTAGTCGTCACCCTCGTCCTCGGGGTCGCCGTTGAGCTCGGCGAGCTCCTTGCGGACCGCCTCCAGCTGGCGCCGCAGCAGGAACTCCCGCTGCTGCTTGTCGACGCCCTCCTGGACGTCCTTGGCGATGGACTCGGCGACGTCCTGCTCGGCGAGGTGGTCGCGCAGCGCCTCGGTGGCGAGCTTCAGCCGGGCGACCGGGTCGGTGGTCTCCAGCAGGTGGACCTTCTGCTCGACGGTCAGGAACGGCGAGTAGCCGGAGTTGTCCGCCAGCGTCCCGACGTCCTCGATGCCCTGGACCCGGTCGACGACCTGCCAGGCGCCGCGCTTGCGCAGCCAGCTGGTGGCCAGCGCCTTGTATTCCGTGACGAGTTCGGTGACGGCACCCGGCAGAGGATCGGGAACCTGCTCCTCCAGCGCGGTGCCCTCCACCCACAGCGCGGCACCGGGGCCGGTCGTGCCGGAGCCGATGCGCACCCGGCGAAGGCCCCGGATCAGCGCGCCGGGATCGCCGTCGGACAGCCGCCCGACCTGCTCGATCCGCCCGAGCGTGCCGATGCCGGCGTAGTTCCCGTCGACCCGGGGCACAAGGAGCACCCGCGGTTTGTTGCCCGAGGAGGCGGCGGCCTGCGCGGCCTCGACCGCGGCGCGCACCTCCGTGTCGGTCAGGTCCAGGGGCACCACCATGCCGGGGAGCACGACCTCGTCATCGAGGGGCAGCACGGGCAGAGTGAGCGGTGTGGACGTCGAAGCCATGATCTCCCCTTCAGCAAGCAAGTTGAGCTTTACCCACTCAATGCAGGGAGCCGGGGAGATGTTCCCCGCCGCGCGTTCGCTGTGAGCGATCAGGCGGCGGGCCGCCAGTGGCCGGGGCGGGTCAGGCCGGACGGGAGCTTGGTGGCGGCATCGCCCTTGGCCGCGTTCAGTTGGGACTGGGTCACGAAGAGGGCGCCCGTCAGATCGGCGCCGCTGAGGTCGGCGTCCCGCAGGTCGGCGCCGATCAGGTCGGCCCGCCGCAGGTCCGCCCCGGTGAGGTCGGCGGCGATCAGGTACGCCCCGCGGAGGTTGGCGCCCTGGAGCCGCGCGCCCTTGAGGCGGGCACCCATCAGGTCGGCGCCGCGCCGCTCCTTCTTCCGGCCGGGCACCTGGGCCCGGACGAGCTCGCTGGTGCGCAGCAGCAGGACGTTGACCTCGGCCCGGTGGGCGGGCACGTCCAGCTCGCCGAGCTCCTCCGCGCTGCCGCGGGTGAGGGCCTCGGTCTTCTCCAACGCGGCGCGCAGGTCGTCCTGGAGCGCGGCAGGCAGCGCGGCGCCGGTTGCTCCGGTGGAGCCGGTGCCTGCACCGGGCGGCAGGGTCAGCGCCTCGGACAGGTACCAGAGGAGTTCGTGCAGCTGCCGCATGACGGGGAAGACGTCGAACATCTGCCGGGCCGTACCGGGCGCCTGCCGCCAGTCCTCGCCGCCGAAGGTGACCTGGGAGACCTTCTGCCCGGCACCGAAGCAGTCGAAGACGGTGCAGCCGGAGAAGCCGCGGCTTCGCAGGTCGCGGTGGATGCCGCAGCGGAAGTCGCCCTGGAGGTTGGGGCACGGCCGGCCCGCGTCCTTGTCGATCGCGAAGTCCGCCGAGCGCGCGAACGGCAGCGCGACGCAGCAGAGCCCGAAGCAACTGGCGCAGTCGGCGGTCAGGCCACGGTCGGCGGCCGTCAGGCCCAGGTCGGCGCTCTGCCGGCCGGGGGCGACGGCGTCGGGCAGCGGGCGGGCGGTGCGGTCTCGGGACACGATGCGGGTACTCCTGCGGCCGGCGGGCGCGGTACGCGGCGGCGCCCGGATGGGGCCTCCATTCTCCCAGGCCGCGCTGTGGGCTCTGCCGGGCGGCGAGGCCGGGGGCGTTGTCAGTGGTCGCCCGTAGCCTCGGTCACATGAGCATGATCGGAGAGTACGCACGTGTGACACCTGCCGAACTCACCCGTGTCCTCGGCGATCCCGAGTGGGGGCTGGCGCTCGTCGCCCGGCGGCGCGAGGCGGAGGCCGCGGCGGCCCCGGAGCCGGAGCGGGCGCGCTGCCTGGACGTCGACAAGAGCTGGGACGCGCTGGGATTCCTGCTGCGCCGCGCGGGCTTCCCGGTGGACGTCGTGCACGGCGAGGAAGCCGTCCCGGACGCCGAGGACTGGGGCTACGGCCCGCCGCGCTACCTCACCCCCGAGCGGGTGCGGGCCGCGGCCGAGGCGCTCGCGGAGATACCCGCGTCGAGCCTGACGGCCGGCGTCGGCCCGGAGGACCTGGCCAAGGCGGAGGTCTACCCGACGATCGTGTGGGAGCGGGGGGAACCACTGGACTACGTCACCGATTACTACGCACTCCTGCGGCCGTTCTTCGGCGCGGCGGCGGAGAAGGGGGACGCGATGCTCATGTGGCTGGGGTAGGCGGGCAGTTCGCCGCCGCGACGGCCGGGCCGGCCGCGACCGGGCAAGCCGCAACGGCCCCTCACCGTCGGCCCGGACGCTCCTCACGGCACGTCAGGACTGCTAGGTTCGCGGCATGTTGCAGCGGATGTCCGGGGTGTTCATCGGTGCACTGTTCGGGACGGTCTTCGTGGTCGCCAACGCGCACGCTCCACTGAGCCCCGCCGTCGGCGTCACCCTGCGCGTGATCGCGGTGCTCACCTTCGCGGGCCTGCTGGCGCTGGCGCTGCTGGCGGGCCGCCGGGGCGGGGCCGTGGTGGACGCGGACGGGGTTCCCCGGGCGGACTGGTTCCGCGGGAAGTTCGGGTTCGTGGTGGCGGCCGAGGCGGTACTGCTGATCGGCGGCCGGCTCGCGCTGCGCGAGGCGGGCGCCCCGGACGAGACCTCCGTCGCCTGGATCGCGCTCATCGTCGGGCTGCACTTCATGGCGCTGGCCGCGGTCTGGCAGCGGCGCTCGGTCGCCGTTCCGGGCACGGCGCTCACCGCGCTCGGCGTGGCCGGTCTCGGTATGGCCGCGACCCGTGCGGTGGTGTGGGTGCCGTTCGTCAGCGGCGTCCTGTCCGGTGTCGCCCTGCTGGCCGGCTGCGCCTACGCCATCGCGCAGACCTACCGGTCCACCGTACGGCCGTAGTTGGCCCACGGCGGGCGGGGCCCGTGCGGTAGGCGCACGGCGCGTCGGTGCGTAGTCGCGCCCCGGCAGGCGGCGTATCTCCCTCGGCGCGGGCGCGCACTCCCTGTAGTGCAGTGCGGGCGCGGGCGCCGCGGCTCAGGGTGTGGTCCCCGCGATGGGGGGTGTCCACGCGCCGCCCTTCAGGGGGTGGACACACCCCGCGGTTCAGGATGCGCCCGCAGGGCCGGGTGGCCCAGGTCGCCGAGGAGCGGGGTGGGGCCGGTGCGAACGACCCGCCAGCGGCGGAGCAGTGGCCAGCTCGCCACGCCCAGCGTGAGCGAGAGCAGATGGCCCCAGTCCGTCATCGGGTCGGTGTAGGCGAGCAGGGCGGTGCCGGCGAGCCAGCCGGCGCCGCCCAGCAGCGGCCAGCGCAGCCAGGCCGGCAGTACCCCGGCCAGCCCGCCGATGCAGGTCATCACGCCGAAGCTGATGCCGTAGTCGAGGCGGTGCAGCGAGCTCTCCGGCAGCCCGCCGGCGGCGACGGTGAAGGCGACCGGCACCTCCGTGGCGAGGGTGGCCAGCGCATGCCCGCCGAAGAAGACCGCGGCGGTGCGCAGCCCGCCGATCCGCCGCTCCAGCGCGGGCAGTACGACCAGGAATCCGAGGGCGTAACCGGAGGTCAGTCCGCCGGCGATCCAAAGCGCGCTGGCGACCAGCACCAGCAGCGGGGCCTGCGCGAGGTGGACCACGTCCGTGCTGGAGCCCTGGAGCAGCTGGGAGACCAGGGTCGGGTCCGCATGCTCGGCGAAGAGTGAGGTGGCCACGAGCAGCAGGCCGTAGCCGACGGAAAAGGGGGTGCCGAGCAGCAGCCGCCAGGGCCGCGGGCGGGCGCGCGGCGGACCGGGCTCCGGCTCCGCCGCGGCCACGGGTGCCGCGGTGTCCCGGCCGGTGCCCTGCCGTGGGATGCCCGGCAGGAGGGCGGGGGCGGGTGGTCCGTCCGCTCCGGTGCTCCCGGCCGGTGCCCGGCCGCCCGACGTCCGCTCCCCCTGCATTCCCCCGACGGTTCCCAGCCTGCTCACGGTCCGAGGCCCCTTCCGTCCTGACGCATCCACCGAGCCACGCCCGGGGTACCTGGGCCGCGCGTGAGTGCTCCGCCGTGCACAACGTCCGCTCGCCCTGCACAACGTCGCGGACCAGCCTGCACGCTCAACCCATGAAGAAGCTGTGAGAGTGAGATGCCTCACACGAAGCAACCGTCACGGGACGCTCCCGGTCCCGCTCGGGCCTCGCTCCACCCGCCCGCGCCACCGTTCCCGGGGCCGCCCCACGTACCGCCGCCCCGGTCCGCCCGCACGCCGCCGCCCCGCCCCCACGACTCCCCGTAAGCCGTTGGACCACCACGCCCCCTCTTGGCCACCATGGCCGCATGGCTGCTCCCGTTACCCCGCCGCAGACCCTGTCCGACCTCCCCGAGTCGCCGCGCACGCTCGACCGCCGGGAGGGCCCGTACGGCGAGGTGGTCCTGCGGGAACGGGCCGGGTCCCCGGGCGGCCCGCCCGTCATCCACGAGATCATCGCCAACGGCTGCTTCCTGATGGACACCTCCGACGGCCGCTCCGAGCGCCTGCTGGTCGACGCCGCGCTGAACGAGCTGCCGGCCGACCGGCAGCGGCCCGCCGTCCTCATCGGCGGCCTGGGCGTCGGCTTCTCGCTGGCCCGGGCGGCCGAGCAGCCGCGCTGGGGCCGGATCACGGTCGTCGAACGCGAGGCCGCGGTCATCGACTGGCACCGGACCGGCCCGCTGTCCGCGATCTCGGCCGCGGCGCTGGCCGACCCGCGCAGCGAGATCCTGCACACCGACCTCGTCGCCCACCTCCGCACGCCCGCCGGCCCGCACGCCCAGGGGGCGCCTGCCGGCCCGCACGCCCACGGGGCGCCCGCCGACGGAGCGGCCCCCGACGGGACGCCCCGCCCCGACCCGACCCCCGACACCGGCGCCGACGCCGCTCCCGTCCCCTACGACGCCCTCTGCCTCGACATCGACAACGGCCCCGACTGGACCGTCACCGAGGACAACAACGGCCTCTACTCCCCCGCCGGCCTCGCCGCCTGCCGGGACCGGCTCACCCCGGGCGGGGTGCTCGCCGTCTGGTCCGCGCAGCCCTCCCCGGCGTTCGAGGAAGCGCTGCGAAATGCCGGTTTCCAGGGGGTGCGTACGGAAGAGATCCCGGTTGTCCGAGGAGTCCCCGACGTGGTCCACCTCGCTCGGAAGGGTGCGTAGCCGACAGTCACACCATGCCCGTACGCTGCTGCCCAGCAAGACGCGACCACGCAGGGACATGCAGGGGCGGGCGATGGACCAGACTCAGACAACGCAGGGCGGCGCCGCCGCTGCCACGCCGGGCGCCCAGCGCCGGGTACTGGTGGTGGAGGACGACCCCACGATCGTCGAAGCCATCGCGGCCAGGCTGCGCGCCGAGGGCTTCCAGGTGCAGACGGCCACCGACGGCCCGGCCGCGGTGGACACCGCCGAGGCCTGGCAGCCCGACCTGCTGGTCCTGGACGTGATGCTGCCGGGCTTCGACGGCCTGGAGGTCTGCCGCCGGGTCCAGGCCCAGCGCCCCGTTCCGGTGATGATGCTCACCGCCCGGGACGACGAGACGGACATGCTGGTCGGCCTCGGCGTCGGCGCCGACGACTACATGACCAAGCCGTTCTCCATGCGCGAGCTGGCCGCCCGGGTGCACGTCCTGCTCCGCCGGGTCGAGCGCGCCGCGCTGGCCGCGCACACCCCGCGCAGCGGCATCCTCCGACTGGGTGAGCTGGAGATCGACCACGCCCAGCGCCGGGTCCGGGTCCGCGGGTCCGACGTCCATCTGACCCCGACCGAGTTCGACCTGCTGGTCTGCCTGGCGAACACCCCGCGCGCGGTGCTCTCCCGCGAGCAGCTGCTGGCCGAGGTGTGGGACTGGGCGGACGCCTCCGGGACCCGTACGGTCGACAGCCACATCAAGGCGCTCCGCCGCAAGATCGGCGCCGAGCGGATCCGTACGGTCCACGGCGTCGGCTACGCCCTGGAGACCCCGCCGGCATGAGCCCCTGGCGCCTGCGTTCCTGGCCGCTGCCGAAACGCCGGTGGTGGCGGACACCCGTCCGTGAGCTGGGAAAACGGGTCTGGGACGCACTGCGCCCGCTGGACCCGTACCGCTCCGTCAAAGCCGCGCTCGGCGCACTGGTCAGCGTCTCGGTGATCATCACCACCCTGCTGGTGTTCGTGGCGATGCACTCGGCGACCGAGCTGCGGGTGATCACGATCTTCTCGATCATCGCCTCGCTGCTGATCACCCAGTTCGTGGCGAACAGCCTGACCGCCCCGCTCGGCGAGATGACGGACGTCACCCGCGCGATGGCGCACGGTGACTACACCCGCCGGGTGCGCGCGGACCGCCGCGACGAGTTCGGCGACCTGGCCGACGCCTTCAACCGGATGGCGGCCGACCTCGAAGCGGTGGACACCCACCGCAAGGAGCTGGTCGCCAATGTCTCGCACGAGCTGCGCACGCCGATCGCCGCGCTGCGCGCCGTGCTGGAGAACGTCGTCGACGGCGTCTGCGAGCCCGACCCCGAGACGATGCGGACCGCCCTGAAGCAGACCGAGCGGCTGGGCCGCCTGGTCGAGCACCTCCTCGACCTGTCGCGGCTGGACAACGGCGTGGTGCCGCTGCACGCCCGGCGCTTCGAGGTCTGGCCGTATCTGTCCGGGGTGCTCAAGGAGGCCAACATGAGCCGCGGCGCCTCCACCCTCTCCGGGCTGACCGGCTCCGGCACCCACACCCGTACGGACGTCCATCTGCACCTCGACGTCTCGCCGCCCGAGCTGACCGCGTACGCGGACGCGGAGCGGCTGCACCAGGTCGTGGCGAATCTCATCGACAACGCGATCAAGCACAGCCCCCGGCACGGCCGGGTCACCGTGCATGCCCGGCGCGGCGAGAGCCCGGGGGGCCTGGAGCTGGAGGTGCAGGACGAGGGCCCCGGCATCCCGGAGTCGGAGCGCTACCGGGTCTTCGAGCGCTTCAACCGCGGCGGCCCGGGCCCCTCGGGGCCGGGGACGGACGGCGGTACGGGCCTGGGCCTGGCGATCGCCCGCTGGGCGGTGGACCTGCACGGCGGCCGGATCGGTGTGGCCGAATCGGCACGGGGTTGCCGGATCCGGGTCACTCTTCCGGGGCAGGAGTCATCACGGAGCTGACGACCGTACGGACGGTCGCTGGCGTAGGGTCGGTGGTAGGAGCACTCACCCCGTGGGTGCGACGGCGGTGAGTGCTACCCGCACGCGGGCAAACTTCGTGTGTTTCCCGCCAAGTCATGCCCTGAAACCCTTCGGTGAATGTGACGTGCGCGACGAGTGGCCCTCCCGGACTGCACCAAAGGTCACAAGAGGCGTAGCCTTTATTCCCGCTGTCCACCACCTTAGGAAGCGGAAGAGGGCGGTTGCCGCCGTGTCGCTACAGTCCCCCAACACTTCGAGCATCTCGAACGAGGCCGATCAAGCGGGGCAGGGCAAGAGCCCTGCTGCTGCCTTCGGCCCCAATGAGTGGCTCGTCGACGAGATCTACCAGCAGTACCTCCAGGACCCGAACTCGGTAGACCGAGCCTGGTGGGACTTCTTCGCCGACTACAAGCCGGGCGGCGCCACCGCGCCGAGCACGCCGGCGGAGGCCCCCGCCCCCGCCGGGGCCGCCCCGGCCCAGTCGTCCCCCGCGGCCCCGGCCGCGGACGGGCCGAAGCCCGCCGCCGCGCCGGCCACCCCGGCCGCGAGCGCCCCGGCCCCCACCGAGCCCGCGCCGGCCAAGGCCGCCGCCGAGCCCGCCGCCGCGAAGCCCGCGCCGAAGCCGGCCGCCGCGAAGCCGGCCGCCGCGAAGGCCGACGGCGAGGCCCCGGCCGCCGGTCCCGAGTTCGTCACCCTGCGCGGCCCGTCGGCCGCCGTTGCGAAGAACATGAACGCCTCCCTGGAGCTGCCGACGGCCACGTCCGTCCGCGCGGTCCCGGTGAAGCTGCTCTTCGACAACCGCATCGTCATCAACAACCACCTCAAGCGCGCCCGGGGCGGGAAGGTCTCCTTCACCCACCTCATCGGGTACGCGATGGTGCAGGCCCTCAAGGCCATGCCGTCGATGAACTACTCCTTCGCGCAGAAGGACGGCAAGCCGACCCTGGTCAAGCCCGAGCACGTCAACCTCGGCCTGGCCATCGACCTGGTGAAGCCGAACGGCGAGCGCCAGCTGGTCGTCGCCGCGATCAAGAAGGCCGAGACGCTCTCGTTCTTCGAGTTCTGGCAGGCCTACGAGGACATCGTCCGCCGGGCCCGGGACAACAAGCTGACGATGGACGACTTCACCGGAGTCACCGCGTCGCTGACCAACCCCGGCGGCATCGGCACGGTCCACTCCGTGCCGCGCCTGATGCCCGGCCAGTCGATGATCATGGGCGTCGGCGCGATGGACTACCCCGCCGAGTTCCAGGGCACCTCGCAGGACGCCCTGAACAAGATGGGCATCTCCAAGGTCATGACGCTGACCAGCACCTATGACCACCGCGTGATCCAGGGCGCCGCCTCCGGCGAGTTCCTGCGCATCATGAGCCAGCTGCTGCTCGGCGAGAACGACTTCTACGACGAGATCTTCAAGTCGCTGCGGATCCCCTACGAGCCGATCCGCTGGATGCGCGACATCGACGCGTCGCACGACGACGACGTCACCAAGGCCGCCCGGGTCTTCGAGCTGATCCACTCCTACCGGGTCCGCGGCCACGTCATGGCCGACACCGACCCGCTGGAGTACCACCAGCGCAAGCACCCCGACCTGGACATCACCGAGCACGGCCTCACCCTGTGGGACCTGGAGCGGGAGTTCGCGGTCGGCGGCTTCTCCGGCAAGTCCATGATGAAGCTGCGCGACATCCTGGGCGTGCTGCGCGACTCGTACTGCCGCACCACCGGCATCGAGTTCATGCACATCCAGGACCCCAAGCAGCGCAAGTGGATCCAGGACCGGGTCGAGCGTCAGCACAAGTCGCCCGAGCGCGAGGAGCAGCTGCGCATCCTGCGCCGGCTGAACTCCGCCGAGGCGTTCGAGACGTTCCTGCAGACCAAGTACGTCGGCCAGAAGCGCTTCTCGCTGGAGGGCGGCGAGTCCGTCATCCCGCTGCTGGACGCGGTCATCGACTCCGCGGCCGAGTCGCGGCTGGACGAGGTCGTCATCGGCATGGCCCACCGCGGCCGCCTCAACGTCCTCGCCAACATCGTCGGCAAGTCCTACGCGCAGATCTTCCGCGAGTTCGAGGGCAACCTCGACCCGAAGTCGATGCACGGCTCCGGCGACGTGAAGTACCACCTGGGCGCCGAGGGCACCTTCACCGGTCTGGACGGCGAGCAGATCAAGGTCTCGCTGACCGCCAACCCCTCCCACCTGGAGGCCGTGGACCCGGTCGTCGAGGGTGTCGCGCGCGCCAAGCAGGACATCATCAACAAGGGCGGCACGGACTTCACCGTCCTGCCGATCCAGCTGCACGGTGACGCGGCGTTCGCCGGCCAGGGCGTGGTCGCCGAGACGCTGAACATGTCGCAGCTGCGCGGCTACCGCACCGGCGGCACGGTGCACGTCGTCATCAACAACCAGGTCGGCTTCACCGCCGCCCCGGAGTCGTCGCGCTCCTCCATGTACGCCACCGACGTGGCCCGCATGATCGAGGCGCCGATCTTCCACGTGAACGGTGACGACCCCGAGGCCGTCGTCCGCGTCGCCCGTCTGGCCTTCGAGTTCCGCCAGGCGTTCAACAAGGACGTGGTCATCGACCTCATCTGCTACCGCCGCCGCGGCCACAACGAGTCGGACAACCCGGCCTTCACCCAGCCGCTGATGTACGACCTGATCGACAAGAAGCGCTCGGTGCGCAAGCTCTACACCGAGTCGCTGATCGGCCGTGGTGACATCACCCTCGAAGAGGCGGAGCAGGCGCTCCAGGACTTCCAGGGACAGCTGGAGAAGGTCTTCACCGAGGTCCGCGACGCCACGACGGCTCCGGCCGCCCCCGAGGTGCCGCAGCCCAAGGCGGAGTTCCCGGTCTTCGTCGACACCGCGATCTCCCAGGAGGTCGTCAAGCGGATCGCCGAGTCGCAGGTCAACATCCCCGAGCACATCACCGTGCACCCGCGTCTGCTGCCCCAGCTGCAGCGCCGCGCGGCCCAGATCGAGGACAACGCCATCGACTGGGGCATGGGCGAGACCCTCGCCGTCGGTTCGCTGCTGATGGAGGGCACCGCGGTCCGGCTCGCCGGCCAGGACTCCCGCCGCGGTACGTTCGGCCAGCGGCACGCGGTGCTCATCGACCGCGAGACCGGCGAGGACTACACCCCGCTGCTCTACCTCTCCGAGGACCAGGCCCGCTTCAACGTCTACGACTCGCTGCTGAGCGAGTACGCGGCGATGGGCTTCGAGTACGGCTACTCGCTGGCCCGCCCCGAGGCGCTGGTCATGTGGGAGGCCCAGTTCGGTGACTTCGTCAACGGCGCGCAGACCGTCGTCGACGAGTTCATCTCCTCGGCCGAGCAGAAGTGGGGCCAGACCTCCGGCGTCACCCTCCTCCTGCCGCACGGCTACGAGGGCCAGGGCCCGGACCACTCCTCGGCCCGGATCGAGCGGTTCCTGCAGCTCTGCGCGCAGAACAACATGACCGTGGCGATGCCGACGCTGCCCTCCAACTACTTCCACCTGCTGCGCTGGCAGGTGCACAACCCGCACCACAAGCCGCTCATCGTCTTCACCCCGAAGTCGATGCTGCGTCTGAAGGCCGCGGCGTCGAAGACGGAGGAGTTCACCTCGGGCGGCTTCCGCCCGGTGATCGGCGACTCCACGGTCAAGCCCGAGGACGTCCGCAAGGTCGTCTTCTGCTCCGGCAAGGTCTACTACGACCTGGACGCCGAGCGGCAGAAGCGGGGCGCGGACGACACCGCGATCGTCCGCATCGAGCGGCTCTACCCGCTGCCCGGCAAGGAGCTCCAGGCGGAGATCGCCAAGTTCCCGAACGCCGAGAAGTACCTGTGGGCGCAGGAAGAGCCGGCGAACCAGGGTGCCTGGCCGTTCCTCGGCCTCAACCTGATCGACCACCTCGACCTGGCGGTCGGTGCCGACGTCCCGCACGGCGAGCGGCTGCGGCGCATCTCGCGCCCGCACTCCTCGTCCCCGGCCGTCGGCTCCGCCAAGCGCCACCAGGCCGAGCAGGCCCAGCTGGTCGCGGAGGTCTTCGACGCGTAGGCGTCACCGGACCGACAGGCAGGAACGGAAGGGCCCGTCCCCTCGGGGGCGGGCCCTTCCGCCTGCTCCGGTCAGATGGGCTGCGGCTCGAAGTCCCAGCCGGAGGATCGGCGACGGGGGCCTGCGACCGTCCTGGAGGCGAGGCTCAGGGGATGGGTGCCGCCCAACGTCCGCGCCGCCCGCTGCGCGGTCGTGCCACTCAGCTCGGCCGCGTCCACCACCTGCCCGACGAGGCTCCGGGCGTTCGCCGCGTTCACCGCGCAGCCCAGTGTCCAGGGATGGTCGGGGCCCACGGCACGCTCCATGTCACGGTGCGCGCGCACCGCGTGGTCCAGCGCCGCGTCACGGTCCCCGATGTCCTGCAGTACGAGACCGACGTTGCCGCGGGTACCCACCGTGTACGGGTGGCCCGCGCCGAGCAGGTCCAGGTAGCCCTGGGCGACCGACTCGGCCCGTTCCCGCGCCTCGGCGAGCCGGCCGCGCCGGCGCAGCAGCATGGCTTCGTCGGCCCGCACCATCAGGGTCTCCGGGTGGTGCGCGCCGTGCACGCGCACGCAGCGCCTGACCAGCTCCGCCATGCGCGGCCGGTCCGGGCCGTCCGAGCGCCAGCGGCACCGGGCGAGGTCGTGCAGGGCGCGCAGCGTCTGCGGATGGTGTGCGCCCATCACCGTTCGGTGCAGGGCCACGTTCCTCTCCTGGCGGGACAGGGCCTCCTCGTACCGGCCGAGCAGCCGCAGCATCTGGGCGTGGGACGTGGCCGCGTTGAGGGTCAGCGGGTCGCGGGGGCCGAGGTCCCGCTCCCGGATCTCCAGCACGTCGCGGTGGGCGGCGAGCGACTCCTCGTAGCGGCCCAGCAGTCCGAGCGCGATGGCGTGGTTGGCGCGTGAGGACAGGGTGCGGGGCGCCCGGTCCCCGAGCGAGACGGCGAAGGACCGCCAGCCCTCCTCGAACAGCTGCCGGGCCCGCTCGTAGGCGCCGAGCGCCATCAGGGTTCCGGCCAGGCCGTCCTTGGCCCGCAGCAGCGTGGGGCTGTCCGGAGAGCGCTCGGCGGCCAGCCGTGCCACGATCTCGCCGCCCACCTGCTCCGCCTTGCGGTAGTGGCCCAACCTCCGCAGCATGTTGGCCAGTTGGTGACTCAGTACCAGCACCTTCGGATGCGTCGGGGCCATCATCTGGTTCCAGGCGCCCAGGGCCCGCTCGCACAGCTGGAACCCCGTGGCGTGTTCGCCGCGCACCCGCAGGTACTCGACGCAGTTGACGACCAGTTCCTGGACCTGCGGGTGCTGTGATGCCAGGGCGCCCGAGGGTTCCAGATGCGGGATCAGCTCGGCGTAGCGTTCCCACCGCGCGGTGTCGGCGGGGACCTGCGGATCGGCGGAGGCCAGCACCCGGCAGGCGGCTTCCGACAGTTCGGCCAGTTCCCCCTCGGTCAGCTCCGCGCGGAGGAAGCGGTGGTAGAGCCGGTGCATCTGCGCGGTCTGCCCCGGCCCCTGCCTTCCCCGGTCGGTCAGGCGTACCGCGCTGGATTCCGTCAGCGTGCGCAGCGCCGTCGACCACATCAGCGGGTCGGCCACCACACCCGTCAGCGGTTCGGGCACATCGGTGGGCCGGCTCTCGGCGAGCAGATGCACGGGGATGTCGTCCGGCGCGAAGAAGGCCAGCAGTTTCAGCAGGAAGAGCACCACGGGGCTGCGTTCGCGCAGGGTGTTGAGGGTGATCGCCCAGCTGGTCTGGAAGGCCATCGGGTAGTCGGCGTCGATGCGGATGCCGACCGTTCCGGGGGCGCCTGCGCGCAGGACCTGGATGTACTCCCCCGGTGGGAGCGGGTTGCCGTCCAGCCACGCGGCGGTCTGCGCCACCAGCAGCGGCAGGTCCTGGACCGCGCCCGCGAGGTCGTCCGCTTCCTCGGGGGACAGCCGGGGCGCCCGCTGGCTGATGTAGGCGATGCTCTCCGCACGGGTGAAGGGACGGACCTCCACCTCCTCGGCGATCTCGGCCCAGTCGCGGGAGAGCGAGGTGATCAGGATGTGCGCGCGGCCGTCGGGTACGAGGTCGTCGATCTGCTCCCGGTAGTCCGCGCTGTCGAAGACGATCAGCCACCGGCGGTGCGGGCGCCCGGTCCGGACGGCGTCGTGCACGGCCCTGATCCGGGCGCCGATCTCCGGGCCCACCGGCAGTCCCAGCCGCCCGGCCAGGTCCGCCAGCTGCTCGCGCGCGGCCCCCCGGTGCGTGCAGCTGACCCACCAGGTCACGTCGTAGTCGTTGCCGAAGCGGTGCGCGTACTCCGCGGCCAGTTGGCTCTTGCCGACCCCGGACATCCCGCGGAGCACACACATCCGGCGGTCGCCGGCCGCGGTGAAGCGCTGGTTGAGCTCCTCCAGCAAGGCATCGCGTCCCGTGAAGCGCCGGTTCCTGCGCGGCGCGTTCCATGCCGCGGGAGGGTCGTCGGGGTAGCGGGCCGCCGCGAGCGGTCCCTCGTCCCGCGCAACGGCCGGCGCGTCCGACGAATCGACCCCCAGACGTCGCCGGAGGCGCTCCCGCGCCCCGTTCTCGTCCAGTCCCCTCAGGTCCGCGGGGCGGAGCAGCCCTACCGCGGCCGGCAGGCCGCCGTACGACAGGCTCACGGCGGCGAACCTGTCGGCGTGCGGCGGTACGACCTCGCGGAGCGCGGCGTCCCACTCCTCCGGAGTCTTCCCGCCCAGCCGGAAGTAGGCGTCGTCCAGCACCATCAGGGCCCGGTCCTGGTCCCCCAGCAACTGCTCCAGTTCCGCCGCCAGTTGGGTGTCCGCCGGTGGGTCCCAGCGCCGTAGGACCGCGGCACGGCCCAGCTGCGCCAGCTGTTGGGAGATCCACGCGGCCCAGGGGCGGGCGGAGCCCGCGTAGCTGATGACCGTGACCGGGCCGGATTCCGCGGCCGGATCCGGCAGGTCCGCGCGACATCCGGTCGCACCCGAGAGGCCGAACAGCGCACCCAGGGGCGCGGGGATCTCGTAGACCGCGCCGTCCCCGCCCACCAGCCGCACCCCCTGGTCGCCGACCCAGGTCTCGACGGTCTCCCCGGCGCCGATCAGCAGGGTCCGGCTGCCGGACGCGGTGATCAGGTCGACCACCCGTGGATCGCTGTCCGGCACCCGCACGGCCCGGGCTCCGGGCCGTCCGCGGACCTCGCCGAGCAGCAGGTGGGTGGGGGTACGGACGAGGTGCAGCAGGGTTTCGGGGAGGTGCTCGGCGATGATCTCGACGTGGTGCAAGGTGAGCCGCCGGGGCCGTGGTGGGGGAACGCCGTCCGGGAGCCGTGCGGCGGAGACGGCGGCCAACTGCCAGGCCGCCGGGGTGCGCCGCACCTCCTCCGGGAGGCGCTCCCAGGCTCCGGCGAACCAGCGGGCGATACCGGTACGGCCCTCCACGAGCAGGGCACGCAGCGCGGGCCGCAGGCTGTCCTCGATCCCTGCCTCGGCGTCCGGCCCGCCGCGCACCGCCAGCCATACGGCGCGTTCCTCGGCGCGGAGCGCCGGCGAGAGATCCCGGTGGACGCGCTCGGTGACGTCCCCCAGGCCGTGCAGTGCGCTCTGCGGGGGCGCGGCGGCCAGCCGCCGACCGAGGTCCTCGCGCAGGCTGGGCAGCAGGTCCTCCCTGAGGGAGATCGAGCCGAAGCTGCGCCGGTCGACCAGGCCGCCGAACCACAGATCGGTCTCGGCCGCGACGTCCAGCCGCGGCGCCACGGTCAGCCGTACGGCCCGCATCAGTTCGGGCTCGATACGCGTCGCGATGCTCAGCAGCACGGCCAGTTCGCGGTCGGGCCGGCCGGTGGCGGCGCTCACCTCCGTGCCCCTTTCACCTTGCTGACGGTGGTGCCGCGGTCCCAGGCGACGACGGGGAGGAGGCGTCGCCAGCTCCTGGGCCAGCGGTGTTCGGGCAGGGGGACGAAGGCGATCGCCTCGCAGCCGCCCCGGCGGATGGTGGCGACCGTCGCTTCCCACTGCGCGGCGGTCGCCCGCCAGGGGTGGAAGACGGGGCCGCCGGCACCGAGGTCGGAGAGGATGAGCACCCGGGTACCGGGCCGTGGCGGGGTGTAGGGCTGCCAGGTGCCCCGGGACCCGGTGCCGGCACCGCGCGTCGGCAGATCCGCGAAGCGCAGCACCTGGGTTCCCGCCGCGCCGACCACCGCCCGCACCCTGGCGATCACGTCCTCGACGTCCCGGGCGAAGGGCTCCATGGAGGCCGAGACATCGGCGAGGATCTGCACGCCGTGGCGCAGGGTGGGCAGCGGGCGACGCGGGATCTCGGTGAGCGGCCTGGCCTGGGCCACCTGTTCGGTCGCCCGGTCGAAGTCCAGCTCGCCCTCCATGGTGATCCGGGCCAGCGCGGTGCGCAGCAGGGCCGCGGTGGAGCGGGGTGCGAACAGCGGCATGTGGGGTGGCGGGTCCGCCGGTTCGCTCGGGTCCCGGGGCGGGGGCAGCGGGTCGACCGTCCAGCCGAAGGCCCGGGGGGCGGCCCGGTCGACGGGGGTGAGCAGCGCGGTCTCGGGGTCGTCGGCCGGTTCCGCTTCGGGCCCGGCGGGGTGACCTGCCGGGTCCTCGGCCGTGCCGGTGGTCTGCTGGGCGGTGGCGGGACCCGTGTCGGGCACAGCGGGAACCGTACCGGCGGGCCGGCCTCCGAGGGGCTCGCAGGCCGTGGCGGTCCCGCCCAGCCCCAGGAGCGCGGCGAGCCCGGCCCACTCGGCGTCGGTGGTCACCCCGAGCTGGTGGGCCGCCCGCACCAGGTCGGCCAGCCAGGCCTCACCTCTCACACCCCTCGCACCCGTCACACCAGCCCGCCCGTCGCCTGCTGCCGCTTGACCAGCAGCAGGGGGACCAGCCGCCGCCACTGTGCGGAGCCGGGCCGGATGGCCAGTGCCCGGCAGGCCCGTACGGCGTCGAGGTATTCGGCGGTGCTGGGGCTGCGCACGCCGTCCGCGAGCGCCTGTGCGCGCACCTTCATCAGCTCGTGTGCGATCGTCGCCGCCAGTTCCTCGTCGCCGCTGCCGAGACCACCGGGCCACTGGGCGAGGTGCGCCAGGGCGATGCGGACGAGCAGGTCCTCGCCGTGCTCGGAGAGCGTGAGGTCGACGCAGCGGCGCTTGAAGGCCTGCGGCAGTTCCCGCTCCTCGTTGGTGGTGATGACGATGAGGTGGCGGGCCCGGTCCGTCACCTCCGGCCGCCGGGCCGGCTCGGTACTGATCACCGCGCCCGTTTCGGCCACGATGAAGCGGTGCGAACCGAGCGGGACGAGCAGGCTGTTGGGCACATCGGGCTCCGCCTTGTCGATCTCGTCGATGAGGACGACCGCGCAGTCCGGGTCGCGGCCCTCGTTGATCTCGCGGAACGGATCGGGCCAGCCCTCGCCGTCGTACCGGCCCGGCGGGCGGCCGCGGCGGCGGGCCGACCGGGGCGCCAGGGCCCACCAGAGCACACCCGGCTGCACGTAATCGGCGTCCTCCCGCACCGGCCCGTCCGGCCTCGGCACCTGCGCGTCCCCGAGACGCCGCACGCTGTCGAAGCTCCAGAGCAGGTCCCGGGGCTGGGTGCGGTAGGTGACGACGTGTTCGTAGTAGCGCCAGTTGCGCAGCCGTGCCACCCGCGGGGCGAGCGAGGACTTCCCCGAACCGGGCGCACCGCTCAGCAGCAGCGGTCGTCCGGTGGCCAGCGCCACCTCCACCGCGAACTCGATCTCCTCGGACATCACGTACACCAGCCCGTCGGTGCGGTCAGGTGTGTCGAGCCCGCCCGTCGTGCTCGCCGGGCGCTCTTCGGGCACATGGGTCACGGTCTTCTCCAGCCTGCGGACGCGGATCGGGCGGCGTCCCGTCGTTCGGTCATGCGGCGCGCCTCACGGACGGCCAGCTGTTCGTCATCGGCGCCGAAGGGGGGTTCCAGCAACAGTGCCTCCCGGAGCCCCGCGGGCCACTGGTCGCGCGGGGCGACCGGCTGGGGCGGGATCAGCAGGATGTGCAGCCAGGCGACCCGGTCGTGCATCCAGGAGACCACCCGCCCGGCCTGCTCCAGGGTCAGGCGCCGGGCATCCAGGATCAGATAGGAGCTGCGCTCCCGCTCCTCGACGGCGTCCTCCCACCGGTCCTGCTGGTGCATCCCCAGGAGGTGCTTCACCGCACGCTCGCACTCCGCCCGCAGTGCGGTTTCCTCGTCCTCCTCCCCCAGGCTGCCCAGCCCGGCGACGGTGTACAGGTACTTGCTGGAGTCGACGCAGTAGGCGCGGCTCAGGTAGTACGTCCCGGTGTCCGGGTTGCGGACGTTGAGCACCACGGTCCGCCGGTGCGCCCCCTGCCCGGCCGGCAGCACGTGCCGTGCGGAGCCGGCGTCCACCCACACCGGCAGGGTCAGGGTGACCAGATGCCCCAGCGGGACCTCGTCGATGTGGTACCTGATGGTTTCGATGACCCGTCCGAGGCGGGCCACCTCGTGGGTGTGCAACATCTGGGCCGCCAGGAAGCCGTGCCCGGCGACCGGTGCGGTCGCCCTGGCCACGTCGTCCGGCGGCAGGTCGAGCGCCTCCCCGAACTTCGTCAGCCGTTCCGGCGTCCAGACCTGCCGGAGCTGGGCGGCGATGTTCTCGACCCATTCGCCGACCACGTCGCCGTTCCCCCGGACGGGCACCTCGGGAAAGCCGGCCAGGACGGCGGCGGCCTCTTCGGCGGGTGCGACGCCCCGGCACGGCGGCCGGGCCGCCTGGAGCGCGCCGAGCTCACGCAGCCCCGAAGCGCTCAGTTCACGTGCCGTCACCCCGCCCACCAGGGCCGGCACGACATGGAGCGCCGGGTTGAAGAAGCGCCGCCACATGAGGAGCGCGGCCTCCTTGCGTACCCACTCGGACTCCAGCGCGTGCCGGTTCACCAGGACGACGGCGGCCTCGCACTCCGCGAGCCAGTGGTAGACCCGGGCCCGCCACTCCTCCCCCTCCGACAGTCCCTCGACGTCCACGAGGACGTCGTATCCGCGCCGCCTGAGGCCGTGCGCCACCAGCTCGCGCACCTCGCGCGCATGGGGGTCGGCCTTGGAGCTGTGGCTGAGGAACACCTTGATCACCCTTGGTCCTGCCCCGACTCCGACGTCCATTTCGCCATCCAGGCCTCGTTCTGGATCGAGATGACGTGCTCCCCCTGCTCCGCGAGCCGCTGGGTCTCCGCCTCCGTACGGCCGCCCGCGGCCCATTGCCGGATCAGGTGGTCGAGTTGGGCGGCGGTACGGGAGAACTCCATCTCCTGGTACGCGTACTTCGCGGCCGCCGCGTGCGCGGTCACGGTCCCGGCCGCGGTGGCCACGACCGGAATCCACGCGGCCGCCTCGTCCACGCCGAACGTGCCCGCGACCCCGCCGAGGACGACCGAGAGGAGTGCCAGAGCGCCTTCCGCCCGCTCCGTCGTCGACACCTTGCGGGCCATGGCGCGCGCCTTGGGCCGGTAGTAGTCGGTGAGTTGCCGCGCCAGTCGCTCACTGACGTAGGACTCGCCGCCGGTGACGGGCGGCAGGTCACGCACGGCCGCCTCGATGTCGCGGGTGTGCCGGGACAGGTCCGAGGCCGCGTCCAGGACCCGCTGTGTGCGGCGGGTCAGCTCCTCCGCGGCGGCTGCGCCGGCCCGCGACCGGTAGGGGCCGAGGCCGGCGAGATAGAGGTAGCTCTCGCTCTTGAGCACCTCCGCGACGGAACGTGCCCGCACCCACTCGGACAGGTGCCGCGCCGATGCCCTCTTCAGCGCGAACGCGGCCCCGGCCGCCGTGAGGGAGGCCAGGAGCGCCACCGCCTTGCCCAACGCCGGTACCGGACCGAGGGTTTGGGACGACGTCACACCGAGACCGGCCGTCGCGAGGCCGCACAGCAGACCGGTCGTGCGCCACCGCTCCACCGAGGCCTTGAGCGTGTTCGCCGCCTGTGACCAGACGCTCTGCGCCCGCCACACCAGGGCCACGACCGATAAGTCGTCCCTGCCGCCTGTTCCCCCGAATCCGGCCATCACCCGATTTTGGCGGGCCACTCATGCGCTAGGCAACAAGTACTCGTTGGAGCCTGGCGTCCACATGCCGGATGAACGCCGCCAGGTCCGCGCAGTAGACGGACGGGTGCCGGAACCCGCTGCCGGGCCGGTAACGGTGGGCGTAATTCCCTCCGCCGCACACCCGTACGACCGGACACGTCCGGCACGAGGGTGCCAGTGCCCGCATCCCCAGCTGCCGGGCCGCGGTGCCCGGGTGTTCCAGCGCGTCGTCGAAGCTGTTGCGGTCGACGTGGAGGCCCATGACGGGGGCTCCCTCGTAGGCCGTCTTCAGCGAGTCGACCTGCTCGACGGCGCCGTCGGTGTCCACCACCACCGCGGCCAGCGGCGAGATCCCCATCGCCTCGGCGGCGCTCGGCACCCCGAGCAGCAGCCCGATGACCTCCGTGAACAACCGCACCCGCACCGCCGCGCGGTCCGCGTCGAACCACGCGTCGAAGGCCGCGGCGAGCCAGTCGGCGTACGGCGTCGCCCGATGCGCCGCGTGCGGGTCGGCGATCCCGGGCGGCGGCGCCGCCCAGTTCGCGTGGGGCAACAGCAGATCGATGGCCGGCGGATCGAAGGCGAGCAGGGAGGCATAGGTCTCGACCGGGTCGTGCGCCAGGTCGACGGTGCACAGGATGCCCGCGTAGGAGGCCGGGTACCGGGCCAGCCGACGCAGGCCGCGGGTGACCGCGGGCCAGGAAGGACGGCCGGCGTGATCGACCCGGCTGGTGTTGTGGTGCGGCGCGCCGCCGTCCAGGCTGACGCCGATGCCGATGTCCGCCGCGGCCAGTTCGGAGAGGGTGCGCTCGGTGAGCAATGTGCCGTTGGTCTGGACGCTCACCCGCACCGCGCAGCGCTTCCCGACCGCCTCGTGGACGGCGCCCCGCACGAGCGACGCGACCCGGACCGGCGTCCCGGGGCCGGACAACAAGGGCTCCCCGCCGTGCAGTTCCACCCGGATCTGCGTCAGGTCGTGCGCGGCGACATGCTCCGCGATCCGGTGGGCGGTGCGCCGCAGCACCTCGTCGCCGACCCGGTGCGGGCGGCTCCGCCAGCTGCTGTCGGCCCCGTGGTAGACGTAGCAGTAGGTGCAGGCCAGATTGCACCGGCTGTGCACCTTGAGGACGAACTGCCGGAACGGCACCGGCCGCGCCCCCGCCCGGCGCAGGGCGGCCACGTCCAGAAGGGCGTGCGGCCAGGGCGCCGGGCCGTGCGGGTCGGTCGCGGCGGCGTTCACAGCACCAGGCCCGGGCCGTCCTCGTAGTACGCGACGGGAACGGGCTCGCTACGGACCCGGTCGCCGAGGACGCTCAGCACATCCGCCAGCACCGGATGCGACACCCGCTGTTGCAGGGCCATCAGATCGTGCGCGTTCCTGACGGACAGCGCGCCTCCCCCAGGACCGGCCTCCGCCGGCCGGGCGCCGCCTCGAGGATCCGACACAATGCTCCCTCCAGTGGGGCCGACACGGAGTGTCCCTTCCGCTGCGACGCTCGTCGGCGCTCATCGCCCGGTGAGAAGCCCCCATCGTAGTACGCACCCCCTAGACCGGTTGGGGCTCGAAGTCCCAGTACGGCCGGCGCCGGCGCCGGGCCGAGACGGTGTGGGGGTGTTCGGCGCCCAGGGTCTCGATGAGCTGCTGGACGGCTTCCTGCTCCAGTTTCGCGGCGTCCCTGGCGCGGCGCAGGGCCCGCAGGTCGTCGGCGAGCGCGGTCTTGGCGGACAGGGTCAGCGGATGGGTGTCGCCGAGCACTTCCGCGGCCCGCCGCACGATGTCCTGGCCGAGCTCGACGGCGCCTTCCTCGTCGTCGGCGCGGTTGCGGGCCGCGGCCGCGTTCAGGGCGCATCCCAGGGTCCAGGGGTGGTCGGGGCCCACCGCCGCGGTCATCCCGGCGAGCGCTTCCGCCGCGAGGGCCAGGGCCTGGGCGTGCTCGCCGAATTCCGACCGGACGAGCCCGACGTTGCCCAGCGTGCCCAGGGTGTACGGGTGCTGGTCCCCGACCAGGGCGCGGTAGCGCTCGGCCACCTCCTCGGCCAGCTCCCGGGCCCGTCCGAGGTCGCCGTGTTCGCGCAGGAACGTGGCGTGGTCGGCCATCATCATGAGGGTGTCCGGGTGCCGGGCGCCCAGCACCCGCTTGCTGCGTTCGACCACGTCCGGCAGCAGTGCCTCGGCCTGCGCGGTCTCGCCCATGCGGCGCATGCACAGGGCGAGGTTGTGCTCGGCCCGGAGGGTCTGCGGGGTGTGGCGTCCCATGACCTGGCGGTGCAGCCGGGCGTTAAGCTCCTGGCGGGAGAGGGCGTCGCGGTACCGTCCGGTCAGCCGCAGCATCCGGGCGTAGAGGGTGCCGGTGCCGAGCGTGAGGTGGTGGCGGGCGCGCAGCTCGCGCTCGCGGATCGTGACCACCTCGCGGAGCAGGACCAGCGCCTTCTCGTAGCGCCCGAGCAGGCCCAGGGCGATGGCGAGGTTGTTGCGGGAGGCGACCGCGCGCGGTGATTCGGGACCGAGCAACTCGGTGTACCGGCCGGCGACCTCCTCGAAGAGGGCGCAGGCCCGCTCGTACGCGCCGAGGGTCATGAGCGTGCCGGCCAGGCCGTCCTTGGCCCGCAGCAGATCGGCATCGGACTCGCCGCGTTCGGTCTCCAGCTCGTCCACGATCGCGCTGCCGACCGCCTCGGCCTCGCGGTACCGGCCCAGCCGGCGCAGCATGTTGGCGTGCTGGTGGGTCAGGACGAGCATGGTGCGGTGGGTGGGCGCGAGCCGGTTCTTCCAGCGGAACATGAACTGTTCGCACAGCCGGAGGCCCATGCGGTACTCGCCGCGCACCCGGAGGTATTCGACGCAGTTGATGACCAGACCCTGGACCGCGGGTTCGGCGCTGTCCAGCGCACCGGCCGGCTCCAGGTGCGGGATGAGCTCGGCGTAGCGGTCCCACTCGCGGGTGTCGAACGGGTTCTGGGGATCGGCCGAGACCAGCACCCGGCAGGCCGTCGCGGACAGCTTGTCGCGTTCGTCCTCGGACATGTCGCTGCGCAGGAAGCGGTGGTAGAGCCGGTGCATCTGCGCGGTTTCGACGGCCGGGTCGGAGTCCTGGGAGTTCTGGTAGTCGAGGCGTACCGCGGTGGACTCGGTCAGCCGGCGCAGCGCGGTGTTCCAGCTGATCGGTTCGGCGGCGAGATCGGCCAGGTGCTCGGGCAGGTCGCCGCGGCGGGCCTTGGCCAGTTTGGGCACCGGGATGGCGTCCGGCGCGAAGAAGGCGAACAGTTTGAGGAGTTCGACCGCGGCCGGGCTGCGTTCCCGGAGGGTGTTGAGGGTTATGGCCCAACTGGTCTGGAAGGCCATCGGGTAGTCGGTGGAGATGCGGATCCCGACGAGACTGGGCTCGCCCCGCCGGATCAGTTCGATGTACTCCCGGGGCGGCATCGGGTTGGCGTCCAGCCAGGCCGCGGTCTGCGCCAGCAGCAGGGGCAGGTCCTGCACCGCGTCCGCCAGGTCGTCGGCGTCCCTGGGCGTCAGCCGCGGGGCGCGGCGCCGGGCGTAGGCGACGCTCTCGACCCGGGTGAAGGGCAGCACCTCGATCTCCTGGGCGCTGCCGGAGCCGGACCAGTCACGGGTGAGCGTGGTGATCAGGACGTGGCCCCGGCCGTCCGGGACGAGGTCCTCGATCTGCTCCATGTCGTCGGCGCTGTCGAAGATCAGAAGCCAGCGGCGGTAGGGGCGTCCGGTGCGCAGCGCCTCGTGCACCGCCCTGATCCGGTCGCCGATCTCCTGGCCGACCGGCAGGCCGAGCCGGGAGGCCAGCTCGGCGAGCTGCTCGCGCGCCGCGCCGCGGTGGGTGGCGCTGATCCACCACACCACGTCGTAGTCGTTGCCGAACCGGTGCGCGTACTCGGCCGCGATCTGGCTCTTGCCGACGCCGGAGATGCCGTACAGCGCGATCCGGGTCTCCTGCGGCGGGCCGGAACCGGCGGCTCCGGAGCCGGCCAGCTTGTTGTGGAGTTCTTCGAGGACGTTGTCCCGGCCGGTGAAGCGGTTGTTGCGGCGGGGAATGTTCCAGACCTCGGGCGGGTCGTTCGGGAAGCGCGGTGCTCCGGGGGCCGGCTCGTGCCCCGCCGGGAGCGTGGCGGTGATGCCGAGCCGGTTCAGTACCCGGCGGTTGGCCTCGCGGGCGTCGAGGTCCCGGAGGTCGGCGGGCCGCAGCAGGGAGGCCGTGGCGGGCAGGCTCTGGGTCGCGACGCTCACCGCCGCGAACCGGTCGGCGTGCGGCTGCACCACCTCGCGCAGGGCGGTGGTCCATTCGTCCTGGGTCTTGGGGCCCAGCCGGAAGTACCAGTCGTCCAGCACCATCAGGAGCCGGCCCTCGGCCTCCAGCAGACCGGACAGTTCCTCGGCCAGCGCGGTGTCCGCCCGAGGGTCCCAGCGCAGCAGGGTCGTGCCGTAGTTCAGCTGCTCCAGCTGGTGCGAGAGCCAGGCGGCCCAGGGCCTGGCGAAGCCCGCATAACTGATCGTGACGTGGTCTGCGGAGCCGGCGGAACCGGTCTGATCGGCCATGCGACCGTCTCCCCTGCGATAAGCGGTGCGTCAAAGCATGCGCGAGCTGGCTGGCACGATAACCCAAGTGTGCACCGATTCGTCGACTGTGCGTCAGGTCATGTCGGCACGCCGCCAGTTGGGCGTCAGCGCGGCGTTCACCCGGCTTGCGACGTGGCGGATCAGCCGCTCCAGGTCGGCGCAGTAGACGGACGGGTTGCGGAAGCCGCTGCCGGCGTCGCGGTAGCGGTGGGCGTAGTTGCCGCCCCCGCAGACCGTCACCAGCGGGCAGGCCCGGCACTGCTCACCGAGGCCGGCCAGGCCCTGTTGCCGGGCCGCCAGGCCGGGGTGGGCGAGGGCCTGGTCGAAGCTGTGCCGGAAGACGTCCAGACCGGTGGCGGCGGCACCGTCGTAGGCGGACTTGAGCGAGTCCACCTGCTCGATGGCGCCGTCGGTGTCCACCACCAGGGCGACCACGGGCGACAGTCCGACCGCCTCGGTGGAGCTGGGCCTCCCCAGGAGCAGCCCGATGATCTCGGTGAACAGCCGTATCCGGGGCCCGGGCGCCGGCCCGTCCCACCACAGGTCGAACACCGCGCAGAGCCAGTCACCGTACGGTGTGGGGCCCGCGGGCCGGGCCGGAAGGGCCGGCGGGCTGGACCAGTTGGCGTGCGGCAGCAGGTAGTCGAGCATCGGCGGGGACAGGGCGCAAAGGCTCCGGTGGACCTGCCCGGGGTCGGTGGCGGGGTCGACGGTGCAGAGGATGCCGGCGAACGCGTCGGGCCGGGCGGCCAGCAGTCGGGCCGCGCGGGCGGCCGCGGGCCAGGAGGGCCGGCCCGCGTGGTCGACCCGGCGGTGGTTCAGGCCGGCGGTGCCGCCGTCCAGGCTGAGCCCGACCAGGAACCCCGCGTCGGCCAGGGTGTTCAGGCCGGCGGCGGTGAGGAGGGTCCCGTTGGTCTGGACGCCGAAGCTCACCGCGCAGTACGCGGGCACCGCCGCGCGGATGGCCTGCGCCTGTTCCAGGAGCGGGCCCGGTCCGGTGAGCAGCGGCTCCCCGCCGTGCAGATCGATGCGGATGTCGGGGAGGTGGTGGGCGCTGACGTGTTCGGCGATCCGGTGGGCGGTCTGGCGCACGGTGTCCGGCCGTACGGTCAGCGGCCGGCTCTGCCAGCTGCGGTCCGGACCGGTGTAGAGGTAGCAGTACGTGCACGCCAGATTGCACCGGCTGTGCAGCTTGAGCACGAATTGCCGGAAGGGGGCCGTGGTGCCCCGGTCGGTTCTGCGCAGCACGACGCCGCCCCCCTGCCTGGGCCGAGGTTCCCTGGACACCCGTCGACGCCCGCTGCTCCATGTCTGGCTCAGCCCGGAAAAAAGCAATCAATTCCGATCGATAACTGGCCGAATTCTTTAACCTATTGCCCAGAATCAATCGTTGCGGGGAGAGCGCCGCAGACCCACATGGGAAGGGCCGTCGTCGTAATAGGCCACCGCCTCGTCCTCCGTCAGCCAGTTGCGGAGCAGCAGGCCCGCCACTTCCCGGAGCACCGGATGGGACGTCAGCTCGGACAACGCACCCACATCGACCGCCGCGAAATCCGGCAGCGGCTCGACCGACGGCCCGGCCGGGGCGGCCGCAGCCGGTTCGGTGCGGGGGGTGTTCGCCACGCTGCTCTCCTCTGGCCGGCTGGACGGGGGTGTTCCCGGACTCCGGTCCACGGAAACACGTGCGGGCGGCGGCGGCCGGACGGCCGGCCGGGGGTGCCGGGGGCTCAGGCGGGGGGTTCGAGGGCGCGCATACGGGCGCGGGTGCGCTGCGCCTCGGGGCCCGGGTCGGCGGCGGTGCGCTGCCAGTGTTCCCAGCTCTCGCGGTAGGCCTGGAGCGCGGAGCGGGGGCCGGCGGTGACTTCGAGGACCTCGCCCCGGCGGTGGTGGGCGCGGGCGGCCAGCAGGGCGCTGCCGGCCCGGCCGGCGGCCGCGGCGGCGCGGCGGTAGCAGGCGGCGGCGCGGTCGT
Source organism: Streptomyces bugieae (assembly GCF_036352915.1). Taxonomy (NCBI): domain Bacteria; kingdom Bacillati; phylum Actinomycetota; class Actinomycetes; order Kitasatosporales; family Streptomycetaceae; genus Streptomyces; species Streptomyces bugieae. The sequence goes on from NZ_JAZBJP010000033.1 coordinate 49,322, forward strand.
GGCGCTCGCGGGAGCCGAACCGGCGGTCCAGCAGCAGTTGCACGTCCCCGACCTCGATCCACGCCTCGGCACACACCACGTCCGGCACCCCGGCGCCCCGGGCGGCCAGTTCCAGGATCCAGTCGGCCTCGTGCAGATCGGCGACCGAGGGCCGGCGCTCGTGGCGCAGCCGCAGCGCCCGGCCGAACAGCAGCCGGTGACTGCCGAGATCGGGGTCCTGCGGCGCGACCCTGGCCAGCGCCTCGCGCAGGACGTGCACCGCCTCGTCGGCCAGCCGCCGGCCGGGCTCCTCGGCCGGCTCCTGGCGGGCCCGCAGCAGCAGCGCGGCACCGCGTTCGGCGAGCAGCGAGCTGTGTGCGGGGGTGTCCGGTGCGGTCAGCCGGAGCGCGGCGGCGAGCGCGTCGATCGCCGCGTCCAGGGCCGCGAGCGCGCCGGTACGGGTATGAACGGCGCGCTGGGCCGCGGCGATCCGGCGCAGGCTGTCGGCCTCCAGCACCGGGTCGCCGAGGGACCGCGCGAGCGCCCGGGCCCGCTCCAGGGTGGAGAGCACGGACGGCAGCCCCGCGCCGTCGCCCAGCCGGCGGGCCGCCGCGAGGTCCAGCAGCGTCTCGCACACCAGACGGTCGGCGTCGCCGCCGCGGCGGCGCAGCAGGACGGTGGCGGTGTCGAGGTCGTCGGCGGCGCGCACCGCGAGCGCCTCGGCGGGACGGGCCGCGCCGGGCGCCTCGGGCCGGCCGGCAGCGGCCCGGCGGGCCTGGTCGAGCAGCACCCCGCCGCGGGCGGCGTAGACCTCGCCGGGGACCTGCTCCCCGCTGGGCCAGCGGTCGAGGAGGGTGGTGAGGGAGCGCTCCGCCTCGTCGAGCGGATCCGGGGGGAGCGGTGGTGCCGGGGTCCCGTCCGGACCGGTGCGGCCGGCCGACGGCGGGGTCGCGGCGGGCTCCGGGACGGCCGTCTCCGGCAGGGCGGCCAGGCGGCGCAGGACCTCGGTGCGCAGCACCATGCTCTCCAGGACCCGGGGGTCGAGCAGGCTCATCAGCCCGCAGGCGGCGTCCAGTCGGCGGGCGGCCTCGGCGAGCGCGGTGCGCTCCCCGGCCGGGTCACCGGCGGCGCGGCGCTCCCGGGCGCGGGCGTGGGCGACCCGGCCGAGCACGATCAGCACCCGGGTCCGCTCGGCCGCGCCGGCGTCGTCGCCCCCGATGCCGTCCCGGGAGCCGTCGCCTTCCGCGGTGTCCGCGGGGGACGCCGCCCCCAGGGCGCGTTCCGCCGCGCGCACCGCCCGCTCCGCCTCCTCCAGGGCGTCCGGCTGCCGCCATTCCGCCCAGGCGTGCAGCAGCGCCCGGGCGAGGTCCGTGCCGGCCGGCGGGAGGCGTTCCGCGGCGGCCCGCAGCAGCCGGACCGCCGCGATCAGATCGCGGACGGCGCGGTCCTGTTCGTAGCGCTCCAGGAGGGCGGCGCCGTCCGCCGCCGGTCCGTCGGAGGCGTACGGCCGCCGGTCGGGCGGGCGCAGCGCCGGTTCGAAGCGGCGCAGGACGCGTTCGGAGACCCGGGCGAACGGTTCGGGCACCGCCCGCTGTCCGGTCTCCGGCTCCCGGCCGCTGCCGGACAGCATGGCCACGGCGACCGCGGGAAAATTGCGCGCGCTGCGGCCGAAGGTGCGCTCGATGTAGAGCGAGCAGTGCTTGAGCACCAGCGCGGCCTCGCCCGCGCTGAGCCGGGCGAGCAGTGCGTCCCGTACGCCGGGCACGAAGTCGTACCAGGGGCCGGTCGCCGCGAGCCGCTCCTCCGGGGGGCCGCCGCCCGGGATGCGCTCCCCCGGCGGGAACTCCTCCGGCGGCACCTGCACGACCAGCCCGCTCAGCAGCACCTCGGCCAGCTCGGCCGGCCCGGTCTGGGGCAGCATCGCGCGCTGGACGAGCTGGATGACGGGCAGCGCGAGCGGCACGGCGGAGAGGTGCACCGCGAGCAGCCGGGCGGCCGGCGACGCCTGTTGGTCGAACTCCCGGACCATCCGGGAGGGTTCGCCGCTCCCGGGCGCGGGCGGCGGGCCGGAGCGCGGTTCGGCGCCGTGGTCGGCGCGGACGACGGAGGCCGCGCCGCGCAGCGAGAGACCGGCGTCCGCGGCGGCCAGCCGGGCCCAGGAGCCCAGCGCGGACGGGGTGGCGGCGAGCACCGGGACGGCCCGCTCGCGCGGCGGCTCGGTCTCCGTGCCCGGTGGCGGGGCGGGCCGGCGACGGCGCCGGGCGGGCCGGAAGTCGAGGGCCTGGTACGGGCCCTGGCGCCGGACCAGGGTGCCGGCGACGGCGGGCAGCAGCGTCCGTCCCCACATCCGCTGCGGCAGCGGCTGGACGACGGCGAGCGGGGCGTCGGCCGCCCAGCGGTACAGCAGCCGCTGCATCCGGCCGTCGCGCCAGAGGGGGCCGGCGCAGTCGCTGACGACGAGGGTGAGGTGGTGGCCCGTCGGGTCGTGCAGCTGGTCGGCGGGGCGCAGCGGACGGCCGGGGCCGGGGGTCGCGGCGACGCCGACGTCCGCGCCGTGCGGATGGAGGTAGTGGACCGTGACGTCCCGGAAGGCGCCCACCCGCTCGCAGACCTGGCGCAGGTCGTGCAGCATCTGCTCCCATACGGCCATCGAGGACGAGCCGTCCATCAGCAGCCGGAGCCCGGCCGTGCGGCGGTGCACCCCGCGCAGCACCGGGATGACCATCTCGGCGTGCGCGGACAGTTCGGCGGTGGCCCGCTCGTCCAGCTTGCGGCGGACCGGGGCGGCCGGCGGGCGGTACCGCTGGACCGGCCGCAGGGCACGCTGCAGCGGCAGGAGTCCGGGGAACGCGGAGGCGATCGGGACCGCGACCTCGCCGAGGCGGTGGTGGTCCGGGTCGGCGCTGTGCTCGTGCCGGGCGGGCAGCAGCTCCGCGACGCGGCGCCGGGCGGCCTCCCGGAGGGCGGCGGCGGACGCGGCCCCGTCGGCGGCCGGATCCGGGGAGCCGTCGCCGTCGGACGACGTTCCCGTCCCGCCCGTCAGACCCGGTAACGCGGGAGGACCCACCCGGAAAGTGGCCGGATCCGCACGGTCGGGACGGCCGTCGGCACCGGCCTCTCCGGCCCCGTCAGCACCGTCGGCCCGACCCGTCCCGCCGCCCCCGTCCGTCCCGTCGGCACGGGACGGATCCGGGGTGATCCACTGGGCGAGCCAGAGGGCGTCGGCCATCCCGCGGGCATCGGGCGGCAGCCCCGCCGCGGTCAGCCGGGCGACGAGGTCGTCGAGGGGACCTGGACCGGGCTCCCCGAGGGGCACCGCACTCACCTCGTCCGATCGAGCGGCCGCATCAACTCCGCCGTCAGCCGCCGCCGGGTCTCCTCCTCGTCCTGGTCCGTCCAGCCGGCCTTCTGGGTGAGGTGGATGGCGTTGAAGAGCTGGTCGACGGCGCGCACGTCACCGGGCTCGCGGTCCAGGAAGCGGTCGATCACGGATGCGTAGCGCTCGGCCGCGCCCTCGCCGAAGTGGGCCCGCACCATGGCGGCCAGCCGCTCCCTGTCGGGCGCCGGGATGTGGAGGTGGATGCAGCGGCGCAGCAGGGGCGCCGGGAAGTCGCGCTCCCCGTTGCTGGTGAGGACGATGAAGGGGAAGGCATGGCAGCGCACCCGGCCGCCGCGGACCGTCACCCGCGCGCCGTCGTCGGTGAGCACCTCCACCTCGGGCGCGGATCCGGCCAGCCGCTCCAGCTCCGGAATCCGGAACTCCCCTTCCTCCAGGACGTTGAGGAGGTCGTTGGGCAGGTCGATGTCGCTCTTGTCGAGCTCGTCGACGAGCAGCACCCGGGGCCGGGCGGCCGGCAACAGGGCCGTGCCCAGCGGGCCGAGGCGGATGTAGCGGCCGATCCCGCCGCCCGGTTCGCCGGTGCCGTCCTCGCCGGCCCCTCCGGCGGCGCCGTCCGCGGCGGGCGACGGGGCGGCGCGGGCGATCTGGAGGTCCTGGAGCCGGCCGATGGCGTCGTAGTCGTACAGGCCGTCGCGGAGCGTGCTGCGGCTGACCACCGGCCAGCTGAGCACCCGGCCGAGGCCGAGTTCGTACGCGACCGAATGCGCGAGGGTGCTCTTGCCGCTGCCCGGGGCGCCGGTCACCAGCAGCGGCCGGCGCAGGTAGAGCGCGGCGTTGACCAGCTCGCGCTCGGTCTCGCCGGGGCGGTGGTGGCTGGCCTCGCGGTACTGCACGCCGAGCCTGCGCTCGGAGGCGGGGTCGAGCGCGGCCGGCGGCGCCACGAGGGGGCCGCCGTCGAAATCACGCCAAGGGGGTGGCGGCGGAAGGTGCTCAATTCCGTCGTGCGGTGCTCCCGCGCCACGGTAGATGAGCCAGTCGCTCACGTCGGAACTCCTCGTCGCCGGACCGGGTCGGTACCTTCGGTCACGTCATCACGCCACCACGCGGCGCGCCTCACGTCGTCCCGCTCACATCGTCACGCGCACGCACCCCGGCCACGCCGAACTGCCGCCCGCTGTCGCGTCGTTGCGCCACATCGTCCACGAACAAGTCTTCCACGAAGCTATGACAGTACCCATCCCTACGGAAGCGCACGGGGCGGTTTCCGGTCTCGCGGGTCGCGGGCGGGGCGCTGCGGGCCGGGCGGGGGCACGGAACCGGGGCACGGCATCGGCCACCCGGCGCACGCGGTCGTGCGCTCCCCCGCTCACCCCGGGGACACCTGGGGCCGGTCCGGGAAGAGCGGGGGCAGCGGGTCCTCCGGGTCGTCGTAGAGGAGGATCAGGTCCCGGGCCCAGTGACTGCCCTCCTCGGCGGCCTTGGCGCGCAGCTGCCGGACGAGCTCGGGGAGCCGGACCAGACCGCCCGAGCCCTGGAGCAACTCCCGTACGCCGCGGTGGAATTCCTCGCAGCCGGCGTCGCACTCCCGCTCCTCGCCGTGGCCGCGGGCCGGCCACAGCCCGGCCGGGAAGCCGGTGTCCAGGGCCACCCCGACCGCGTCCCGGCCGAACCCGTCGGCGACCGTCCGGCACAGCGCGGGCAGCGCCCCGTCCTCCGCCGTCTCCAGCAGCCGCCAGATCGTTTCGGCGGAGCCGCCGGGGCGCGCGCCGGCACCCGTGGGCGGAATCCGCAACGCCGTCAGCGCCGAGGCGGCGGTCATGCCCTGCCAGCGGCGCAGCCAGGCCGGATCGACCTCCTCGCGCCGGCCCTGGTCCCGCAGGACCACGGCACGGCCGGGACCCACCGGCCGCCGCCGGGCGGTGCGCCGGGTCGACGCGGCGACCTCCCACCGGCCGGCGGCGGTGTGCCAGCGCCCTTCGGGGACGGCGACCTCCAGGCGCACCCGGGCGCCCGGCCCGGCGTCCCCGTCGGCCCGCAGCAGCCGGCCGCCGAGCCCGCGCAGCACCTGCTCGCGCGCCTCCTCGAACGGCACCCCGCCGGCCGACTCCTGGACGTCCACCCGCAGCCACTGCCCCCGGCCGTAGCCCTCACTGACCGACCAGTTGTAGAGCTCATGGCCGTTCTCGTCGTAGAAGAGCGGCTCGAACTCGACGAGGACGGAGCGCGGGCGGCGGCGCACCGGGCCGATCCGGCGGCGGTCCTGCGGCTGCAGGACGACCGCCTTGGCCTGGACGAACTCCGCGAGCCTGGCGGTCCCTTCGCGGACCGCGGCGGCCTCCTCGCCCGGTACGTCCCGCACCTCGTCGGCGGTCCGCTGGGCCACGATCCGCAGGTAGTGCACGAAGGCGCGGAGCTCCGTGTACGGGTCGCTGCCCTGATAGAGCGCGCCGTGCCCGTCCCGCCAGGTGCGCAGCGACCAGGCGCCGGGCCGTTCACCGCGCTCCAGCGCCTCGTCGACCGCCGCCTCGACGAGCAGCGGGTCGCGCGGTGCGGGCAACCGGGCGAGCAGGTCCAGGGCCTGCAGCCGCTCCTGGACGCCCCAGAGGCGGCCGCGGCCCGCCATGACGGCGTGCTGGGCGTCGAACCAGGTGGGCCCGCCGGCCCGGGCGAGGTCCTGCCCGGTCCAGTGCCAGCGGTCGTGCAGCCCCATCAGCGCGTGGTACGGCTCGGGCCCGAGCCCTTCGGCGCCGGCCACCAGATGCTCCGGGCCCAGCCCGCGCAGCGCGGTGACCGGCACCGCGAGGCCGACGTGGTCCTGCTGGTGGCGGCCCTTGACGATGCCGACGACCTCGCCGCGGTCACAGTCGATCAGCGGCCCGCCGGACGCCCCGGGGCTGACCCGGACATCGCTGCCGAACTGGAGCCCCCGGGCGTCCCGGGCGCCGAAGCGGACGGCGATGAACGGGTCCACGGCGGCGGACGGGCCCGGCGCCCCGGCCGGCCCGCGCACCGCCGACTCACGTAGTACGCGTTTCCCGGCGGCGGGCCGCTCGTCCCCGTCCGGCCGGTCGTGGCCCCCGGGCACGTCCGGAACGTCCGCCCCGCCCGACCGGTCGTGGCCGCGGAAGATGTAGGCGTCCTCCAGGAGCGTCGCCGGCTGGTCGCTCAGCCAGGCGCACGGATGGTCGGCCTCCGGGTCGAGCAGCCGCACCAGGGCGAGATCGGCGCGGGCCGCGCCGGGGCCGGCCTCCGGGGCGGGCCGGCTCAGGTCGTACACCAGGCGCGCGGGCTCCACCCGGCCGCCGAACGCGACCCCGAAGACCCCGTCCGGACCGGTCTCGCGGCGCCGTCCGTCGCTCGCCGCGAGGACGTGTGCGCAGGTCAGCACCCATCCGGGGGCGATCAGCACCCCACTGCCCCACAGCCGGACGTCGGCTGCGCCCGGCGCCGCGCGCAGGGCGACGGTGGTGCGGCCGGCATGCTCCAGGAGCTGGGCGTACCGGGCGCGGTCACCGGTGCGTTGCTCGGCGGTCGCCATCAGCGGCCCGCGTCATCGGGCTCCCGGCGGCCGGCCGGAGGCTCCGCCGGCGGTGCGCCCGCCGGCGCGCCCCCGTCGTGGTCCTGCCGGTCGCGGCCGTCCTGGCGGTCCTGCCGCCAGGCGAGGGTGACGGAGAGGTTGGTCTTGGCCTCCCCGTCGGCGAGCAGGGCGATCGCCTTGCCCGGTTTCGCGGACAGTTCCACGCCGAAGGTCACGCTGGTCTCGTGCGGCGCGACCCGTGCGGTGGCCTGGCGGACGCTGGCGGCGACCCCGCCGATCACCTCGCGGAGCCCCTCGACCCGGGCGCCCAGCGCGTCCCAGGCGCCGACGTCCTCGAAGTCCCCGTCCTCGTCCCCGTGCAGGGCGTCCGTCCCGTCGAGCCCGGGGGCGTCCAGCCGGGAGACCCGGGCCCAGACCTCCGTCCCGTCGGGCAGTTCGATGCGCTGTGCGCGATCTTGCATCACGGCCTCCGCTCCCCCTGGACGGCAATTCCCCGATTGCCGCAGGACCGCTGACAGGTGATCAGGCTAGCCCCCGGGCGGCTGGGGCGCGAGAGGTCCGTGGGCCTGCCTATCCTGGCCGGGAATGACCCATGACCCCTGGTGGAGAGCGCGTGTATTTCACTGACCGTGGCATCGAGGAGCTGGAGAACCGGCGCGGCGAGGAGGAGGTCACCCTCGCGTGGGTGGCCGATCAGCTGCGCACGTTCGTCGACCTGAACCCGGACTTCGAGGTTCCGGTGGAGCGGCTGGCCACCTGGCTGGCGCGGCTGGACGACGAGGACGACGAGTAGCGGACGAGCGGGAGGAGCGGCGAGGAGCAGCGGGGCGGGGGCGCCGTACGGCACGGGCCCGACCGTCAGGACCGTACGGCGCGAGGACGCCGTGGGGACGGCGGCCAGGGTTCGATGACCAGGGACGAAGACCAGGGATGACGTAGGGGGCGAATAGGGGACGGGTCAGGGTCGGGGCCGCTTGACTTCCCGAAGCCGCGATATATCGTGTCTGTTGAGGACGCGATATGTTGCGTTGTACGGCTATCCAGGGGAGGCCAGGAATGTCAGCCCGGACCGCGTGGTCGCAGAACCCGATCGAGGTGACCGCCCCGCGCACGCTGGAGATCCCGGACTCCGTCCGCGGGCTCAACGTCCGCCTGGTGGGCGGCACGGTCAACGTCGTCGGCACCTCCGACGGCAGCCCCCCGCGCCTGGAGATCAGCGAACTGCACGGCTCGCCCCTGTCCGTCTCCTTCGACAACGGCACCCTCTCCGTCGCGTACGAGGACCTGCCCTGGAAGGGGTTCATGAAGTTCCTCGACCGCAAGGGGTGGCAGCGCAGCGCGGTGGTCTCGGTGGCGGTGCCGGCCGGCACCCGGGTCGAGGTCGGGGTGATCGGCGCCAGCGCGGTGGTCTCCGGGATCTCGGGGCGCACGGACGTCCGCGGCATCTCCGGCGGCATCACGCTGGTCGGCCTGACCGGCGGGGTGCGGGCCGACACGGTCTCCGGCGACGTCGAGGTGCAGTCGCTCCAGGGGGACCTGCGGTTCAACTCCGTCTCGGGCGATCTGACGGTGATCGACGGCGCGGGCGAGGCGGTGCGCGCGGACTCCGTCAGCGGCGACATGGTCCTGGACCTCGACCCCGGCAAGGGCGCCGACATCACCCTCACCACGGTCTCCGGCGAGGTCGCCATCCGGCTGCCCGACCCGGCCGACGCCAGGGTCGATGCCAACACCACGACCGGCACGGTCTCCAACGCCTTCGACGACCTCCGGGTCAGCGGCCAGTGGGGCGCAAAGAGGATCACCGGCTCGCTGGGCGCGGGCACCGGCCGCCTCAAGGTCACCACGATCTCCGGCGGACTGGCCCTGCTGCGCCGCCCCGCCTACGAGGACTCCCCCGCCGACCCGCCCGCCGAGAAGAAGGTGCTCTGAGCATGCCCCCCGTCTTCGCCCATGGCCGCCTGCGCCTGTATCTCCTCAAGCTGCTGGACGAGGCCCCGCGGCACGGCTACGAGATCATCCGCCTCCTGGAGGAGCGCTTCCAGGGCCTCTACGCCCCCTCCGCCGGCACGGTCTACCCGCGGCTGGCCAAGCTGGAGGCCGAGGGCCTGGTGACACACGCGACCGAGGGCGGCCGCAAGGTCTATTCGATCACCGACGCCGGACGGGCCGAGCTCGCCGACCGCGGCGGCGAGCTGGCCGATCTGGAAATGGAGATAAGGGAGTCGGTCGCCGCGCTGGCCTCCGACATCCGCGAGGACGTGAACGGCTCGGCGCGCGACCTGCGCCGCGAGATGCGCGAGGCCGCCCAGCAGGCCCGCGCGGGCGCGTCCGCGGGGGGCGGGCGCGGCGGCGCGAAGAACGGCGCCCCGGGGGGCGCCGGACGGTCGTTCCCCGAGGCCGCGGACTACTTCGACGGCGCGTTCGGCGACAAGGAGGCCTGGCGGCAGGCGAAGGAGGAGTTCCGGCGCGCCAAGGAGGAGTGGAAGGAACAGGCCCGGCGGGCCAAGGAGGAGAGCAAGCGGGCCCGGCAGGACGCCCAGCGCGCCCGTAAGCAGGCCCGGGAGGCGCAGGTCTTCGCGCGCGAGGAGATCCAGCGGGTCATCAAGCGCGTCCAGGACCAGGCCCAGGGCGCGGTGCGGACGGGCGACTGGTCGGGCGCGGTCCGGGAGGCGCTCTCCGAGGTGTCCCGCGAGGTCGGCCGGTTCACCGGCGAACGGCCCGCGGCGGACCGCCCCGCCGGACCGACCGCCCCCGCCGACGGCGCCGAGGTGACGGTCGAACGGATCGACCTCGCCAAGGAGGACACCGGGCACCCCCAGGAGCCCGCCCCGTCCGCGGCGCCCCCCGCCCCCGAGTGGGCGAAGGAGCCGGTCAGCGGTGACCCGGCCCGCGACTTCGACCGGCTGCTGGACCGCTTCCGCGACGACCTGCGGGACGCCGCCCGCGATCACGGCGTCACGCCCGAGCAGTTCAGCGAGTCGCGCCGCCGCCTGTCGGCCGCCGCCGCCCACATCGGCGCCCTGCTCCGGCACCCGGACCGGCACCCGCCCACCACGGACCCGGAGCGGTAGCCCGCCGACGCGTACCCGAGGCCCACGGCGGCGGCGCGCCCAGGTGTGCCGGAACACCGGCCCCGGGAGCCCGCCGCCACCCACTTCCCACCCGCGGCCGAAAGCGACCCCCGCCGCACACCGCCCCCCACCGAACCCACCAGGCCCGCAGCGCGTCCTCAACTCACCGACAACTACAGAGAGTTGCCTTCTGCGCGCTGGATTCACGCGCCGTAATCGGGGAAGTCACTATTTCGCACGGCTTTTCGTCCGGCGCGGGGGTTCCGACGGACCCCCTCCCCACGCCGCCGGCCGGCGGCCGCGCCCCGGCCCCTCCGGACCGGCCCGGTCAACTCCCTGTCTGCGCGCACCCGTAGCCCATGAGGTAACGCGATGTCGGAATACCTTTCGGTCGCCCGCCGGATGTGGCATCTGCTGGAGCCACTGCACGCCATGCTGTACGTCGCGCCCGAGGCCCGTCAGGTCGCGGCGGACCTCGGATACGACGTCGCCTCCCGCTGGCCCAGCTACTTCGCCTGGCGGACGGCCCCCCTCGGCGCCGCCGGGCCCGAGCTGGTGACCGCCACGTACTACACCTTCAGCCCGCGCCTGGTCGCCCGGCACGTCCCGCAGATCTGGACGGTCGCGGAACCGGCCAAGGTGCTGGACGCCCGGCTGCTGGCCATGGACCGCGCACTGACCGCCCTCATCGACGGCCGGCTGGACACCGCGCAGCTCGCGGAGGCGGCCCGGCTCGCGCGCCAGGCCGCCGAGAACGCCGGTCCGGCCGGCCGCCCGCTGGCCGCCGCCAACCGCGACCTGCCCTGGCCGGAGGCCCCCCATCTGGCCCTCTGGCAGGCCGCCACCGTCATCCGGGAGCACCGCGGCGACGGCCATGTGGCGGCGCTGCTGACGTGCGGGCTGGACCCGTGCGAGGCCCTGGTGTCGGTCACGGCGATCGGTGCCGCGACCGACACCGAGTTCGCCGGGCGCGGCTGGAGCGCACGGGAATGGAGCGACGCCCGCCATCGCCTCGCCGCGCGCGGCTGGATCGCCCCGGACGGCACCGCGACGGATCGCGGCCGCGAGGAGCACCGGGCGATCGAGCGCCTGACGGACCGCCTGGCGGCCGGCCCCTGGCGCGCCCTGGGCCACTCCCGCGCCGACCGCTTGGCCCAGCTGCTGCGCGGTGCGTTTTCCTCGCCCCCGTAGCCGTCTTGCGGTGCCTCCCACGTACTTGGCTGTCCCGCCGTGGTGGTTTCTCGCCGTTGCGCCTGCGGCGGGCTGGGTTGTGGTGGGTGCGGTGACGGGCCTCCGGGGCCGGTTGTGTGGACTGCTGACGCTTTACGTCCACACAACCGGCCCCTCCGGCCCGTCCCCTCCCGTTGGGGGAGAAGAAAACGGTGGTGGGGGTGCACGTAATGCCCACGAGCGTGCAGCCAACACAGCAGGCCCGCCCCCAACCAGCTGAGAAACTCCCACTCACGGGAGGGGCTGGACCGGAGGACGAAGTCTGGAGGGCCGGCACCGCACCCGACACACAAACGCCCGCCGCCAGGCGCAACGGCGAACAAGCCCCGCGGCGGGAAAGACAGGTACGTGGGAGGCACCGCAAAGCGCAGCGCCCCGCGGCGCCGCAGACAGGTACGTGGGCGAAAAATCAGACCGTGAGGACGATCTTGCCGAAGAGGTCGCCCTCCGCCATCTTCGCGAAGCCCTCGCGGGCGCGATCGAGCGGCAGGGTCGAGTCGATCACCGGGCGGATGCCCTTCGCGGCGCAGAAGCTGAGCAGGCCGGCCAGTTCCTCCTTGCTGCCCATCGTCGAGCCGACGACCTTCAGCTCCAGGAAGAAGATCCGGTTGAGCTCCCCGCTCTTGGGGGTGAAACCACTGGTCGCGCCGGAGATGACGAGCGTCCCGCCGGGGCGCAGCGACTTGACGGAGTGGGACCAGGTGGCGGCGCCGACGGTCTCGATCACCGCGTCCACCCGCTGCGGCAGCCGCTCCCCGCTGGCGAACACCGCCTCGGCACCGAGCTCCAGGGCGCGCTTGCGCTTGGCCTCGTCCCGGCTGGTGGCGAAGACCCGCAGTCCGGCCGCGGCGCCCAGCACGATCGCGGCGGTCGCCACACCGCCGCCCGCGCCCTGCACCAGCACGCTGTCCCCGGGCCGTACGCCCCCGTTGGTGAACAGCATCCGGTACGCGGTCAGCCAGGCGGTCGGCAGACAGGCGGCCTCCTCGAAGGAGAGCTCCTTCGGCTTGGGCAGCACGTTCCAGGTGGGGACGGTGACCTGCTCGGCGAAGGTGCCCTGGTAGCGCTCGGTGAGGATGGAGGGCTTCTCCTTGGGGCCGACGCCGTGACCGGTCTGGCCGATGACGGAGTGCAGGACGACCTCGTTGCCGTCCGCGTCGATCCCGGCGGCGTCGCAGCCGAGGGTCATCGGCAGCGCATCCTCGGTGATGCCCACCCCGCGCAGCGTCCACAGGTCGTGGTGGTTGAGGGAGGCGGCCTTGACGTTGACGGTCGTCCAGCCGGGGCGTACGTCGGGGGCCGGGCGGTCCCCCAACTCGAGGCCGTTCAGCGGCTGGTCACGGTCGATGCGGGCGGCATAGGCAGCAAACATGATCCCAACGTAGGCCGCGGGCGGGCCCCGCGGTACCGCGCACGGGTGTGACACGCACCGCGCCACCCGGCCGCAAACCGGCACAACGGCCGCGCACCTCATCAGGACGCACACCGCGACGGGCCGGGCCCGCACCCTGAGGGAGGTGCGGGCCCGGCCCGTCGCATGGGGGCGGGAAGGACCGCCCGGGGTTCAGCGGCGCGCCACGCCCTCGGCGCGGGCGGCGGCCGCCACGGCGGCGGTGACGGCCGGGGCGACCCGCTCGTCGAACGGCGAGGGGATGACCCGGTCGGCGCTCAGTTCGTCGGCGACGACGGCGGCCAGCGCCTCGGCGGCGGCGAGCTTCATGCCCTCCGTGATCCGCGACGCGCGCACCTGCATGGCGCCGGCGAAGATGCCGGGGAAGGCGAGCACGTTGTTGATCTGGTTGGGGAAGTCGCTGCGGCCGGTGGCCACCACGGCCGCGTACTTGTGCGCGACGTCGGGGTGGATCTCCGGGGTGGGGTTGGCCATCGCGAAGATCAGCGAGTTCTTCGCCATCTTCGCCACCGCCTCCTCCGCCACCGTGCCGCCGGAGACGCCGATGAAGACGTCGGCGCCGTCCAGCGCCTGCTCCAGCGACCCGGTCAGCTTGGCCTTGTTGGTGAAGCCGGCCAGCTCGCGCTTGACGTCGGTGAGGTCCTCGCGGTCCACGGAGACCACGCCCTTGCGGTCGCAGACCGCGACGTCGCCGATGCCCGCCTCGATGAGGATCTTGGCGATGGCGACCCCGGCCGCGCCGGCGCCGGAGATGACCGCGCGCAGCTGCCCCAGCGAGCGGTCGGTGAGCTTCGCGGCGTTGCGCAGCGCGGCGAGCGTGACGACGGCCGTGCCGTGCTGGTCGTCGTGGAAGACCGGGATGTCCAGGGCTTCCTGGAGCCGGCGCTCGATCTCGAAGCACCGCGGTGCCGAGATGTCCTCCAGGTTGACGCCGCCGAAGGACGGTGCCAGCCGGACGACGGTCTCGACGATCTCGTCGGTGTCGGTGGTGCCGAGCGCGATCGGCACCGCGTCCACACCGCCGAACTGCTTGAACAGGATGGCCTTGCCCTCCATCACGGGGAGGGAGGCCTCCGGGCCGATGTCACCCAGGCCCAGCACCGCGGTGCCGTCCGTGACGACCGCGACGACCTGGGACTTCCACGTGTAGTCGTGCACGAGCTCGGGCTGCTCGGCGATGGCGCTGCACACCTTGGCGACGCCCGGCGTGTACGCGAGGGACAGGTCGTCCCTGTCGCGCACCGGGACGGTTGCCTGAATGGCCATCTTGCCGCCGCGATGCAGCGCGAAGGCCGGATCGAAGGTGCCGTCGGGCGCCGTGCCCGTGCCTTCGTCCGCGCCGGTATTGCCGTCGCTGGCGGGATTGACGATCTCCGCTGCCACTTGTCTTACCCCTTTTATTCGTAAATCTGCTGAGGGTGACCACTCCCTGGTTAAGGGGTGGGCGGGCACCGCGTCCGCGCCCTGCGTGACGGTTGGCCGCCGCGCGGGGGGAGGTACGGACGCCGGGCGCGCCGCACACGCGCCCTGAGCCCCGGATGAGGGGTGTAACGCACCTTTCTACCCGACGGGCGCAGGCCCCGACGAGTCAGATTCATTACCCTCGGGTTCAGAGGCCCGACAATAACGGCGAAATGGACGAAAAAGGCAGAAGAGCCGTGAGCCTGCTGTCCGGATTCCGAGACGCCTGGAGCGAACCTAACGCCCCTCGCTTCCCACTGGGCGCTGGTTTCACATCTGCCACAGGGCCGTCACCTCCACTTCCCCGTCCGTTATCCGATTTTGACCTGTACGACAGTCCGAATACCGGAGTCCGGATGGCAAGATTCCGTCACCAACCGAGGTCGCGACGCTCGAAGGGGTGTGCACGGCCCCTTCGTCACGTCTTTGTCACGTCGGCTTCTCCACCCGCAGGAGGATCAGCATGACCGCAAGCACCACGCGCCGCCCGGCCGCCGGCAGGCACCGTAAAGCCGTGGCCGCCGCGGCCGCGGTCGTCGCCTCGCTGATGGTGCTCAGCGCCTGCGGCGACCAGACCGACGCCGCGATCGCCCGGCGTGAGGCGCAGAAGAGCCGGAACGTTCATGCGCCGCTGTTCAAGCTGCTGCCCAAGGACGTGCAGGACAAGGGCTTCCTCCAGGTCGGGTCGGACATCACCTACAAGCCGGTGGAATTCCGCTCGAACGGCCTGGTCAAGGGCATCGACCCGGACCTCGCGGCGGCGATGAGCAAGGAGCTGGGCATCAAGCTCAACTTCAACAACGCCACCTTCGACACCCTCATGGGCGGCCTGAAGTCCAAGCGCTACGACATCGCGATGTCGGCGATGACGGACACCAAGGAGCGCCAGGAGGGCATCGACAGCAACACCGGCAAGAAGATCGGCCAGGGCGTCGACTTCATCGACTACCTCAACGTCGGCGTCTCGCTGTACACCCAGAAGGGCAAGACCAACGGCGTCGACGGCTGGGAA
Organism: Streptomyces bugieae; assembly: GCF_036352915.1. Lineage (NCBI taxonomy): Bacteria > Bacillati > Actinomycetota > Actinomycetes > Kitasatosporales > Streptomycetaceae > Streptomyces > Streptomyces bugieae. Next base: position 64,367 of record NZ_JAZBJP010000033.1, read on the forward strand.
ACGCTGTGCGGCAAGAAGATCGCGGTACAGCGCGGCACGGTCTCGCACGACCTGGCCAAGGACAAGTCGAAGGCCTGCCAGAAGAACGGCGAGGAGCCGATCTCCATCGAGGCGTTCGACAACGACTCCGAGGCGCAGACCCGGCTGCGTACCGCCGGTGTGGACGCCGTCTCCAGCGACTACCCGGTCGCGGCGTACGCGGTGAAGGTCTCCGGGCACGGCAAGGACTTCCAGATGGTCGGCGGTGCGCCCCTCAAGGCGGCTCCGTACGGCATCGCCGTCCCCAAGGGCCAGGAGAAGCTCCGCGACGCCCTCAAGGCGGCCGTGGAACTCGCGATCAAGAATCGCTCGTACGCCAAGGTCCTGGACAAGTGGGACGTCAAGGACGCGGCGGTCAAGGAAGTGAAGCTCAACGGCGGCAGCTGAGCCGCCGGCAGCCGTCCCGTCCCCTCCGGCCCTCCCGCCGAATGCTGAAAGGCAACCTCCGTGTCAGTTGACGTCGACAAGCCGGCCCAGCCGCCGGCGGACGCCCCGCCCCCGCCCGAGTCCATCAAGGCCATCCCGGTCCGCCACTACGGGCGCTGGGTCGCGGCGCTCGTCGTCATCGGGCTGGTCGCGCTGCTGTTCCGGGCCTTCGCCTCCGGGAACGTCAACTGGGGCGCCATCCCCCAGTACATGTTCAACGGGGACATCCTCAAGGGCCTGCGCAACACCCTGCTGATCACCGTCCTGTCGATGATCATCGGCATCGTGCTCGGCGTGATCCTGGCCGTGATGCGCCAGTCCAAGAACCCGGTGACGTCGACCGTCGCGTGGTTCTACGTCTGGTTCTTCCGCGGCACCCCGGTGTACGTCCAGCTGTTCCTCTGGTTCAACCTGGGCCTGGTCTTCCAGTACATCGACATCATGCCGATCTACAAGGACGAGTGGTCGGACTTCATGACCCCGTTCCTGTGCGCCCTGCTCGGCCTCGGCCTCAACGAGGCCGCGTACATGGCCGAGATCTGCCGGGCCGGCCTGAACGCCGTCGACGAGGGCCAGACCGAGGCGGCGCACGCGCTGGGCATGAGCCACGGCAAGACGCTGCGCCGGATCATCGTGCCGCAGGCGATGCGGGTGATCGTGCCGCCGACCGGCAACGAGGTCATCAACATGCTGAAGACCTCCTCGCTGGTCATCGCCGTGCAGTACTACGACCTCCTGCAGGCCGCGCAGAACGTCGGCCGGGACTCCGGTGTCGTGGTCGAGATGCTGATCCTCGCCGCGACCTGGTACCTGATCGCCACCACGGTGCTGAGCATCGGCCAGTACTACCTGGAGCGCTACTACGCGCGGGGCTCCAGCCGCCAGCTCCCGCCCACTCCGCTCCAGCGCGCCAAGGCGCGGCTGTCCGGCGGCTTCAACCGCTCCGCCGGAGGTGTCGGATGACCAGCAAGCTGACGACGAAGGCCGCCGGCAGCAGCGGCGGCCCGATGGTCAAGGCCGAGGGCGTCCACAAGTCCTTCGGCGCGGCGCACATCCTCAAGGGCATCGACCTGGAGGTCGCGCCCCAGGAGGTCTTCTGCCTGATCGGCCCGTCCGGTTCCGGCAAGTCGACGTTCCTGCGCTGCATCAACCACCTGGAGAAGATCAACGCCGGCCGGCTGTCCGTCGACGGCGAACTGGTCGGCTACCGCGAGCACAACGGCAAGCTCTACGAGCTGCGCGACCGCGAGGTCGCCGCCCGCCGCCGCGACATCGGCATGGTCTTCCAGCGCTTCAACCTCTTCCCGCACATGACCGCGATCGAGAACGTCATGGAGGCGCCGGTCCAGGTCAAGGGCGAGTCCAAGGCCGCGGCCCGGGAGCGCGCGAGCAAGCTCCTGGACCGGGTCGGGCTGGCCGACAAGGCCGGGAACTACCCCTCGCAGCTCTCCGGCGGCCAGCAGCAGCGGGTGGCGATCGCCCGGGCGCTGGCCATGGAGCCGAAGCTGATGCTCTTCGACGAGCCGACCTCGGCGCTCGACCCGGAGCTGGTGGGTGACGTCCTGGACGTCATGAAGGACCTGGCGGCGGACGGCATGACGATGATCGTCGTCACCCACGAGATGGGCTTCGCCCGCGAGGTCGGCGACTCGCTGGTCTTCATGGACAACGGCGTGGTCGTCGAGTCCGGCCACCCGCGCGAGGTCCTGGGCAACCCGCAGCACGAGCGGACGAAGTCGTTCCTGTCGAAGGTGCTGTAAGGCGTTCCTGCCGGAAGCCCGGTACGACGTGGTGGGCCGCTCCCCGAGGGGCGGCCCACCACCGCTGTCCACGGGCCGCGCTACTTGAGGCCCAGCACCAACCCGTCGGTCGGCGAGGACCACACCGTCCGGGCCTCCGCGAAGCCCGAGTCCCGCAGGGCGGCCGCGTGCCAGGACGCCGAGGGGGTGTCGCCGTCGGCGTGCTCGCCGTAGATCTCGAAGCGCTCGGCGGTCGGCCCGGCCAGCCGCGGGTCGGCGGCGGCCAGCTGCCACCACTCGGCCCAGTCGACCGCGCCGGCGGCCTTGGCCTCGTCCATCCGGCCGTGCCGGAAGGCCCGCTCGGCGGCGTTGATCCGCGGGGTGGACCCCTCCGGCATGCGGTCGGCGTTGAGGAACACCCCGCCGTCCCGCACCAGCGCGCCGAGCTGGCCGTAGAGGGCCCGCAGGTCCTCGGTGTGCAGCCAGTGCAGCGCGGTGGCGGTGAGGACCGCGTCGTAGGAGTCGTGCGGCAGCTTCGCCGTCCAGTCCGGGTCCTTCAGATCGGCCCGTACGAACCTGACCCGGCGCTCGTTCTCGAAGTACCCTTCCGCGATGGCCAGCAGCGCGGGATCCAGGTCGACGCCCACACTCTCGGCGTCCGGGAAACGCTTCAGCAGCCGGTCGGTGATACTGCCCGTACCGCACGCGAGGTCGAGCACCCGGGGCGCGGGGCCCACCAGCGCCTCGACCATGTCGAGCATCACCCGGAACCGCTCCTCGCGGTCGGGGAGGTACCACTCCTGCTGCCGGTCCCAACTCTCCTGCCACGCCTGCCAATCGGCACCGACGACGGTCTCGGTCATTGCTTCCCCTCCAGGCCGTAATACCCTAGTAGTGGGTCTGCCCATTACCGCGCCCACACAACCGCACCCTATCCGCCGCCCGTAAGGACTACAAGTGGAACTGGCCTATTACTCGGACTATGCCGTGCGACTGGTCAACACCGAGGAGCCCGAGCGCGGCAGCGACAGCCTGACCTCGGTCGAGGCCGTGCGCGAGCTCTTCGGGCCGGCCCAGCAGGCGGCCCGGCGGGCGACCGACAGCGACGTCACCCGGCTGCGGACGGTACGCGCCCGGCTGCGCGCGGTCTTCGAGGCGGCCGCCGCCGGCGACGAGGTCCTGGCGGTGGACCTGCTCAACGCGCTGATGATGGAGTTCCCGGTCAGCCCGCAGATTTCCGGCCACGAGTACCGGGACGAGGACGGCCGGCCCAACTGGCACATGCACATCGCCGACCAGGCCGCCAACGCGACGGCCGGCTTCACCGCGACCGCCTGCATGGGACTGGCCTTCCACCTCACCGAACTGGGCGTGGACCGGCTGGGCATCTGCGAGGCGGCCCCCTGCCGCCACGTCTACCTGGACACCTCGACCAACCGCTCCCGGCGCTACTGCTCCGACCGCTGCGCCACCCGCGCCAACGTCGCCGCCTACCGCGCCCGCAAGCGCCTGGAGAGCGAGCGCTCGGCACGCACCGGACGGACCGCGGAGGCAGCCCAGGAGAGCAGCGCGGGCACCGACCGCTGAACCCCGCGCGGTGACCGCAGCCGCAGCCAGGCGCGGGCGATGACCAGTTCGTCCGGAACGACCCCGAATTCCCGGCTGTCGTTCTCGACGAACGGATTGTCCCCCTGGACCCACCAGCCGCCGTCCTGCCGCCGCACCGCCCGCTTGACGATCAGCAGGTCCTGCCGGAACGGGTGCCGCAGCACGACCACGTCACCGGGCCGCACCGCCGCGCCGTACTGCACCACCAGCTGGTCACCGGGGTGCAGCGTGGGCACCATTGACGGGTTGTAGACCTCGGCCAGCCCGAACGCACGGAGCAGCCCGGACCGCTCCTGCCCCGGCTCCGCGCCCTCGCCCTGCTCCGGCCCACGCTCGTCCACCCGCTCCGGCATCCCTTACCTCCCGGTCCAGCCCCGGTCCGTCCCTCCCCCAGACTCCGTCCGGGGGCACCCCCATCTCGCTTCGCTCGGGTCCATCCTCCAACAGTCCCGGCCCGACACCGGACTTTTGCCCTAAGACCCCCGGGCCACCCGAGAAAAGCCTTCCCGCACCGAGTAATCTCGCCCCTGAGAAGACGATCACGAGGAAGGACTGCACATGCTCTCCCGCCTGTTCGCGCCCAAGGTCAAGGTCAGCGCCCACTGCGACCTGCCCTGCGGCGTCTACGACCCGGCCCAGGCCCGCATCGAGGCCGAGTCGGTCAAGGCCGTCCAGGAGAAGTACCAGGCCAACGAGGACCCGGACTTCCGCACCCGCGCCGTCCTGATCAAGGAGCAGCGCGCGGAGCTGGCCAAGCACCACGTCTCGGTGCTGTGGAGCGACTACTTCAAGCCCCCGCACTTCGAGAAGTACCCCGAGCTGCACCAGCTCGTGAACGACACCCTCAAGGCCCTCAGCGCGGCCAAGGGTTCCAACGATCCGAAGACGGGCGAGAAGGCGCTGGAGCTCATCGCCGAGATCGACCGGATCTTCTGGGAGACCAAGAAGGCCTGACTCACGGCCCGGCCGGCCGCCCGCTCCGCGCGGCGGAACCCGGCCCGCGTCCCGCGACCGCACCCGTCCCGCCACCACCCGCCCCGCGCGGGGTGGCGGGGGCGGGTGCGGTCTTCTTTGCCCCGAAAGCGTATTCCGGGCGGTGTCGGTCGTGGATGGGGCCGTTCGCCGGGTGGGTAAGGGGTGCGATCCGGCCACCGGGCAGGGGCCGGGCGGGCGCCGCGGGGGCGACGCGACACGGACAGGGGAGGCCGCCCTGCGCTTCATGACACTGCTCAGGACCGACGAGAACGCGATGCCCGCCGGCGGGTCCGGCGGGTGGACGAGCCGGCGGGCGCCGGGGTGTGACACCCGGGGAGGTCCCTACGTCGCCACCGGCAGCGGCGGGTCGTGCCGGGCGAGCCAGGCACGGTAGGCGTCGCTCGCCCAGGCGATCTCCATGTACGAGGCGGTCAGGTCGGCGAACAGCTCGTCCGGGGTGCCGGCCGGGGTGCCGTCCTGGCGGCAGGCCATGAAGAGCCGGACCGCCAGCGGGTCGCCGTACAGGGGGCGGATGGCCATGCCGTGCCGGGAGCGGGCGGTCGGCTGGCAGGGGGTGACCACCTCGCCGGCCGTGACCAGGTCCACGGCGGTGAGGTAATCGCCGTGCACGACCCGGGGGTTGATTCCGGCCGCCGCCCATATACGGCGCAAACCGGCCCATTCGCCGTCCACCGTCGGGTCGACCATCCACTGGTCCTCGGCGAGGTCGGCGACCCGAACGACGTCCTGTGCGGCCGCCGGATGGCTGTCGGCCAGGGCGATGAACTGCGGCTCGCGGGCGATGAGTTCGTGTGCGACCAGACCGTCCGGGACGCGCAGCGGGGCGCCCTCGACCTCGTGCACGAACGCGGCGTCGAGCTGGCCCGTGACGACCATGTGCAGCAAGGCGTTGGCGGACACATCGGTACGTATGGTCGTGTCCGTTTCGGGCAGCCGGACCCGTAGCCGGCGCAGCCAGCCGGCGACCGCAGGGCTGTTGGTGCTGCCGATGTGCAGCCGGGCGCCCTGTGCACGGTGCGAGACCGACGCGACCTCGTCGACAAGCGCCCGCATTTCGGCCACTATCGGCCGGGCCCGGCACAGCACCGCATGGCCCAGCGGGGTGGGTCGGCTGCCGGTCGGTTCGCGGAAGAAGAGCTGGCCCCCGAGGGCCTTCTCGATGCGGTGGAGCTGTGTCGTCAAGGAGGGCTGGGTCATGCCGAGTTGCCGGGCCGCCTTGCGTACGCTGCCGGAGTCCGCGATGGCGCACAGTGCGCGAAGATGCCGTACCTCTAGCTCCACGCCCGGAGCATAACGACGAGGGCATCCGTCACACCAGGCTCTCAAACCCACCGGAACTCGCCTTTTTCGCGAGGGTATTGGGCCAAGCTATCCCCACCTAACATCTCCGTCCTGCGGGTGAAGTCCGTCCAGACTCAACGGCACCAAGAAATCCGCAGGGCCCCGGTCGCCGCCCCACACGGCGACCGTACGGCCCTCGGAGATGAAGGAGCCCCCACATGAGATCTCCCAAGACGGCGCTGTCGGCGGCGCTCGGTCTGGGCCTCGCCGCCGCGCTCGCAGCCGCGGCGCCGGTTTCGGCAGCTTCCCCCTCCTCCACCCACTCCTCCCACCTCAGCACCCCGGCCTCGATCGCCGCCTACAACGGCTCGGCGGCCGAGAAGGCGGACACCAAGGCGTTCTTCGAGGCCGTGATGAAGTCGGCGCGGGCCAAGTTCAAGGCCCACCCGCACGCGGAATCGGTCACCGTGACCTATGACGCGAGTGCCGCACCGACCTTCAAGAGCCAGATAGCCGAGAGCGCGTCGATCTGGAACAGCGCCGTCAAGAACGTGCAGCTGCAGGAGGGCAGCGGCGGCGACTTCCAGTACCGCGAGGGCAACGACCCGCGGGGGTCGTACGCCAGCACCGACGGCCACGGCAAGGGCTATGTGTTCCTGGACTACCAGCAGAACCAGGAGTACAACTCCACCCGCGTGGCCGCCCACGAGACCGGCCATGTGCTGGGCCTGCCGGACCACTACGAGGGTCCGTGCAGCGAGCTGATGTCCGGCGGCGGCCCCGGCACGTCCTGCCAGAACACCCAGCCGGACGCGAACGAGCGCGCCCAGGTGGAGCAGCTGTGGGCCAACGGCCTGGCGGGCGTCCACTTCGGCAAGGCCTCCTGACGCCGCATCGCACCCCGAGTTCGGCGGTGGCCGGCGGACCGGACCGTGCTCACAGTGGACGGTCCGCGCACACGGCCTGGGGCTGACGAGTACCGGAACCTGGCGGCCGGCTCTCGTATCCCCACCAGCCCTCGCAGTTCCTGCGCCGCCCTTGCGGTGGGGCTCTTCCCGAGCCCCACCGCTTCTTCGTGCCCGGGCCCCGTCGCTCGTTCATGTGCCTCCCGGAGGCGACGGCCCTCGGGCCCCTTGGGTACCTCCCGAACATGCCGGACCTCATCGATCGGGCCCGCCCTCGTACATCGGGCTCGCCCCCGTCGATCGCGTCGTCCTCATTTGACACCCACAAACATGGGATGTTCCCATCACCGGTGGAATGGGGCCGGACCGAGCTCCGGCCGTGAGGGAAGGACGCCGTCGATGCCGCTGCGCAGCACCGCCCGGACGAACCTGGTGGACCTGGTCATCGAGCAGATGGAGGGCCTGATCGCCGGCGGGGAGTGGCCGGTCGGGACGAAGATCCCCGCCGAGCCCGTACTCGTCGAGCAGCTCGACGTGGGACGCAACACCGTCCGCGAGGCGGTGCGCGCCCTGGTCCACACCGGGATGCTGGAGCCGCGCCAGGGCGACGGGACCTACGTCCGCGCCAGCAGCGGCTTCGGCGCCGCCGTACAGCGCCGGCTGCGGCGGGCCGGCGACCTGGAGACGTTCGAGGTGCGCGCCTCGCTGGAGCGCGACGCCGCACGGTACGCCGCACTGCGCCGCACCGACGAGGACCTCGCCGCGCTGCGCACCGCCCTCGCCGAGCGCGACCGGGCCTGGCGCGGCGGCGACCTGCCCGCCTTCATCGACGCGGACCTGGACTTCCACCGCACCATCGCCGCCGCGGCCCACAACAGCGTCCTCGCCGACCTCTACGACCACCTCAGCGACGCCCTGCGGGCCACGCTCCAGTCGGTCGTCGGCGCCCCGGTCCCCGATTCCGTCCGCAACCAGTACGACGCGCACGAGGCCATCGTCGACGCCATCGAGGCGGGCGACGCGGAGGCCGCCGAGCGGGCGGCGCTGGCGCATCTGAGCGAGGGCATGGCGGCCCTGCGCGACGGCGCCGTCGCGGGCCCGGACCGCACGGAGGACGACCCGCAGTGACCATCGACCGGACCGCCACCCGCACCGCCCCGGCGCCGCCCGCGCCGCCGGCCGCGGGCCCCGGAGCCACCGGCCGCCGCGCCCTCCACCTCGGTGCCGGCGTCGTCCTGCTGGCGCTGAACCTGCGTCCCGCGCTGGTCGCGGTCTCCCCGCTCGCCGGCACCATCCGGGACGACAGCGGGATGTCGGCCGCCGCGACGAGCCTGCTCACCGCGCTGCCGCTGCTCTGCTTCGGGCTGCTGGCCCCGGTCGCGCCGCGGCTGGGACGCCGGTTCGGCATGGAGCGGTCGCTGCTCGGCACGATGGCGCTGATCTGCCTGGGGACGGCGTTGCGGCTGCTGGACTCGGTGGTGGCGCTGTTCGCCGGGACGGTCGTGATCGGGGCCGGGATCGCGGTGGCCAACGTCCTGCTGCCGGGCCTGATCAAGCGGGACTTCGCGGCCCGGGCCGGGCTGATGACCGGTCTGTACTCGATGTCGCTCTTCGGCGGCGCGGCGCTCGCGGCCGGTGTCACGGTCCCGGTCCAGCACGCCGCCGGCCTGAACTGGCAGGCCACGCTGGCGTGTTGGGGCGCACTCGCGCTGGTCGCCCTGGTCTGCTGGCTGCCGCAGGTGCGCAGCCGTACCCGGGTGACGGCGGCCGCGGCCCGGGAGGCCGACCGTCCGGTGCGCGGACTGTGGCGCTCCGCGCTGGCCTGGCAGGTCACCGCGTACATGGGCCTGCAGTCGCTGAGTTACTACGCGGCCGCCGCCTGGCTGCCGACGATGCTCACCGACGCCGGGACGAGCGCGGGCGAGGCCGGCTGGATGCTGTCGTTCTCCTCGCTGCTGGGCATCGCGGGGTCGTTCCTCGCGCCGGTGATCGTCGGCCGCCGGCTGTCGGCCGGCACGCTGGCCACCCTGGGCGCGCTGCTGTGCGCGGCGGCGTTCACCGGCGTGCTGACCGCGCCGGTCGGCGGGGCGTACGTCTGGATGGTGCTGCTGGGGCTCGGCCAGGGCGCGGCGATCAGCCTGGCGCTGCTGTTCATCGTCCAGCGGGCCCCGGACGCCCGGCACACCGCCCAGCTCTCCAGCATGGCGCAGTGCTTCGGCTACGTCCTCGCCGCCACCGGCCCGGCCGTCCTGGGCGCCGTACACGACGCCTCCGGCAGCTGGACGGTCCCGCTGACGGTCCTGCTGGCCCTGCTGCTCCCGCAGATCGCGGCCGCATGGGGCGCGGCCCGGCACCGGTACGTGGCGGGACGCTGAACGGGGCCGGCGGAACGGGCTTTGCGGAACTGGCCCGGCGGAACGGGCCCGACGGAACGGGCTTTGCGGAACTGGCCCCTAGGGCGGGGGGCGAACAGATCCCGTAGGGGATGCGAGCGCCCCCTGCGGGGCCACAACGGGGCGGGGCGGGAGGGTATTCCCGTGGCCGGGGGATGAATCGGCGGGGCGTGCTCCGCGTGCTCCGCGTGCCCCGGGGCGCGCTCCCGCGGATGCCTGCCCCGGACGCCCCGGCTAGAGCCACCCGTTCCGTTTGAACCCGCGGTGGATCACCCAGCAGATGACCACGGTCAGGGCCATCACCAGCGGATAGCCGAACGTCCAGTGCTTCTCCGGCATGTACTCGAAGTTCATGCCGTAGATGCCGCAGACCATGGTCGGTACGGCGAGGATGGCGACCCAGGCGCTGATCTTGCGCATGTCCTCGTTCTGCGCGACGGTGACCTGGGCGAGATGGGCCTGGAGTATGGAGTTGAGCAGTTCGTCGAAGGCCGTGATCTGCTCGGTGACCCGGGCGAGGTGGTCGGCGACGTCCCGGAAGTACGTCTTGATCTGCGGGTCGACCTCCCGCATCGGCCGGGACGCCAGCTCCCGCATCGGCCGGTCCAACGGGGCCACCGCGCGCTTGAGTTCCAGCAGCTCGCGCTTGAGCTGGTAGATCCGGCCGGCGCCGCCGCTGCCGCGTTCCGAGAAGACCTCGCTCTCGACGTCGTCGATGTCGACCTGGACGGCGGCCGTGACGTCGAGGTAGTCGTCCACGACGAGGTCGGCGACGGCGTGCAGGACGACGGACGGGCCGAGCGCCAACTGCTCGGGCACCCGCTCCAGTTGCTCGCGCAGCGGCCCGAGCGAGCCGTGCCCGCCGTGCCGGACGGTGATCACGAAGTCGATGCCGGTGAAGACCATGATCTCGCCGGTCTCCACCACCTCGCTGCTGTCGGTGAGCCGGTCGTGCTCGACGTAGCGGACCGTCTTCAGCACGGTGAACAGCGAGTCGTCGTAGTGCTCCAGCTTGGGGCGCTGGTGGGCGTACACGGCGTCCTCGACGGCGAGCGGATGCAGCCCGAACAGGTCGACAATTCCGGCGAATTCCTTCTCGGAGGGCTCATGCAGCCCGATCCAGACAAATCCCCTGCCGGACTCCCGTACCCGGCGTATCGCCACATCGGCCGGCTGGTTGCCGTCCTGCCGCACGCCGTCGACGTACACCGCGCAGTTGACCACGGCGGTTCCCAACGGCGAGCGCGCGGGGTGGCTGAGGTCCACCCCGCGCGTACGCGGCTGCGGCAGCCGGACGGCCTTGCGGAGGTTGCTGATCATCGACACCCGGCCAGTATGGCCTGCGGGCGCCCGGGAACGGTATGCCAAAGCGGGTGTTTTTGCTCCCCGCGGACGCCGCCCCGGGCCGTGCGTCAGGAGACCGGGACCGGCTGCGGGCGCTCCTCCGCCGCGCGCTCAGATGCGTCCTGCGGCTCCGTCCGCGGGGTGCGGGCCCGGCGCGGGAGCAGGAACAGCAGGGCCAGGACGAGGACCAGGCCGGCCGCGACCCACCACAGGGCGTGGATGGTGGCGGCGATGAACGCGGGGTGCGCGGCACCGGGCGCGGCCGCCCCACCGCCGGACTCCCCCGTCCCGCCGACGGCCCCGAAGAACGCCACCGACGAGAGCCCCAGGCCGAGCGCCATGCCCAGCTGGCCCGTGGTGTTGAAGATGCCGGACGCCGAGCCGGAGTGCGCGGCCGGCACCTCGGAGATCGCCACATCGGTGACCGGCGCGACGATCAGGCCCATGCCGGCGCCCATCAGCAGCATCGCCGGCGCCATCTGCCAGGACGTGAGGGCGGTGCCGTAGTGGTCGGCCTCCCAGATGTAGAGCAGGGCGCCGGACAGCATGATCAGCGCGCCGGCCTGCAGGACCGCGCGGCCGAAGCGCGGCACCAGCTTCTGCACCGACATCCCGGCCGCGACCGAGCAGGCGAGCGAGAACGGCACCCCGGTCAGCCCGGCGTGCAGCGGCCCCCAGCCCAGCCCCAGCTGCATGAAGAGCGTCCAGATCAGGAAGAACAGGCCGCTGACCGCGCCGAAGGTGAGCTGGACGGCGGCGCCCGCCGCGAAGGACCGGACCCGGAAGAGGGAGAGTTCGACGAGCGGCGAGCCGTCCTTGCGGGCCTTGGCGCGCTCGTAGCGGACGAAGGCGGCCAGGACGAGCGGGGCGGCGCCCATCGAGACGAAGCCCCACAGCGGCCAGCCGGACTCCCGGCCCTGAGTGAGCGGGTAGAGCAGCATCAGCAGGCCGACGGTGGCGAGCGCGGTGCCGACGAGGTCGAGGCGCAGCGCGCCCGGGGAGCGGGACTCGGTGATGAAGCGGCGGCCGAGCAGGATGCCGGCGACGCCGACCGGGAGGTTGATCAGGAAGATCGGGCGCCATTCCAGGCCGAAGAGGTCGCCCTGGGTGAGCAGCGCGCCGATCAGCGGCCCGCAGACCGCGCCCAGGCCGATCACCGCGCCGAACATCCCGAAGACCTTGCCGCGTTCGTGCGCGGGGAAGGTGACGTGGATGATCGCGAGTACCTGCGGCACCATCAGCGCGGCCATCGCGCCCTGGAGCACCCGTGCGCCGATCAGCATGCCCGGGCCGGCGGCGCATCCGCACAGTGCGGAGGCGAGCGTGAAGCCGGCCATGCCGAGCAGGAACAGCCGCTTGCGGCCGTAGATGTCGCCGAGCCGGCCGCCGGTGATCAGGCCGAGCGCGAAGGCGAGGGCGTAGCCGGCGGTCACCCACTGCAGGGCGCTGAAGGTGGCGCCGGTGTCCTGCTGGATGCTCGGCAGCGCGATGTTGACGATGGTCGCGTCGACCAGGTCCATGAAGGCGGCCGTGAGGACGATGGCGAGCGCTGTCCAGCGTCTGCGGTCGGGCGCGGCGGGGGCGGGCGTGGGCATGGCGTACTCCGGGTCCGTGGTCGGTGGTGCGGCGTCCGCGAGCGGTGGCGTGTGGACGTCTTCGACGACACTAGGGGTTATGTAGGACAGAGACCGTCCTACTACCTGCGGCATCATCGGGGCATGAGTGAGACATCGGCACGTCTGCTGAATCTGCTGTCCCTGCTGCAGACCCCGCGCGAATGGCCCGGGCCGGAGCTGGCGGAGCGGCTGGGGGTGACCTCCCGTACGATCCGGCGGGACGTCGAGCGGCTGCGGGACCTGGGGTATCCGGTGCACGCCACGATGGGTGCGGTGGGCGGGTACCGGCTGGCGGCGGGGACCGCGATGCCGCCGCTGCTGCTGGACGACGAGGAGGCCGTGGCCATCGCGGTGGGCCTGCGGTCGGCGGCCGGCCACGCCATCGCGGGCATCGAGGAGGCGTCCGTACGGGCGCTGGCCAAGCTGGAGCAGGTGCTGCCGGCCCGGCTGCGGCGCCGGGTGGGCACGCTGGGCACGGCCACCGTCCCGATGCCGGCCGGGGACGGTCCGACCGTCGATCCGGAGCATCTGACGGTGCTCGCCGCGGCGATCGCCAACCACGAGCGGCTGCGCTTCGCCTACCGGGCGGGCGCCGGGGAGCGGAGCAAGCGCCTGGTGGAGCCGCACCGGCTGGTGGCGGCGGGCCGGCGCTGGTACCTCGTGGCGTACGACAACGACCGGGACGACTGGCGGATCTTCCGGGTGGACCGGCTGAGCGAGCCGTTCGCCACCGGCGTGCGGACCCCGCCGCGCGAGCTGCCGGCCGCCGACGCGGGGGCGTACGTGCGGGAGCGGATGCAGGGGATGGCCCCGGCGCACCGGGCGGTGGCCACGGTGTACGCACCGGCCGGGGAGGTGACCGCGCGGCTGGGCGGGCCGGCGGCGGGCGAGGTCGTGCCGCTGGACGAGGGGTCGTGCCGCTGGCACAGCGCGCCCGATTCGCTGGAGTGGCTGGCGATGCGGCTGGCGCTGCTGGGGTGCCCGTTCACGGTGCACGAGCCGGCGGAGCTGTCCGCGTTCCTGCGGGCGATGGGCGAGCGGGTGAGCCGGTCGGTGGACGGTGGCGGGCCGGGCGGCGCCCCGGGGGACGGGAGCGCCACGGGCGGGAACCCGGCGGACGGGGGCGCGGCGTGAGGGGATACGCTGCAGCGGAATACCCTAGGGGGGTATAACGTTCGATACGGGGAACGCGCAGGCGTGGTACGCAGTCGCAGCACACCGAGGAGCAGCTATGACCACCGCGATCGGAGAGCACGGCGTCGAGCTGGAGATCGGCGGGATGACCTGCGCGTCCTGCGCCGCCCGCATCGAGAAGAAGCTCAACCGCATGGAGGGCGTCACCGCCACCGTCAACTACGCCACCGAGAAGGCGCGGGTCGCGGTCGCGGAGGGCAGCGGGGTCACCGCCGCGGACCTGATCGCCACCGTGGAGCGGACCGGCTACACCGCCGCGGTCCCCGAGCCCCCGGCGGCCGCCGAGCCGCCGGGCGACGGGCCGGCGGGGGCGGACGGGGAGCCCGACGGCGACCTCTCCCTGCTGCGGCACCGCCTGCTGGTCTCGCTCGCGCTGTCCGTCCCGGTGGTCCTGATGGCGATGGTGCCGCCGCTGCAGTTCACCAACTGGCAGTGGCTCTCGCTCACCCTGGCCGCCCCGGTGGTGGCGTACGGCGCCTGGCCGTTCCACCGGGCGGCCTGGACGAACCTGCGGCACGGCGCCGCCACGATGGACACCCTGATCTCGATGGGCACCCTGGCGGCGCTCGGCTGGTCGGTGTGGGCGCTGTTCTTCGGTGACGCCGGGATGCCCGGGATGACCCACCCCTTCACGCTCACCATCACCCGCACCGGCGGCAGCAGCGCCATCTACCTGGAGGCCGCGGCCGGCGTCACCACCTTCATCCTGGCCGGGCGCTATTTCGAGGCGCGGTCCAAGCGGAAGGCCGGGGCGGCGCTGCGTGCCCTGATGGAGCTCGGCGCCAAGGACGTCGCGGTCCTGCGGGACGGCCGGGAAGTGCGCGTCGCGGTGGCGGAGCTGCGCGTCGGCGACCGGTTCGTCGTACGGCCCGGCGAGAAGATCGCCACCGACGGGAAGGTGGTGGAGGGCGCCTCCGCCGTGGACGCGTCGATGCTCACCGGCGAGTCCGTCCCGGTCGAGGTCTCCCCCGGCGACACCGTCACGGGCGCGACGGTCAACGCGGGCGGCCGGCTGGTCGTCGAGGCCACCCGGGTCGGTGCGGACACCCAGCTGGCCCGGATGGCGCGGCTGGTGGAGGAGGCGCAGAACGGGAAGGCCGCGGCGCAGCGGCTGGCCGACCGGATCTCCGCCGTGTTCGTCCCGGTCGTGATCGCGCTCGCCGCCGGCACGCTCGGCTACTGGCTCGCCACCGGCGCGGGCGCGGTGGCCGCCTTCACCGCGGCGGTCGCCGTCCTGATCATCGCCTGCCCGTGCGCCCTGGGACTCGCCACCCCGACCGCGCTGATGGTCGGCACGGGGCGCGGCGCCCAGCTGGGCATCCTGCTGAAGGGGCCCGAGGTGCTGGAGTCGACCCGTGCGGTGGACACCATCGTGCTGGACAAGACCGGCACGGTCACCACGGGCGTGATGACGCTCGGCGAGGTGCACCTCGCCGAGGGCGTGACGGAGACCGAGGCGCTGCGGCTGGCCGGCGCGCTGGAGCACGCCTCCGAGCACCCGATCGCCCGGGCCGTCGCCACCGGCGCCGCGGCCCGCGTCGGGGCCCTGCCCACCCCGGAGGAGTTCACCAGCGTCCCCGGCCTCGGCGTCCGCGGGGTCGTCGAGGGGCACACCGTCCTGGTGGGCCGCACGCAGCTGCTGGACGAGTGGTCCCCGGGGCTGCCGGACGGGCTGGCCGCCGCGAAGGCCGCGGCCGAGGCGCGTGGCCGCACCGCGGTCACCGTCGGCTGGGACGGCGCGGCGCGGGCGGTGCTGGTGGTCGCCGACGCGGTCCGGCCCACCAGCGCGGAGGCGGTCCGCCGGCTGCGGGCGCTGGGCCTGACGCCGGTGCTGCTGACCGGCGACCACCGGGCGGTCGCGGAGTCGGTCGCCGCCGAGGTCGGCATCGACGAGGTGATCGCGGAGGTGCTGCCCGAGGACAAGGTGGCGGTGGTCGCACGGCTGCAGGCCGAGGGCCGTTCGGTCGCCATGGTCGGCGACGGCGTCAACGACGCGGCCGCCCTGGCCCGCGCCGACCTGGGCCTGGCCATGGGCACCGGCACGGACGCCGCCATCGAGGCCGGCGACCTCACCCTCGTCCGCGGCGATCTGCGCACCGCCGCCGACGCGATCCGGCTGGCCCGGGCCACCCTGGGCACCATCCGCACCAACCTGTTCTGGGCGTTCGGCTACAACGTCGCCGCGCTGCCGCTGGCCGCGGCCGGGCTGCTCAACCCGATGATCGCCGGTGCCGCGATGGCCTTCTCCTCGGTCTTCGTGGTCGGCAACAGCCTCCGGCTGCGCCGCTTCCGGGCCCTGGACGGCGCGGCCGCCCGCGGCTGACCGGCGGACCCGCCGCGTCGTCCCGGGACCGCCCCCGGCCTCCGGACCTGCCCCGACGTCCCGGTTCTGGCGCCAGTCTCCAGTTCTGGCGCCGGAACATTGGCGGATCGCTCACCCGCCGGCCGGCGCCGGCGGGTGAGACTGGTGCGGAAACGAACATCCACGTACCGACAGTCCACGCACCGGCCGGCCACACCGGCCGCCCGCGCCCCGACCGTCGGCGCAGCCCCGATCCGCGTACCAACGCTCCACGTACAGGGAGACCTCATGACCGGGTCACGCGTCCTGGCTCTCGGCCATTACCAGCCCTCCCGCGTGCTCACCAACGACGACCTCGCCGCGATGGTCGAGACCGACGACGCCTGGATCCGCAGCCGGGTCGGCATCCGCACCCGGCACATCGCGGCCCCGGACGAGACCGTGGACGCGATGGCGGCCGCCGCGGCGGCGAAGGCCCTGGCCGCCGGCGGGGTCGCCCCCGCCGACGTCGACCTGGTGCTGGTCGCCACCTGCACGGCCGTCGACCGCAGCCCGAACGCCGCGGCCCGGGTCGCCGCCCGGCTCGGCCTCGGCTCGCCCGCCACGATGGACGTCAACGTCGTCTGCTCCGGCTTCACGCACGCACTGGCCCTGGCCGACCAGGCCATCCGGGCCGGCTCCGCGACCACGGCCCTGGTCATCGGCGCGGAGAAGTTCACCAACGTGATCGACTGGACGGACCGGACGACCTGCGTGCTGGCCGGCGACGGGGCGGGCGCCGCGGTCGTCACCGCGGCGGACGAGCCGGAGATCGGGCCGGTGCTGTGGGGCTCGGTGCCCGAGATGGGCGGTGCGGTCCGCATCGAGGGCGAGCCCGGCCGGTTCTCCCAGGAGGGCCAGACCGTCTACCGCTGGGCGACGACCCAGCTGCCGGCCATCGCCCGCCAGGTCTGCGAACGCTCCGGGATCGCGCCCGCCGACCTCGCCGGGGTGGTGCTCCACCAGGCGAACCTGCGGATCATCGAGCCGGTCGCGGAGCGGCTCGGCGCGGTCAACGCGGTGGTCGCCAAGGACGTCGTCGACTCCGGCAACACCTCCGCCGCGTCCGTCCCGCTGGCCCTGTCCAAGCTGGTCGAACGCCGCGAGATCCCCGCCGGCGCCCCGGTGCTGCTGTTCGCCTTCGGCGGCAACCTCTCGTACGCGGGGCAGATCATCCGCTGCCCCTGAGGGGTGCAGGCCGGCCGGGAGGCTTCGGCCGCAGGGCTCGCCGGCCGGCGTCCGATTCGTTCAAGACCCCGGCCCGGCGGCCTTTCTACGCTCGCCGCATGACGACTACTCCTCCCCCTTCCCCCGGCTCCCCGCGCTGCGCCGCCTTCGGCATGGTGGTCGCCGACATGGCCGCCGCCCTCGCCTTCTACCGACGGCTGGGCCTGGTGATCCCGCCCGGGTCGGACACCGCCCCGCACGCCGAGGCCGAGCTGCCCGGCGGCCTGCGGCTGATGTGGGACTCGTACGCCACCGCCCGCGCCATCGACCCGGACTGGACGCCACCGCCGGCCGGCACCCCGAGGGGGCTGGCCTTCGAGTGCGACGGCCCGGCCGGCGTCGACGCGCTCTACGCCGACCTCACCGCCGCCGGCCACCGGGGCGAGAAGCCGCCGTGGGACGCCTTCTGGGGCCAGCGCTACGCCGTCGTCCAGGACCCGGACGGCCACGGGGTGGACCTGTTCGCGCCGCTGCCGCAGCGGCAGGGCGACGGGCCGGAGGTGTAGGGGCCACCCCGGGCGCCGCTAGTGCCCGGGCTGCTCCCGCAGGTACTGCGCGCCGCACAGGAAGCAGAACGGCTCGGCCTTCGGCGTGCCCCAGGATTCGGCCGACTGGGTGGCGGCGGCCGGAGCCAGGTCCCGTCCGCACATCGCGGTGGTGGTGCCGATGCGCGTCATGTGCCAGAGCTTGACCGGCGTGTCCTCGTGCGGCAGCAGACCTTCCTCGTACTCGGCGCGGATCTCGTGCTCCATGGCGGTCCACCTCCTACCCTTACGATGCGCCAGCGGGTCGGGGGCCACAACGGCAGCCGGCCCGGCCGGCCGGTGCCCGGAACCGGGCCGGGCCCGCGATCCGCCCGCCGCTCAGAACACCGACCAGCCGGTCAGCGTGGTGAAGTGGTCCAGCGCCGCGGCGCCCGCGACGGAGTTGCCGCGGGCGTCCAGGCCCGGGCTCCAGACGCACAGCGTGCAGCGGCCCGGGATCACGGCGATGATGCCGCCGCCGACGCCGCTCTTGGCGGGCAGCCCGACCCGGTAGGCGAACTCCCCGGCCGCGTCGTACGTGCCGCAGGTCAGCATCACCGCGTTGATCCGCTTGGCCTCCCGGGCGTCCAGCAGCCGGCTGCCGTCGGCGCGCAGCCCGTGGCGGGCCAGGAAGCCGCCGGCCACGGCCAGGTCGCGGCAGCTCATCTCGATGGAGCACTGCCAGAAGTAGTGCTGGATGACGCTGGGGACCGGGTTCTCCAGGTTGCCGAAGGACGCCATGAAGTGCGCGAGGGCGGCGTTGCGGTCGCCGTGCTCGGCCTCGGAGTCGGCCACCGCCTGGTCGAAGGCCAGATCGGGGTTACCGCTCTCCTCCCGCAGGAAGTGCAGCATCGAGGTGCTGGCGTCGCCGGTGAGGGTCTGCAGCCGGTCGGTGACGACCAGCGCGCCGGCGTTGATGAACGGATTGCGCGGAATGCCGTTCTCCGCCTCCAGCTGGACCAGCGAATTGAACGGCGTACCCGACGGCTCGCGGCCGACCCGCTTCCAGATGTCGTCCGCACCCGGACCACCGGGAGCCCGGTTGCCGCCGGGAGCGCCGTGGTTGCCGTCGCCGCCCTGGCTGCCGTGGCTCTGGGCCATCACCAGCGCCAGCGAGAACGCCTTGGAGATGGACTGCACGGAGAACGGGACCTCCCAGTCGCCGACCCCGTACACCGCGCCGTGTATGTCGGCGACCGCGATCCCGAACCGGTCCGCGGACACCCGCTCCAGCGCCGGTATGTAGTCGGCGACCTGTCCCTGTCCCACGTACGGCCTGGCGTGGGCCGCTACCTCCTCGAGAACGGCCTGGTAGTCCATGCGCACACGCTAACCCGAGCCGAGCAGCACCCCCATCGGGGCCCCCGCCAACGACTTCACCTCGCGGGCGAGGTGGGCCTGGTCCGCGTATCCCGCGCGCACGGCGACCTGTGCGTACGGCATCCCGGTGCGCGCCAGGTCCAGGGCGCGCACGAAGCGGAGCACCCGGGCGAGCGTCTTGGGGCCGTAGCCGAACGCGTCCAGGCTCAGGCGGTGCAGCTGGCGTTCGCCGAGCGCGACCGCCCGGGCGACCTCGGCCACCGGCCGGCCGCGGGCCAGCGCCGCGGCGACGGCGGCGGTCCGGGCGTCACCCCCGGGCGCCGCCGCGGCCTGCCGCAGCCGCCCCCCGGCGGCCTCCTCCAGCACCCGGCCCACCCCCGTCGCCACCCGCGCCGCCGCCTGCTCCGCCGCCCGCTCGGTCAGCTCCCGTACCTGCGCCGCGGGCCACAGGTCCGCCAACGGGACGCGCCGGTCGCGCAGTTCGTGCGCCGGTACGCCGAAGACGGCGGGACCCCGGCCCGGCGCGAACCGCAGCCCGGTGTAGCCGGTGCCGGGTGGCACGCCACCGGGGTGGTGCGGCCCGGTGTCCGGACCCGCCACCAGCAGCCGGCCCTCACTCCAGATCAGGTCCGTGCAGCCGTCGGGGAGTACGGGGCGCGGCGACGGCCCGGTGGTGTTGGTCCACAGCACCGCACCGGCCACCCGCGACGCCCGCTCCCGGTACCCCCGAGGTGCCTCGGGCACGTCGAGTACGCCGACCACTACGCCGGCCGGCTCATCCGTGTCGCGCCGTTCACCCACGTCCCCCAGCCTGGCACGGGAACCCCACGGCCGTCCGCGCCGTTGATCCCTTACGACACGGACCGCACGGAGGTGGCAGATGTCAGGGTTTCTGGACCGCGCCAAGGAGCAGGCGCAGAGCGCGCTCAACCAGGGCAAGCAGAAGGTCGAAGAGGTGCAGCACCACCGGGCCGGCAGCGACCTGCTGAAGAAGCTGGGCGCCGCGTACTACGCAGAGAAGCGGGGCAGCGGTACGCCCGACGCGACCCAGCAGGCGCTCACCGCCCTCGAAGCACACATCAGCGCACACGGCGACGCGTTCCTGCACGGGTAACGGACAACGGCCCGCGGACGGCGGCGGACGCGAGCGGCGGGGCGCGGGAGGCGGAGCCCGCCCGGCGCCGCGCACCGCCTCGGCCGAAACCGCTCGTACAACCACCGAACGACCGATCCGTTTTTTTGCGTTCCCCTCCACCTGCGCGCCGCCATCCCGTACAAGCGAGACAGCAGGCGGTGCGCGGACGGCGGCCGCCGTGTTCCGTATCGGAGTGGCCATGTCCGAACCGCTGTCCGCCGCCCGCTTCCTCGCGGCGCTCAAGGCCGAGGGCGTGCGGGTCGTCGAGGTCGACGGCTGGGAGAAGCACAACCGCAACAGCAAGGGGCCGTGGGGCCCGGTGCACGGCGTGATGGTGCACCACACCGCGACGTCCGGGTCCGAGCGCACGGTCAAGATGTGCCACGACGGCCGGCCCGACCTGCCGGGGCCGCTCTGCCACGGCGTGATCACCAAGGACGGCACGGTGCACCTGGTGGGCTACGGCCGCGCCAACCACGCGGGCCTGGGCGACGGTGACGTACTGCGCGCGGTGATCGCGGAGAAGCGGCTGCCCCCGGACAACGAGGCCGACACCGACGGCAACCGCGCCTTCTACGGCTTCGAGTGCGAGAACCTCGGCGACGGCGACGACCCCTGGCCCGAGGCCCAGATGGCGGCCCTGGAAAAGGCCGCGGCGGCCGTCTGCCGGGCCCACGGCTGGACCGAACGCTCGGTGATCGGCCACCTGGAATGGCAACCGGGCAAGATCGACCCCCACGGCTTCACCATGGCCTCCCTACGCGACCACATCGCCGCCCGCCTGAAGTGACCGGCCGGCGGGCGCCGGGCCGGCACGAGCAGCGTGCCCGCCCGGTTCTTGCAGGGGGGCCGGGACGGTGTCGCACGCCCCGGCGACAATGGGCCCTGTGACCGGCCCCGCCCCCGACCCGCTGCCCGGCCTCCGGGCCCTCCACCCCCGCCTGCCCTCCCCCCTCCAGGAGGTCGAGGACGGGGCGTTCGCGCGGCGCGGGGTGCGGTTGGTGCTCAAGCGGGACGATCTGATCCACCCGGATCTGCCGGGGAACAAGTGGCGCAAGCTGGAGCCGAACCTGCGGACTGCCGCCGCGGCGGGGGCGCGGACGTTGCTGACGTTCGGCGGGGCCTACTCCAACCATCTGCGGGCGACCGCGGCCGCCGGCCGGCTGCTGGGGTTCGGCACCATCGGTGTGGTCCGCGGCGACGAGCTGGCCGGTGCCCCGCTCAATCCGTCGCTGGCCCGCTGCGCCGCCGACGGGATGCGGCTGCACTTCCTCGACCGGGACAGCTACCGGCGCAAGTCCGAGCCGGCGGTGCTGGCCGCCCTGCACGACCGGTTCGGCGCGTTCCACGTCCTCCCCGAGGGCGGCAGCAACGCCCTTGCCGCACAAGGCTGTACGGAGCTGGGCCGGGAGCTGCGCGGGGTGGCGGACACGGTCGGGGTGGCCTGCGGCACGGGCGGCACCCTGGCCGGTCTCGCCGCGGGGCTGGGCCCGGGCCGGCGGGCCCTCGGCTTCGCCGTGCTGAAGGGCGGCCGCCCGCACTTCCTCCAGGGGACCGTCGAGGAGCTGCAGCGGGCGGCGTTCGGCGGGCCGCGCGGCGACTGGCGGCTGGAGGACCGCTTCCACTGCGGCGGTTACGCCCGCCGCACGCCCGAACTGGACGCGTTCGCGGACGCCTTCGAGCGGCGGCACGGCCTGCCGCTGGAGCGGGTCTACGTCGCGAAGCTGCTGTACGGGCTGACCACGCTGGCCGAGGAGGGCGCGTTCCCGGCCGGCAGCACGGTCGCCGCGGTGATCACCGGCGCGCCGTGAGGCCGCGTGCCGACCGGCGTCAGGAGGTGCCCTCCCGGTACGCCGTGGCCTCCTCCAGGTCGAGCCGGCGCAGCAGCGTGCGCAGCATCTCGTCGTCGATCCGCCGGGCGTCCCGCAGCCGGACGAAGACCCGCCGCTCGGTGTCGATCATTTCCCGGGCCAGCCGCCGGTAGGTCTCGTCGGCGGACTCCCCGGTCACCTCGTTGACCGCGCCGAGCCGCTCCCACACGGAGTTGCGGCGCCGTTCCATGACGGTGCGCAGCCGGTCCGAGAGCGGGCCGGGCAGCGCGTTGCGCTCGTCCCTGAGCAGTTCCGTGAGGCGTTCCTCGGCGGCCCGGGACGCCTCGTTCTGGGCCTGCGCCTCGGCCAGCGTCTCGGCCTGCGCGTCCCGGCCGGGCAGCCGCAGGGCGCGGATCAGTACGGGCAGGGTCAGGCCCTGGACGACGAGGGTGCCGATGACGGTGGTGAAGGTCAGGAAGAGCACCAGGTCGCGCCCCGGGAAGGGCCCGCCGCTCTGCACGGTGGCCGGCACCGAGAACGCGATGGCCAGCGACACCACCCCGCGCATCCCGGCCCAGCCGACGATCACCGGCGCGGTCCAGTTCACCCCGGGCTCGCGGGCGCGGATCCGGGCGGACAGCAGCCGCGGCAGGAAGGTCGCGGGGAAGACCCACACGAAGCGGGCCCCGACCACGACGACGAAGACCACGGCCGCGTACGCCAGCGCCGGGCCCGCCCCGTACGCCCCCAGACCGCGCGCCACGACCGGCAGCTGGAGCCCGATCAGCGCGAAGACCGCGGACTCCAGCAGGAAGGAGATCACCTTCCAGACGGCGTCCTCCTGGAGCCGGGTCTCGAAGTCGACCTGCCAGGACCGGTGCCCCAGGTAGAGGCCCACCACGACGACGGCGAGCACGCCGGAGGCGCCGACCTGCTCGGCCGCGGCGTAGGCGACGAACGGGATGAGCAGCGAGAGGGTGTTCTCCAGCAGCGCGGACTCCCGCAGCCGGACGCGCAGCCAGTGCAGCGGCACCATCAGGACGACCCCGATGCCGATGCCGCCCAGGGACGCCAGGGCGAACTCCTTGATCCCGTCGCCCCAGGTGGCGCCGGCGCCGACGGCCGCGGCCACCGCCACCTTGTAGGCGGTGATCGCGGTGGCGTCGTTGACCAGGGATTCGCCCTGCAGGATCGTGGTGATCCGGTGCGGCAGCCCGAGCCGGCGGGCGATGGCGGTGGCCGCGACGGCGTCCGGCGGGGCGACGACCGCCCCCAGGACCAGCGCCGAGGTCAGCGGCAGGTCCGGGACGAGGAGGTAGGCCGCGTACCCGACCACCAGCGTCGCGAACAGCACGTAGCCCACCGACAGCAGCGCCACCGGCCGCACATTGGCCCGCAGGTCCAGATAGGAGCTGTCCAGCGCCGCGGTGTGCAGCAGCGGGGGCAGCACCAGCGGCAGCAGGATGTGCGGATCGAGGGTGTAGTCCGGCAGGCCGGGGATGTACGACGCGGCGAGCCCGGCGGCCACGAGCAGCAGGGGTGCCGGCACCGGCGTCCGGCGCGCCAGCCCGGCGACCGCAGCGCTCCCCGCGACCAGCAAGAACAGCGACATCACAGCCATCTGCCCGTTCCGTCCCCTCACCCCGTCGCCGACCGTCCCGGCGATCTAACCTGGCCATCATGAGCGAGTGCACGCACGTTGCCGGACTTCCGCGCGCCGAACCGGCGCCGCTGAGCGCCACCTGCCGGGAGTGCGAGGCGGTCGGCAGCCATCCCGTACAGCTGCGGCTGTGCCTGGTCTGCGGACACGTCGGCTGCTGCGATTCCTCGCCGTACCGGCATGCGACGGGGCATTTCCAGGAGACCGGGCATCCGGTGATGCGGACTTTCGAGCCGGGCGACTCCTGGCGCTGGTGTTTCGTCGACCAGATACTGGTCTGAGGTGAGAGCGGGGTGTGGGAAAAACGGCGTGAGGTGTTCCCCGGCGTCCGTTTAGCCTTCAAGAATGATCCGCGAAGCAACCCCCGACGACGTCCCCGTCCTCCTCGCCATGATCGGCGAGCTGGCCGCCTACGAACGTGCCCCCGAGGCCGCCCGGGCCACCGAGCCGCAGCTGAAGGAGGCGCTCTTCGGGCCGCAGCCGGCGGCCTTCGCGCTGATCGCCGAGGCCGATGGCACTCCGGTGGGCTTTGCCCTGTGGTTCCGGAACTTCTCGACCTGGACGGGCACGCACGGTGTCTATCTGGAGGACCTCTACGTCCGCCCCGAGGCGCGCGGCGGCGGACACGGCAAGGCGCTGCTGGCCGCCCTCGCGGAGATCTGCGTGGCCCGCGGGTATGAGCGTTTCGAGTGGTCAGTCCTGGATTGGAATGAACCGTCCATCGGTTTTTACCGGTCGATCGGTGCCCGGCCCATGGACGAATGGACGGTCTTCCGGCTCACTGGAGAGGCACTGCACAACCTCGCGGGCGCATCACGCGTCAACGGAGGGTAATCGCCCACGATTTGGCGGTGCACACCCCTAGCCACTGTCCGTACCCGTGGATTTACAATCAGTGACAGCGGGGAGGTCCGGCGATGCGGGGCGTTCGCCGCCCGGAGAGCGGTCGTGCCTCTTCCGGGCGACATCGGCCCGCAGATCGCGATAGCGTCACAGCCGAACCATGTGCCGCGCCGGATCGTTCTCCTTTCATCGGAGGGGAGAAAGAACCGGCGCGAAATATCCCCAACCGCGCGAATATCGCGTATTCCAGCTCAACCAGCTTGTGCCACCTTGGAGGTGAGGGTGTCCCAGATCGCAGGCGAGCCCGGGACTCAGGACTTCGTGGAAGTCCGTCTGCCCGCTGCGGGTGCCTACCTGTCCGTGCTGCGTACGGCCACGGCCGGGCTCGCAGCCCGCTTGGACTTCACCCTCGACGAGATCGAGGATCTGCGCATCGCGGTCGACGAGGCCTGCGCGATCCTGCTGCAACAGGCCGTCTCCGGCAGTGTGCTGAGCTGCGTCTTCCGCCTGATCGACGACGCACTGCAGGTGACCGTGTCCGCCCCGACGACCGACGGCCGCGCCCCGGAGCGCGACACCTTCGCCTGGACGGTGCTCTCCGCACTGGCCGGCAAGGTCGATTCCACCGTCGCCGAGGACCGTACGGTCACCATCAGTCTGTACAAGGAGCGCGGCGCCGGTCCCGGACCGTCATGACCGAACAGGGGGCCCCGTGAAAGATCTCGAACGCGGCGGGCGGATGGCGTCCAGTGCGACCATCCCCGGTCAGCAGGCCCGGCCGCATCCGGTGGGCGTAGACGACCACGGCGGCCGGTTGGACGCGGCGGAGCAGGCAGAGCGGGCGGACCACATGGACCAGAGCGAGCAGCAAGGGCAGCAGGCGCATCGGCATGATGCGCCGGCTCCCGACGACACGCTGCAGGAACCACAGCATTCCCAGGAGCCACAGGACCGCAACGGCGCCCGGGCGATGTTCTACGAGCTGCGCAAGCTGCCCGACGGCTCACCGGAGCGCGCGGAGCTGCGCAACACCCTCGTCCGCATGCACCTCCCGCTCGTCGAGCACCTGGCCCGGCGGTTCCGCAACCGCGGCGAGCCCCTCGACGACCTGACCCAGGTCGCCACCATCGGCCTGATCAAGTCGGTGGACCGGTTCGACCCGGAGCGCGGCGTGGAGTTCTCCACGTACGCCACGCCCACGGTCGTCGGCGAGATCAAGCGGCACTTCCGCGACAAGGGCTGGGCGGTCCGCGTCCCGCGTCGCCTCCAGGAGCTGCGGCTGTCCCTGACGACGGCGACCGCCGAGCTCTCCCAGCGGCACGGCCGGGCACCCACGGTGCACGAGCTGGCCGAGCACCTGTCGATCTCCGAGGAAGAGGTCCTGGAGGGCCTGGAGTCGGCCAACGCCTACAGCACGCTCTCCCTGGACGTCCCGGACACCGACGACGAGTCGCCGGCCGTCGCCGACACCCTCGGCGCGGAGGACGAGGCGCTGGAGGGCGTCGAGTACCGCGAGTCCCTCAAGCCGCTGCTGGAGGACCTCCCGCCGCGCGAGAAGAAGATCCTCCTCCTCCGCTTCTTCGGCAACATGACCCAGTCCCAGATCGCGCAGGAGGTCGGCATCTCCCAGATGCACGTCTCCCGCCTGCTGGCCCGCACCCTGGCCCAACTCCGCGACAAGCTCCTCGTGGAGGAGTGACCGACGGTAGCCACGGGAATACCCTCCCGCCCCACCCCGTTGAGGCCCCGTAGGGGGCGCTCGGACCCCCTAGTACTGCAACCGCAGGTGGTGTGACCGTGTGGGCTGGGGCTCGTTGGTGTGACTGTGTGAGAAGTCGCTGACGGTTGAGCAGATCGAGTCGTGGTCCGAGGGGATAGCGGATTTGCATGCCCGCTTCGGGCATCGTTTCGGCAGGTCAGAGCCACGAGACCGAGCTTTGGACTATCTGCGGGGTCTACTGGCCCCTTTGGAGAGGAAGAACGGCTGGACGCTGGCCGAGCAGGTCGGCCAGCTCCGCCCGGACGGCGTCCAGCGGCTGCTGAACCACTCGGACTGGGACGAGAACGCCGTCCGTGACGATGTCCGCGACTTCGTCGTGGAAACCATCGGAGCCAAGGACGGGATCCTCATCGGCGACGACACCGGCTTTGTGAAGAAGGGCACCAAGTCGGCCGGGGTCCAGCGACAGTACTCCGGGACGGCCGGGGCTTGTGCCTAAATAACTGTCAGAGTTGATCTGTGCAGGTGTCGTCGCATGACGGTAGGCGGGCTTGTAGTTGGGCGAGGGTGCGGGCCGGGGTTCCGGGTAGCGGGGTGACCGCGACGCGGTG
>NZ_JAZBJP010000034.1:0-87006 GCF_036352915.1 Streptomyces bugieae
GTCCGGACCTCGATCATCGGCTCCGGGGCCACACCCCCAGGAGATACGGACATGAGCACCTCGACCGCCGGCCCGGCCACCCGTCCCACCCCCGGCCCCCCCCCCCCCCCCCCCCCCCCACCGCCCGGGAGTACGCCCCGACGCCCGTGGTCCCGCACCGATCCCGGTCAGTCGGCCGGCCGGTGCACACCGGGGCTCAGCAGCGGGAAACGGTCGTCGTCGAGCCGCTGTCCCGGTACGAGGAGGCCGGCGCCGGGCAGCTCGTCGAGCCCCTGGTTCCCGGTGGGGCGGTAGACGGCGCCGGCGTCCGCATAGACCGTGGTCGCCGAGATGCGCGGGGCGTCCGACGCATTGGCGCCGGCCGCATGGACCGTACGCGCGTGGTGGAAGGTGCAGTCACCGGCTCGCAGCGGGACCGTGACCCGGGGGAGCCAGGCCACCTCGGGCCGGTCGTACGCCGCCCAGGCATGGGCCGTCACCTCCGGCGGAGGCAGCAGATGGGAGCCCGGCACAAAGGTCATGCAGCCGCGCTCGACCGGCACGTCCACGAGTGCCACCCATGCCGTCAGCGTCGCCGGCGCCTCGTCCACGGGGAGTGCGAACGCGTCGAAGTGCGGCTCGGTGGGCTTGGACCTTCCGGTCCCCTTGCGCAGCAGTTCGAGCTTGAAGAGCCGCAGCGAGGTGCCTGCCAGGCGCTCCGCGAGGCTCGCCACACGGGGATGCAGGGCGAGCCGCAGCATCGCCGCACTGCGGAGCTGGGCATGCTCCACGAAGTCGAGAACGGTGCCGCTCCGGTCCCCCCAATGGGTCTTGTCGTCCTGGCCCAGGAGCTCCGTCCCGCCGGTGCGGAACTCCTCGACCTCTGCCGGGGTGAGCACACCCGGCACATGGACGAAGCCCTCGCGGCGGTACCGTTCGACGCATTCCGGGGACAGATCCTCGGCGCTGGTGGGCGCGTTGCCGTCCACAGTGGTGCCTCCCTTCGTGGCGGTCACCGCCCGGCTCTCCGGGCGGAAGGCCGGACCTCGGTGTGCGAACCGGGACGGGCTGCCTCCCACATCTCGCGCAGGGAGTCCTCGAGGCCGATCTGCGGTCGCCAGCCCAGCAGTTGCTCCGCCAGGCGGATGTCGGTCCTGACCCAGTCCCCTCCCATGCTCGGTACGGGAAGCTGTTCTTCGTTGAGCGCGCCCGGTCGCAGTCCGGCGACCGCGAGGAAGCGGGCGACGAAGTCCCGGATCTCCACTGCCACCCCGCTGCCGATGTTGAGTGCCCGGCCGGTCACCCCGGCGTCCGCGGCCCTGAGTGACGCCACCGCCACGTCCCGGACGTCGATGAAGTCGCGACTGGCGGCCGCGAGCGGCAGCGTGACCTCAGCTCCCGCACCCGCCGAGAGCACCAGGCGCAGCAGCTTCCCCGGGAAGGACGCGGGGGACGGGTGCGGGCCGCACACATTGGCCAGGCGCAGCACCAGACCGTCCACGGCTCCGCTGCGGGCCGCTTCCAGCACCGCTGTCGAGCCGGCGAGCTTGGTGGCCGCATACGCACTGGACGGCCTCGGCGGCACGGTCTCGTCGATGAGCGTCCCCGGGGCGACCGGGCCGTACTCGTGAATCGTCCCGATCTGCACCAGGCGTGGCCGCCGGCGCAGCAGGCCGATTCCGGCCAGCAAGCAGTGCACCGCGTGCACGTTGACGCGGGCCAGGGCGCTCTCCGGCCGGTCCCAGCCGTCGTTCGTGTTGGCCCCGTCGGTGGCATTGATCACCACACCTGCCCGGGTGCGGCGCAGGAGGTCCGCGATCGTCCCGGGTGTCGCCGTGGCGAGGTCGAACGCCCTGAACATGCCCTCCGGAACGTGCGGGGCCCGGTGGCGGGCCACGACGAGGACGTGGTCCCCGCGTGCTCTGAGGGCATCGACGATGTGCCTGCCGACCCAGCCCGTGCCGCCCAACACCACGGCGTTCCTGGGCTGTCTAGGCCGATTTTGCATGGAATTCTCCGGAGACGTCGGGCGATCGCGGGGACCAGCATCCTGGTGACCGCTCGCAGCTCACTGGAACGGGGGCCGACCGCCGCCCCATCGGCCTGCGAGGGGAAGCCAAGTGCCGCGCTACTGCTCCGCCCTAGCGTGGCGCCCGACAGTCGGACCGGCATGGTGGGCGGCCATATGGAGATCATCGGGAATGGGTTCCTGGCGCGGCACCTCGCACCGCTGCGGGCCGCGTATCCGCAGGTGAGTGTGGTGGCGGCCGGTGTGCCCCGACACCACCTCCCCGACTCGGCGCACGAGCGCGAGGCCGCCCTGGTCCGGGACGTGGTGCGGGCATGCCGGTCCGGTGGCCGCACCCTGGTGTTCCTGTCGACGGTCAGCATGTACGGCGGGCCGGGCTGCCGCGGGCGCGAGGACGATCCGGTCGTCCCCTCCACGCGGTACGGACGGCACAAGTACGAGTTGGAGGGCGTCGTACGGGCTTCCGGGGTGGACCACCTGATCCTGCGGCTGGCCTACGTCATGGGGCCGTACGGTCCCGATTTCCGGCTGCTGCCTGCGCTGATCCGGCAGATCCGCAGCGGCCGCGTCGACGTCCATCGCGGGGCACGCCGGGACATGCTGCACGTCGCGGACTTCGTGATCCTCTTCGAACGCCTGCTGCGGGCGGGGATCCGCAACGAGGTGGTCAATGTGGCCTCCGGTGACTGCGCCGACATCGCTCAGGTCATCGACTACGTCGAGCGCTGTCTGGGCGTCGTGGCCGAGCACCGCATCGTCGAGGCGCAAGCGCTCTCCTACTGCGCCTCGGTCGCCAAGCTGAAGAGGCTGGTGCCGGAGGCCTGGGACCTGCGGTTCGGGCCCGGCTACCACCGGCTCGCGATCGAGCGCTACCTGCGGGAGACGGGCCAATGGGCCGCTGTCCCGGGCCCGGCCGGGTGATCAGGCCGGTCCCGCCGGCAGGCGGTGTTCCGCGGTGAGCCGCTCCAGTACGGGCACGATGTCGTGAGGGGCGGGGGTGGCCAGCATCTCGCCCCGCACGGCGGCGGCGGTGCGGGCGAACGCCGGCTCCTCCACCAGGCGGACCAGCATCTGCCGCAGATCTCCGGCCTTGCAGTGGTCCACGTCCGCCGCGCGCAGTCCCACTCCGCTGTCCTGTATCTGTTGTGCGCGCGGCACCGTGTCCCACTGCCCGTTGGGCAGACTCAGCTGAGGGACGCCATGCGCCAGCGCGGTCTGCACCTGGCCGAAGCCTCCTTGATGCACGATCGCCGAGCAGCTCGGCAGCAGCTCGTTGAGAGGGACGAAGTCGAACGCCCGGACGTTGTCCGGCAGACGGGACACCCCCGACAGCTGCTCGGCGTCCAAGGTCGCGACCACCTCCAGGTCCAGATCCGCCACGGCGTCCAGCAGAGTCCGTACCGAAGCACGGTCACCCCCCAGCACCTCGCGCAACGACAACCCGAGGGTCAGGCACACCCGGGGGCGTTCGGGGGGTTCGGTGAGCCAGTGGGGGATGACGGCGCGGCCGTTGTAGGGGATGTGGCGCATGGGGAGGTAGGGGAGGTCGACCGGTAGTCGCATGGAGGTGGGGACCGGGTCGATGGTCCACTGGCCGGTGACGACGTCCTCGCTGAAGGCGGTGTCGTAGCGGTCGAGGACCGGGCCGAGCCATTCCTCGACCGGGTCCTCGCGCAGCGGCAACGGCCGGGCATCAAGACCGTGGAGGTACTGCTCCCGCATGTGCCCGATCAGATCGAGCCCGTACAGCAACCGGGCGTGTGCCGCACCGACCGCCTTGGCCACCACCGGCCCCGCCAGCACCAGCGTGTCCCAGATGACCAGGTCCGGGCGCCACTCACGGGCGAAGGCCACCAACTCGTCCAGTGTGCGATCGGGCGAGTAGGTGCGGAACACCAAAGTGGTGGCCACGGTGAAGAGTCCCTGAAGCGCGGTGTGGTCCAGGGCGCCGGGCTCCAACTCGGTCCATTTCAACAGCTCTTCGGGATCCGGACCATCCCCGCTGAGTGCCGACTGCTCCCGCTCCCGCTCCTGGTTCTGCTCGACCATGCCCGCCTGGTCGAGCGCGGCCCCCACCGGCACCGCGGTCAGGCCGGTGCGGGCGATCTCCGCGGTCAGGTCGGGGTTGCCGGCGACGCACACCTCGTGCCCGGCGGCCCGCAGCGCCCAGGCCAGCGGTACTTGTGGATAGAGATGGGCCTTGGCCGGCAGGGTCAAGAAGAGGACTCGCACGTTGTTCCCTTCCGGCGGCCCCGGTCGCCGTGCGGGCGCCCACCGCCTCGGTGTTCGGCGGTCAGTTTCTCCAGTACGGGCACGAGGTCGCGGGGTGCCGGAGTGGCCACCATCTCGTCGCGCAGTGCGGCGGCACGGCGTGCGAACGCGGGATCGGTCAGGACCCGGACGACCATCTCGCGCACCTCCCCGGCCGTGACTCCCGCGACGTCCAAGGGCCGCAGACCGACCCCCGCCTCCTGCACCTGGTCCGCCCTCATGGGGATGTCCCAGAGGTCACCCGGCAGTACGACCTGCGGAACACCGTGCGCGAACGCGGTGTGGAGGGTCCACACATCGCCCTGGTGAACAATCGCCGAGCAACTCGGCAGCAACTCGTTGAGCGGCACATGGTCGACCAGCCGGACGTTGTCCGGGACGGCCCTCACCCCTGCCAGGCGCCCGGTCTCGGACACCGCGATCACTTCGGCGTCCACACCGGCCATCGCTTCCAGCACCGGCTCGACCGGCAGCCGGTCTCCGCCGGTCACTTCTGGATGCGGCAGCCCGAGGGTCAGGCACACCCGGGGGCGTTCGGGGGGTTCGGTGAGCCAGTGGGGGATGACGGCGCGGCCGTTGTAGGGGATGTGGCGCATGGGGAGGTAGGGGAGGTCGACCGGTAGTCGCATGGAGGTGGGGACCGGGTCGATGGTCCACTGGCCGGTGACGACGTCCTCGCTGAAGGCGGTGTCGTAGCGGTCGAGGACCGGGCCGAGCCATTCCTCGACCGGGTCCTCGCGCAGCTCCGCCGGCCGCTTGCGCACCGCGTCCAGGTAGTGCTCCCGCATGTGCCCGATCAGGTCGAGCCCGTACAGCAACCGGGCGTGGGCCGCACCGACCGCCTTGGCCACCACCGGCCCGGCGAACACGAAGGGATCCCAGAGCACCAGATCGGGACGCCATTCACGGGCGAAGGACACCAGCTCGTCGACTACTTCGGTGGGGCAGAAGGGACGGAAGACCAACGTCGTCATGGTGGTGAAGACGCCCTGCATGTAGGTGTAGTCGAGCAGCTCCGGCCGGAGCTCGTCCATGTGCATGAGCTGCTCCGGGTCCGGGTAATCCCCCTCGCCCCCTGCTTCGGCGAGCTGTCGCTCGCTGTCCGCGAGGTAGTCGTCCGGGTGGAACGGCGTGCCCACCGGCACCGCGGTCAGGCCGGTACGGGTGATGTCCTCCACGAGATTGGGACGGTTGGCCAGGCACACCTCGTGCCCCGCCGCTCGCAGGGCCCACGCCAGCGCGGTCCGGTGAAAGCCCGGAGCCTTCGTGGGGACCGTCGTGAACAGAACGCGCATGGTGCCGCCTTGCCCTTCTGTGGTGGACTTCCGAAGTGGGCGCCGAGTTCAGCCGGCGGGACGGCGATGGAGCGCGGTGAGCCTCTCCAGCACGGGCACGATGCCGGCCGGGGTGGGCACCGCCAGCGACCGCCTGCGCAGCTCCGACGCCGTCCGGGCGAAAGAAGGCTCCTCAAGCACCCTGACCAGCATGTCCCGCAGCTCCTTCGCGGAGATCCGGGACGCGTCGGCCGCCGCGAGGCCCGCTCCCGAGTCGTGCAGTCGTTGCGCCTTGAGCTTGGTGTCCCACAGGTCCCCCGGGACGATCACCTGGGGAACCCCGAGCGCGAGTGCCGTCTGCATCGTTCCGGTGCCTCCTTGGTGGATGACCGCGGAACACGAGGGCAGCAGCTCGTTCAGTGGCACGAAGTCCACCACCCGTACGTTGTCGGGCACCTGCGTCACCGAGCCCAGCTGATCGGCACTCAGCGTCGCCACCACTTCGGCGTCCACGTCGGCCACCGCGTCGAGCAGCGTGGCAACGGAGAGTCGGTTGCCGCCGAGCACCTCGCGGTGCGACAGACCGAGCGTCAGACATACCCGGCGCCGCTGCGAGGGTTGTTTGACCCATTCGGGCACCACGGCCCGCCCGTTGTACGACACATGTTGCACCGGCACGCAGCGCCGGTTGACCGGCAGGCGCATCCAGGACGGCCCCGGGTCGATCGTCCACTGGCCGGTGACGACGTCTTCGCCGAACGCACTGCCGTGCTCGGCGAGCACCGGGGCCAGCCACTCCTCCAACGGGTCCTCACGCAGCGGCGTCGGCCGCGCCTGCAGGGCCCGCAGGTACCGCTCGCGCATCTGGCCGATCAGGTCCAGGCCGTACATGAGCCGTGCGTGCGCGGCGCCCACCGCTTTGGCGGCCACCGGCCCGGCGAAGCCCAAGGGATCCCAGATGACCAGATCGGGGCGCCAGCGACGGGCGAACGCCACCAGTTCCTCGGTGAACCGGGGCTGGGAGTGGTTGCGGAAGACGAGCGTGGTCATCACCGTGAACAGCCCGTGCATGGAGTCGTACGTCAGCCGATCGGGGCGGGTCTCCTCGATCCGGAGCAGCACTTCGGGGTCCGGTGCCCCGTCCGGCTGCCGCTCGGCCGCCTCCTGCCGTTCCCGGATCGCGGCCATTGTCTCCGCGGGCGCCAGCGGCGGCCCGATGCCCACGCCCGGCAGACCCGCGTCGGTGATGTCCTCCAAGAGGTCCGGACTGCTGGCGACGCATATCTCGTGGCCCGCGGCTCGCAGCGCCCACGCCACCGGTACCCGTGGGTAGAGGTGCGCCTTGAAGGGCAGCGAGGTGAACAAGACGCGCACACTGTCCTCCTGGACGGCCGTAGGGCAGGGCTGATCACGACCGGTCGGGGCTGCCGGCCGGCCGGGCGAGGCGCTCGGCGTGCTCCTTCGCCAGATGCAGCGTGGCGGTGCTGTTGCGGCTCAGGGCGGCACGGACGAAGGCACGGGCATCGCCGACCGTCGCACCCTCCCCGAGGACCTGGGGAATTGCTTCGGGCCGGATGACCACCGTGTGCGCCGAGGTCACGACGAGCTGGTCCCGTTCCTCGCGGACCCGCCACTCACCGGTGTGCACGGACATCAGGGCCGGCGTCTGCAACTGCTTGTAGACGATCCGCTCCAAGGGGAAGCAGACCCGCACGGACTTCGTGGTGTGGATCGAGCCGTCCGGCGCGGCGGTGTCCATTTCCAGCGTCTGCACATTCGGGACGTCCTCCTGGAGCACGACCCGGCGGACATGCGGCAGCCGCTCCTGCCAGCCTTCTGCCGCGTGGAGGAAGGCATAGACGTCCGTGGCCGAGCCGGCCACGTGCACCGCGTCCTCGAACGAGAACTCCGGACCGTCCGGGCTCCCCGACCGCTCCGCCGCGGCACGCAGAGCGGCCAGTTCGGCCCGGCTGTTGCGGTCGACGGCACGCTCGATCCAGTCCACGTTGGCGGGGTCGTCGCCGACCGCTCGGTAGTCGTGCAGCAGCGTGACCTGGGTGCGGTCCGCGGCCAGCGGCTCGATGAGCCACTGCCCACCCATGCTCGCGACCGGCGGCTGGGACACCTCTTGACGAAACCCGATCACCAGCCGGTCACGGTCGAGCACGCGGTGCGAGGTCCAGGACTTGACCTCGTCATTGGCGGTGGCCCAGATCCGTATCCGCTCCTCGGTCGGGCCGTGCTCGGCGTACTCCACGTACACCGTCGGCGGGAATATCCGGGGCCAGTTGCCGACCTCCGCGATCAGGTCGAAGACCCGTTGCGCAGGAGCGGCCACCGAGATGCCGTGCTCGGCTCGGTGCGGTGCAGGGTGAGACATGGTCCTCCCGTCCGGGCGTCGAGGTGCGTGATCGGGTGTCAGTAATTCCCCAGCCCGCCACAGACGTTCATCGCCTGTGCGGTGATGGGGGCGGCGGCCTCGCTGATCAAGTAGCCGACCAGCCCGGCGACTTCCTCCGGAGTGCTGTAGCGGCCGAGCGGGATCTTCGCCTCGAACCGTTCGAGTACGGCGTCCTCGGTGGTGTTCCAGACCTTCGCGTACCCTTCCCGCACCCGTTGCGCCATCGGCGTCTCGACATATCCGGGGCATACCGCATTGACCGTGATTCCGGTCTTGGCCAATTCCAGTCCGAGGGCCTTGGTGAAACCGATGACACCGTGCTTGGAAGCGGAGTACGGAGCCCCGAGCACGACGCCCTGCTTTCCGCCGGTGGACGCGATGTTGATGATCCGGCCGTGCCCCCGGTCGAGCATTCCTCCGGTGGTGAGGGTTTCCCGGCTCACCCGCAGCACGCTGTGCAGGTTGGTGTCGATGACATCCAGCCACAATTCATCGGTGATCTGCGCGGTGGGCCCGCCACCGCTGCGGCCGGCATTGTTGACCAGCACATCAACGGGGCCGAACCGGTCCACGGCGGCCCGCACGAACGCGCCCACCTCACTGGTGGAACGCACATCGCAGGCCGTTCCCGACACCTCGTGGCCCGCGTCCCGCAGCTGCTTGACCGTGTCGGTCACGGCGTCGCCGTTGCGTGCGCAGATGAATACCCGCAGGCCGAGTGCGGCCAAGTGGCCGGCAGTCGCCCGCCCAATACCGCTGGTGGCACCGGTGACAATGGCAACCCGCCGGTCTCCGCCGGTCATAAGCCCTCCTCGAAACCATCGATGAGAATTCCGTGCGATGCCGCCACATCGCGCTTCGTTTCCCGGGTGCACCCTGGCACTTGCGCCTCGCGAGTCGCTTGATCTCCCGCACCGCCCCACGCCACGGCAGACCAGCGGAATTTGAGCGCTTCGCGATCGCCTGCGACACACCGGCCAATAGACTCACCGACCGATGGCGCCCTGAATGGTCAGCAACAGTGGTGCGCCGGAATCCACACGGTCGGGACGATGAGGTGAGTGAGCGTGGCGGTCCTGGTGACAGGGGCGACGGGAACGGTCGGACGGCATGTGGTCGACGGCCTCGTGCGCGCAGGTGCTTCGGTGCACGCGCTGACCCGGACGCCCGAGCGCGCCGGGCTGCCGGCCGGTGTGACGGTTTTCCGCGGTGACCTGGAGGACCCGGACACCCTGCGGACCGCGCTGTCCGGGGTCGACCGTTTGTACCTCTTTCCGGTGCCCGAAACCGCGGAGGCCGTGGCCGGCATGGCCCGGGAGGCAGGCGTGCGGCACATCGTGACGTTGTCGTCGATCTCGGCCGGGTACAACAGCGGCGACTTCAGCGGCGACCATCATCGGGCGGTGGAGAAGGCGGTGGAGGCCTCCGGCCTGGAGTGGACCCATGTCCGTCCCGGCGAATTCATGGCCAACGTGGTGAACTGGGCGCCGGCCGTCCAGGACGAAAACGTGGTCCGCGAGCCGTTCGGAGAGGCCCCCTCGGTGATGGTTCACGAGGCGGACATCGCCGAGGTGGCCGTCGAGGCGCTGACGGGGGAGGGGCACGCCGGTGCGGTGTACTCCCTCACCGGCCCGCAGGTCCTGACCAAGAGGGACCAGGTGCGCACGCTGGCCGAAGTGCTGGACCGGGACATCGTGTTCGAGGAACTGACCCCCCAGCAGGCCCGGCAGCGCTGGCTGGACCGCGGCGTGCCGGCCGAGGTGGCGGACTGGCTGACCCAGCCCCCCGCGGAGCACGCTGTCGTGGGTCCCACGGCGACCGAGGTGACGGGCCGACCCGCCCGCACCTTCGCGCAGTGGGTGGCCGACCACCGTGCCGACTTCGCACCGGCGTGAGCCCCCGGTCGGTGTCCGTGTGGCCGAGCCGGTAGGTGGCGCATACGGGGTTGAACACGCCGCAGCAGGTGTCGCCGACTCCACGGTCCCGGCCACCTTCGTCGCCGCGCGGACCCGCCTCGTCCGGCCCGCCGCCAGGACCTCCGCCGCATTCCCGTACAGGACCCGGCGCCGGTCTACCCGCACTCCCTCATCTGGCGCAGCGACAACCGACACCCGGCGCCCGCCACCCTCCGCAGCTACCTGCAGGCGAGGCGGGACGAACCCGACAGCGACGCCGAGACGTGGACCCCGGTCCGGGCCCGCTAGCGTGCCGCCATGCGTCCACCGAGCGAGCCCTATCCGCCCATCGAGCCGTACGACGCCGGGATGCTCGACGTCGGCGACGGCAACCTCGTGTACTGGGAAGCGTGCGGCAACCCGCGGGGGAAGCCCGCGCTGGTCGTCCACGGCGGGCCGGGTTCGGGGTGCAAGGCCTCGGCGCGCCAGTACTTCGACCCGGACCGCTATCGGGTGGTGCTCTTCGACCAGCGCGGGTGCGGGCGTTCCACCCCGCACGCCGGCGACCCGGCGACGGACCTGCGGCACAACACCACCCCCCATCTGCTCTCCGACATGGAACGGCTCCGCCGGCACCTGGGCATCGAGCGCTGGCTGCTGTTCGGCGGGTCATGGGGCTCCACGCTGATCCTGGCGTACGCCCAACGGCACCCGGAACGGGTCTCGGAGATCGTCATCCCGGGTGTCACCACGACCCGGCGCTCGGAGACCGACTGGCTGTACCGGGGCGTCGGCCGGTTCTTCCCCGAGGCGTGGGAACGCTTCCGGGACGGGGCGGCGCAGGGAGCGCGGTGCGGGGAGCGGGTGGAGAGTGCGGGTGCCGGGGGCGGGGATCTGGTCGCGGCGTATGCGCGGCTGATGGACGATCCCGATCCGGGCGTACGGGAGCGGGCCGCCGCGGACTGGTGTGCCTGGGAGGACGCGGTGCTCTCCATGGAGCCGCACGGCTCCGCCAACCCTTACGGGGACCGGCCCACGGCCGCGCGGCTGGCGCTGGTCCGGATCTGCGCGCACTACTTCTCGCACGGTGCGTGGCTGGAGGAGGGCGTGCTGCTGCGCGAGGCGGGGCGGCTCGCGGGCATCCCCGGGGTGCTCATCCACGGCCGCCAGGACCTGAGCAGTCCGCTGGACACCGCCTGGGAGCTGGCCCGGACCTGGACCGACGCCCGGCTTATCGTGATCGACGACGCCGGGCACAAGGGGAGCGGGCGGACCCGCGCCGAGGTGATCGGGGCGCTGGACCGCTTCGCGCGGTGAATCCCGATCGCCTCGTGCGGTGGGGCCCGATCGTTTCGCGTGGTGGGCCGGAGGCACAGGGTTCCGCGAGGGGCGAGCGATCTGCGGCGGTCCTGGTAGCCCGACGTTGATGTCGGATTTCCGCCAGCCCGGGCCTCCTCGCTGCGGAATCCTGAAGGCATGCACACCGACACCGAGCGCTGTGTGCGCGCCGTTCAGTCCAAGGACGCCCGCTTCGACGGGTGGTTCTACACGGCCGTGCTCACCACCCGCATCTACTGCCGGCCCAGCTGTCCCGTGGTGCCGCCCAAGCCCCGGAACATGCGCTTCTACCCGAGCGCGGCCGCGGCGCAGCAGGCCGGTTTCCGGGCCTGCAAGCGCTGCCGGCCGGACGCCAGCCCCGGGTCGCCGCAGTGGGACGAGCGGGCCGACCTCGTCGCCCGCGCCATGCGCCTGATCGCCGACGGCATCGTCGACCGCGAGGGCGTCCCCGGCCTCGCGTCCCGGCTCGGCTACAGCACCCGGCAGATCGAACGCCAGCTGCTCGCCGAGCTGGGTGCCGGGCCGCTCGCCCTGGCCCGGGCCCAGCGGGCGCAGACCGCCCGGCTGCTGGTGGAGACGACGCAGCTGCCGATGGCCGAGGTCGCCTTCGCCGCCGGATTCGCCAGCATCCGCAGCTTCAACGAGACGGTCCGGGAGGTCTTCGCGCTCGCCCCGACCGAACTGCGGCAGCGCGCCCGGCCGGACCGCCGGGCGGTCGTCCCGGGCACGCTCGCGCTGCGGCTGCCGTTCCGCCGGCCGCTCAACCCCGACAACCTCTTCGGGCACCTCGCCGCCACCGCCGTACCGGGGGTCGAGGAGTGGCGCGACGGTGCCTACCGCCGCACCCTGCGCCTTCCCTACGGGCACGGCATCGTCGCCCTCGCGCCCCGCCCCGACCACATCGACTGCCGGCTCGCCCTCACCGATCTGCGCGACCTGGCCGGCGCCATCGCCCGCTGCCGCCGGCTGCTCGACCTGGACGCGGACCCGGAGGCCGTCGACGGGCTGCTGCGCGAGGACCCCGGGCTGGCACCACTGGTCGACAAGGCGCCCGGCCGCCGGGTGCCGCGTACCGTCGACGCCGACGAGTTCGCCGTCCGCGCGGTCCTCGGCCAGCAGGTCTCCACCGCGGCCGCCCGTACGCACGCCGGACGGCTGGTCCGCGCGCACGGCACCCCGGTCGAGGACCCGGGCGGCGGGCTGACCCACCTCTTCCCGCCCGCCACCGCGCTCGCCGGACTGGACCCGGAGTCGCTGGCCATGCCGCGGACCCGCCGGGCCACCCTCCTCGGCGTCATCGCCGCGCTCGCCTCCGGGGAACTGCAACTCGGCGTCGGCAGCGACCGCGAGGAGGCCCGCGCCCGGCTCGCCGCGCTGCCCGGCGTCGGCCCCTGGACCGTCGAATGCATCGCCATGCGCGCGCTCGGCGACCCGGACGCCTTCACCCCCACCGACCTCGGCCTGCGCCGCGCGGCCGCCGGCCTGGGCCTGCCGCACACCCCGGCCGCCCTCATCCGGCACTCCGCGATCTGGCGGCCCTGGCGCGCCTACGCCGTCCAGTACCTCTGGGCGACCGACGACCACCCCATCAACCACCTTCCGACGGACTGAGCCCGCTGACATGACTGCCATGACCGTGCACGCCCCCGCGCCCGACGCGCCCCTGACCCACACCGCCCTCGACGACACCCCGGTGGGTCCGCTCACCCTCGTCGCCGCCGGCGACGCCCTCACCGGCCTCTACATGACCGACCAGCGCCACCGCCCGCCCCAGGAGACCTTCGGCGTGCCGGCGGACCCCGACGACCCGCCGTTCGCCGCGGCCGCCGCCCAGCTCCGCGCGTACTTCCGCGGTGAGCTGACCACCTTCGACCTGCCGCTGGCACTGCGCGGCACACCGTTCCAACGGCGCGTCTGGGCGGCGCTGTGCACGATCCCCTACGGGGAGACCCGGACGTACGGGCAGCTCGCCGCGCAGCTGGGCACGCCCGGCGCGGCCCGCGCGGTCGGCCTGGCCAACGGGCGCAACCCGGTCGGCATCATCGTCCCCTGCCACCGTGTGGTCGGCGCCGACGGCAGCCTGACCGGCTACGGCGGCGGCCTGGACCGCAAGCGACGGCTGCTGACCTTCGAACGGGCGGAGGAGGGACTCTTCCCGGAGGCGGCCTGCGGCTGACGGGGGCCGCGGCGGGCTCGGGAGGGTGACGGGGCCTTAGTTAGGGGGCGGGCGAACAGATCACCTACTAGGGGACGCAGGCACCCCCTGCGGGGCCACAACGCGGTGGGGGTGCGGCGCATTCCGTTGGCGGTGGTCCCTCCACGGCACCCGGCAACGGTCCCTGCGGCGCACCCGGCGGCGGGCCTGACGGTGCAGGCGGGGCCCTGCGGCGCACCCGGCGGTGGACCTGACGGTGCAGGCGGGGCCCTGCGGCGCACCCGGCGGTGGACCTGACGGTGCAGGCGGGGCCCTGCGGCGCACCCGGCGGCGGACCTTGCGGTGCACGTGGGGTCCTGCGGCGCACCCGGCAGCGGTTCCTACCGGGCACCCGGTGGCCGGAGGCCGTCCAGCAGTGCGCGGACGGTTTCGGTCGCGAACTCCCGCTCGTCCTGGGGGAGTAGCGCGCCGGCGGGCGCCTTGGCGTCGAAGAACAGGTCGAGGAAGGCGCGGTGGAAGCAGGCGCCAACGAGCAGCGTGGCGGCCGCGTGCGGGTCGATGCCGGAGGTGATCCGGCCCAGCTTCTGCTCGGCCGTCAGGTAGGCGGCCAGGTGCTGGACGGCGTTCTGCGGCCCGTCGGTGCCCAGTTCGTCCAGCTTGCGCCGGTGGGTGTCCAGCAGCTCGGGGCTGGCGAACAGCGAGGCGGCGATCGGGAACGAGCGCCGGTAGAAGTGCAGGGCCGTCAGCGCCACCTCCTCCAGGTGCCGGGCCGGGCCGCGGTCGTCCCCGACGGCGTCCGGCAGCCGCCGCAGCGCGTCCGAGAACCGTGGTGCGCGCTCGTGCAGCACCCGGACGAAGATCTCTTCCTTGTTGCGGAAGTGCTTGTAGAGCGCCGCCTCGGAGCAGCCGGCCTCCCGGGCGATCTGCTTCGTCGTCGTACGGGTCAGGCCCACGGTCGTCATCAGTGCGGCGGCGGCGTCGAGGATGCGG
Organism: Streptomyces bugieae; assembly: GCF_036352915.1. Taxonomy (NCBI): domain Bacteria; kingdom Bacillati; phylum Actinomycetota; class Actinomycetes; order Kitasatosporales; family Streptomycetaceae; genus Streptomyces; species Streptomyces bugieae. Next base: position 14,333 of record NZ_JAZBJP010000034.1, read on the forward strand.
GAGCGCGTCAGCGCGCCTCCGGTCAGGGGAGCGGCGGCGTCGGAGGTCATGGGCCGAGCCTACCTTGACAGGTGGGTAAATACTCACTCACTCTGGTGGGTGAGTGCTCACTCACCCTCGCACGCCCCCTCACCACGGGGGGTGTGCGTCCGCTCGTGCCCGTTCTCCTGCTCGCTCCGCAGCCCTACTTCGTCCCGGGAGGGACCATGAAACTCACCGTGCTCGGTGCCTCCGGCGGTGTCGGCCGGCAGCTCGTCACCCACGCGCTGGCCGACGGCCACGAGGTGACCGCCGCGCTGCGCAGCCCGGAGAAGCTGACCGAACGTCACGAGCGGCTGACGGTCGTCCGTACCGACCCGCTGGACCCCGCCTCCCTCAAGACCGTGGTCGACGGCGCCGACGCGGTGCTCTCCGGCATCGGCCAGGCCGGCCGGCACGATCCGCTGCGCCCGGCGTCCACCTCGGCCCGGGCCGTGGTCGAGGCGATGACCGCCACCGGAGTACGGCGCCTCCTGGTGGTCAGCGCGGGCCCGCTCAACCGCACCGGCGCCGGTCAGCCGTTCCTCAGCCACCGGGTGTTCGGGCCCCTGCTGTGGGCGGTCCTCAAGGAGGTCTACACCGACCTGACGCGGATGGAGGCGGTGCTGCGCGACAGCGGACTCGACTGGACCGCGGTCCGCCCGCCCCGGCTGCTCGACACCCCCGGTGAGGGCCGCTACCGCCACGCCGTCGAGGCCGGACCGGCCGGTTCCGTCATCGCCCGCGCCGACGTGGCCCGGGCGATGCTCGACCTCGTCACCGACCCCCGCACCTACGGGCACGCCGTCGGCGTCAGCCGCTGACCGCGGGCCCGTACGGCTACGGCCGAGGGCTCACCCGCGCGCCGGAGAGGCGGTCGCGCCCCCGAGAGGTGGCCGCGCCCCGGAGAGGCGGTCGCGCCCCCGGGGAGGCGGTCGCGCCCCCGGGGAGGCGGCCGCGGCCCGGAGAGGCGGCCGCGGCCCGGAGAGGCGGCCGCGCCCCCGGAGAGGCGGCCGCGCCCCCACCCCTCACCCGCGCCCCGGAGACTCCGCCCCCACCACGCCCCGCACCTCGTCCACCAGCCGCTCCGCCTCCGCCAGCGAGCCCCGCAGCTCCGCTCCCGTACGGCCGAGGCGGGCGAGCAGGGCGGTGGCGCGGTCGGCGAAACCGGGTGGGGTGTCCGGCAGGGCCGCGACGGCGGCGAGGGCGCCCTTCTCGTTGAGGCACCAGGCGCCGTGGTGCGCGTACAGGGCCTGGACGAGCTGGCCGATCGCCCGGGACAGACACAGGGCCGCGTGCAGCACGTCCTGCGCCGCGGACGACTTGCCCGCCATCGCCACCGAGAACCCGGCGTCCCAGACCGCCGCGCCGGTCAGGGACGTCCGCAGCGCGGGAGGATAGGCGCGGGCCTCCTCCTTGAGGGCGGACAGCTCCCCGTCGGTGTCGGCGAGCACCCGGCCCAGTGCCACCTCGCCCGGGTACGCGGGCGACCAGAACCCGAGCGGATGGCCGGGCTGCACACCGGTCTCGAAACGGCCCGCCCGGCAGTCCTTCCAGACCCGCCGCACCCGGTCGAGGTCGCGCAGGATCCAGTCCACGTGGCGGCCGTCGGGCAGGACGAGCCAGGCCCCGCCGTTCACCCACGGGCCCCACGCCCCCGGCCCGAACACCTCGACCGGCCCGCCGGTCACCTCGGCGGCCAGCGCCTCCAGCGCCGCCAGATCCGGCTCGCCGCGGTAGTACACCCCCAGGTCCCAGTCCGAGTCCGCCCGGTGCGTCCCCCGTGCCCGGCTCCCCCCGAGCATCACCCCGACGACTCCCGGTACTTGCGCGATCTCCGCGGCGATCTCATCCATGCCGGCCACCCTAGGCAGACGGGCGGCCGGCGCTCACGTCATTTCCGGGCGGCGGCCGCTCCCGCGGGCGGGACGCCGTCCTCCAGTTCCGCCGGGCCGCCGCCGTCCGCGAGGGCCTTCAGGGCGGCGCCGATGCGCAGCGCCAACTCCTGGTTGACCAGGGTCCGGGCCTCCTCCCAGTCGACCAGGCGCCAGGACAGCAGCTCCTCCTCCTGGAGCCGGATCGCGGCGAACCGGTCCGCGTCCAGCACCCCGCCGTCGAAGAGGTACGACACCAGGGGCGGCCGCCCCTGCCCGCGGACCCAGTCGACCGCGAGCAGCGGGCCCAGCTCGACGTCCAGGCCGATCTCCTCGGCGGTCTCGCGGCGGGCGGCCTGGCGCGGCGACTCGCCGGCGTCCGACTCGACGGTGCCGCCCGGCAGGATCCAGGTGTCGCGGTAGTTGGGCTCCACGAGCAGGATGCGGCCCTGCGCGTCACGGAGGAGGGCGCCGGCGCCCGCGAGCACGCGGGGCAGGCCGGCGAGGTAACTGGCGTAATCCAAGGTCGTCACGGGCGCGAGCCTAGAGCCTGCCCGGGGGATCTTCGAGGCGCATTCCGGGGCGCTCGAAGCGTCCGCGTACCGGAGTGCTCTGTTCGCATCGCCGCGCGCCGGATAAGGTCACAGCGGCGCGACTGCCAGTTCGAAAGCAAGGGGAAACACGGTGGCGGACGCAGCAAGGACAAACACAGCACATGTGCTGATCGCCGCGGACAAGTTCAAGGGTTCGCTCACGGCCGTCCAGGTCGCCGAGCACGTCACGGCCGGTCTGCGGCGCGTGGTCCCCGGTCTGGACGTGGCGGCCGTCCCGGTCGCGGACGGCGGTGACGGGACCGTCGCGGCGGCGCTCGCGGCCGGCTTCACCCGCCACGAGGCGCGGGTCACCGGCCCCACCGGCACCCCGGTGACGGCCACTTTCGCGCTGCGCGAGGACGGCACCGCGGTGGTGGAGATGGCGGAGGCGTCCGGCCTCCAGCACCTCCCCGAGGGCGTCTTCGCGCCCCTGACGGCCACCACGTACGGCACCGGCGAACTGCTGCTCGCGGCCCTGGACGCGGGCGCGACCACGATCGTCTTCGGCGTCGGCGGCAGCGCCACGACCGACGGCGGCGCGGGCATGCTCGCGGCGCTGGGCGCCCGGTTCCTGGACGCGGACGGCAATCCGGTGGCCCCCGGTGGCGGCCCGCTGCGCGAGCTGGCCACGGCCGACCTGTCGGGCCTGGACCCCCGGCTGGCCGGGACGGAGGTCGTGCTCGCCAGCGACGTGGACAATCCGCTCACCGGCCCGAAGGGCGCCCCGGCGGTCTACGGCCCGCAGAAGGGCGCCGGTGAGCAGGACGTCGCCACACTGGACGCGGCGCTCGCGCACTACGCCCAGGTGCTGGAGCGGGCGGTCGGCCCCAAGGCCGCCGAGTACGCGCTGGCGCCCGGTGCGGGCGCGGCGGGCGGGATCGGCTACGGCGCGCTGGTCGGCCTGGACGCGACGTTCCGGGCCGGTATCGACGTGATGCTGGAGGTGCTCGGCTTCGCGCCGGCGCTGGCCCGCGCCACGTTCGTGATCACCGGCGAGGGCTCGCTGGACGAGCAGACCCTGCACGGCAAGGCCCCGGCCGGTGTCGCCGCCGCAGCCCGGGCGGCGGGCCTGGACGTGGTCGCGGTCTGCGGCCGGCTCCAGCTGCCGCAGGAGGCCCTCACCCGGGCCGGTATCCAGCGGGCCTACGCGCTGACCGACCTGGAGTCCGACCCGGCCCGCTGCATGGCCGAGGCGGGCCCGCTGCTGGAGCGGGCGGCGGAGAACCTCGCCCGCGACTTTTTGCTCTGACCCGCGGCACGCGAGAACGCCGGGAGCCCCGGGCGAATCGTTCGCCCGGGGCTCCCGGCGTTCTGTGCGAAGGCGCGGCCCCGCTAGCGGAGCTGCGCGGCCCGCGACTCGGCGCGGGACTCGCGGCGGTTGTCGCGGAAGGTGTTGACCCGGCGCGCCGTGGCGAAGACCGGGATCATGGCACCCAGGACGATCTGCAGCGAGCAGCCGGTCTGCAGCAGCAGCTGGCCGCCGGGCGCGTCCAGCGCCCAGGCCGCGAGCATGCCCATGCTGAGCACGATCCAGCTGAGCATCGCCACCGCGAGCCGGCCCCGCGGCTTGGGGTACTCGACCCGGCTCACCATCAGCCAGGCCACCCCGATGATCGCCAGCAGCGTCGGCAGGAACGGCAGCTCCAGCAGCACGATGGCGACGACGGTCAGCGCGCCGAACGGACTCGGCATGCCCTGGAAGATCCCGTCGCGCAGGGTGACGCAGGAGAACCGCGCCAGCCGCAGCACCACCGCCAGCAGCACCACCACCGCCGCGACCACCGACACCCGCTGGTGCGCGTCCTGGGCGACCATGCCCCAGGTCACGACGAAGTACGCGGGCGCCAGCCCGAAGCTGATCAGGTCGGAGAGGTTGTCGAGCTCGGCCCCCATCGCCGAGGCCCGCAGCTTGCGCGCCACCAGCCCGTCGAAGAGGTCGAAGACCGACGCGAACAGCATCAGGATCACGGCCATGGCCGCGCTGTGCCGGGCCATCCCGCCGTCCTCGGTCCCCGTGAGGTGCGGGATGAGCACACCGGTGGTGGTGAAGTACACCGCCATGAAGCCGCAGATGGCGTTACCGAGGGTGAGGGTGTCCGCTATCGACAGCCGCGTGGACAGCGGCATGTCGTCCTCGTCCTCGTCCGTCTCGGGCGCCCAGCCCGCCTGCGTCTCGGGATCAATCACGGTCAAGGCGTGTCACCCCCGCGGTGGTGGCCTGGCCGACCTCGACCGCGACCTCGACGCCCGCCGGGAGGTAGACGTCGACGCGCGAGCCGAAGCGGATCAGCCCGATCCGCTCGCCCTGCTCCACCTTGGTGCCCTGGGGCACGTAGGGGACGATGCGGCGGGCCACCGCGCCGGCGATCTGCACCATCTCGATGTCGCCGAGCTCGGTGTCGAAGTGCCAGACGACCCGCTCGTTGTTCTCGCTCTCCTTGTTGAACGCCGGGACGAATCCGCCGGGGATGTGCTCCACGGACGTCACCGTGCCGGCCAGCGGCGCGCGGTTGACGTGGACGTTCAGCGGGCTCATGAAGATCGCGACGCGGGTGCGCCCGTCCTTCCACGGCATGATGCTCTGCACCACGCCGTCGGCCGGAGAGATGACGCGGCCCTGGGCGATCTCCCGCTCCGGGTCGCGGAAGAACCACAGCATGCCCGCCGCCAGTGCGGTGGTGGGCACGGCAACAGCGGCCCAGCGTCCCGACCGGCGGGACCGGGCCAGGCTGACCGCCGCCGTGGCAACGGTCGGCAGGAGCCACGGCGACGCTCCGCGCGCGAGGCGGACGCGACCGCGTTGTGCAGAGGATTGGCTGTGGGGCATGGATGACCTTCGTAGCGGAGGATGCCGCGTAGGGATACGGGGGACGGCGGCTTTCCCGGATGCTATCGGTTGCGAGCGGCAACTGGCCAAGAGCCAGAGCCAATCCGTGGCCGAAGAACAATGACGGGGTGTGATCTTCGTCTAGGCCAAAACGGCCCAAACCGGACGTTCATGCCTGGATTCGGTACTCCTCCAGTAGCCGGCGACCAATGATCATTTTCTGGATCTCGGCGGTACCTTCACCGATCAGGAGCATCGGGGCCTCCCGGTAGAGGCGCTCGATCTCGTATTCCTTGGAGAATCCGTACCCGCCATGGATGCGGAACGCGTCCTCCACGACCTCCTTGCAGTACTCGGAGGCGAGGTACTTCGCCATGCCCGCCTCCAGGTCGTTTCGCTGACCGGAGTCCTTTTTGCGAGCGGCATTAACCATCATTGCATGGGCGGCTTCGACCTTTGTCGCCATTTCGGCCAGTTTGAACTGGATCGCCTGGTGCTGGGCGATCGGCTTCCCGAAGGTGTGTCGCTGCTGCGCGTACGAAACGCCCAGCTCGAAGGCGCGCTGGGCGACGCCGCAGCCCCGCGCGGCGACGTTGACCCGGCCGACCTCGACGCCGTCCATCATGTGATAGAAGCCACGTCCGGTCTGGCCGCCGAGCACCCGATCGGCCGGGATGCGCAGCCCGTCCATGATCAGCTCGGTGGTGTCGACACCCTTGTAGCCCATCTTGTCGATCTTGCCCGGGATGGTCAGGCCGGGCCGCACCTCACCGAAGCCGGCCTCCTTCTCCACGAGGAAGGTCGTCATCGACTTGTGCGGAGCGGTGCCCTCCGGGTGCCCCTCGTCGGTACGGCACAGCACCGCCACGAGCGTGGACGAACCGCCGTTGGTGAGCCACATCTTCTGGCCGTTGAGGACGTAATCGTCGCCGTCCCGGACACCCTTGGAGGAAATGGCCGAGACGTCCGAGCCGAGCGCCGGCTCCGACATCGAGAAGGCGCCCCGGATTTCGCCGGCCGCCATCTTCGGCAGGAAATAGTCCTTCTGCTCCTGCGTGCCGTGCTGCTTGAGCATGTACGCCACGATGAAGTGGGTGTTGATGATGCCCGAGACGCTCATCCAGCCGCGGGCGATCTCCTCGACGGTCAGCGCGTACGTGAGAAGGGACTCACCCAGCCCGCCGTACTCCTCGGGAATCATCAGGCCGAAGACGCCGAGTTCCTTCAGGCCCTCGACGATCTGCGCCGGGTATTCGTCGCGGTGTTCCAGCTCCGTGGCGACCGGCAGGATCTCCTTGTCCACGAAGTCGCGGACGGTGGAGAGGATTTCCCGCTGGATGTCGGTCAGGCCCTCGGTCTGCGCAAGACGGGTCATGGCGGTCACTTCTCCTTCTTGGCCGCGGGGGCCGCCAGCTCGGGGCGGCCGGGCTGCTCGCCGCCGCGCTCCTTGATGTACGTGGCCGTGGGGACCATGACCTTGCGGCGGAAGACGCAGACCAGGGTGCCGTCCTGCTTGTAGCCCTTGGTCTCCACGTACACGATCCCGCGGTCCGACTTCGACTTCGAGGGCGTCTTGTCGAGCACCGTGGTCTCGCCGTAGATCGTGTCGCCGTGGAAGGTCGGCGCGACGTGCTTCAGCGACTCGATCTCGAGATTGGCGATGGCCTTTCCGGAGACGTCCGGCACCGACATGCCCAGCAGCAGCGAATAGATGTAATTCCCGACCACGACGTTCTTGCCGAAGTCGGTGGTCCGCTCCGCGTAGTTGCTGTCCATGTGCAGCGGGTGATGGTTCATCGTGAGCAGACAGAAGAGGTGGTCGTCGTATTCGGTGACCGTTTTCCCGGGCCAGTGCTTGTACACATCGCCGACGGTGAACTCTTCATAGGTGCGGCCGAACTGCATCGCGCTCATGCCTCCGGGGCTTCGAACTTGGATGTACGGATCATGCCGGCGGCCCGGCCCTTGCCGGCGACGACCAGCGCCATCTTCCGGCTCGCCTCGTCGATCATCTCGTCACCGAGCATGGCGGATCCCTTCTTGCCGCCCGCCTCCGAGGTGTGCCACTCGTAGGCGTCCAGGATCAGCTCGGCGTGGTCGTAGTCCTCCTGGGACGGTGAGAACACCTCGTTGGCGGCCTCGACCTGGCCCGGGTGCAGCACCCACTTGCCGTCGAAGCCGAGAGCGGCGGCGCGGCCGGCGACCTCCCGGTACCCCTCCACGTTCTTGATCTGAAGGTACGGGCCGTCGATTGCCTGCAAATCGTAGGTCCGTGCCGCCATCAGAATGCGCATCAGAATGTAGTGATACGCGTCCGCGCCATAGCCGGGCGGCTGCTCGCCGACCACCAGGGACTTCATGTTGATCGACGCCATGAAGTCGGCCGGGCCGAAGATGATGGTCTCCAGCCGCGGCGAGGCGCCGGCGATCGCGTCGACGTTCACCAGGCCCTTGGCGTTCTCGATCTGCGCCTCGATGCCGATCCGGCCGACCTCGAAGCCCATCGTCTTCTCGATCTGCGTCAGCAGCAGGTCCAGCGCCACGATCTGCTGGGCGTCCTGGACCTTCGGGAGCATGATGCAGTCCAGGTTCGGCCCGGCGCCCTCGACGACCGTGATGACGTCCCGGTACGTCCAGTGCGTCGTCCAGTCGTTGACCCGCACGACCCGGGTCTTGCCGGTCCAGTCGCCCTCGTTCAGCGCCTCGACGACGGTGTGCCGGGCGCCCTCCTTGGCGAGCGGCGCGCAGGCGTCCTCCAGGTCCAGGAACACCTGGTCCGCCGGCAGGCCCTGGGCCTTCTCCAGGAACCGCGGATTGCTGCCGGGTACCGCGAGGCAGGAGCGCCTCGGTCGCTGCCGGTTCACCACCGTCATGCGGGGACCTCCAAGGGGTCGAGCTGGTTCGCCGTGCGGATCTCGTCGACGATACGGCCGATGATCTCCGTAATACCGAAGTCCTTCGGCGTGAAGACGGCCGCCACTCCGGCCTCCCGGAGCGCGGTCGCGTCGGCGGAGGGAATGATGCCGCCGACGATGACCGGGATGTCGTCGACGCCGGCCCGCCGCAGCCGGGCCAGCACGTCCGGCACCAGCTCCGTGTGCGAGCCGGACAGGATGGACAGGCCCACGCAGTGCACGTCCTCGGCGACCGCCGCCGAGACGATCTGCTCCGGCGTCAGCCGGATGCCCTGGTAGATCACCTCGAAGCCGGCGTCGCGGGCGCGTACGGCGATCTGCTCGGCGCCGTTGCTGTGCCCGTCCAGCCCGGGCTTGCCGACCAGCAGCCGCAGCTTGCCGCTGCCGAGCTCGGCGGCCGTCTTGGCGACCTTCTCGCGGACCGCGGCCAGCGGGCTGCCCTCCTCGGCCGGGACCGCCAGCGGGGCGCTGGAGACGCCCGTGGGTGCCCGGAACTCGCCGAAGACGTCCCGCAGGGCCCAGGCCCACTCGCCGGTCGTCACACCGGCACGTGCGCACTCCAGGGTCGCCGCGAAGAGGTTGGTGTCGCCGGCCGCCGCCTTCTTCAGCGCCGACAGCGCCTCCTGGGCGCGGCCCTCCTCACGGTTGTCCCGCCAGTCGTGCAGCCCCCGTACCACCCGCGCCTCGTTGGCCGGGTCGACGGTCATGATGGCGGTGTCGAGGTCCGCGGTGAGCGGGTTGGGCTCGGTGGACTCGAAGCAGTTCACACCGACGATCTTCTCCTCGCCGGCCTCGATCCGGCCCCGCCGCTCGGCGTGCGCGGACACCAGCTGCGACTTGAGGTAGCCGGACTCCACCGCGGCCATCGCGCCGCCCATCTCCTGGATCCGCTCGATCTCGGCCAGGCAGTCGGTGACCAGCGCGTCCACCTTGGCCTCGATGACGTGCGAGCCGGCGAAGATGTCCTCGTACTCCAGCAGGTCGCTCTCGTGCGCGAGGACCTGCTGGATGCGCAGCGACCACTGCTGGTCCCAGGGCCGGGGGAGGCCCAACGCCTCGTTCCAGGCCGGGAGTTGGACCGCCCGGGCGCGGGCGTCCTTGGACAGCGTCACGGCCAGCATCTCCAGCACGATCCGCTGGACGTTGTTCTCCGGCTGGGCCTCGGTCAGCCCGAGCGAGTTGACCTGGACGCCGTAGCGGAAGCGCCGCTGCTTGGGGTTCTCGATGCCGTACCGCTCGCGGGTGATGTGGTCCCAGATGCGGCCGAAGGCGCGCATCTTGCACATCTCCTCGATGAACCGGACACCGGCGTTCACGAAGAAGGAGATCCGGGCGACCACGTCGCCGAACTTCTCCGGCGGCACCTGCCCGGAGTCCCGCACCGCGTCGAGGACGGCGATGGCCGTGCTCATCGCGTACGCGATCTCCTGGACCGGGGTCGCCCCGGCCTCCTGCAGGTGGTACGAGCAGATGTTGATGGGGTTCCACTTGGGGATGTGGGCCACCGTGTACGTGATCATGTCGGTGGTGAGCCGCAGGCTCGGCCCCGGCGGGAAGACGTGCGTCCCGCGCGACAGGTACTCCTTGACGATGTCGTTCTGGGTCGTCCCCTGGAGCTTGGTGATGTCCGCGCCCTGCTCCTCCGCGACCACCTGGTAGAGCGCCAGCAGCCACATGGCGGTGGCGTTGATGGTCATCGAGGTGTTCATCTGGTCCAGGGGGATGTCCTGGAACAGCCGCCGCATGTCACCGAGGTGGGAGACCGGGACCCCGACCCGGCCGACCTCGCCGCGGGCGAGGACGTGGTCGGGGTCGTAGCCGGTCTGCGTCGGCAGGTCGAACGCCACCGACAGACCGGTCTGGCCCTTGGCGAGATTGCGCCGGTACAGCTCGTTCGACGCCTCCGCCGTGGAGTGACCGGCGTACGTGCGCATCAGCCACGGCCGGTCCCGTTCCCTGCGCCCCTGGGACTGAGGGTGACGTTCTGTCATGGGTGCCTCCCGGCCTCAGACGTTCCGGAAGCGGTTGATGGCGTCGAGGTGCTTGGCGCGCATCTCCTCGTCGCGCACGCCCATGCCCTCCTCGGGCGCGAGCGCCAGCACGCCGACCTTGCCCTGGTGCAGGTTGCGGTGCACGTCGTACGCCGCCTGCCCGGTCTCCTCCAGGGTGTAGGTCTTCGACAGGGTGGGGTGGATCTTGCCCTTGGCGATCAGGCGGTTGGCCTCCCACGCCTCGCGGTAGTTGGCGAAGTGCGAACCGATGATGCGCTTCAGCGACATCCACAGGTAGCGGTTGTCGTACTCGTGCATGTAGCCCGAGGTGGAGGCGCAGGTGGTGATGGTGCCGCCCTTGCGGGTGACGTAGACCGAGGCGCCGAAGGTCTCGCGGCCCGGGTGCTCGAAGACGATGTCGATGTCCTCGCCATCGGTGAACTCGCGGATGCGCTTGCCGAAGCGCTTCCACTCCTTCGGGTCCTGGGTGCGCTCGTCCTTCCAGAACTTGTAGCCCTCGGCGTTGCGGTCGATGACCGCCTCGGCGCCCATGGCACGGCAGATGTCGGCCTTCTCGGGGCTGGAGACGACACAGATCGGGTTGGCGCCGCCGGCCAGCGCGAACTGGGTGGCGTAACTGCCGAGGCCGCCGCTGGCGCCCCAGATCAGGACGTTGTCGCCCTGCTTCATGCCGGCGCCGTTGCGGGAGACCAGCTGGCGGTACGCGGTCGAGTTGACCAGGCCCGGGGCCGCCGCCTCCTCCCAGCTCAGGTGCTGGGGCTTGGGCATCAGCTGGTTGGACTTGACCAGCGCGATCTCGGCCAGGCCGCCGAAGTTGGTCTCGAAGCCCCAGATGCGCTGCTCGGGGTCGAGCATGGTGTCGTTGTGGCCGTCGGAGGACTCCAGCTCGACGGACAGGCAGTGCGCCACGACCTCGTCGCCGGGCTGCCAGGCGTTGACGCCCGGACCGGTGCGCAGCACGACGCCGGCCAGGTCGGAGCCGATGACGTGGTACGGCAGGTCGTGCCGCTTGGTGAGCTCGGAGAGCTTGCCGTAGCGCTCCAGGAACCCGAAGGTCGACAGCGGCTCGAAGATCGAGGTCCAGACGGAGTTGTAGTTGACGGAGGAGGCCATCACGGCCACCAGCGCCTCGCCGGGGCCGAGTTCGGGGACCGGGACGTCGTCGACGTGCAGCGACTTGCGCGGGTCCTTCTCCTTGCTGGGCAGGCCGGCGAACATCTCGGCCTCGTCCTTGTGCACGGTCACCGCGCGGTAGGACTCGGGGATGGTCAGCGCGGCGAAGTCGGCGCTGGTGGTGTCAGGCGCAAGGATTGCGTCCAGGATCTCGTTCACGGTGTGCCTCCGGCGGGTGCAGCCTCCCCTGCTCGAGCGAAGCCGAGAGCCAGGGGATTCGTTGAGAACGGCTTGAGGGAACGTCGGGGGTGGTGCGGGAGGTGGTGCCGTCGGTTCGGCCGGGGTGGCGCCGCCGCCGCCGTCTCCGCCGGTGTCGCGGAGGCGTCGGCCGTGGTGCCTGGCAGCGCCTTGGTGAGCGCGGAGCCCGGCGGGTGCCGGGCGGTGTGCCTGTGACGCAGGCGTCCGGGCGGCAGCCGGGGAGGGCTGTTGGGACAGCCGGCGCACGAGGATCGCCTCGTCCGCCGGTCGCCCGGACACCCTCAACGTATGACACCGCGTGCCAGTCGACAAGACACTGAGTGCCAAGAATTTCTCTCAGATGTCATTTGGCCGGCACGTATGAGCGGCAGATGGGCCGATAGGGGGCATGGCGGTGACACACCGGAATCACGAAATCACAGCAGGTGAGCAGTGGTGTGGTTACGCCGTTCGGGTGGGTCGTGTCCCGGTCAGGCCCGGGACCTCAGGCGATCCCGGGCGGCCGGCCACAGCTGCGCCGCGGTGTGCAGGGCCAGCAGCCCCGCGGCGACGGCACTGCCGCCCGGCGCACCGGCCCGGACCCCGGCCACCAGCAGCCCGGCCGCGCCCACCGCGTGGAAGCGGTGCAGGCCGACCGCGGCCAGATCGCCGAGCCGGCTGCCGCGGCTGCGCTGCCAGACCCGCCGGGCCGCCCAGGCCGTGCCGCCGGCCAGCGCCAGCTGCGCCGGCCACAGGGCCACCGGCCCGCCCTCCAGCAGCGCCACGGTCAGGCAGCCGAGCGCCCAGAGCGCCCCGCAGAACGGCAGGGCGAGCAGCCGCAGCAGCACCGGGCGCACATGGCGGGCCGCCTGCTCCACGGGCGGTCCCGGCACGGCGGGCGGCGGCTCCTGCGGGGCGCGGTCCGTCCCCGTACGGGGCGCGGCGGCGGCCTCCGGCTCCGCGGCCAGCTTCAGCCACGGCCACTTGATCGCCAGCAGGCGCTCCCGCAGCAGCGGCAGGTGGTGCGCCCCGGCCTCGCTGAGCGCCTCCCGGAGCAGCTGCTCGGCCGCCCCCGGCCGCCCCGCCTCCTGCTCCGCCTCCAACAGCAGCGCCAGCGCCTCGACCGTCACCCGGACGTCCCCCGACCTGCGCGCCACCTCCAGCCCGCGGCGCAGCAGCTCCAGGACCTGCCGCTGGTCGTGCCGGTACGCCGCGCACCCGGCCAGCCTCAGCCAGGCGTGCGCCACGACCGTGAGGTCGCCGTCGTGCGCCGTCGCCACCGCCCGGCGGTACGAGAGCGCCGCGTCCCGGGCGCGCCCCAGCCGCTCCTCCGCGTCCCCCCGCGCCAGCAGCGAGGCCGCCAGCCGGTGCCGGTCACCCCGCAGCGCCCAGCCGCGCACCGCCCGCCCGTGGTGGTGCGCCGCTGCCCCGTGGTCATCGTGCTCGGCCGCCTGCTCGCCGAGGTCGTCGTCCAGCTCCGGCGAGCGCACACCGGCCCGGATACGCGCCAGATGGCCCGCCTCCGCGCAGGACCGGGCCTCCGGCCAGCGCTCCAGCGCACGGTAGTGGCGCCGCATCATCCGCAGCAGCTCCGCCTCCCGGTGGTGGTCGGCGCGGTGCCGGGCCGCGAGGACGCCCTGCCGCAGCACGAACAGCGCGTCCACGGTGCGGGTGCGCCGCAGCAGATACGCCACCAGGTGGTCCACCACCGGCGCGACCCGCTCGTACCGGCCCTGGTCCACCGCCTCCGCCAGGGCCGCCGCCACCGCCCCGCGCTCCCGGTCGAACCAGGCGTCGTCGGCGGTGGCGGCCCGCTCGCCGTAGTGGGCCATCAGCCGCTCCAGCGCCGCACCACGCGCCGACTCCGGCTCCTGCGAGGCCAGTTCACCGACGAACAGCTGCAGCAGGTCGTGGAAGCGGACCCGGCCCTCGCGGCCGGTGGGGCGCAGCAACTGGGCCCTGACCAGGCGGCGCAGCGCACGGTCCGCCTCCGCCGGTGAGACCCCGGCCAGCGCGGCGGCCGACTCGGCGTCGATCTCGGTGCCCGGGTGCAGCCCCAGGCGGCGCAGCATCCGCGCGTCCGGGTCGTCGAGCGCCTGGTACGAGGCCTCGAACGCCTGCCGTACCGGGTCGAGTTCGGCCAACCGCTCACCGGGCGGGCGTAACGCGGACAGGATGCGCTGCGCGCTGTCGTCGCCGTCCCGCAGCCGGCCGGCCACCACGTCCAGCGCCAGCGGCAGATGGCCGCAGAGCGCGGCGATCTCGTCCAGCTGCGCCGCCGGGACCGGCTCGCCGGCGGCGGCCTCCAGCAGCGCCAGGGAATCCTTCGGGCTGAGCGTGTCCAGCCGCAGCACGGCGACCCGCGCGTCCTCCGGGGCGGTCCGGACGGTGACCAGGAGGCGGTGGCGGCTGTCGGGGGGTATCAGCGGCACGAGGTGCTCGTCCGGCGCGGCGTCGTCGAGCAGGATCAGCAGCGCCTCCTCCGCCTCCCGGAGCCGGCTGCGGAACTGGCCGAGCAGCCCGGCCCGGTGCGGCTGGAGCTGGTCGCCGGGGATGCCGAACGCCCGCAGCCAGGTGCCCAGCAGCTCCTCGATGCTCATCGGCTCCCCGCCGCCGTGCGCCCGGGCGTCCTCGTAGAGCACCCCGCCGGGGAACCACCTGTGCGCCTCGTGCGCGGCGGCCGCCATCAGGGCCGACTTGCCCACCCCGCCCTCACCGGTGACGGCTATCGCGGTGGGCGCCCCGGCGCGGTCGCCGGGCTTCAGCAGGGCCAGCAGCGTGGCGAGCGGGCCGGAGCGGCCGAGCAGGGCGGCCGGACGGGGCGGCAGCGCGTTCAGGGAGCGGACCGGGGCGGGCGCCGGGTAGATCTGGACGACGCCGCCCTGGATGACGTCGCGGGCCTGCCCGCCGCTGATCGTGTTGTGGGTGGCCGGAGCCGGCCCCGCCTCGCTCGCGTCCGCCACGCCGTAGTGGATAGCACGAGCGAGCCGGGCCCGTCAGGCCGTTACGGGATCATCTCCGGTCCTTGATCGCCTTGCGGATGGTGCGCATGACCTCCTCCAGCGGGGCGTCCGTGCGGGCCACCGCGACCAGCACCTCGCCCTCCCGGGAGACGGACGCCGGGGGCTGCTCGCCCGTCGTGGTGCGGCCCGCGCCGATCCCGGCGCCGAAGGTCTCCCGGACGATCTCGAAGGCGTGGTCCAGCTGGGCCTCCACGTCGCCCTCCGCGCCGGCCCGCAGCCAGCGGCGCAGGACGTGGTTGTGCGCGGTGACCACGGCGGACGCGGCGACCTCCGCCAGCAGCGGGTCGTCATCGCCCTCGCGGTGCGCGCCCTCGTCGAAGTGGCCCAGCAGATAGCGGGTGAACAGCCGCTCGTAGCGGGCCACCGAGGCGATCTCGGCCTCGCGGAGGGTGGGCACCTCGCGGGTCAGCCGGTAGCGGGCCACGGACACGGCCGGCGAGGCCGCGTACATCCGCATGACCTCCTTGATGCCGCGGCAGACCGTGTCGAGCGGGTTCTCGTGCGGCGGGGCGGCGTCCAGGACCGCCTCGGCGCGCACCAGGGTGTCGTCGTGGTCGGGGAAGATCGCCTCTTCCTTGGAGCGGAAGTGGCGGAAGAACGTCCGCCGGGCGACGCCCGCGGCGGCCGCGATCTCGTCGACCGTCGTCGCCTCGTAGCCCTTGGTCGCGAACAGCTCCATGGCCGCCGCCGACAATTCGCGGCGCATTTTGAGCCGTTGCGCGGCCGCGCGGCGGGTGCCGGGAGTGCTGCTGTCGGGGGCGTCGGAGGGCTGCGTACGAGCGGGCTGGGACATGTGGGGACGGTACTGCATATTTACCCGGCCTGCGGCATGAGGTCCCGCCTCCGCCCTTGTGAGCGGGGGTGGACCGCCGTCCGGCTCCAGCAGTCCACCCCAGCCGGCCCCGTCCGGGCGGGGGCGCCCCCACGGGTCAGCGCCGGGCGTACTCACGGAAGCCGCGGCCCGTCTTGCGTCCGAGGCACCCCGCCGCGACGAGGTGCTCCAGCAGCGGCGCGGGGGCCAGCCCCGGGTCGCGGAATTCGGCGTGCAGGACCTTCTCGATGGCCAGCGAGACGTCCAGGCCGACCACGTCGAGGAGCTCGAACGGGCCCATCGGGTAGCCGCCGCCGAGCTTCATCGCCGCGTCGATGTCGTCCAGCGAGGCGTAGTGCTCCTGGACCATCTTGATCGCGTTGTTCAGGTACGGGAACAGCAGCGCGTTCACGATGAAGCCGGCCCGGTCGCCGCAGTCCACCGGGTGCTTGCGGACCTTGGCGCACACCTCCCGCACGGTCGCGTGCACCTCGTCGGAGGTCAGGACCGTCCGCACCACCTCGACCAGCTTCATCGCCGGCGCCGGGTTGAAGAAGTGCATCCCGATGACGTCCTGCGGGCGTGAGGTGGCCCGGGCGCAGGCCACGACCGGCAGCGACGAGGTCGTGGTGGCCAGGACCGCGCCCGGCTTGCAGACCTTGTCCAGCGTCCGGAACAGCTCCTGCTTGACGGCCAGGTCCTCGGCCACCGCCTCGACCGCGAGGTCCACGTCCGCGAACGCGTCCAGCGTCCCGGCCGGGGTGATCGCCGCCAGCGCCGCGTCCCGGGCCTCGGCGGTCAGCCGGCCCTTGTCCACGGACCGGCCCAGCGACTTGGCGATCCGGGCCTTCGCCTTCTCCGCCTTCTCCGGGCTGCGGGCGGCCAGCACGACCTGGTACCCCGCCTTGGCGAAGACCTCGGCGATGCCGCTGGCCATCGTCCCGGAACCGGCCACGCCGACCCGGGTGACCGTGCGCCCGGCCGCGGCCTCACCGGTGACCGCCGGGCTCTCCGCGTCCGGCACGACCGTGGCCGAACCCGGCGCCTCGTACGAGTAGAAGCCGCGGCCCGCCTTGCGGCCGGTCAGCCCGGCCTCGGCCAGCTGGCCCAGGATCGGCGCCGGGGCGTGCAGCCGGTCCTGGGACTCGGCGTACATCGCCTCCAGGACGGTCCGGGCGGTGTCCACGCCGATCAGGTCGAGCAGCGCCAGCGGGCCCATGGGAAGGCCGCAGCCGAGCCGCATCGCGGCGTCGATGTCCTCACGGGTGGCGTACCGCGACTCGTACATCGCGGCGGCCTGGTTCAGATAGCCGAACAGCAGGCCGTCGGCGACGAAACCGGGCCGGTCACCCACCGCGATCGGGTCCTTGCCCAGGTCGCGGGCGAGCTCGGTGACCCCGGCCACCGCGGCCGGCGCGGTGAGCACCGAGGAGACCACCTCGACCAGCTTCATGGCCGGTGCGGGGTTGAAGAAGTGCAGCCCGAGCACCCGCTCGGGACGCTGCGAATCGGCGGCGAGCCGGGTCACCGACAGGGCGTTGGTGCCGGTGGCCAGGATGGCATCCGGCCGCACCACGGCGTCCAGTTCGGCGAAGACCTGCCGCTTGAGCTCGTAGTCCTCGGGGACCACCTCGATGACCAGATCGGCCTCCGCGGCGGCCTGCAGATCGGTGAAGGTGCGGAAACGGGCCAGGACGTCCTGCCGCTCGCGCTCGGTGATCCGCTCGCGGCGCACCGCGCGGGCCGTGGCGGCCTCCAGCGCGGCGACGGCATGCCGGGCCGCGGCCTCGTCGACGTCGATGCCGATGACCTCGCGGCCGGCCCGGGCCAGCACCTCGGCGATGCCGGTGCCCATGGTGCCCAGGCCGACGACGGCCACGGTGGAGAGGGACAGTGGGGAAATGTCGGGGGAGACATCAGGGGTGGACGAAGGGCCCATCGCGAACTCCTGAGGGTGTTCCCCTGAAGGGCAGGGGAGAAGTGACGACTGAGGGGTGGCCGCGCGGACGCGAGGGGCAGCGGATACGCGGCGGCCGGGCGCGGCGGGGCCGCGGAGGCCGCAGCGCTGCTGGCAGCGCCGGCGGTGCGGGAGCTGCGGCGGGGCCCTGTCCCGGGGCCGTGCCGTGCTCCGTACTGATGTCGTGCTGTTGCGGTGCCGAACCGACTTCACTCTGTGGCGGCTGCGTCACCAGGCCGCCCGAGCAGGGGTGCTGCTCGTCCCAGCAGGTTAACCCGTGGGTAACCGCAGCGCCAGGGGTAGTCCGGGTCATTAGTCTGTGGTGCAGGCCACGTCTCGGTAACCGGGGCGCCCCGGCGGGAGGGAAGCGGCAAATGGAAGACGAATTCCACGAGTTGACGGACCGGGTGCGGGCCGAACTCCGCTCCCCACAGGATCTGGTCGCCTACGAGCGCCTGCTGGGCCTCGCCCGCAAGAACACCCCCGCCGGACGGGAGGAACTCGCCCGGATGCTGGTCGCCGTCGAACGCCCCCTGTGGGCCCGCGAGATCGCCGCCTTCATCCTCGGCTGCGCCGGCGACAAACGCGCCTTCGAGACGCTCGTCCTGCTGCTGAACTACCGCGATCCGGTGCGCTGCGCCACCGCGGCCCACGCCCTGAGCCGGCTCGGCGACCCGCGCACCGCCCGCGCCGCGGCCGCCCTGGCCACCAACCCGCTGCGCACCGCGTACGCCCTGCACCCGGTGCGGCTGCTCGCCGAGCTGCGCGCGCCGCAGTCCGTACCGGCGCTGGTCGCCACCCTGGAGCGGCTGCTGACCCCGCACAACCCCTACTGGCGGGTGGCACTCGCCTGCGTCGAGGGCCTGGGCGCCCTGGGCGACCGCCGCGCCGTGCCCGCACTCACCGCCGCCACCGGCCACCCCCGCCTGGCCGCCGCCGCGGCGGCCTCGCTGGCCCGGCTGGGGGTGCACGAGCTTCCGGGGGACGAGGGGCGGGGCGACGGGGGAGCGGGTGCCGCGAAGGAGGGCCGAGACGCCGCGAAGGACGGCTCGGGCGCCTGAAGCGGTCCGCCAGAGGCCAACCCAACTCCCAGAGGTCAACACAGACCCCAGGGGGCAACCCCGGGGGTCAAGGGGCGTCCCGGGCACATGGGACGTCCGACGTCGGGTCGGGAGGAGACGACGTGAGGTCCGGGGAGCACGGAGACAGCGGGCGCCAGTAGCGCAGCTCGGGGACGTTGCTGCCGCCCACCTTGTACGTCTCCTCCGCCCCGTCCGGTACGAAGCCGGCGCGCTCGTAGAACCGCTGGGCGCGGGCGTTGCCGCGTACCACCCACAAATACAGCGCGCGGTATCCGCTCTGCCGTGCGCGGTCCGTGCCCGCGGCCATCAGGGCGCGGCCGACGCCGGTGCCGATCCGCTCGGGCGCGACGTACAGCGCGAACAGCTCACCCGCGGTCGGGCGCGGGGCGGGCAACTCCTCGGCGCCCGGGGCCACATCGGGGTCCCGGGCCGGGCCGACCGACGCCCAGCCGACCACCTCACCGGCCGATTCCGCCACCAGGTCGACCACGTCCGGCGACCGCCGCCCGAACCACGACCGTCGCCGCTCGGCGTCCGCCGCCACACTCATCCCGTCCAGGTACGCCTGCGGCATCAGCCCCCGGTACGCCGCCTGCCAGCCGCGGACCCGCACCGCCGAGACCGCCTCGACGTCGGCCTCGCCCATCTCCCGTATCCGGAGCGGTCCTGCCGGCCTCCTGTCCCTGCCCCTGCCCTTGTCCCTGCCCGTGTCCATGGGGGAGAGGGTAGGGGCCGGGTCAAGGGGGCTTCCGGGGTTTTTCCCGCTGCCGGGCTCCCGCGGTTCCGGCGCCGTGCGCTTGACCTTGCCCCTGGGGGCAGGGTTCGAGACTTCCGGCATGGCACACAGCACGCACAGCGGGCGGACCGCGCCCACGCAGCAGCAGCCCGGGACGAACGCCACCGGAACCGGCAGTCACCCCACGGACGCCCCGCCCCGCCGGGTGGTGATCATCACCGGCGCCGGTACGGGCATCGGGCGGGCCGCCGCCCGGGCCTTCGCGGCGGAGGGCGCACGGGTGCTGGCGGTCGGCCGCCGGGCCGAGCCGCTGGCGGAGACGGCGGCGGGCGCCGAGGGGGACGGCGAGATCGTCCCGTACGCCGCCGACATCACCGCGGACGACGTCCCCGCGGCCCTCGTCCGCCATGCGATCGAGACCTACGGCCGGCTGGACGTCCTGGTCAACAACGCGGCCATCGTGGGCAGCGGAGCGCTCGGCAGCCACACCAAGGAGCGGATGGGGCCGCAACTGGCGACGAACCTCGTCGCGCCCGTACTGCTGACGCAGGAGGCGGTGCCCCATCTGGAGCGGACCGGCGGGGTGGTGGTCAACATCAGCACCTCGATCGGCCAGCGCGGCTGGCCCGGCAACGCGGTCTACGCCGCGACCAAGACGGGGCTCGAACTGCTCACCCGCAGCTGGGCGGTGGAGCTCGCACCGCGCGGGGTGCGGGTGGTCGCGGTCGCCCCCGGTGCCGTGGAGACCCCGATCGCACTCCACCAGGGCCTGTCCGAGGAGCAGCGGGCGGCGCACCGCGCGTGGCAGATCGCGCACACGCCGCTGGGCCGGATCGGCCGCCCCGAGGAGGTGGCCTGGGCCGTCACCCACCTGGCCGACCCGTCCGCCTCGTTCGTCACGGGGGTGATCCTGCCGGTCGACGGCGGAGCGGTGGTCGGCTGAGCCCGCCCCGGCCCCCCGGCTCCCCTGCCCCCGCGGTCCCGGCCCGGACGAGGCGCGCGGCACAATGCGGGACGCGGCGCGGGAATCGAGCCGCGAGGCCGGAGTCGAGGGAGGGAACGGCCCGTGCGGATAGGGGAGTTGGCGGAGGTCACCGGGGCGACGCCGCGGGCGTTGCGGAACTACGAGCGGGAGGGGCTGATCGCCTCCGTCCGGGAGGCGAACGGGTATCGGGTCTACGACGCCGGCGCGGCCGTACGGGTGCGCAACATCCGCCACTTGCTGGCGGCCGGGCTCACGCTCGCCGACGTCCGCTGTTTCACCCCCTGCCTGGACGGCGACATGACCACCGCTCCGCCGTCCGCCGAGGGGCTGCGGATCGCCCGTGAGCGGCTCGCCGTCATCGACGAGCGGATCGCCGCCCAGACCGAGGCCCGCGACCGTCTGGCGCGGGCCCTGGAGGCCGTCCCGGCCGCCTCGGTGTGAGCGGCCGGTCCGGCCCGTTCAGATGAGGGTCAGCTGGGTCGGCCCCGAGGGCACGGGTGCAGGCGCGGGATCGTCCGCGGGCGGGGAAACCGCCACGGGCACGGAGTCCCCGGCGGCGTCGGCGTCCCCGGACGGCGGCCGGATGCGGCGGGCCTCGCCCGAGCGGGCGGGGCCGATGCCGTACTCGGCGGCGAGTTCGTGGACCTGGCGGGTGATCCGGCGCTGGTACCACGTGGGGGCGTAGGCGCCGTCCGCGTACATCGTCGTGTAGCGCCGTACGAGATGCGGATGGTGGTGCTCCAGCCAGGACAGGAACCACTCGCGGGCGCCGGGGCGCAGGTGCAGCACCAGCGGCGTGACGGATCCCGCGCCGGCCTCTGCGAGGGCGCGGACCGTGGCGCGCAGCTGCTCCGGCGCGTCGCCGAGGAACGGGATGACGGGTGCCATGAGCACGCTGCAGGGAATGCCGTGTGCGGTGAGGGTGCGCACCACGTCCAGCCGGCGTTCGGGGGCGGGCGTGCCGGGCTCGACCGTGCGCCACAGCTCGTGGTCCAGGAAGCCGACCGAGACCGAGATGCCGACGTCGGTGACCTCGGCGGCCTGCCGCAGCAGTTCCAGGTCGCGCAGGATGAGCGTGCCCTTGGTGAGGATCGAGAACGGGTTGGCGTGATCGCGCAGGGCCGTGAGGATGCCGGGCATGAGGCGGTAGTGGCCCTCCGCGCGCTGGTAGCAGTCGACGTTGGTGCCCATCGCGATGTGGTCGCCGCGCCAGCGGCGCCCGGCCAGTTCGCGGCGCAGTAGTTCGGGAGCGTTGACCTTCACCACTATCTGGGTGTCGAAGCCGAGGCCGGTGTCCAGGTCCAGATAGCTGTGGGTCTTGCGCGCGAAGCAGTAGACGCAGGCGTGGCTGCAGCCGCGGTAGGGGTTGACCGTCCATTCGAACGGCATCCGGGAGGCGCCCGGGACGCGGTTGACGAGGGAGCGGGCGCGCACCTCGTGGAACGTGATGCCGCGGAATTCGGGGGTGTCGAACGTCCGGCTGACCACGTCCGCACCGAACAGTGCGGCCGGGCCGTCACCCAGGTTGTCCCAGCGCATCGGGCCTCCTTCTGCATGCTGCATGCCGTCGAGCCCCCGCCCACCATAATAGAACACGTGTTCCCTTCTCGTCCGTCAAGACGGGCTCGGGCGGATTTTGGGCGCGCCCCCCAGTGGTGGTTGGCTTGGCGGCGCACCGCAGGACCGGCAGCCGACTACTGGAGGAAGACACACATGGGTCAGGTCGAGGCCACCACGCAGCGCGAGATCGCGGCGGACCCGGAGGACGTGTTCGACGCGCTCGCCGACTACAGCGGCACGCGCCAGCAGCTGCTGCCCGAGCACTTCTCGGAGTACGAGGTCTGCGAGGGCGGCGACGGCAAGGGCACCCTCGTCCACTGGAAGCTCCAGGCCACGAGCAAGCGGGTGCGCGACTGCCTGCTGGAGGTCGACGAGCCCACCGACGGCCAGCTCGTGGAGAAGGATCGCAACTCCTCCATGGTGACCACCTGGGTCGTCACGCCGGCCGGCGAGAAGCGCGCCAGGGTCGTCGTCACGACCACCTGGCAGGGCGCGGGTGGTATCGGCGGCTTCTTCGAGCGGACCTTCGCCCCCAAGGGCCTCGGCCGGATCTACGACACCATCCTCGCCAACCTCGCGGCGCGCATGGAGAAGTGATCGGACGTCATACGTCCCCTGGGCGTCATGTGCGTCATGTGCGTCATGCGTGTCAGCTGCTTCCTGCGCTGAGCGCGGACGTCACATGCGTCACCCTGGGCGCGTTCCGTCACGCTCACCGGTTCGGGTGGTTTCGGTCGCACCGAGGCGCCCCGGCCGTCGGACCCGTTCCGCACGGAAAGCCCTGATGGGAGCCCAAGGGGCCTGCCCGACAAGGCACTTGACGTCCGTTCCGGCACCGCCCGACCCCTTTCGTCGCGCTTGAACGCTGTTGTCGCCCAATGCGAGAAATTGGGCGGCAACAGGCGTGACGAGGGGAGCAGTACGTGGGCGGGACCACCCTGAGCGACCCGGCCGGGCGGACCGGCCCACCGGCACCCGGCACGGCCCCGGCCCCGGCCACCGGGGGCCGGGCCGGTGCACCGGACGGCGCCGCGCCGGTGCCGCTCGGCACCCGCCGGACCCGTCTGGTCTTCGTCGGTCTGCTGCCGGCCCTGCTGCTCGCGGCCCTCGACCAGACCGTCGTCAGCACCGCGCTCCCGAAGATCGTCGGTGAGCTGCACGGCGTGGCCGCGATGTCCTGGCCGGTGACGTCCTACCTCCTCGCCGCCGCCCTCGGCCTGCCCCTCCACGGCAGACTCGGCGACCTCTTCGGCCGCAAACCGGTCCTCCTCTCCGCGCTCCTGGTCTTCACCGCCGGCTCGGCGTTGGCCGGCTGGTCGCACACCATGGCCGAACTGGTCGCCTTCCGGGCCGTTCAGGGCTTCGGCGGCGGCGGACTGATGATCGGCGTCCAGGCCCTCGTCGCCGACGTCGTACCGCCCCGGGCCCGTGGCCGCTCCACGGGCCTGATCGGCGCCGCCGTCGCCCTCGCCTCCGTGGCCGGACCGCTGGTCGGCGGCTTCTCCGCCGACCACGCCTCCTGGCGCTGGTGCTTCTCCCTCGACGTCCCGTTCGGTGCCCTGGCGCTCCTCGTCATCGCCTTCGCGCTGAAGCTGCCGCGGCCGCTCCACCGGCCCCGGCCCGACCTCGCGGGCGCCCTGCTGCTCGCCGCGTTCTCCCTCTGCTGTGTGCTGCTGGCCGGCTGGGGCGGCACGGAGTACGCCGGGGACTCGCGGGTCGTCCTCGGGCTGGGGGCCGGGGCGCTCGGCAGCGCGCTGCTCTTCCTCGCCGTCGAGCATTTCGCCACCGCACCGATCGTCCCGCTGCGGCTGGTCCGTGACTCGCTCTTCAGCCTCACCGGCCTGATCGGTGCCGCCGTCGGCATCGCCCTCTTCGGCGCCGCCGGCTGTCTGCCGGCCTTCCTGCAGAGGGCCGACGGTGCCTCGGCCACCGAGTCCGGACTGCTGATGCTGCCGCTGTTGGGCGGCCTCGCCCTCGCCTCCGGCGCCTCCGGCCGGCTCATCCGCCGCACCGGCCACCACAAGGTCTTCCCCGTCCTGGGCTGTGCGGTGGCCGCCGCGGGGATGTGGCTGCTGTCGAGGCCGGCGCCGGACACCTCCCGGGAGACCTACGGCCTCTGGACGGGCCTTGTGGGCCTGGGCCTCGGCCTCGTGATGCCGGTGCTGGTGCTCGCCGCCCGGAATTCCGTACGCGCCCGTGACCTCTCCACCGCGCCCGGCGCACACCACTACCTCCGGCACCTCGGCGGCAGCGTCGGCGTGGCCCTCTTCGGCACTCTTGCCGTCGACCGGCTGGCCCGCCGGTTCGCCGACCGGCTGCCGGCGTCGGGGCGGCTGCCCGGCCCGGAGTCGATCGCCCCGCAGCTGGTGCGCGTGCTGCCCGCCTCCCTGCGCGACGGCCACGTCGCCGCCTACGCCCACGCCGTGCCGAGGGTCTTCTGCTACCTCGTGCCGGTGCTCGTCCTGGGCCTCGTGCTCGCCTTCTTCCGGAAAGAGAAACCACTGGTGTCCCACGCCTCCCACGCCCCGCAGACCTCCCCGACGTCGGACCGGCCCACCTCCTACGGTGAGCCGACCGAACCGGCGGGACCTGCCGCATCCGCCGAACCGGCCGCCGTGCCGCAGGCCCGTTCCGCCGCCGACCCGGATCCCCTCAACTCGACGTACCCCACGGGGGGTTACCGCCGTGGTTCCCGTCTCTCCGGTGGCGGGCACCCGGGCATCCCGGTGTGCGGGGCGGTGCGGCACCACGACGGCTCCATCGTGCCGCGGGCCGCGCTCACCCTCATCG
Organism: Streptomyces bugieae; assembly: GCF_036352915.1. Taxonomy (NCBI): domain Bacteria; kingdom Bacillati; phylum Actinomycetota; class Actinomycetes; order Kitasatosporales; family Streptomycetaceae; genus Streptomyces; species Streptomyces bugieae. The sequence continues at coordinate 38,866 of NZ_JAZBJP010000034.1, forward strand.
ACGTCACCGGGCGGCAGATCGGCCGCGGCGCCTCCGGCGAGGACGGGCGGTACGCCCTGAGCACCCCCGGGGTCGGCTCCTACGTGCTGATCGCGGCCGCCGGCGGCCACCAGCCGCAGGCCGTGACCGTGACCGTCGGCGAACGGCCGGTCGAGCTGGACGTCGTCCTCGGCGGCGCCGGTCGGCTGGCCGGCACCGTCACCACCGCCGACGGCACCCCCGTACGCGATGCCATGGTCACCCTCACCGACGTGCGCGGCGAGGTCGTCGCGACCACCCGCAGCGGGCGTGAAGGAGGCTATGTCATCGGGGAGTTGGTGGCCGGGGAGTACACCCTGGCCTCCAGCGCACCGGCGTACCGGCCGGCCGCGCTGCCGGTCACCGTGCAGGCGTCGCGGGAGACCCGCCAGGACATCGAACTCGCCGGCGGCGCGGTGCTGCGCGGGACCGTACGGGCCGGTGGCGGGCGCCCCGTCGAGGACGCCCGGGTCACCCTGCTGGACGTCGCGGGCAACGTGGTCGACACCGCCGTCACCGGACCCGACGGGCTGTTCCGCTTCGTGGACCTCGCGGCCGGTGAGTACACCGTGGTCGCCGCCGGATACCCGCCGGTGGCCACCGTCCTCCAGGTGGCCGGCGGCGGCCGCACCGAACGCGACCTCCAGCTCGGACACGAGGACTGACCGCGCGCCAAGGGGCGGTGACCGGGCGCCCGTTGCACGGCCATACCACCTGTTCGGCCTCTTCGGGAAATGCCGCCCACCGCATCCGCCGGCGGCCGTACCGTGATGGCGGTGAGGCACGATCGGGGTACGAGGAAGCAACCGCCCATGGTGCGCGATCCGTTGGACGGCGCCGGCAGGTCGGGTACGGCAGCCCGGGTGGCCGCGTCGCGCCGCGCGCTGCCGGGACGGATTCCGCTTGCGGTCGTCCTGGTGGCCGCGGACGGCCGGATCTCCCACTGGAGCAGCGGCGCCCACCGGCTCTTCGGAACCGGCCGTGCAGAGGCGGTGGGCGCCCCCGCGCTCGACCTGATGCCGGTCACCGGCGCCCTCGGCGACAGCGGTGCGGAGGGGGGCGACGGGTGCGGCGGGCTGCACGCCTCGTCGGGAGGTCGGACGTCCTACCCCACCGCGGGCCGGGCCCGGATGGCGACCGGCGGGGCGGGCCCCGTGGAGCTGCTGTGGTGGGCGTACCCGCTCGCCGCCCCCGGCCCCGGGGCGACTCTCGTCCTCGCCGCGGACGCCGCCCTGTTGCCCGACGGCCCGTGCGGGCCGGGCGCCGCAGCGGAACGCTGGATGCCCGGCTTCGCCCGGCCCACCGACACCGACGTGACCGACACGGACCCCACCGACGCCGACGTGACCGACACGGACCCCACCGACGCCGACGTGACCGACACGGACCCCACCGACGCCGACGTGACCGACACCCTCGTGACCGACGCCGACTTTCCCGACACCGCTCTCCCCGGCGCCGTCGCCGAACCGGCCTGCCGGCTCCCCGAGTTCATGCCGGACCTGAGTCCCGTCCTGCGCGCCCGGATCGTCGCGCGGGTCCTGGAGCTGGGCGCTCCGGTGCTGGAGATCAGCCGTCGGGACGGCCTTTCCGCCGAGCTCGCGTAGGACAGGTGCCTCGGCTGCCCGTGGGCGGCCGGCTCAGCGCTGCAGGTCGCGGTGGATGACGCGGGCGGCGCCCTCGACCGTGGCGACTCCGTAGTCCATGGTCGCGTTGCCGGTGGAGAGGACGGCCATGCCGTAGTCGTGGCCGTGGCCGGTGAAGGTGCCGACGCTGTTGATCCGCCAGCCGCCGGTGTCCCGCGGCAGCCAGCCGTTCTTGACGTGGACGGTCGCGGTGGACGGTGCGCCGGCCGGTACGCCCCAGCGCTGGTCGGGCGCGACCCGGTGCATCAGGTCGAGCGCGTAGCCGCGGGAGGCCGGGCCGAGCACCGCCCCGTCCGTGGTGAGCAGCTGCATCAGGGTGAGCTGGTCGGCGGCGGTGACCTGGGTGAGGCCCCAGGACGCGCCGCTGCCCGGCACGGTGTCCCGCATCCCGGCGAGGTCCAGGAAGCGCCGCACGCCGGCCGGGCCGATCTGGTGCCACAGGGCGTTGGTCGCGTCGTTGTCCGACTTGGTGATCATGGCGGTGGTCAGCTTGACCTCGTGCGGGGTCAGCTTCCGGTGCGCCTCCTCGACCTGCCGCAGCAGCGCCCCGAGGACGGTGACCTTCACCACACTCGCCGAGTCGAAGTGGGTGCCGGGCCTGAAGGCGCAGCGGGTGCCGGTGGGGCGGTCGTAGAAGGCCAGCGCCGAGGCGCTCCGCCGGCCGTGCAGGGCGTCGGCGATGTCGTGGGACAGGGCCGGGGCCAGGCCGGGCTTCTTGGAGCTGCAGACGACCTCGGCGCCGGCCACCGGGGCGCTGGCGGTGCCGGCCGCGGCCGGGGTCGCCGAGGTGAGCACCGTGAGCAGTGATCCGGCGGCCGCCAGCGCGGCCAGCCCGCGGCGCGTGCCGGTTGCGAGGCGTCGTCCGTGGAGGCGTGATCCGTGCATGGGGGTGGTTCCTGTCCCGCTGTATCGGGGCCCCGCCGGTGGCGGTCGGCCTCGGGTGACCGGAGGCGGTCGGGCCGGCGCGGCCGCGCGCGGCGGCGTGTGCGCCCTTCATGGGTCACGGTGACGATACGGGGCAGGTCAGAGGGCACCCCGGCAATATGGGGCGCTATGTCCGTATTTGAAGGGGTGCGGCTCGGGTGTGAGATTCGCCAAACAGGGGCGGACGGGGCGGACAGGGCGGATGGCACGGATGGGGCGGACGGGGCGGGATACGCGGGGCGGCGGGCGCGGCGCCCCGGGGGCTGCCCCTAGGGGCCGGCCACCGGCTGCCGGAGGCGGCTGGGGCGGGGGCGGCGGGACGCGGCGGCCCGCCGCCGGTGGGTGCCCGCCATCAGCCGGCGGCCGCGCAGGGCCAGCTCGATCTCGAAGCGGGCCCGCGGATCGCGCAGCCGGGCGCCGAAGAGCTTCTCCAGCTGGCGCATCCGGTACCGCACGGTCTGCGGATGGATGCTGAGCGCCTTGGCCACCTCCGGTGCGCCCATCCCGCCCAGCCAGGCCAGCAGCGTCGCCTCCAGGCGCGCGCACCGCTCCGGTGACAGGCCGGCGAGCGGCCTGAGCCGGCGGGCGATGAGGGTGCGGGTGAGCGACTCGTCCTGGAGGAGCAGCAGGCTGGACAGGTGGTCGTCGACGAACGCCACGCCCGCGGCGGGGCCGTCGCACCGGGCGGCCAGCTCCAGCAGGCGGGAGGCGGCGCGTACCGAGGCGGCGGCGTCCTGTGGTGGCACGGCATGGCCGACCGCGGCGGCGCGGTGGCGCAGGACGCCCTTCAGCCGGGCCCGTCCCTCGTCGCCCTCGGCGAGCGCGCCGGGGATCAGCAGGCCCGGCGCCCCGTCCGGCAGGCTGACCAGGCAGTCGCCGAGCGCCGCGGCGACGAGGTGGAGGTCGGTGCCGGTCGCCAGCCGGACCGCCCGCACGGTGGTCGGCAGCGGCCGGCCGGCCCGCAGGACGTCCGCGATCAGCCGGGTGACCTGCGCCCCGTCGTTCCGCTCCAGGAGTTCTCGGAAGCCTGGATTGCGCTCGCAAAGGGAACGGATGACGAGTTCGGTGAGGACGGCCAGCTGGTCCTCGCCGCCGTCGGCCTGCGGGTCGCCGAGTTGCGCTAACGGGCTGGTATTGCGTGCTGTGCTCATGATTCTGCCTCTGTCTCCTCATGTGGGAGGCCGGTCCGGGACGTTCTATCCCACCGGGCTGGGGGCGTCGGCGGCTGACAGAAGTCCGTCGGAACTCCATCGGAATTCTGGCGGATGCCCTTCCGCTTTGCGACAGAAACTGTGTGGAATACGGTGCCACACGAGCGTGCCCGAGTCACCTGCGCGGTCTGCGGGGGTGCCACGGTGTTGCGGCCAACTCGGCGGTCCTGGAGGGTGCCGGACGAGGTGTCATGCGCTGCCGGGAGTGTTCGGTGCCTCGAAACCGTTGTGAACGAGTGATGTCCAAAATCGTGCATACCGCCTGCTGCCTGCGATAGGACTGGTGACCGTGAAGATCCTCATCTCCGCCGACATGGAGGGCGCCACCGGCGTGACCTGGCCCGCGGACGTGCTGCCGGGCAAGCCGCAGTGGGAACGCTGCCGCCACATGTTCACCTCCGACGTCAACGCGGCGATCGCCGGATTCTTCGACGGCGGCGCCGATGAGGTGCTCGTCAACGAGGCCCACTGGTCGATGCGCAACCTCCTGCTGGAGAAGCTCGACGAACGGGCACAGATGCTCACCGGCCGGCACAAGTCGCTCAGCATGGTCGAGGGCGTACAGCACGGCGACGTCGACGGCATCGCCTTCGTCGGCTACCACACCGGCGCGGGCACCGAGGGCGTCCTCGCCCACACCTACCTCGCCAACACGCTCACCGGCGTCTGGGTCGACGGCACCCGCGCCAGCGAGGGCTACCTCAACTCCCTCGTCGTCGCCGAGTACGGCGTGCCGGTCGTCCTGGTCACCGGCGACGACCGCACCTGCCAGGACGCCCAGGGATACGCCCCGCAGGCGCCCGCCGTGGCGGTCAAGGACTACGTCTCGCGCTACGCCGCGGTCTGCCGGCCACCGGCCCGTACGGCCGCCGACATCCGGGCCGCGGCCGCCCAGGGCACGGCGCTGGCGGCCCGTCACGAACCCGCCCGCCGGGGGCCGTTCCACGTCGAGTTGGAGTTCGACGCGGAGCATCTGGTGGGTGCCGCGACCTGCGTGCCCGGCGTGGAGCGCAGCGCGGCGCGCCGGGTCGCGTATACCAGTCAGAACATGTACGAAGCCATCCGGTGCTTCAAGGCGGTCACCACCGTCGTGTCGTCCGCCGTGGAGGAAGAATATGGCTGAGAAAGCCGAGCGAGAAGGCGCCGCGGGCCACGGGTCCGGGGTGGACCGGCAGGCGCTGGACGAGGTGGTGCGGTTCACCTCCGACCTGATCCGGATCGACACCGGCAACGCCGGCGACGGCACCTGCCGGGAGCGCCCGGCCGCCGAGTACGTCGCCGAGCGACTGGCCGACGCCGGCATCGAACCGACCCTGCTGGAGCGCACCCGGGGCCGCACCAACGTCGTCGCCCGCATCGAGGGCACCGACCCCGCGGCCGACGCGCTGCTGGTCCACGGCCATCTCGACGTGGTCCCCGCCGAACCCGCCGACTGGTCCGTGCACCCGTTCTCCGGCGAGGTCGTCGACGACGTGGTCTGGGGCCGCGGCGCCATCGACATGAAGAACATGGACGCGATGGTGCTCGCCGCCGTACGGCACTGGGCGCGCGCCGGCGTCCGGCCGCGCCGCGACATCGTGCTGGCCTTCACCGCCGACGAGGAGGCCAGCGCCGAGGACGGCTCGGGCTTCCTCGCCGACCGGCACGCCGGGCTGTTCGCCGGCTGCACCGAAGGCGTCAGCGAATCCGGGGCGTTCACCTTCCACGCCGGCGGCGGGATGCAGCTGTACCCGATCGCGGCGGGGGAGCGCGGCACCGCCTGGCTCAAGCTGACCGCCCGCGGCCGGGCCGGGCACGGCTCGAAGGTCAACCACGACAACGCGGTCAGCCGGCTGGCCGGCGCGGTGGCCCGGATCGGCGAGCACGAATGGCCGGTCCGGCTCACCCCGACCGTACGGGCCGCACTGCGCGAACTGGTCGCCCTGCACGGCCTGGACGTGGACGTCGACGCGCCGGACTGCGATGTCGACGCGCTGCTCGGCAAGCTCGGCCCGTCCGCCAAGCTCGTCGAACCGACCGTCCGCAACAGCGCCAACCCCACCATGCTGTCCGCCGGTTACAAGGTCAATGTGATCCCCGGCTCCGCCGTCGCCCACATCGACGGCCGGGTCGTGCCCGGCGGTGAGGCGGAGTTCCGCGCCACCATGGACGAGCTGACCGGCCCCGAGGTGGAGTGGGAGTACCACCACCGCGAGGTCGCCCTGCAGGCGCCGGTGGACGCGCCGACCTACGCCGCGATGCGGGCCGCCGTCGAGCGCTTCGACCCGGACGGCCATGTCGTCCCGTACTGCATGTCCGGCGGCACGGACGCCAAGCAGTTCTCCCGGCTGGGCATCACCGGTTACGGTTTCTCGCCGTTGAAGCTCCCCGAGGGCTTCGACTACCAGGCGCTCTTCCACGGCGTGGACGAGCGCGTACCGGTCGGGGGACTGCACTTCGGTGTCCGGGTCCTCGACCACTTCCTGCGCGCGGCCTGACCGGCCCGCGCCCCGCCCGACCGGTGGAGGAGAGGATCCGCACCATGGTGACCACGGCCCCCTACGGCAGCTGGACGTCCCCGATAGATGCCCGGACGGTCGCCGCGCACGACGGCCGGCCGGCGTTCGTCGGTGTGGTCGGCGACGAGGTGTGGTGGACCGAACCGCGCCCCGCCGAGGGCGGCCGCCGGGCGCTGGTCCGCCGGCGGGCGGACGGCGCCGAGGAGACGGTGCTGCCCGCGCCGTGGAACGTTCGCAGCCGGGTGCTGGAGTACGGCGGCCTGCCCTGGGCCGGGACCGTCACCGAGCGCGGACCGCTGATCGTCTTCTGCGACTTCGCCGACCAGCGGCTGTACGCCTTCGAACCGGACAGCGGCCGGGAGCCCCGCCCGCTCACCCCGCGCTCCGAGGTGGGGGAGGGCCTGCGCTGGGTCGATCCGGTGCTGCGCCCGGAGCTGGGCGAGGTCTGGTGCGTGCTGGAGGAGTTCACCGGCGCGGGACCGACGGACGTGCGGCGGGTGATCGCGGCCGTCCCGCTCGACGGCTCGGCGGCCGGACACCGGGAATCCGTACGGGAGTTGAGCGACGACCGGCACCGGTTCGTGACCGGTCCGCGGATCTCGCCGGACGGCGACCGGGCGGCCTGGCTCGCCTGGGACCACCCGCAGATGCCCTGGGACGGCACGCTGGTCATGCTCGCCGAGATCACCGGCAAGGGCGAGTTCACCGCCGTCCGGCCGCTGGTCGGCGACCTCGGCCCGACCGCACCGGGCGGCGGCGCGACCGGTGAGTCCGTGGTGCAGGTCGAATGGGACGCCGACGGCTCGCTGCTGTTCGTCTCGGACCCCGGCGGCTGGTGGGAGCTCCAGCGCATCCGCCCCGGTGCGCTGGACGACGGCGTGGTGGCGAGCCGCGGCCTGTGCCCCGCCCGGGAGGAGGAGTTCGGCGGCCCGCTGTGGAACGTCGGCGAGCGCTGGTTCCTGCCGCTGGACAACGGCACCCTCGCGGTGCTGCACGGCCGCGGCGCCCTGAAGCTGGGCATCCTCGACCCGGTCAGCGGCGACCTCGTCGACGCCGCCGGCCCCTGGACGGAGTGGACGCCCACGCTCGCCGCGCACGGCAGCCGGGTCGTCGGCATCGCGGCCGGCCCGGACCGCTCGTACGAGGTCGTCGAGCTGGACACCTGCACCGGCCGCGCCCGGGCGATCGCCTGCCGGCACACCGACGCCGTGGACCCGGCCTACTACCCGCGGCCGCGGCACCGCACCTTCACCGGCCCCGGCGGCAGGGACGTGCACGCCCACATCCATCCGCCGCACAACCCCGAACACGCCACGTCGGACGGCGAGTTGCCGCCCTATGTGATCTGGGCGCACGGCGGCCCCACCAGCCGCGCCCCGCTGGTGCTCGACCTGGAGATCGCCTACTTCACCTCCCGCGGCATCGGCGTCGCCCAGGTCAACTACGGCGGCTCGACCGGCTACGGCCGCGCCTACCGCGAGCGGCTGCGCGGCCAGTGGGGCGTGGTGGACGTCGAGGACTGCGCGGCGGTCGCCCGGGCGCTGGCGGAGGAGGGCACCGCCGACCCCGCCCGGCTCGCCATCCGCGGCGGCAGCGCCGGCGGCTGGACCACCGCCGCCTCGCTGACCTCCACCGACCTCTACGCCTGCGGCACCATCAGCTACCCCGTCCTGGACCTCACCGGCTGGGCGAACGGCGAGACCCATGACTTCGAGTCCCGCTACCTGGAGTCGCTGGTGGGCCCGCTCGCGGAGGTCCCCGACCGCTACCGCGAGCGCTCGCCGCTGCACCGCGCGGACCGGATCACCGCGCCGTTCCTGCTGCTCCAGGGGCTGGACGACGTGATCTGCCCGCCCGCGCAGTGCGAGCGCTTCCTCGCCGAGGTGGCCGGACGCGGCGTACCGCACGCCTACCTCGCGTTCCCCGGCGAGGGCCACGGCTTCCGACGCGCCGAGACGCTGGTGCGCACCCTGGAGGCCGAACTCGCCCTCTACGCCCGGACCTTCGGCTTCCCGCGCGACGACGTCCCGCCGCTGGAGCTCCGCGACTGACCAGGAGGCCCCGTCCGCCGCACGCCCAACTCGGGTGTGTGCGGCGGACGGTGGCGAACTGACGTCCTTACGAGAAACCGCGTCAGGAACGTTGACACGTCGTTACTCGTGTCACAGCATGAACGCGCCGCTACCGACTGGTTGGTACGACGTGTCCCCGTTGGAGGTCCTGGTGCCCCGCGCGTCCCGCCCGCTGCTCCGCACGTCCCTCGCCCTGCTGGCCGGCACCGCCCTCGCCGCGCCCCTCGTCCTGACCGGTCCTCCGGCCGCGGCCGCGGCCGGAGATGCGTACACCGTCACCGCGCTGAAGGTCACCGTCCGCGCCGGCGACCGCAGTTGCACCCTCGACACCGATGTCTACCGCCCGTCCGGCGTGGACGCGGGCCACCCCGCGCCCGCCGTGCTGACCACCAACGGCTTCGGCGGCAGCAAGGCGGACGGTTCCACCGACGCGCTCGCCAAGGCGTTCGCCGCCCGCGGCTATGTGGCGCTGGCCTACTCCGGCCTCGGCTTCGGCAAGACCGGCTGCCCGATCTCCCTGGACGGCCCCCGGATCGACGGCCGGGCAGCGAGTCAACTCGTCGACCTGCTGGCCGGATCGCGGACCGCCGACAACGGCACGCGCCTCGACTACGTCGCTATGGACGGCCGGGGCGATCCGCGGGTCGGCATGATCGGCGGGTCCTACGGCGGGGCGATCCAGCTGGCGACGGCCGCCGTCGACCACCGCGTGGACGCCCTGGTCCCGCTGATCACCTGGAACGACCTGTCCTACTCCCTCGACCCCAACAACGCCGACCGCAGGCAAGGCGTCGGCGGGCCGGTGCCGGGTGCCTACAAATGGCAGTGGACCAACGGGTTCTTCCTGATCGGCGAGGCGCAGGGGCTGCTGCACCCCCGCATCGATCCGTCCCGGACCGGCGGCGCGGGCTGTCTGCACTTCGTCGCGCGGGCCTGCGAGACCAAGCGGCTGCTGGACTCCGGGAAGTACCCGGCCGCCCGCACCGAGGCCATGCTCCGCTACGCGCGCAGCGTCTCCCCGGTCTCGTACCTGAAGTCCGTCACGGCGCCGACGCTGCTGGTCCAGGGCCAGGCCGACACCCTCTTCACTCTCAACGAGGCCGCCGCCACCTACCGGGCCCTCACCGCCCAGGGCACCCCGGCGAAGATGATCTGGCAGTACTGGGGCCACAGCGGCGGCATCAAGAACCCGCCCGAGGGTGAACTGAGCCTGGCCAAGGGCAACTTGGAGGACAGCTACGTCGGGCGCCGGATCCTGGCCTGGTTCGACCGCTATCTGCGGCACCGCACGCACACCGGCACCGGGCCGGCCTTCGCGTACTACCGGGACTGGGTGACCGGCGGGAACACCTACGCCACCTCCGCCACCTTCCCGGCGGGCGGCAGCCGGCGGCTGTATCTGTCCGGCGACGGCAAGCTCGTCGGCAACCGGGCCGAGGTGGTGCGCGGCAGCCGCGAGTACCGCAATCTGCGGATCGCCACCAGCCATTCGGAGAGTTCGCTGGCCGGGATGCTCGGACTGCCCGACCCGGCACCGTTCGACGCCCGCGGAACGCATCTGGACTGGACGTCCGGGCCGGTCACGGGCCGGCCGGTGGACGTGGTGGGCGCGCCCAGGGTGACCCTGAAGGTGGTCTCGCCGCGGACCGAGCGGGTGCAGCACTCCGCCGACGCGGCCGACAAGCTCGTGCTCTTCGCGAAGCTCTACGACGTCGCGCCGGACGGTAAGCAGACATTGGTGCACCGGTTGGTGGCCCCGGCCCGGGTGCCCGATGCGACGCGGCGGTTCACCGTGGAACTGCCGGGCATCGTGCACCGTTACGAGCCGGGGCACCGGTTGCGCTTCACCCTCGCCGCGAGCGACTCCGCCTACGCGGGCAATCGCGGGGTGAAGCCGGTGACGGTCACCAGCGCGCCCGGGGACACCGGGGTCCTCGAACTGCCGGTCACCCAAGGGGTGGTGCGGTAGCGGATGAGGTGGATGCCGTGGGAAACAAGAATCGGGGCGGTACGGTGCGGGCGCGCCGCGGGCACCGGAAGCCGTCCGGCCGCCGCGCGCGTCAGCCGCGCCGTCCGCGGGGAGGTCGGCTCAGTCGTCCGTGATCGTGATGGCCTGCACGGGGCAGGCCCGGGCGGCCTCCCGCACCAGCGGGTCGCCGGCGCCGTCCTCGCGGCCGGAACGCACCAGGCCGAAGCCGTCGTCGTCCTGGTCGAACACCGCGGGGGCGGTCAGGGCGCACTGGCCGGCGCCGATACAGACGTCCTGGTCGATGGTGATCCGCATGCCGGACCCCTTTCGTTCGTCCGCCGTCATGGCCGCTACCAGGACAGCGGCAGTTCGATCATGCCTTGGAGAGTGTCCCCCGGTTTGAACGGAATCTCGGCAGCCGGTACGGCGAGTCGCAGATCCGGGATCCGGGTGAACAGCGAACGGAGCGCGATCTCCAGCTCCGCCCGGGCGAGGTTCTGGCCCAGGCACTGGTGGATGCCGAAGCCGAACGCGACGTGGTGCCGGGCGGACCGCTCGAAGTCCAACCGGTCGGGCGCGGGATAGGCGTCCTCGTCGCGGTTGATCAGGGACGTCGGGAACAGCACGCCGTCGTCGGCGCGGATCAGCTGTCCGCCGACCTCGATGTCCTCCTTCGCCACCCGCAGCATGCCGTCGGCGATGGACAGGAACCGCAGCAGCTCCTCCACCGCGGCCGGGATCAGGCCCTCCTCGGCCTTCAACCGCGCCAGCTGCTCGGGGTGTTCGAGCAGCGTGAAGACGCCGAGCGAGATCATGTTGGCGGTGGTCTCGTGACCGGCCACCAGCAGGATCATGGCGAGCCGGACCAGCTCGTCGTGTTCCAGCGCGCCGGCCCGCAGCCGGTCCTCGATCAGCTCGTCCAGCAGTCCGTCGCCCGGGCGCTTCTCCTTGTCGGCGATCAGCCCGGTGAAGTACTCCTCCAGCTCGCTCCGGGCGGCCTCCGCCTCCTCGGCCGTGCGGCCGCGCAGGAGGCGTCGGGACTGCTCCTCGAAGAACTCGTGGTCGGCGTACGGGACGCCGAGCAGCGAGCAGATCACCATGGACGGGACCGGCAGCGCGAACGCGGAGACCAGCTCGGCCGGCGGTCCCTGCTCCAGCATCCGGTCGATCAGCTCGTCGACGATCCGCTGGATGTCCGGCCGCAGCGCGGCGGTCCGCTTGACGCTGAAGCTGGGGATCAGCATCCGGCGGTGGGTGTTGTGCTCCGGGTCGTCCACCCCGATCAGCGGGGTGCGGACCCGGCGGATCGCGGCGAACCGCTCGACGGGGATCGGGAAGGCCGGGTTCTGCCGGTCGGACGACAGCCGCGGATCGCTCAGCAGCGCCCGCGCCTCGGCGTGGCCGGTCACCGCCCATACCTTGCGGCCGTCGTAGAAGGTCACCTGGGCCAGCGGGCCGCCCTCCCGGAGCGGTCGGTACGCGCTGGGCGGGTGGTAGGGACAGGTGCGGTCCTGGAAGTAGGAAATGGCTTCGGTCACGACATGCCTCCCGTTACGAGGGGGTTCGAGCGAGCTCGAACCACCCGCGTGTGCGATGTCAACGCACAAGCGCGCCGTATTCGCCGCGCTGATCTCCACTTCATGCCTCGGACACATGGCGCGTCTACGCACAGTTCGGCCAACTTGGTTCATCTTCGGTCGAGTTCGGTCACCTGAACCTCCTGTCGCCGGTCGTCACAGCGGACGCATCAGCATGTCGATCACGCCGTCCAGATAGGGCTCGCGCGCGGACGCGTCCGGCAGGCTCCGCGGGACGGCGTGCGCCAGCTGGGTGTGCCCGAGGTAGGCGGTGTACGCCAGCAGTCCGCGCCGGCGCGCCTCCTCCTCGGGGAAGCCGAGCTCCGCGAAGAGCGAGGCGACATAGCCGATCCGCCGTTCGGTGACCCGGGCCAGGGCGGCCGCGACCCTGGGCTGGCCCGCGGTCGCGAGCAGTGAGACCTCCAAGGGGTCCTCGGCGGACCGGTTCGTGGCGTGCAGCAGCAGCCGACGCAGCCGCTTGCCGGGGTCCGGCTCGGCCTCGACCTCGGTGATCACGGCCTCCGTGCCGAGCTGCTCCCAGCGCTCCAGGGCGGCCTCGATCAGCGCCTCCCGGTTGGCGAAGTGCCAGTAGAAGCTGCCCTTCGTCGTGCCGAGCCGGGCGGCCAGCGGCTCCACGGCCACCGCCGCGAGACCCCCTTCGCCCATGGCCGCGAGGGCGGCGTCGGCCCAGTCCTGCGCCGTCAGCCGCTGCCGGGGGACGCCGCCGGATTCCTTCGTCCGCTGCTGTCGTGCCATATCCATACGGTACCGTACGGTCAAACATACGCCACCGTATGGAGGTGCTCCGTGCGTACCGTCCGCGACGTCCATTCCCGCACCGTCCAGGCCCCGGCAGAGGCCGTCGGCGCCCTGCTCGACCGGCTCGGCAGCGACCACGACCCGCTCTTCCCGGCACCGGCCTGGCCCCCGATGCGCTTCGACCGCCCGCTGGGTATCGGCGCGGACGGCGGCCACGGCTTCGTCCGCTACCGCGTCGGCGCGTACGAGCCCGGCCGCCGCATCCGCTTCGACTTCACCGACGGCAGCACCGGCCGGCACGAAGTCACCATCCGCCCCGACGGCCCCGACCGCTGCCGCGTAGAGCATCTTCTGGAGGCCCAACGCCCGCCGATTCGACGGCTGTTGTGGTCCCTCGCGATCCGCGCGATGCACCGCACCGTCGTCCATGAGCTCTTCGACAACATCGAACGGGCCGCCACGGGACGGCAGATACCGCCGCCCCGCCGCTCCCCGTGGATCCGCCTGCTCCACCGCCTGGCGTGGGACCGCGCCCGGGCCGTCGAACTGCCCGCCGCCGCACGGCTCGCGCACCGGGCGTTCCCGCGCACCGACTTCGAGGACGCCTGGCAGATGGACCTCCTGCCCGGCCTGCCGGACACCCCGGAGGCGTGGCAGGGCGTCCTGCGCGGGGCGCCCTTCCCGGTCGTCGGCCGGACGGACCAGGAGCTGCTGCTCGGCGAGGACGCCCGGCACCTCGACTTCCGCGCCTCGCTCCTGGTCGCGGACGGCACCGTCACCCTCGGCACGGTCGTCCGCATCCACAACACGGCCGGCCGGCTCTACTTCGCCGTGGTCCGCCGGGTCCACCCCTTCATGGCCCGCACGATGCTCCGCCGCATCCACCGCCGCCTGGCCCTCGCCGCACCGACCGCGGCCGAGCGGGAGGCGGCGGTGCGGACCTGACCGGTCGGGCTACTTCTCCAGGAGCGTCAGCAGGAAGGTGACCACGACGACGCCGATGCCGAGGGCGGCGCCGAGCACCGGGTTGACGTAGGCGAGGTAGACGGCGAGGCCGCCGAGCACGAGGGCGAGTGCGGTGCGAGTGTCCATACCGTCAAGTCCCGCCGGGGCCGCCGGAATTTTCATCCCGGGCCCGATGAAAAACTTCCGGCCCCCACCGCGACCTTCCAGGGAGCCCGGGACCCCCGAGCGGTACCCGGTCAGCGGAGAGGGACGACACATGAGGCAGCTCTCAGGGGGCGGCAGCGACTCCGCGGAGTCACCCCGCCGGCTGTCCAAGGAGCGCGAGGCCGAGCTGATGGAGGCGCTGCGGACCGTCGAGCCGCGGCTGATCGCCTCGGTCACGCGGGTCACCCACGACTACCACCTGGCCCAGGACATCACCCAGGAGGTGTGCATCGCCATCTTCCAGGAGTTCCGCAAGGGCACGAGGTTCGAGAAGCCGGTCCTGGTCTTCGCGACCGTGGTGGCCCGCAACAAGCTCCGGGACCACTGGCGCAAGAGCTCCTCGGGCGAGCGGCCGTACGACGAACCGCCCGAGCACGGGCGGCGGTTCGGGCCGGACCCGGTCGCCGGCCTGGAGTACCTGGAGCTGCTGGAGTCGGTGAAGGCGGCGATCGCCGACGAGCGGCAGGCGGCGGTCTGGGAGCTCACCCATGTCTGGGGCCTGAAGGGCACCGAGATCGCGCAGCTGCTGGAGATCTCCTCGGCGACGGTGAGCCGGCAGCTGGCCGCGGCCGAGGCGAAGGCCAAGTTCTGGCGGGAGGACGAGGACCTGGAACCGGCGTAGGTCCCGGGCTCCCGGCGGCCGCACCCTCTGGCGGCCGCCGCCCGTCCACCGTCCCGGCGCCGCCTGCCGGGCTGGATCCCGCCCCGAGGCCGTGCGTCAACGCGGCTTCAGGGTGGGACCTATCCCGCCCCGGTCCTTCACATCCGAAATGGGGAGCATCCATGAGTGAACGTCAGTCCTCTCCGCACGAGAGGCTGCTGACCTACCTCCGAGAGGGGGACCGCCTCGTGCCGCCGGACACCCGCACCGTGCACGACTGGGACCTGCGATACGGGTCCCTCGCGGCGGCAGCCGACCTCCGCGGGGCCACCGAACCACCGGGGCCCGCCGACCTCTCGCCGGCGTCCTGGTACGACGACGGACGCGAGGCGGGCCTCGGCCGACCGGCGGCGAGCAGGTGACGGCCGGTCGCCCACCGATGGCCCTGAGTCCGTATGCGCACTCCACGGGGGGCGTGCGGGTGCGGAGTTGACGGGGCCCGGAGCCGAACCGCAGCGCGTTCCGGCGGGGTGCCGGGGCCGTGGCAGACTGCCTGTATGGGGCAACGACAGGGTGGTGGGGGCGGGCGCGGCACCGCGTCGGCGTGGGCGGCGCTCGGGGGCGAGCCGGGGCTGATCGAGCGCGTTGCGTACCGCGGGCCGGACGGTCTGCTGCCGGCGCGGCTCCCGGTGGGCGCCTTGGCGCGGGGCACGGTCGCCGTGTGCGCGCTCGCCGCGGCCGAGCTGGCGGCGGCCCGCCGAGGCGGCCCGGTACCCGCCGTACGCGTCGACGAAGGGGCGGTCGCCACCGCCTTCGTCAGCGAACGGCACCTCCGGATCGACGGCCGTCCGATGTCGACGTTCGCGCCGTTGTCCCGCTTCTGGCGGGCCGCCGACGGCTGGGTGCGTACCCACGCCAACTACCCGCACCACCGCGCCCGGTTGCTCCGGGCGCTCGGCCTGCCGGACGGCGCCGGGGTGCCGGAGGTCGCGGCCGAACTGGCCGGACGCGCGGCCGAGGAGATCGAGGAGACCGTGTACGCGGCCGGCGGGCTGGCCGTCGCGGCACGTACGCCGGGGGAGTGGGCCCGGCATCCGCAGGGCGCGGCGGCGGCCGCCGGTCCGCTGCTGACCCTCGGCCCGCTCGGCGCCGGCGGTCCGCCGCGCGCACTCCCGCCGCTCGCGGGGCACCCGGTGCGGCCCGCCGCCGGTCTGCGGGTCCTCGACCTGACCCGGGTGATCGCCGGCCCGGTCGCCACCCGCACGCTCGCCCTGCTCGGCGCGGACGTGCTGCGCATCGACGCCCCGCAGCTCCCGGAGAGCCAGGACGCGCACAGCGACACCGGCTTCGGCAAGCGGTCCACCGCCCTCGACCTCGGCTCGGCCGCCGGCCGGGCCACCTTCGAGGACCTGCTCGCCCACGCCGACGTCGTGGTCACCGGCTATCGTCCGGGCGCCCTCGACCGCTTCGGCCTGGCCCCCGAGGAGCTGGCCGCCCGCCGCCCGGGACTGGTGGTGGCCCGGCTCTCCGCGTGGGGCGACGACGGCCCTTGGGGCGGGCGGCGCGGCTTCGACAGCCTGGTGCAGGTGGCGACCGGCATCGCCGTCGTCGAGGCGGGCGCGGACGGGACCCTGGGCGCGCTGCCCGCCCAGGCCCTCGACCACGGCACCGGCTATCTGCTGGCCGCCGCGGTACTCCGCGCACTGACCGAACAGACCCGCACGGGCGGCTCGTTCCTCGCCACCCTCGCCCTGGCCCGCACCGCCCACTGGCTGATGCACGGCCTGGCGGGCGGGGCGGGGGAGGACGGCCCCGTGAACGGGTTCATGAGCGAGCCCATGGGTGTGCCGGCCGATGCCGCCGCGCCCGGCGGCCGCGGGTACGACCCGGCGGACCACCTCCGGGAGACCGGCAGTCCGCTCGGGCGCCTGCGTCACGCCCTGCCGCCGGTCTCCTTCGAGGGCGCGCCGGACACCTGGGCGACCCCACCCGGCCGGGTGGCCACGGACGCCCCGGTGTGGCGCTGAGATGCGGCGCTGACCGTAATCGCTGGCCGTACCGCACGACCGTCCGTACGATTTGCCGGTGACGATCAACGACCGCTACCTCGCGCGCGGACCGCGGGTGGGCATCCGGCCCTTCACCGCCGCCGACCGGGACGAGTTCACCGCCGCGGTGCGCGCCAGCGCCGAGCTGCACCAGCCGTGGCTCTACCCGCCGGCCGAAGCCGCCGCCTTCGACGCCTACCTGCTCAGGCTGCAGGAACCCCAGCGCGAGGGCTTCCTGTTCTGCGAGCTCACCACCGGCCGGATCGCGGGCTACCTCACGATCAACAACATCGTGCACGGCGCCTTCCGCTGCGGTGCGATCGGCTACGGCGCCTTCGCGCACGCCGCCGGCCGCGGCCTGATGAGCGAGGGCCTGCGCCTGGTGCTCCACCACGCCTTCGGCGCGCTGGGCCTGCACCGGCTGGAGGTCAACATCCAGCCGGACAACGCCTCCTCGCTCGCCCTCGTCCGGCGCGCCGGCTTCCGCCGGGAGGGGTTCTCCCCGGACTTCCTGTTCATCGACGGCGCCTGGCGCGACCACGAACGCTGGGCGATCACCAGCGAGATGGTCACGGAACCGGCCACGGACGCGGAGCCGGCCACGGACGGGACGGAGTGACGCCGGTGCCCGGCACCGACGTGACCTTCGGCCGCACCGTGCCGGTCCTGCGCATCTTCGACGTGGCCAAGGCCCATGGGTTCTACGTCGGTTACCTCGGCTGCACCGTCGACTGGGAGCACCGCTTCGAGCCGGGCATGCCGCTCTACACCCAGGTCTCACGGGGCAACCTCGTGCTGCACCTGTCCGAGCACCACGGTGACGGGACGCCCGGCGGGGTGGTGTACACGGAGCTGACCGGGGTGCGCGCGCTCCACGCCGAGCTGACCGCGAAGGACTACCCGTATCTGCGGCCCGGGCTGGAGCACGACGAGACCGGGTGGTCCCTCACCCTCCTCGACCCCTTCGGCAACCGGCTGCGGTTCACCGAGCCGGAGCCGGAGCCGGAGCCCGAGCCCGAGGCGGAGCCGGCGCCGGAGCCCTGACCCGCTCCGGGCTCGCCCCCGGTCACCGGGACTTGCGGTTGATCTTCATGGTGTCCATGTCGGTGGCCGTGGACCGCAGGTCGCGCCAGCCGAGGCCGGCCGCGGTCAGCGCCGCTTCCGCCTTCTCCTCGCCGAGGGCGGCCGCCATCTCCTCGCCGTCCGCGGCGTCCGAGACGATGACGCAGCGGTAGCTGAACGAGTGCAGCGCGGCGTCGTAGGCCAGCACGCCCTCGGGTGTGAACCTGTACTGCGACAGCCCGTGTCGGTCGGCCTCGGCGAGCAGCTTCGCCCGGGACGCGGCCGTCAGGCCGTCCCACTTGCCGCGGACGATCACCCGGTAGGTGTGCTGGGTCGCCATGGTCTTCGGGTCTCCTGTCGCTGTGTCAGCGGGCCGGGAGCGACAGGCTATGCCGCCGTGTCCGCCGGCGCCCCCGATTTTCCGATGCGCTTGCATCGCACCGCCCCCGGGGCGGCATCGCCACCGTTCCCCGGCCCGCAGCGCGCCGTTCCCCGGGACCTCCTTTGCGCAACCCTGACCCCACGGGCCGGAAGAAGCCCTGTTCAGACCGGCGGGGAGGCGGTTCCATGGTCAACAGGAGGCCGCCGTAGCCGAGGTGGCCGGTCCCCCCTTGCGAGGCAGCCGTGGCCACGAGCGTGCGACGCACCACCCTGACCCTTCCCGCCGCCCCCCTCGGTCCGGACAACCCCCTCCCCGCCCTCCAGGGCGGCCACGACCTCCACCGCGTGCGGATCCCCCGGGACGCCGGGCTGCCCGCCGACATGGCGCGCCAGATCGGATACCGGCCGCTGACCTCGATCCTGCCGGTCGCGCGGCGCGACGGATACGGCCGCGCCCGCCGCAGCACCGACCTCGACGCGCTGGTCATCGAGAACGACCGGCTGCGCGCCACCGTCCTGCCCGCTCTGGGCGGCCGGGTGTACTCCCTGCGCCACAAGCCCACCGACCGCGAACTGCTCTACCGGAACCCGGTGCTCCAGCCCGCCGCGTTCGCCCTCAACGGGGCGTGGTTCTCCGGCGGCATCGAATGGAACATCGGCGCCACCGGCCACACCACCCTCTCCTGCGCCCCGCTGCACGCCGCCCGGGTCCCGGCACCGGACGGCGGCGAGATGCTCCGGCTGTGGGAATGGGAGCGGCTGCGCGATCTGCCCTTCCAGGTGGACCTGTGGCTGCCGGACGGCTCCGACTTCCTCCACGTGGGCGTACGGATCCGCAATCCGCACCACCACACCGTGCCCGCCTACTGGTGGTCCAACATCGCGGTCCCCGAAGAGGAGGGCAGCCGCGTCCTGGCCCCCGCCGACGCGGCCTGGCACTTCGGCTACGAGCGGACCCTGCGCCGGGTCCCGGTCCCGGAGTCGGACGGCGCCGACCGCACGTACCCGCTGCGCAGCGCGTTCCCGGCCGACTACTTCTACGAGGTGCCCGACGGCGCCCGCCGCTGGATCACCTCGCTCGACGCGGCCGGCCGGGGCCTGGTCCAGACGTCCACCGACGCACTGCGCGGCCGCAAGCTCTTCCTGTGGGGCACGGGCCGGGCCGGGCGGCGCTGGCAGCAGTGGCTCACCGAGCCGGGCACCGGCGGCTACGCCGAGATCCAGGCCGGGCTCGCCCGTACCCAGCTGGAGCACGTACCCCTGGACGCCGGCGGTGCCTTCACCTGGCTGGAGGCGTACGGGCCGCTGGCCGCCGATCCCGCGGTGGTGCACGGCGCGGACTGGACGGCGGCCCGCGAGGCGGTCGCCGCCGGGCTGGAGGCGGCCCTGCCGCGCGCGGACGTCGACGCGGCGTACGCGGCCTGGCTGCCGTACGCGGACCGGGAGCCGAAGGAATCGCTGGCCACCGGTTCGGGCTGGGGTGCGCTGGAGGTGGCCCGGGCCGGTTTCGCGCTGCCCGGTACGCCGTTCGCCCCGGCCACCCTCGGGCCCGAACAGGAGCCCTGGCTGGCCCTGTTGCGGACCGGTGAACTGCCGCCCGGCGGACCGCTGCCCGGCCCGGCGCCGACTTCACCGGCCTGGCGCGACCTGCTGGAATCCGCCCCACCGGGCCCGGCCACCGACCACCACCTCGGCCTCGCCCAGTGGCAGGCCGGCGACCGGGCCCAGGCGGTCCGCAGTTGGGAACGCGCGGTCGGGCAGGGGGTCGGGGGTCCGGGCCGGGCCACCGACCCCGAGGCAGGAGCCGGGAAGCACGAGCGCGGTGCCACCGCTTCCGAGGCAGCCGCCCCGCCCGGCCACCCCGAGGCATCCGTCCTGCCGCTCTACTGCCTGGCCGTCGCCGAGTGGGCGGCGGGCGAACCGGCGCGGGCCGCCGACCGGTACGCGCAGGTCTGCGCCGCCGCGTCCGCGGCGGCCGTCGGGGACGGTCCGGCCGCCCGTACCTGGCGTGCCGCACTGCCCGCCCTCGTCCGGGAGGCGGTGCCCGCACTGCTCACCGCCGGACGTACCGAGGAGGCCGCGCGACTGCTGGCCGCGCTGCCGGAGCGCGTCGCCGCCGACGGCCGTTTCCGCTTGCTGACCGCCCGGGTGCTGCTCGCCCAGGACCGGCCGGAAGCGGCCCGGGAGGTCTTCGACGCCGGCTTCGAGATCGCCGATCTGCGCGAGGGCGACGAGACGCTCAGCGACACCTGGTTCGCGATCGCCGAGCGGCTGACCGCGGCCGGCGGGCCGGTCACCGACGAGGTACGTGCCGCGGCCCGGTCCGCGCATCCGCTCCCGGACCGCTACGAGTACCGGATGCGGCCGGTGTAGCCGGCCCTCCTACGGGTGCGCAGGACTCGTCCGCCGATCCGGTGAATGTGTGCGCGGGGTGGGAATCATCCCGGACCGCCCCGTGTTGTGCCCGGTCATGAAGGCAATCAGCACGCAGCGCTACGGCGACCCCGAGGTCCTCACCTACGCCGACCTCCCCGACCCGAAGGTGGCCCCGGACTCGGTCCTGATCCGGGTCCGGGCGGCCGGGGTCAATCCGGTGGACTGGAAGGCCCTCGCGGGCCATCTCGACCCGATGCTGAACGTCCACTTCCCGCTCATTCCCGGCTGGGACGTGGCGGGCGTGGTCGAGGCGGTCGGCGCGGACGTCCCCGAGTACGAGGTCGGTGACGAGGTCATCGGGTACGTCCGCAAGGACGACCTCCAGCACGGCACGTACGCCGAGCTGGTCGCCGCGCCGGTGCGGACCCTGGCGCGCAAGCCGGCCTCGCTCAGCTGGCAGCAGGCCGCCGGGCTGCCGCTCGCGGGCCTGACGGCCTATCAGGCCGCCGATCGGGTCGGCGCCAAGGCGGGCGAGACTGCCCTGGTGCACGCCGCCGCGGGCGGCGTCGGCTCGCTCGGCGTGCAGATCCTCGTCGCCCGGGGCCTCCGCGTCATCGGTACGGCCAGCGAGCGCAACCACGACTTCCTGCGGTCCCTCGGCGCCGAGCCGGTCAGCTACGGCGACGGGCTCGCCGACCGGGTGCGCGCGCTGGCGCCCGACGGCGTCGACGTGGCCCTGGACTTCGTCGGCGGCGGCGTGGTGGACGTCTCGCAGGAGCTGCTCAAGGACCGCGGCCGGGTGGCGTCCATCGCCGACGGCGAGGTCAAGGAGAAGGGCGGCCATCTGGTGTGGGTGCGCCCGGACAGCGACCGCCTGACCGCCCTCGGCGCCCTCGCGGACGCCGGGAAGCTGACCGTGGCCGTCGACGCGGTCTACCCGCTGTCCGAGGCGCCCGAGGCGCTGCGGCGGAGCATGGCGGGCCGGGCCCGCGGCAAGATCGTCCTGGAGGTGTCCTGAGAGACCCCGCGCGCGGCCGTCCCGAGCGGGCGCGCCGGACGGGGAACAGGCCGCCGGGGGAGTTCCGTCAGGCGCCGGCGGCCTGTTTGCGGTCGACGTACTCGAAGATCGCACCGTCCGGATGACGGGCCACCACGTTCCGGCCGATCGGCGTCGGCACCGGCCCGGCGATGATGTCCGCGCCGACCGCCGTCAGATCGGCCACCGCCTCGTCCACGTCCGCCACGGCGAGCGTCGCGGTGATCTTCCGCAGCACCGACAACTCCGCCTCGGGGCCGCTCATCAGGAAGAAGCAGCCGACGGCCGCGACCGACACACCGCCGCGCTGGAAGCGGATCGCCTCCGCGCCGGTCAGCCGTTCGTAGACGCCGATCGCGGCATTGAGATCACCGACGCACACCCGCAGCGAGGTCCCCAGAATGTCCATATGAACCACCCTAGTTGGGCCCCCGGCCGGTGCGCGATCACCTGACCGTGATCGGACCCTCCGCACCCGCACCGGGACAGCGCGGCCTCCCCGAGGCCGTCCCCGGCCCGGAGGCCGGGGGCGCGCTCAGACCCGGCACAGGAGCTCGCCGTGCAGGATGCCGAACCAGCCGTCCTCCTCGGCGCCCCAGGCCCGCCAGGCCTCCGCGATCCGCCGCAGTTCGGCCTCTGTGGCGTGCCCGCCGTCCACCGCGAGCCGGGCGTACGACGAGCTGACCGTGCGGTCCGCCCACAGCTCGCTCCACCAGGCCCGCTCCTCCGGCGTCCGGTAACACCAGGTGCCCGCGGTGGCGGTGACCGCTTCCGGGGCGAAGCCGGCCCGCCGGGCCCAGGCGTGCAGCCGGCGCCCGGCGTCCGGCTCGCCGCCGTTCGCCCGGGCCACCCGCAGATACAGCTGCAACCAGTCGGTCATGCCCGGGACCTCCGGGTACCAGGTCATCGCCGAGTAGTCCGAATCGCGGACGGCCACGATCCCGCCCGGCTTGGTCACCCGGCGCATCTCCCGCAGCGCCTGGACGGGGTCGCCCACGTGCTGCAGCACCTGATGGGCGTGCACCACGCAGAAGGTGTCATCGGGAAAGTCCAGTGCGTGGACGTCGCCGACCACGAACCGGACGTTGTCGACCCCGCGCGCGGCGGCGGTGGCGCGAGCCTGGTCCAGCACCTCAGGTGCCCGCTCCAGCCCGGTGACCTGGCCGTCCGGCGCCAGCGCGGCCAGATCGGCGGTGATCGTGCCCGGACCGCAGCCGATGTCCAGGACCCGCATGTGCGGCTTCAGCGAATCCAGCAGATATCCGGCCGAGTTGGCCGCGGTGCGCCAGGTGTGGGAGCGCAGTACGGACTCGTGGTGGCCGTGCGTGTAGACGGCGGACTCCTGCGGCATGGGGGCACTCCTTCGCATGCGTCGGTGTGACACCCACACGGTACGCGTCGATCTCGTATCTTGAGAGTCCCGTCTCAGGATACGGGCGAGCTGGGCGTTCGCGACCGCCCCGCCGGGTTCCGCTCAGTCGGGCAGCAGCCGATAGACCGTCAGTGCCTCGCGCTCCTTCTCCAGCGTCAACTCGCCGCCCGACATGGCCACTTCACCGTCGTACGCGACCGCCGCGGTGTCCCCGAGCCCGCCGATCCGCAGCCGCGGCAGCCGCGCCTCGCCGAGCACCGGCGAACGGCGCGGCGTGCCCATCAGGGCCGCGGCGAGCAGCCGGGTGCGGGCCAGCCGGCCGCCGTGCACCACCCGTACGTCCAGCACCCCGTCCGCCAGGTCGTGCCGGCGCACCGGTGCGAAACCCAGGCCCCGGTACTGGCAGTTGCCCACGAACAGCGTCCAGACCGAGCGCCGTTCGCCGCCGATCCGCACCGACATCGGTTCCGCCGAGCGCAGCACCTCCCACGCCGCCAGCACCCCCGCCGGCCAGGCACCGATCCGGCCCGCCCAGCGCTCCCGGATCCGCACCAGCTCCGGATAGACGCCCACCGAAAAGGTGTTGAGGAAATACCGGCCCTCCCGGTGCGGGCCGGTCCGGAAGCGCGCCACGTCGACCGCGACCGCCTCCCCGCTCTCCACGGCCCGCGCCGCCTCCGCGAAGCTCTCGATCCCCAGGTCGTAGGCGAAGTGGTTGGCGGTGCCGCCGGGCAGCACCGCCAGCGGCAGCCCGTGCCGCACCGCGACCGTCGCCGCGGCGTTGACCGTGCCGTCCCCGCCGACCACCCCCAGCGCGCCGCCCAGCTCCCGGGCCCGTTCCGCCGCGGCCTCCAGCGCCTCGTCCATCGGCTGCCCGTCCGGCCCGTCACACATCACGACCTCGGCCTCCGGCAGCACCGCGTGCACCTCGGCGGCCCGGTCCGGGCGCTGTCCGGTGCGCTGCCCGGAGCTCGGGTTCGCCACCACGACCAGCCCCCGGCCGCCGGGCAGCGCGGGCGCCTCCGCACGCGGCCGGGCCGGCGGTGCCAGCTGCGCGCGGGTCGGCGCCAGGCCCCGCACCGCGAACGCCGCACCCGCGCCCAGCGCGGCACCCGCCAGCACATCACCCGGATAGTGCACACCCGTATAGATGCGGGAGAACGCCACCGAGGCGGCGACCGGCGCCAGCGCCAGGCCCCACCACTTGTTCTCGAAGAACACCCCGGTCGCGAACGCCGCCGCCGAGGCGGCGTGCCCGGACGGGAAGGACGAGGTGAACGGCTGGCGGGTCAGCTGCCGGATCACCGGCACCGCGTCCAGCAGCGGCCGCTGCCGGCGCACCGAGCGCTTGCCGAGCGTGTTCACCGTGGCCGAGGCCACGGCCAGGGACGCCACCCCGCGCAGCGCGGCCCGCCGCGCCGGCCGCCCGCCCAGCGCCGCCGCACCCGCCGCGATGCCGAACCACAGCAGCCCGTGATCGGCGCTGCGGGTCAGCCGGGGCAGCACCCGCTGGGCCCCGGGCCACTGGCGGGTGGCGATCAGGTCGAAGGTCCGCCGGTCGAGGTTGCTCAGGAGCGTTCGCATGCGGCACCTCCTACCCCCTCCCGCCCGGAACTGTGCTTCCATCTTCCGGTGCTGAGAAGACGCAGGGCCACCGACCTCGACGCGTGCACGGCCGTTCTGGCCGAGGTCCACGCGTACAGCGGATATCCGCACCACTGGCCGGACGACCCGGCGCGCTGGTTGACCCCCGACGGACTGACCGCCGCCTGGGTCGCCCTGTCGGCCGGCCGGATCGTCGGCCACGGCGCACTGTGCGGACGCGAGGTCAGCCGGCTCTACGTCGCCCCCGGAGCCCGCGGCGCGGGCCACGGCGGACGTCTGCTCGGGGCCGTCGAGGACGCCGCGGCGGCCCGCGGCCTGCGCCCCGTGCTGGAGGTGAAGGCCACCGACACCGCGGCCATCGCCCTCTACGAGCGGCGCGGCTGGGTCCGCCGCGCCACCGAGCAGCAGGACTGGGGAGCGGGGGAGAGGGTGACGGTGCACCGCTACGAGCGAGCGGGCGGCACCGGCCATTAGGCCCGGTCGCTGACGTGTCGCCCCCGGGCGGCACCGGCGCGATCTGCGAAGGTGGACGGGGCCGCCCATCATGTGATGGGCCCACGATCGACCCGCCGTCGTGGAGTGGAGGTACGGATGCAGCGGACCGCCCCCGATCCGCGGCCTGAGCCGGACCCGGACCCTCTGGTGGGCCTGCCGGTCCTGCCGGACCTTGCCGCGCACCTCGCCGCGGCCGCCGGCCGTACCGACGCCGAACCCCCCGGCGGCGGCGCCCCGCTGCGCTCCGCCGCCGCCGGCTACTGGGAACGCCGCGGCCTGGCCACCGGCCCCGGCCAGATCCTCGCCGCGCCCGGGGCGGCCCCACTGCTGCTCGCGCTGTACGCCGCCGCCGACGGCGCCGTGGTCCTGCCCCGGCCCTGCTCCGAGTCGTACGCACCCCCCGCCCGGCTGCTCGGCCGGGCGGTGCACCGGGCGCCGGTGCCCGCGGAGTCCGGCGGGCTGCCCGACCCGTTCGCGCTGCTGGAGACCGTCCGCCGGGCCCGCGAGCACGGCGACTCCCCGCGGGTGCTGGTGCTCTCCGTCCCCGACGACCCGACCGGCACCTGCCCCGCGCCCGAGCAGCTGCACGAGGTGTGCGAGGCGGCGGCCGAGGAGGGGCTGTGGGTCCTCAGCGACGAGACCCGCCGCGATCTGCTGCACGAACCGCACGACACCGTGCTGCTCAGCCCCGCCGAGATGCTGCCCGGCGAGGTCGTGGTGATCAGCGACCTGCGGGCCACGCTGCTGCCCGCCTCCTGGCCCGCCGCGCTGGCCCGCTTCCCGGACACCGGCCCGGGCGCCGAGCTGCGCACCACGACCCTGGAGGCGCTCGGCGCGCTCCGCACCCCGCTGCCGGGGCCGCTCGCCTGCGCCGTGACCCATGCGCTCGGCGAGCCCGACACCGTACGGGCCCGGACGGCCACCGTCGCCCGGATCCACGGCGTGCTCACCGCCGCCCTCCACCACACCCTCACCGAGGCGGGCGCCCTCTGCCGGCCACCGCGCGCCGGCAGCCATCTCTACGCCGACCTGGAGCCGCTGCGGCGCCCCCTCACCACCCACGGCATCGCCGAATCCAGCGCGCTGGAACGGGCGTTGGCGCCCTGGGCGGCGCGCGGCGGGCACCGCTTCGGCGACGACCCGGGCGCGCTGCGGGTCCGGCTGGGCGCCGAGGCCCTGCTGGGCGCCGACCAGGAGTTGCGGCAACGCGTCCTGGACGCCCCCGACCCGCTGGAACTCCCGCACATCACCGAGGCGTTGACCGCCCTCTCGCGTGCCCTGGCCGCGCTCACGGCCGCCGGGGACGGCTGATCCGCCGCACCCGCGCGCCCCGACCCCGTTCCGAACCGCCCCGGTTCTGTCCACCGAATGGAGCCCCTCGATGACCGAACAGACCG
This sequence comes from Streptomyces bugieae, assembly GCF_036352915.1. NCBI lineage: Bacteria > Bacillati > Actinomycetota > Actinomycetes > Kitasatosporales > Streptomycetaceae > Streptomyces > Streptomyces bugieae. The sequence continues at coordinate 65,083 of NZ_JAZBJP010000034.1, forward strand.
AGCGCTCCCTCGCCGAGCAGTCCGCCGACCGGGACGGCACCGGCACCGGACCGGGCACCGGAGCCGGACCGGGCGGGGGACCGGACGGGGGAGCGGCCACCGGCATCGCCCCGGCCCCCGGCGCGGCCGCCGGCCGGGCACCGGTCACCGACACCCCGTCGCCCCTGTCCGAGCCCCGCCCGCTGGGCGAAACCCGCACCTGGCCCCGGGACTTCACCGACCGGCTGACCGCCCCGCTGCCCGGTGTCCGCGCGCTGGCCCGGATCGCCCGCGAGGGCAAGCTGCGCCCGGCCCCCGAGACCCTGCGGGAGATCCAGCAGCTGCCGTTCGAGCCCGGTCCGCTGCCGGCCGCCGGCCCCACCACCGTCGCCCTCACCTGGGCCGGCCACGCCAGCTGGGTCATCCGGATCGCCGGACTGACCCTCCTGACCGACCCGGTCTGGTCCCGCAAGATCCTCGGCACCCCGCCCCGGGTCACCCCCGTCGGCGTCCGCTGGGAGGACCTGCCGCCGATCGACGCCGTCCTCATCAGCCACAACCACTACGACCACCTCGACATCCCCACCCTCAAGCGGCTGCCCCGGCACACCCCGCTGCTGCTGCCCGCCGGACTGGCCTGCTGGGCCCGCCGGCGCGGCTTCGGCCACGTCACCGACCTGGACTGGTGGGAGGCGGTCGAACTCCCCGCGCCCGGCGGCCCGGTGCGCCTCGACTTCGTCCCCGCCCACCACTGGAGCAAGCGCACCCTCACCGACACCTGCCGCTCCCTGTGGGGCGGCTGGCTGCTCACCGCCCCCGACGGCCGGCGGGTCCACTTCGCCGGGGACACCGGCTACGGCCACTGGTTCGAGGAGATCGGCCGCCGCTACCCGGGCATCGACCTGGCCCTGCTGCCGATCGGCGCCTACGACCCGCGCTGGATGCTGCGCCCGGTGCACACCGACCCCGAGGAGGCGGTCCGGGCCTGCCAGGACCTGGGCGCCCGGGCCCTGGTGCCGATGCACTGGTCGACGTTCCTGCTCTCCGGCGAGCCGCCGCTGGAACCGCTGCGCCGGGTCCGCGCCGCCTGGGAGGCGACCGGCCGCCCCCGCGAGGACCTGTGGGACCTGGCCGTGGGGGCGTCCCGGGTACTGGCGGAGCGCTGACCGGGACGGTACGGCCGGGACCGCGGCGGGACGGCCCCCCGTGCGTCGCGGCGGTCATCGGCGACATGATCGCCGGCCGTACCGCGATCCACGCCGACGTCTTCCCACGGCGCCACGGGACCGGCCCGGGCGACCTCGTGCGGGCCGGCTGCCGGCCGGCCCGGACGGTGCCACCGCGGACGAACTACGGCCCGACGTCCCGCCCCCCGAAGGTTTTGCCGCGCCGGACCACCCTCCGCCGCACAAATCCCGTTGATTTGGGCCCCGGCCGTTCGATCACCGACCATTACCGGTGCTCGGTAACCCCGGGTGAACCGCGCACGACGAGAGGCCCACCACGCCATGCACGACCGGCACACCCGCCGCTTCGGTCTCGGAACCGCCACCTGCCTGGTGATGGGCAACATCATCGGCGGCGGCATCTTCCTCCTCCCGGCTTCCGTGGCCCCCTTCGGCACCGTCAGCCTGGTCGCCTTCGGCGTGCTCACCCTCGGTGCGGTCGCCCTCGCCCTGGTCTTCGGCCGGCTCGCCGAGCGCCACCCGGACACCGGAGGGCCCTACGTCTACGCGCGCGAGGCGTTCGGCGACTTCGCCGGCTTCCTCTCGGCCTGGTCGTACTGGACGATGACCTGGGTCAGCAACGCCGCCCTCGCGGTCGCCGCCGTCGGCTATGTGCACGTCCTCGTCCCCGGCCACGCCTCCGCCGGCACCGACCTCCTGGTCGCGCTCGCCGCCCTCTGGCTCCCGGCCCTCGCCAACTTCGCCGGCACCCGCTACGTGGGCGCCGTCCAACTGGTCTCCACGGTCCTCAAGTTCGTCCCGCTGCTCTTCATCGCGGTCGTCGGCCTGTTCTTCTTCGACCCGCACAACCTGGGCCCGTTCCACGCCGGCCACGGCAGCGCACTCGGCGGGATGTCCGCCGCCGCCGCGCTCCTGCTCTACTCCTACGTCGGCGTGGAGTCCGCGGCGATGAGCGCCGGCGAGGTCCGCGACCCGGAGCGCAACGTCGGCCGGGCCACCGTCCTCGGCACCGTCGGCGCCGCCGTCGTCTACCTGCTGGGCACCGTCGCGGTCTTCGGGACCGTCGCGCACACCAAGCTCGTGAATTCCACGGCGCCCTTCTCGGACGCGGTGAACGCGATGTTCGGCGGCCACTGGGGCGGCACGCTCGTCGCCGGCGCCGCCGTCGTCTCGATCATCGGCGCGCTCAACGGCTGGACGCTGATGAGCGCCCAGTCGCCGTACGCCGCCGCCAAGGACGGCCTCTTCCCCGCGCCGTTCCTGATCAAGCGCCGCGGCGTCCCCACCTTCGGCGTGCTCGCCGCCGGCATCCTGGCCAGCGCGCTGACCGTCGTCAACTACGTCCTCGGCACCGGCGGCGTCTTCCAGATCCTGGTGCTGATCACCACCTTCTCCGCCACCGTCCCCTACCTCCTCGCCGCCGGCGCCCAGGTCTACTTCCTCCTCACCGGCCGCCGCGACCAGGTCCGCCCGGCCCGCTTCGCCCGCGACCTGACCCTCGCGCTGGCCGCCTTCGGCTTCACCTTCTGGCTCGTCGCCGGCGCCGGCTACGCCGCGATCTACCAGGGCGTGCTGTTCCTCTTCGCCGGCATCCTCGTCTACGCCTGGATGGCCGCCCGCCGCACCGCCCGCCAGACCCCCACGGCCGATGCGGCGGGCCCCGAAGCCGCCCGCACGGACGACCAGGAGCCCGCGCGCCTTGCCGGGTGACCGCACCGGGGCCCCTGCCCCGGACGCCCCGACGGAGCGGACACCGTGATGCGCCTGCTGGTCACCGGTGCCGCCGGATTCATCGGCTCGCACTACGTGCGCGGCCTGCTGGGCGGGGCGTACCCCGGCGCCGGGGAGGTCCGGGTCACCGTGCTGGACAAGCTCACCTACGCCGGCAACCCCGCCAACCTCGCCCCGGTGCGCGACCACCCCGGCTTCACCTTCGTCCGGGGCGACATCTGCGACGGCCCGCTGCTCGCCGACCTGCTGCCCGGGCACGACGCGGTGGTCAACTTCGCCGCGGAGTCCCATGTCGACCGCTCCATAGCCGGCGCGGACGCCTTCGTCCGCACCAACGTGCTCGGCACCCACACCCTCCTGGAAGCGGTGCGCCGGGCCGGCGTGCCGCGCTTCGTGCAGATCTCCACCGACGAGGTGTACGGCTCCATCGAGGACGGCGCGTGGACCGAGGAGAGCCCGCTGCTGCCCAACTCGCCCTACGCGGCGACCAAGGCGAGCGCCGACCTCCTCGTCCGGTCCTACGCCCGCACCCACGGGCTGGACGCGAGCATCACCCGCTGCAGCAACAACTACGGGCCGTACCAGTACCCGGAGAAGGTCATCCCGCTCTTCGTGACCTCCCTGCTGTCCGGCGGGACCGTGCCGCTCTACGGCGACGGCCGGCACGTCCGCGACTGGCTGCACGTCGACGACCACTGCCGCGGCATCCAGCTCGTACTGGAACGGGGCCGCCCCGGCGAGGTCTACCACATAGGCGGCGGCGAGGAGTTGACCAATCTGGACCTGACCAAGCTGCTGCTGGACGCCTGCGGCGCCGGCCCGGACCGGATCCGCCACGTCGCCGACCGGCCCGGCCACGACCGCCGCTACGCCCTCGACGACCGCAAGCTGCGCGCGCTGGGCTACGCCCCCGAGGTGCCGCTGCGCACCGGACTGCTGCGCACCGTCGCCTGGTACCGCGACAACCCCGGCTGGTGGCAGCCGCTGCGCGCCCCGCACCCCCGCTGACGAGGGCCATTACCTCGGACGTCATCGACCCCGGCCGCGCCGCCCGGCAAGCTGAGGGCATCGGTTCACGAGCCGGCGCACTCCGGCCCGCGAACCGGGATCCCATTCGTGGTGCGAACGTGACGAGGAGCAGATCATGACGGAGCAGCAGCGGTACGCGGACGCGGTGGCACGCTACTTCGAGGCGTGGAACGCGACCGAGGAGGAGGCGCTCGGCAAGGCCGTCGCCGCCGCGTTCGACGAGGGAGCCACCTACACCGACCCGCTGGCCGACGTGGCCGGCCAGGACGGGCTGGCGGCGGTGATCACCGGGGCGCACGCGCAGTTCCCGGGGTTCGTCTTCCGGCAGCTGGGGGACGTGGACGGGCACCACGACGTGGCGCGGTTCGGCTGGGAGCTGGTGGCGCCGGACGGCACGGCGCCGGTCGCCGGGTTCGACGTGGTGCGGCTGGCCGACGACGGGCGGATCCGCACCGTGGTGGGTTTCCTGGACCGGGTGCCCGCCATGTGACGGGCGGGCCCGCTATCCGGCCTGTGTCCGCAGATAACTGACCGTTTCCGGGTCGGCGGGGAGGAAGGTCTCCACCGCCAGTTCGGAAACGGTCACATCCATCGGGGTGTTGAACGTCGCGATGGTCGAGATGAAGGACAGCACCCGGCCGTCGTGCTCGATCATCATCGGCAGGGCGAACGGGGCGTGACCGCCGAAGGACGCCCGCTCGCGGCCGCCCGGGGGCAGCGGATAGCCGCTCACCTCCTCGTAGAGGGCGCGCAGCGGGGCGGACCGCATCAGGGCCAGCTGGCGCTCCATCTGGCCGAGCAGATGCTCGCGCCATTCCAGGTAGTTGCGGATCCGGGGCGCCAGGCCGTCCGGGTGCATGGTGATCCGCATGGCGTTCAGCGGCGGCGTCAGGAGGGCCGGGTCGACGTCCGACAGCAGCATGGTGATGCCGCGGTTCGCCGCCTGGACGGTGTAGAGCCCGTCGACCACCAGCGCGGGGAACGGCTCGTAGCCGGACAGCAGCCGGTCCAGACCGGAGCGCAGGGCATCCATGGCGGGGTCGTCCAGCGGGGTCTCGGGGAAGGTGGGGGCGTAGCCGGCGGCGATCAGCAGCGCGTTGCGCTCCCGGACCGGCACGTCGAGGTGTTCGGCCAGGCGGAGCACCATCTCCTGGCTCGGGCGGGAGCGGCCGGTCTCGATGAAGCTGATGTGCCGGGCGGAGGAGTCGGCGCGCAGCGCCAGCTCCAGCTGGCTGATCCGGCGCCGGTCACGCCATTCGCGCAGCAGCGCGCCCACACCCGTGCTCGTCTCCGGCGGGGCCGGCGCGGCAACAGTCGTCATGGCGATGACCGTAATCGATCGGCGGTCCGACGTACGATCGAATTGTCAGGAACCGTCCGCGGACCGTGGTGACGGGACGTCATCGCGCCGGGCGGCGGCACGACGGCACCGGTGAGAGGGGAACGCGATGGGCGCCCAGGTGGAACCGCTCGGTGAGAAGGAGATCGAGGAGCGGCTTGCGGAGCTGCCGGGCTGGTCGGTCGAGGACGACCTGCTGCGCCGCAGCTACCACTTCCCGGGACACCTCCCGGCGGCCGTGATGGTCATGCACATCGCCCGTATCCAGGAGGAGTTGGACCACCACGCCGATCTGACGCTGGGCTACAACCGGCTGACCGTCGCGGTGAACACCCACAGCATCGGCGGCCGGGTCACCGACCTCGACTTCGGTCTGGCCCGCCGCATCGAGGAGATCGCCGGGGCACACGGCGCGCACTGACCGGCGCGGGCACCCGCGTGCCCCCCCGGGCGGGCCGCGCTCAGTCGCCCGAGCGCGGCTTCACCACCCGGCCCGCCCGGGCCAGCTCCACGTTGAACTGCGCGCCCGACAGCAGCGACAGGTGCGAGAACCACAGCCAGATCAGGAACACCACCGGCCCGGCCAGCGAGCCGTAGAGCCGGTTGAAGGTGCCGACGCAGTCGACGTAGACGGCGAAGCCCGCCGACGACACCAGCCACAGCAGCACCGCGACCACCCCGCCGGGAGCCGCCCGCCGCACCCCGCGCGAACTCGGTGGCCCGGACCGGAACAGCACCATGGCCAGCACGGCCGCCAGGACCAGCAGCAGCGGCCACTTCAGCAGGTTCCAGGTGGCCTCACCGGCATCGCCCAGCCCGAGCGCCCGGCCCGCCCAGGCCGCGATCGGCCCGCTCACCAGCAGCGCCACCGCACTGCTGATCAGCAGCGCCATCAGCAGCAGCGCGGTGGCCAGGATGCGCGGCGCCTTGCGCCACGGCGGCCGGTCGTCCTTCGTCCGGTGCATGGCGTGCAGCGCCCGGCGGAACACCGCCAGATAGCTGCACGACGACCACAACGCGCTGACCAGCGCACCGCCCACCACCACCCACGCCGCGGTGCGCTGCCGCGCCATGGTGGCCAGCGCGCGGTGCACGGTCCCGCCCGACCCGGCCGGCGCCAGCGAACTGATCTGGTCGACGAGCTGCTCGGTGGCCGCCGGATCGGCCAGGCCGATCAGGGACACCGTGAGGATCAGCGTCGGCAGCAGCGCCAGCACCGAGTAGTACGTCAGGCTCGCCGCCCAGTCCGTGACGTCGTCGTGCCACACCGACAGCGGTGTCCGGCGCAGCGCGTTGCGGCACTGGGCCCAGGTGGGACGGGTGGCCGGCTGCCGGGGCCCGGCCGCCCCCAGGGCCCGGTCCAGCAGTGTCCGGTCCATCCCGCGACGCATCCCGCTGTCGCCCATGTCGTCATCCGTCCTCTCCGTCGGTACGTCCTGCATCATCCCCCGGCGGCGGGACCGTCCACGCCACGGTGCCCGCCGCCCACCGGGCCGCGGCGCGGCGATGTTCCCGCCCGTACGGCTACTCCTGCCCGCGCGCCCGCCGGAACCGCAGCGCCGCGTCCGCCAGGTCCACCAGCGGCTCCGGGTAGTCGTACGCGGCGCGCGCGGGCGGGTCGAGCCGCCACGGCCGGTGCACGGCGGCCCCCTTGAGGTCCGCCAACTCCGGGACCCAGCGCCGCACATATTCACCCTCCGGGTCGAACCGCCGGGCCTGCACGAGCGGATTGAGCACCCGGTTGGGCCGGGTGTCGGTCCCGGTCCCCGCCATCCACTGCCAGTTCAGCTGGTTGTTGGCCACATCGCCGTCCACCAGCAGGTCCAGGAAGTGCCGGGCGCCCACCCGCCAGTCCACGTACAGGGTCTTGGTCAGGAAACTGGCCACCAGCATCCGGGCCCGGTTGTGCATCCACCCCTCGTGCCGCAGCTGCCGCATCGCCGCGTCGACCACCGGGATCCCGGTGCGGCCCTCCTGCCAGGCCGCCACCTCCGTGTCCGCCCGCCGCCACCGGTCACCCCGGGCGCGGTAGTCGGCGGCCGCCGCGTCCGGGCGGGCGGCCAGCACCTGGTGATGGAAGTCCCGCCAGGCCAGCTGCCGTACGAAGGACTCGGGCCCGGCCCCGGAACGCCCGGACGCCTTGTGCACCAGCTCCACCGGCGAGAGACAGCCGAAGTGCAGATACGGCGAGAGCCGCGAGGTGGCATCGCCCGCGAGGTCGTCGTGCCGCTCCTCATAAGCGGCCAGACCGGACCGCTGCCAGGACGCGAACCGGCCGCGGCCGGCCCGCTCGCCGCCCTCGGGGAGCGCCGGCGACGGCCACCCGCCCGGGCACAGCTCCTTCGCCGACGGCACCGCCCCGGACCGCACCCCGTCCGGGACCGGCACCGACCGCGGGGCCGGCAGCACCGCCCGCGGCCTCTCGGCCCGCCAGCGCCGGAAGTACGGGGTGAAGACCGCGAAGTGGTCCCGGCCCGGTCCGGTGGGCAGCACCGCACCCGGCGGCACAGCGGTGATCACCGCGTCGTGGACGACCAGCGCCCGCCCGTCCCCGGCCAGCGCCTCGGCCAACCGCCGCTCCCTGCGCTGCGCATAGCCGCTCACCCCGGCCGCGAGATGCACCTCCCCGGCCCCGGTCTCCGCCGCGACCCGGCAGGTCTCGGCCACCACGTCCCCCGTACGGATGACCAGCCGGCCGCCCCGTTCACGCAGCTGCGCATCGAGGTCCGCCAGCGCACCGGCCAGGAAGGCGGCCCGGTTGGGCACCACGAACCCGGCCCGCGCGATGCCGGTATCGACCACGAACAGCGGCACCACCCGCGTGGCGGCCCGCAACGCGGCCCGCAGCACCGGCTGATCGTGCACCCGCAGATCGGAACTGAACAGACAGATCGCCACATCCATGGCCCATCTCTACACCGGGCCGCGGCGGGATCAGGCGAACGGCAGGCCCCGCCACGGCGAGGACGCGTCCTGGGTGAGCACCCGGTGCAGATGCACCGTCTCCGCGTACGCGGCACCGAACCAGCCGTTGTCGAAGGCCAGCACCCGGCCCAGCGCGTAGCCCGCGGCGAACTCCTCCCACGAGCCGTACACCTCCCCGGCCCGTGCCGCGGCCCGCTGGACCGCCTGCTCGGCCTGCGGCGGCGCGCACAGCCGGGCGCCCAGGCCCCACCGGACCAGGGCCACGGCATGGGCGAGGTCCAGCGCCACCACGGACACCACCTGGCCGCCGGCCGGCAGCAGCCCGTCGGCACGGAACCGCTCCTCGTACCGGGTCACCAGCTCGGGCAGGCCCGGCGCGGCAGTGAGGCCGGCGGCGGCCGGCGCGGCGTCCGCCGCCTCCCGTTCCCCGTGCCCGTCCCCGTCCCCGCCGTCCGCGCCGCGCCGGTCCGCCCGGGCGCGCAGCGCCGCCTCGGCGTCCGCCGGCGCGAACCGGCCCGCCAGCAGCTCCTCCAGGCGCTGCTGCCAGCCCACCGGATCGGTCACCGACCACTGCTCGCGCAGCGTCGCGGCATCCGCCGCCGGGTCGAGGAACGCGGTCCCCAGCTCGTTCCAGGGCACGCTGTGGTGCACCGCCAGCGGTGCGCCGCACGCCAGCCCCCGCGCCACCGGCCCGTGCAGCGGACCGCCGAAGTGCGTGACCAGCAGCCCGCCCGGCCGCACCCCGACCTGGGCCCGGATCCGCAGCCAGCCGGCCCGGTGGGCGGGCGTGGCCGCCAGGTACGCGGCGCACGGCGTGCCCGGATTGACCGCCAGCCGCCACTTGTCGTTCGGCCAGTCCTGCGCCAGCTCCTCCAGCGACACCCGGTCGAAGAACTGCTGCGGCTGCCACGGCGGCAGCATGCCGCGGGTCAGGACGGGGATGCACGTCCCGCCCACCGCCGGATCGTCGTAGACGGGCAGCGGGTCCTGACCCTGCTGCGGGGCCGCCAGATACAGGTCCTCGCCCGCGATCGCGGCGACCTGTCCGTCCCCGTCACCACGCGCCGTCGCTTCGCACAGCCGCCGCTCGGTGTCCGTCGGCGGCATCCATCCAGGAGTTGCCACGGCTCCGACCCTACGATCACCGCCGCGCGCCGTGGACTTCGGGGTTGCCGGCCCGGCAAGGCCGCTTGCGACCCCGACCCGACGGCCCGGCCGGGGTCTTCAGCCCTGGTTCAGCGGATTCGGGGTGATCACGGCGAAGGTGGCGCCCTGCGGGTCCGTCACCACGGCCATCCGGCCGGCCATCATGTCGAACGGCTGCTGGAGCGCCGCACCGCCGGCCGCGGTCACCTTCTCGACCGTCCGGTCGGTGTCCGCCACCGAGAAGTACGCCAGCCAGTGCGACGGCGTATCGGGCGCCATCTGCTCGGACATCGGCTGCATCCCGCCCACGGCACGGTCGTGCACCTTGAGCGCGTAATAGTTGTCAGCCCCTTGCAGGGGGACGTCCTCGATGCCCAGCGCGGCCCGGTAGAAGGCGGCCGCGGCGGAACGGTCGGTGGTGTTGAGCTCGTTCCAGATCAGCGCGCCGTGCTCGTTGACGATGCCCGCGCCGGGGAAGTCGACGGCCTGCCAGACGCCGAACACCGCGCCCGTCGGATCGGCCGCGATGCACATCCGGCCGAGCGACATCACGTCCGTGACGGGCATCAGGATCGTGCCGCCGGCCTTGCTGACCGCCTCCGCTGCGGTGTCCGCGTCGTCGGCCGCGAGATAGGTCGTCCACACCGTGGGCGGCGGAGGCTGGTTGTCCATCGCGATCGCGGCCATGATGCCGGCCACCGGCCTGTCCTTCAGCCGGCACACCGCGTAACCGCCGGTCTCGGGAGGCCCGATCTCACCGGTCCAGCCGAAGACGCTCGCGTAGAAATCGATGGCGGCCTGCTGGTCGGGGGCCGCGAGGTCGACCCAGCAGGGGGTCCCGGGCTGGTAGGGAGAGGTGACGTCGGGCATCGTGGCCTCCTCGGGGGCAGGGGCGGTCCGGGCCGCGCGAACCGCCCGCCGGGTGCGCCCGGGAGACGCCGCACGCTCATCCCTCCACACTTCCTGCCGTCCGCCGACCCCGCCACTCGGGCCGGAGGGCACGCCACACGGCGCCGCCCGGGAGTCCGGGAGGCGCCGTGTGCGCGGGGCTCAGGCGACGTCGAACGTGGCCGGGTCCGGGCCGAGGCGCTCGCCGGTGTCCAGCCCGGCCAGCGTCGCGAGGTCGTCACCGTCCAGCTCGAAGCCGAACACGTCGATGTTCTCGACGATCCGCGAGGGGGTGACGGACTTCGGGATGACGACATTGCCGATCTGGAGGTGCCAGCGCAGCACCACCTGGGCCGGCGTCCTGCCGTGCTTGGCGGCGATCCGGCCGATGGTCGGGTCGTCGAGGAGGCCCCGGCCCTGGCCGAGCGGCGACCAGGCCTCGGTGGCGATGCCGTGCCGGGCGTGGAAGGCGCGGGACTCCTCCTGCTGGAGATGCGGGTGCAGCTCGATCTGGTTGACGGCCGGGACGACGGAGGTCTCGCCCAGCAGCCGCTCCAGGTGCCCGGGGAGGAAGTTCGAGACGCCGATGGCCTTGGCGCGGCCGTCGGCGAGGATCTTCTCGAACGCCTTGTACGTCTCGGTGTACGCGTCCTTGGAGGGGACCGGCCAGTGGATGAGGTAGAGGTCCACGTACTCCAGGCCGAGCTTGGTCAGCGAGGCGTCGAAGGCGCGGAGCGCCGCGTCGTAGCCCTGGTCGGAGTTCCACAGCTTGGTCGTGACGAACAGCTCGTCCCGGGGGATGCCCGAGGCGGCGAGCGCCTTGCCCGTGCCCTCTTCGTTGCCGTAGATCGCCGCGGTGTCGATGCTGCGGTAACCGGCGTCCAGGGCCTGGCCGACGGCGGTGAACGCCTGGTCGTCCTCGACCTGCCAGACGCCGAAGCCGAGCTGCGGCATGGCGATGCCGTTGTTGAGCGTGATGGACGGAACCTTGCTCACGGGGGGATCGGTCCTTACGTCGACGTTCGTGTTCCGAATCGTTCAACGATCATCCGCCCCGGCGCATTCCCGCGCACGCCGGCCGTGAGTTCGCCGAGAGTGAAGCTCCCCGCGCAGAGCACCACCACCCCGGCGAACAGCTCCAGCGCACCCACCAGGCCGGGCAGCCCGCCGGAGACCGCCGGCGCACCGGGGGAGAGGCCGTCGGCCACCGCCCGGCCCAGCCACAGGCAACCGCCGCACGCGAACGCCGACGCCCCGCCCGTCCAGGCCAGGGCGAGCGGCACCCGCACCCGCAGCCGGGGCCCGAGCCGCGGGAGGACCAGGAGCAGCAGCCCGGCCGCGCCGGCGAGCGAGAGCAGGCCCTGCGACCAGTCCGCCGCGGCGCTCAGCACCGTACGCCCGGCCGCGTCACCCGCCGGCACCCCGAGCGTCGAGCCCGCGCCCCACAGCACCCGCACCCCGCCCAGTACGGCGAGCAGCACCGCCGCGGGCACCAGGAAGATCCGCTGCAGCGCCCGGCTGCCGGTGTCCGGCAGCGCGTCCACCGGGCGCCGCAGCAGACCGCCCCACCGCTGGTGCGCGTACACCGCGAAGGCGCCGAGCAGGGTCACGCCCTCCACGAGGAAGCCGCCGTAGACCACCCCGAAGACCCACGGCGCGAGGAAGTCCCCGGCCGCCAGCGGATTCGGCCGGCCCGTCAGGAGACCGGCGACGCTGCCGCCCACCAGCCCCGTCAGCAGCGGCACCAGCAGCCCGGAGGCCATCCACAGCGGGAAGGCCAGCAGCCAGGCCGGGGCACGCCGGCCGCCCGGGCGGGTCAGGGTGTGCGCCACCGCCGCCGCGACCGCGTCGAGCAGGAAGGTGAAGAGGTTGGCCGCGAACCAGGCGGCGCGGCCGATGCGGTGGTTGTCGACCACACCGACGTCGAAACCCAGCACCCACAGCAGTTTGAGCGCCAGATAGGGCAGGCAGGCGACGACCGCGATCCGGCCGAGGAGGGGGAGACGGCGAGAGTCCATGCGGCGGAGTCTGCTGCGCCGCCGGCCCGCGGGTCCTCGTGCCCGGGACCGATCCGGCTCCGCCGCACGGGGGAGCCGGGCCGGGCCGACCCCCCCGGCCCGGGACGCCTCAGCCCTTGTACAGCGCGTCCACCTCCACCGAGTACGCCGTCTCGATCGCCTTGCGCTTGAGCTTCAGCGACGGCGTCAGCAGCCCGTGCTCCTCGGTGAACTGGTGGGCCAGTATCCGGAACGTACGGATCGACTCGGCCTGCGAGACCAGCGTGTTGGCGGCCACCACGGCGCGCCGGATCTCGGTCTCCAGGTCCGGGTCGCGCACCAGGTCCGACGGCGGCATCTCCGGCTTGCCGCGCATGGTCAGCCAGTGCGCGACGGCCTCCGGGTCGAGGGTGACCAGCGCGGCGATGAACGGCCGGTCGTTGCCGACGACGATGCACTGCGCGACCAGCGGATGCGCCCGCACCCGTTCCTCCAGGGACACCGGCGAGACCGTCTTGCCACCGGAGGTGACCAGCACCTCCTTCTTCCGGCCGGTGATCGTCAGATACCCGTCCTCGTCGAGGGCGCCCAGGTCACCGGTGGAGAACCAGCCGTCGTGCAGCACCGCGTCGGTCGCCTTGGGGTCGTTGTGGTAGCCGTGGAAGACCTGCCCGCCGTACAGCCAGATCTCGCCGTCCTCCGCGATGTGCACGGTCGTGCCGGGGACGGGCGTGCCGACCGTGCCGAAGCGGGTCCGCTCGGGCGGGTTGGCGGTGGCCGCCGCGGTGCTCTCCGTCAGGCCGTAGCCTTCGAAGATCCGCACCCCGGCACCGGCGAAGAACAGCCCGAGCCGGCGCCCCATCGCCGAGCCGCCGGACATCGCGTGCCGCACCCGGCCGCCCATCGCCGTACGGACCTTGCTGTAGACCAGCTTGTCGAAGAGCTGGTGCTGCATCCGCAGGGAGGCGCCGGGGCCCGGGCCGGTGCCGAACGCCTTGTTCTCCTGCGCCTCGGCGTAACGGACCGCGATCTCCACGGCCTTGTCGAACGGCCCGACCTTGCCCTCCGCCTCGGCCTTCCGCCGGGCCGCGGCGAAGACCTTCTCGAAGATGTACGGCACCGCCAGGATGAACGTCGGCTGGAAGGTCTGCAGGTCGGGCAGGAGCGCCCGGGCCGCCAGCTCGGGCTGGTGGCCCAGCTTGACCCGGCCGCGGACCGCGGCGACCTGCACCATCCGCCCGAAGACGTGCGCCAGCGGCAGGAACAGCAGGGTCGCCGCCTCGTCGTTCGGCTTCGAGGTGAAGACCGTCTCGTAGCGCATGACGATGTTGTCGGACTCGGCCATGAAATTGGCGTGGGTGATCACACAGCCCTTGGGTCGGCCGGTGGTGCCCGAGGTGTAGATGATCGTCGCGGTGGCGTCCGGGGTGACCGCCATCCGGTGGCGGTGCACCACGTCGTCGTCGATGTGCGCACCCGCCGCGGTCAGTTCGGCCACCGGGTCGGCGTCCAGCTGCCACAGCTTGCGCAGCTGCGGGAGCCGGTCGATGACCGAGCCGACGGTCATCGCGTGGTCCTCGTGCTCCACCAGGCACGCCGAGACGCCCGCGTTGTGCAGCATCCAGAAGACCTGCTCGGCGGAGGACGTCGGATACAGCGGCACGGACTGGACGCCGATCGACCACAGCGCGAAGTCGAACAGGGTCCACTCATAGCGCGTGCGGGACATGATGCCGACCCGATCACCGAACCGGACGCCCTGCGCGAGCAGGCCCTTGGCCAGCGCGATCACCTCGTCCCGGAACTGGGCGGCGGTGACGTCCTGCCAGTTCCCCGCGTCGTCCTTGCGGGCCAGCGCGACGCGTCCGGGATCGGCCTCGGCGTTGTCGTACACGGCATCCGCCAGCCCGCCGACCCGGGGCGCGGTCGCCAGAGGGGGGACGGTGAACTCGCGCAATGACCTAGCTCCTCGTGGTGTTGCTCACAAGGCCGCGACCGTACCCCACGGGGACGAGGTCCGGCAGGCCCCTGCCATGGCGCGCAGGTGTCCCCGCGGGAACGCGCCAAGAGGAGAAAACGGATGACTTCGGAGAAGCAGGGACACGATCCGGGCTGTTCAACGCCGTACGATCACGACGCCGGGACCATATCTGCACCAAATCTCTGCACCTGACACCGGATCACCCGCGCTGTTCGCGGAACATCCGTGGTCAGGCCGTTACGGAAGCTGCAGCCGGTCGCCGCCGGCCAGGATCGCCTCGGCCAGTGCCTCCGCCGGACCCCGGGCCGCGCGATCGCGCCGCCCATGGAGAAGAGCGAAATCCACGCCTCCCAGTTCCGGCAGACCCGACCGTGGCGGAATCTGAACCAGGCCTGGCGGGATCATGCCCTTGGTATGCGCCATAACGCCCAGACCTGCCCGGGTTGCGGCGATCAGCCCGTTGAGGCTTCCGCTGGTGCAGGAGATCCGCCACTCCCGGCCCTGCCGCTCCAGCGCCTCCAGCGCCCGGGCCCGGGTCACCGCGGGCGGCGGGAAGACCACCAGCGGGACCGGCCGCTGCGGATCCAGCCGCAGCCGCTCGGCGCCCACCCACACCAGCCGGTCGCGCCACACCAGCCGGCCGCCGGTCTCCTCCGGTCGCCGCTTGGCGAGCACGAGATCCAGTCGCCCGGCCGCCAGCAGCTCGTGCAGCGTGCCCGACAGCTCCACGGTCAGCTCCAGATCGACCTCGGGGTGGTCCCGCCGGAACCCTTCGAGGACCTCCGGCAGCCGGGTCAGCACGAAGTCCTCGGACGCGCCGAACCGCAGCCGCCCGCGCAGCCGGGTCCCCGCGAAGAAGCTCGCGGCCCGCTCGTTCGCCTCCAGGATCGTGCGCGCGAACCCGAGCATCGCCTCGCCGTCCTCGGTCAGCTCCACGCCGTGGGTGTCCCGGACGAACAGCCGCCGCCCGGCCGCCTCCTCCAGCTTCCGCACGTGCTGGCTCGCGGTGGACTGCCGCAGTCCGATCCGCTGCGCGGCCTGCGTGAAGCTGAGCGTCTGCGCCACCGCCAGGAAGGTGCGCAGCTGCATGGGCTCGAACATGACGCCTCCAGGGGACGGGGGCGGCCGGCGCCCGGGGATCAGGGACCCGCACACCATCGGGCCACCGGGCCCATCGCAATCCGAGCCCCATCGCGATCCATGATGACAGTGACCACGGTAAGAGGGCTTCCCGATCGCCGCACTGCCCGGCACCCTGGACGGGGCACCGTCCGCCCCGCACCGCCCGCCAGCCGCCGGACCACCGAAGAGAGACCATGCGCCGCCCTTTGCCCAAGCCGCCCTCGTGGCTGCCCGTGGACGGTTACATCCTGGCGCTGGTCGGCACCGTCGCCCTGGCCGCACTGCTGCCCGCCCGCGGACCGGCCGCCACGGTCGCCGACGGCGCCTCCACCGGAGCCGTCGGGCTCCTCTTCTTCCTCTACGGCGCCCGGCTCTCCACCCGCGAGGCGATGGCCGGCCTGCGTCACTGGCGGCTCCACCTGACCGTCCTGGCCTGCACCTTCGCCGTCTTCCCGGTGCTCGGCCTGGCCGCCCGCGGGCTCGTCCCGTACGTCCTGCCGCCCGCCCTCTACACCGGGCTGCTGTTCCTGTGCCTGGTCCCCTCGACGGTCCAGTCGTCGATCGCCTTCACCTCCCTCGCCCGCGGCAACGTCGCGGCCGCGATCTGCGCCGGCTCCTTCTCCAGCCTCGTCGGCATCGTCGTCACCCCGCTGCTCGCCGGGCTGGTGCTGCACGGGGACGGCGGCGGGTTCTCGGCCGGCTCGCTGGTCTCGATCGTCTGCCAGCTGCTGCTCCCGTTCCTGGCCGGGCAGCTGCTGCGCCGCTGGATCGGGCCGTTCCTCACCCGCCGCAAGAAGGCCCTCGGCTACGTGGACCGCGGCTCGATACTCCTCGTCGTCTACAGCGCCTTCAGCACCGGGATGGTCCAGGGCATCTGGCACCAGGTCTCGCCGCTGCGGCTGCTGTGCCTGCTGGGCGTGGAGGCCGTGCTGCTCGCGGTGATGCTGACCGGGACGTCGTACGGCGCGCGCCGGCTCGGCTTCGGCCGCGCGGACCGGATCGCGATCACCTTCGCCGGGTCCAAGAAGAGCCTGGCGGCCGGTCTGCCGATGGCCAGCGTGCTGTTCGGCGCCCAGGCCGGCCTGGCGGTGCTGCCGCTGATGCTCTTCCACCAGATGCAGCTGATGGTGTGTGCGGTGGTGGCCCGGCGGTGGGGCGCGGAACCGGAACCGGAGCCGCGGCGGGAGGGCGATCCCGCCGCGGCGGCCGAGGGCGGCAGTTACCTGCCCGGCCCGGTCACCCGGTCCAACGACAGCCCCAGCACCAGCGGCGCGGGCACCGAGGCGTCGTCCTCGCGGACGCCGGACAGCTCCGCGTCGGTCAGCGCCCGGCGGTAGACCCGCACCTCGTCCAGCGCGCCGGTGAACTGCGCGCGGGCGTCCGGCTTCTGGCCGAGGTGGACGCCGAAGACCGAACCACGGCTGACCGACCCCGGGACGTCGGGGACGACGGTGGTCTCGGTGCCGTCGACGGTGAGCAGCAGGCGGCCGCCGGTGCGGCGCAGCGCCAGATGGTGCCAGTCGCCGTCGTTGTAGGCATCGTTGGTGAGGGCCTGGGCGGTGGCGGCCGGCTGGGCGCCGTCGACGGCGGTGAGCCGGGCGACGATCCTGCCGTTCGCCGGATCGCCCTCCAGCGCGACCTGGGGCGCCCTGGTGCCCACGCCGCCCATCCACAGCAGCGGCTGCTCCCCGGTCCCGGCCTCGTAGCGGAACCACAGGCTGCAGGTGAAGTCGTGCGTGCCCAGCGGGAGGGAGGTGCGGAACGGCAGGCGTACGGCGTCGTCCTTGCCGTCGAAGTCGAGCGCCCCGCCGAACCGGCCGTCGGTGCGCCGCGGACCGCCGAGGACGAGCGCGGGCCGGGCGCCGGGGGCGGTGTCGCGGGTCGTCGGGTCGGGGCCGCGGCGCGGGCCGAGCCACTCCTCGGTGAAGCGGACGAAGCGGATCTCGTCCCGGGCGTCGACCCGGCCGCCCTCGTACATCAGGCCGGTGACGTCGGGGGAGGCGGCGACCAGGTCCGAGTAGCCGGACCAGTCGGTGGTGACCCGGGCACCCCGGTCGACGCCCTCCCAGGTGCGGCCCTCGTCCCAGGAGGAGCGGATGGTCATGGTCCGGCGGCGGTCGGGGTCGGCGGGCGCGGCGAAGAGGGTGCGGCTGCGGCCGCCGGCGGCGGACGAGTGCGGCAGGCGCAGCGCGGAGGCCTGCACCATCGGCGTGTAGAGGTCGGGGAGGGCGCGGAACGGGGCGGCGAAGGAGTCGCCGCCGTCGCGGCTGACCGCCCACGTCCGATGTCCCAGGTCCGTGCCGTCCTGTTCGCGGCCGTTGACGTAGATCGCGCCGTCGGAGCGTTCCAGCAGCGTCATCTCCGAGGGCTTCTGCCGGAAGGTGCCGTCCGCGGCGATCGGCCAGGTGTCGAGCGCGCCGACCTTCCAGGTGTCCCCGTCGTCGTCGCTGTGGACCAGGGCGGCGTGGTTGGCGGTGACCCGGTTGCCCGCGTAGCTCTCGGCGTTGATGCCGAAGACCAGCCGGCCCGCGTGCCGCCCGCGGGTGAGCTGGATGCCGTGCACGGGGCCGGTGGCGTACCAGGAATTCCACTGCGCAGGTCGGATGTCGGACGTCAGATCACGCGGCGCGGACCAGGTGGCGCCGTCGTCGTCGCTGTACTGGAGGTGCGGGGTGCGATCGCACGGCACGTCGCAGCTGAGGCCGTCGGTACGGCCCTTGTTGTACGTCTCGGCGAGGACGATGCGGCCGGTACGGCGGTCCACGACGGGCGCCGGGTTGCCGTGGGTGTCGCCGCCGCCGCGGTTGACGACCTGGAGCGGGCCCCAGGTGCGGCCGCCGTCGGTGGAGCGTTTGAGGACGAGGTCGATGTCGCCGGAGTCGCCGCAGTCGTGCCGCCGGCCCTCGGCGAAGGCGAGCAGGGTGCCGTGGGTGGACCTGACCACGGCCGGTATCCGGAAGCAGAAGTAGCCCTGTTCCTGGGCGGCCTTGAAGAGGACCTGCTGTTCGAAGCCGCCGGCCGGCGGCGCTGCCACGGCGGAACCGGGCGCGTCCGACGCCGCGTCAGGCGCGGCCTGGGCGGGGGAGTTCGGCAGGAGGGAGAGGGCCGCGGCGGTCAGCGCGGAGAGCAGGAGGGCGGCGCGGCGGCGCCTGGATCTGCGGCGGGGGCTGGGGTGTGCGCGGAGAACTGACGTCATGGTCCGGCCTGCCCTTCGAGGGATCGGCGGTCGGGTCATCAGGACATCCCACGTCCTATGTGCATCCCTGACGGAAGCTACTGCCGCGTGCGGACCGCGACAAGGAGCGTGCGACGGTTCTCCCTGCCCCAGCCGGAATTCACCCGCCCGGCCGCACCTGCCCCGCTCTCCGCCCCGCCCTCCGGGCCGTGCATCCGCCGCCCTCCCGGCCTGCGAGCTCGCCGGTCGCCGGTGCTCACGGCCGCAGCACGACCTTGCCGAGGTTGGTCCGGCCCTCGATGATCTCGTGCGCCTTCGCGGCGTCCGCCAGCGGGAGTTCGGCATGGACCACGGCCCGCAGCCGCCCGGAACCGGCCAGTTCCCACAGCTGCTCGCGGTGGGCCTCGTACCGCTCCCGGTGGACGGTGGTGAACCGGCGCATGGTCAGCCCGATGACGGTCCTGGAACCGGCCAGCAGCTCGTACGCCGGGATCGTCCCGCCACCGGAGTTGAAGAAGACCAGCCGGCCGCCCTCGGCCACCGCGGCCAGCGCCCACGGCAGCACCTCACCGCCCACGCCGTCCAGCACCACGTCCACCGGTTCGCCCCAGGACTCCTGGTCGTACGTCACCACCTCGTCGGCGCCCAGGCCGTACAGGAACTCCGCCTTGGCGGCCGAACTGACGGCGGCCACCACGCGCGGCACCCCCTGCAACTTGGCCAGTTGGACCGCGAGGTGCCCGGTGCCGCTGGCCGCACCGGTGATCAGCACCGACTCGGCGCCCTGCGGGTTCGCGGTGCTCAGTGCGGCGAGCGCGACATGCCCGCTGCGCACCAGCGCCACCGCCTCCACCGCGCTCGCCCCGTCCGGTATCCGGCTCGCCAGGAAGGCGGGCGCCAGGGCGAGTTCGGTGTACGAGCCGGTGAGGGTGACCGAGGTGACGCGGTCGCCCACGGCGAAGCCGGTGACGTCCGGACCGAGCGCGACGACCTCGCCGGCGATCTCCCCGCCGGGCATCGAGGGCAGCGGATCGCCGCCGCCCTTGCCGTCGCCGCGCACCCGCCGCACGCACGGCAGCGTGACGCCGATCGCCTCGGTGCGGACCAGGAGTTCACCGGGACCGGGCACCGGCGCCTCGGCCTCCTCGACGCGCAGGACCTCGGGACCGCCGTAGGAATGGAATCGGACTCGGCGCATGGGCCGGCACCTCCAGGAGAGTCGGCCGACGAGCGCCGGCCGGTTTCATTGGGTGCCCCAACGATAACCACAAACCGTGGGGGGTGCCAACGTTTTTTCGTTGGTGCTCCCCACGGAATTCGCTACGGTGGTCCCATGTCCGACGACACCCCGTACGCCCCCAGCCGTATCCGCGCCCTCCCCAGCTGGCTGCTCGGCCGCGCCGCGGCCCGCGGCCACCGCCTGGTCGCCGACGCCCTCGCCACCGAGGGCATGCGGATGATGCACCACGCCGTCCTGTCGGCGGTCGACGAGCTCGGCCCGGTCTCCCAGGCGGAACTCGGCCGGACCGTCGGCATCGACCCCAAGGACATGGTCACGCTGGTCAACGACCTGCAGAGGGACGGACTGGTCACCCGCACCCCCGACCCCAAGGACCGGCGCAAGAACGCCGTCGAGATCTCCACCACCGGCAGACAGCGGCTCCGCCGCACCCAGCAGCTCGGCGATCAGGCCAACGCGGAACTCACCGCGTCCCTGACCCCCGACGAACGCGCCCAGCTGATCACCCTGCTCGGCAAGATCGCCGCGCCGGACCGGTGACCGGCCTCAGCCCGTCGCGGCCGTCGCCGGCAGCGCGAGGCGGTGCTCACCCGCGTACACGTTCATCGACGCACCCCGCAGAAAGCCCACCAGGGTCAGACCCGTCTCGGCCGCCAGGTCCACGGCCAGCGACGAGGGCGCCGAGACCGCGGCCAGCACCGGAATCCCCGCCATCACGGCCTTCTGCGCCAGCTCGAACGACGCCCGGCCCGAAACCAGCAGAACCGCCCGGGAGAGCGGCAGTTGCCCGTTCTGCAGCGCCCGGCCGATCAGCTTGTCGACGGCGTTGTGCCGCCCCACGTCCTCCCGTATGTCGAGCAGCTCGCCGTCCTCGCTGAACAGGGCCGCCGCATGCAGCCCCCCGGTCCGGTCGAAGACCCGCTGGGCCGCCCGCAGCCGGTCGGGAAGTCCGGCCAGCAGCTCCGGCGCCAGCCGTAGCGGCGGGGCGTCGTCGATCGGCCAGCGGGCCGTCGTACGCACCGCGTCCAGACTCGCCTTGCCGCACAGTCCGCAGGACGAGGTCGTGTAGACGTTCCGCTCAAGGGTGATGTCGGGGAGGATCACGCCCGGCGCGGTCTTCACGTCCACCACGTTGTACGTGTTCGCGCCGTCCGCCGTGGCGCCCGCGCAGTACAGGATGTTCTGCAGATCGCCGGCGCCGCCCAGCACCCCCTCGCTGACCAGGAATCCCGCCGCCAGCGCGAAGTCGTCGCCCGGGGTGCGCATGGTGATCGCCAGCGGCTTCCCGTTCAGCCGGATCTCCAGGGGTTCCTCGGCGACGAGCGTGTCCGGACGGGTGGAGACCGCCCCGTCCCGGATGCGGATGACCTTGCGTCGCTCCGTGACTCGTCCCATGTCGTCCTCAGTCCCGGTTCGGTATGTGCTGGTGGTCGAAGCGCTTCACGACCTCATTGTCCTGCACGACGCACCCCGGCCGTGAACGCACGGACGCCTGGCGGCGACCGACCACGTCCCGGGTGGTCCGATCCGCGAGACCGTACCCGGCCGGCGCCCCTCGGCCGGGTAATCTGCATCCGATCACCAGCGAAGTACCGACGATGGCGAGAGGCACATGAGCGAAGGGACACCGGCGGCCGGCGAAGCGGCCAGCGTCGCCGACCAGGCAGCCCGTGAGCAACTGCGCTATCTGCGCGGCAGCATCGACAACCTCGACGCCGCGCTGGTGCATCTGCTCGCCGAGCGCTTCAAGTGCACCCAGCAGGTCGGCGAACTCAAGGCCCGGCACAGCCTGCCGCCCGCCGACCCGGCCCGCGAGGCGGCCCAGATCGAGCGCCTGCGCCGCCTGGCCGAGGACGCCCGGCTGGACCCGGCGTTCGCGGAGAAGTTCCTCAACTTCATCATCGATGAAGTGGTCCGCCACCATAAGGCGATCGCCCGACAGAACCACGCGTGACGTTGCGCGTGGCTTTTGCCGCCCACGTACCTGGCTGTCCCGCCGCGGGGCGCTGCGCTTTGCGGCGCCTCCCACGTACCCGTCTCTCCCGCCGCGGGTCTTGCTCGCCGTTGCGCCTGCGGCGGGCTGGGTGGTTGTTGGGTGCGGTGACGGGCCTCCGGGGCCGGTTGTGTGGACTGCTGACGCTTTACGTCCACACAACCGGCCCCTCCGGCCCGTCCCCTCCCGTGA
>NZ_JAZBJP010000035.1:0-78027 GCF_036352915.1 Streptomyces bugieae
CCCCCCCCCCCCCCCCCCCCCCCACCCCCCCCGGGCCCCCCCGCCCGCTTCCATGTCCTCGACCTCGGCCAGCGCCTCCTGGAGCCACTGCACCCAGAAGGTCTCCAGCCCGACCCCGGCCCGCAGCACGAGCCGCCGCAGCCGGTCCTCCGGGCCGGCCACCGCCCCGAAGTCGCGCTCCTCGATCTCCTCGTACTCCGCCAACTGCCGTTCGTGCAGGGCCAGATGACGCCGCAGCTCGGCGTCCAGCCCGGCCCGCCCGACGACCGCCGCCGCCCGCAGCCGCAGCACCAGCGCATTGCGCACCGGCTTGGTGTCCTGCTCGCCGGACGCCCACGCGGTCAGCTCCGCGCGCCCCGCCGGCAGCACCTCGAACTCCTTCTTCTGCCCGCGCGACGGCTGTGCCGACGGCAGCGCCCGGATGAACCCGGCCTGCTCCAGCTTCCCCAGCTCCCGGTAGATCTGCTGATGCGTGGCCGGCCAGAAGTACCCGATCGACCGGTCGAACCTCCGGGTCAGCTCCAGCCCCGACGACGGCTTCTCCAGCAGGGCGGTGAGGATCGCGTGGGGGAGGGACATGGGGGAATCCTAAGGGCCTGCCCGTCGGGCAGGCCCTTGGCAGACCGGGCGCCGTTCCGGGTGCCCGGCCGCGGCTCAGAGCGCCGCCGCCAGCTCCGTCCCCTGCTTGATGGCGCGCTTGGCGTCCAGCTCGGCGGCGACGTCCGCACCGCCGATCAGATGCACCGCCCGGCCCTCCGCCCGCAGCTCCTCGTACAGGTCCCGGCGCGGCTCCTGCCCGGTGCACAGCACCACGGTGTCCACGGCCAGCGTGCGGGCCTCGCCGTCGACCGTGACGTGCAGCCCCGCGTCGTCGATCCGCTCGTACGTCACCCCGGGAACCATGGTCACGCCCCGGTGCCGCAGCTCCGTACGGTGGATCCACCCGGTCGTCTTGCCCAGCCCCGCGCCCACCTTGGACGTCTTGCGCTGCAGCAGGTGCACCTGGCGCGGCGGCGCGGGCCGCTCGGGCGCCCGCAGCCCGCCGCGGTCGCCGTACCCGGTGTCCACGCCCCAGCCCCGGAAGTACGTCTCCGCGTCCTGGCTCGCCCCGTCACCGGCGTCGGTCAGGAACTCCGCGACGTCGAAGCCGATGCCGCCCGCCCCGATGACCGCGACCCGCGCGCCCACCTCCGCGCCGTGCCGCAGCACGTCGAGGTAGCTGACCACGCTCGGGTGGCCGATCCCGTCGATCTCCGGGATCCGCGGGGTGACACCGGTGGCGACCACCACCTCGTCGTACGCCCCGAGGTCGGCCGCGGTCACCGCGGTGTTCAGCCGGACGTCCACCCCGCGCAGCGCCAGCTGCTCACGGAAGTACCGCAGCGTCTCCTCGAACTCCTCCTTGCCCGGCACCCGCTTGGCGATGTTCAGCTGCCCGCCGATCTCGCCCGCGGCCTCGAACAGCGTGACCTGGTGCCCGCGCTCGGCGGCCGACACCGCGCAGGCGAGCCCGGCCGGCCCGGCCCCGACCACCGCGAGCCGCTTGCTGCGCCGGGTCGGCGCGAGCACCAGCTCGGTCTCGTGGCAGGCCCGCGGGTTCACCAGGCAGGAGGTGATCTTGCCGCTGAACGTGTGGTCGAGGCAGGCCTGGTTGCAGCCGATGCAGGTGTTGATCTCCGCGGCGCGCCCGTCCGCGGCCTTCGCCACGAAGTCCGGGTCGGCGAGGAAGGGCCGGGCCAGCGACACCATGTCGGCCCGCCCGTCGGCGAGCAACTCCTCGGCGACCTCGGGGGTGTTGATCCGGTTGCTGGTCACCAGCGGCACCGAGACCGCACCCATCAGCCGCTTGGTCACCCAGGTGTACGCCCCGCGCGGCACCGACGTCGCGATGGTCGGGATACGGGCCTCGTGCCACCCGATGCCGGTGTTGATGATCGTCGCGCCCGCCGCCTCGATCTCCTTGGCGAGCGTGACGACCTCCTCCAGCGTCGAGCCGCCCGGCACCAGGTCCAGCATCGACAGCCGGTAGATCAGGATGAAGTCCGGCCCGACCCGCTCCCGGGTCCGCCGCACGATCTCCACCGGGAACCGCATCCGGTTCTCGTACGAGCCGCCCCACCGGTCCGTGCGGTGATTGGTCGCGCCGACCACGAACTCGTTGATCAAGTACCCTTCCGAGCCCATGATCTCGACCCCGTCGTACCCCGCCGACCTGGCCAGTTCCGCCGCCCGGACGTAGTCCTCGACGGTCTGCTCCACCTCGTCGTCGGTGAGCGCGTGCGGGGTGAACGGGCTGATCGGCGCCTGGATCGCACTCGGCGCGACCAGGTCCTGGTGGTACGCGTACCGCCCGAAGTGCAGGATCTGCATCGCGATCCGCCCGCCCGCGGCGTGCACCGCCTCGGTCACGGTCCGGTGCTGCGCCGCCTCCTCCTCGGTGGTCAGCTTGGCCCCGCCCTCGTACGGCCGGCCGGCGTCGTTCGGTGCGATGCCGCCGGTGACCATCAGCCCGACCCCGCCGCGCGCCCGCTCCGCGTAGAACGCGGCCATCCGCGCGAAGCCGTTCTCCGCCTCCTCCAGGCCGATGTGCATCGACCCCATCAGCACCCGGTTGGGAAGCGTGGTGAACCCGAGGTCGAGCGGGCTCAGCAGATGCGGATACGGGTTCTTCGGGCTCACGGGGCCTCCTCGGACGGGGTGGTCTGACACCGGTTCTAGACCAGGCGGAGGCTGTTATGCAACAAGTTGCAAAAACTGTGAGGGAGGCGACGCGGGCGGCGCGGTGCCGGCCCGCCCGTCCTCCCGCGCCGCCGGCCGTACCGAATGCGTGACGATGTCCCCACCGTGCGTCGTGTCACAGACAACGCCCCGGAATTTGTGACAACGTCAACTCTTCTCGGCTCCCCCGCCAACTCGCCTCAGCGGCGAGGGAGTTGACCTGCAAAAACGTGCAGCAACGTGCAAAGACGTGCAATGACGCGCCATGACGTGGACGCCTGCCGCACCCCGGTGCCCGCAGGCGTCGCCACGCCCGCGGAGAGGAACGCATGAGCACCGTGAACAGCATCGGCACCGCGCACGACCCCGCCCCCACCACCGCACGCACCACGACCCTCGACGAGGTGGTCGACACCGGCCGCTACCCCCTGGCGGACCCCGACGGCCCCGAGGCGCGGGCCGTCGTGTCCCGGGCCCGGCAGGAGCTGGACACCCTCGGCTGCACCGTCCTGCCGGACTTCCTCCACCCCGACCGGCGCGCGCTCCTCCGGACCGAATGCGCCGAGATCGCGCCCCGCGCGCACTTCGACGTCGAATCGGTCAACGTCTACAACATCGCGGTCGACCGGGACCTGCCGCCCGGCCACCCCGGGAGCAGGGTCTTCGAGCGCGGCAACGCGTTCGTCGCGCGGGACCGCATCCCGGCCGATGCCCTGATCAGCCGGCTCTACGCGCACCCCGCCTTCCAGCGCTTCGTCGCCCGGTGCTTCCGCCTGCCCCGGCTGTACGAGCTCGCCGACCCGTACTCCGCGCTCGTCCTGAACGTCGTCGAACCGGGCAAGGAGCACCCCTGGCACTTCGACACCAACGAGTTCACCGTCAGCATGCTCACCCAGCAGGCCGGGGCCGGCGGCGACTTCGAGTACTGCCCGAACATCCGGTCCGCGCGGGACGAGCACTTCGACGACGTCCGCGACGTCCTGGAGGGCCGGGGCGAGCGGCTGATCCACCGCCTTCCGCTCCGCCCCGGTGACCTGCAGCTGTTCAAGGGCCGCTACTCGCTGCACCGGGTCAGCCCGGTGCGGGGCGCGACCGCACGCCACTCGGCGATCTTCGCGTACAGCGAGCGCCCCGGCGTCATCGGCAGCGTCGCCCGCACCCGCCAGCTCTTCGGCCGGGTCGATCCGGCACACCTGGCCGCCGAGGGCCGCGCGATACGCGGCGACCAGCTGCTGGACTAGCCCCACACCCCGTACGCCACACACCGCACCCCGCACACCGAAACGAGAACGCACGTGACCAACAGTCAGGGGACCGTACACGTGACCGACAGCCACGGCACCGCCCTCCCGCCCACCGGCCAGGGCACCGCCACCACCCCCACCTTCGCCCTGGAGGACACCCTCCCGCGGGTACCGCTGCCCTCCCTGGAGGAGAGCTGCGAGCGGTTCCTCGCCTGGTGCCGGCCCCTGCTGACCCCCGGCCAACTCGCCGAGACCGAGGCCGAGGTGGCCGCCTTCCTCCGGCCCGGCGGCCCCGGCCGGGTGCTGCACGCGGCCCTGGCGGAGTACGACGCCACCGAGGGCGTGCACAGCTGGCTCGACACCTTCTGGCCGTACCGCTACCTCGGCCGCCGCGACCGCATCGCCCTCAACGCCAACTTCTTCTTCCTCTTCCAGGACACCGGGCAGTCACAGCTGGACCGGGCCGCCGGCCTCATCGCGGGCGCCCTCCACTACAAGCACCAACTGGACCGGGAGGCCCTTCCCCCGGTGCTCCAGCGGGGCCGCCCGCAGAGCATGGAACAGAACAAGTTCCTGTTCTCCACCACCCGCATCCCCGGCACGGAACAGGACACCGTCCGCGCCCCTTACACGGACGAGTGGCCCGGCCCGTCCGACGCCCGCCACATCGTGGTCTTCTCCCAGGGCCGCATGTACACCCTCGACGTCCTCGGCCCCGACGGCACCCCGCACACCCTCGACGACCTGAAGGAAGGTCTGCAGGCCGTCCTCAAGGCCGACCCCGGCGCGGAGCCGGACGCCCCGGTCGGCCACCTGACCACCATGGCCCGCGCCGAATGGGCCGCCGCCCGCGCGTCCCTCCAGGCCCTGCACCCCGACAACGCGGCGGCCCTCGACACCGTCGAAACCGCCCTCTTCTGCCTCTGTCTGGAGGACTTCGCCCCCGCGGACACCCAGACGGCCTGCGACGAACTCCTCTACGGCGACCGCGGCAACCGCTGGTTCGACAAGGCCGTCTCCTTCATCGTCTTCGCCGACGGCCGCGCCGGCATCAACGTCGAACACTGCGGACTGGACGGCACCACCATCCTCAGCTTCGTCGACACCCTGCTCGCCACCCCGCCGGAGGACCACTCCCGTCTCTCCGGGGCGCGTCCCCAAGGCGCCCCCACCCCGCACCCCCTCACCTTCCACCTCGACGACGCCCTCCGCGACCGGGTACGCACCGCCGCCACCGCCTTCGCCCGGTACGGCGCCGACACCGCCACCCGGACCGTCTCCTTCGACGACTTCGGCGCCAACACCGCCAAGTCCCTGGGCGTCTCCCCGGACGCCTTCGTCCAGCTCGCCTACCAACTGGCCCACCAGCGCGCCAAGGGGCACCTGGGCGCCACCTACGAGTCGATCGCCACCCGCCAGTGGCGCCGCGGCCGCACCGAGGCCATGCGCGTGGTCACCCCGGAGATCGTGGACTTCGTCGCCACCCTGCAGGACCCGGCGACCGACCCCGCCACCCGCCGCACCGCCCTCCACACCGCGGCCCGCGCCCACGTCACCCGCGCCAAGGAATGCCAGGCCGGCGACGCCCCGGAGCAGCACCTCTGGGAACTCGAACTGATCCAGCGCCGCCGCGGCGACGACCTCGGCATCACCGAACAGCCCGCGCTCTACCGCACCCCCGGCTGGCTGATCATGCGCGACGACTACCTCAGCACCAGCTCCGCCCCCTCCACCCACATCCAGTACTTCGGCTTCGGCTCCACCAGCCCCCGCTGCATCGGCGTCGCCTACGTCCTCCTCCCCGACCGCTTCCACCTCTACCTCTCCACCCCCCGCCCCGTGGCCGCCCCGATGCACGCCTTCGCCGACCACCTCCGCGAGGCGGTACAGGAGCTGCGGGAGCTGCTGGCCACCGACCGTCCCACGCCCTGACGCCGCCCCCGCCCCGCCGCCGGCTGCCCGGCGGCGGGGGCGGGGTCGCCGGCGCCGGTTACTTCAACAACCGCGACAACCGCCGGTCGGCGAGGGGCTTGCCCCCGGTCTGGCAGGTGGGGCAGTACTGCAACGACGAGTCGCTGAACGACACCTCCCGGACGGTGTCCCCGCAGACCGGACAGGGCTGCCCCGTCCGCCCGTGCACCCGCATCCCCGTCCGCTTCTCCGCCTTGAGGTCCTCCGGCGCCAGCCCCCGGGCCCGCGCGACCGCCTCGCCCAGCGTCGTCCCGACCGCCGCGTACAGCCGCGCCACCTCCTCCTCGGACAGCGCCGCGGCGAGCTTGAACGGCGACATCCGCGCCGCGTGCAGGATCTCGTCCGAATAGGCGTTGCCGATCCCGGCCAGCACGCCCTGGTCCCGCAACACGCCCTTGATCTGCCGCCGTTCGCCCGCGAGCAGCCCGGCGAAGGCCGCCGCCGTGAAGCCGTCACCCAGCGGATCGCGTCCGAGCCGCGCGATCCCGGGCACCTCCTGCGGATCCCGCACGACGTACAGCGCGAGGTGCTTCTGACTGCCGGCCTCCGTCACGTCGAACCCCGACCCCTCGGGCTCCCGGAGCCGCACCCGCAGCGCCAACGGCCCCTTCCCCGGCCGCGGCGGGGCCGCCGGCAGCCGCTCGCTCCACCGCATCCACCCCGCCCGCCCCAGATGCAGCACGAGGAAGAGCTCCCCGGTCCGGAGCGCGAGGAACTTGCCGTACCGGGCCACGCCCTGGAAATCCTGCCCCTCCACCGCACCCAGCGGCGGGTCGTAGGTCTTCAACGCGGCCACCGACACCAGCTGCGCCCGGCCCACCGCCCGCCCCGCCAGCCGCTCCTCCAGGAACCCCCGCAGCGCCTCGACCTCCGGCAATTCAGGCATATCCCCAGTCTGCCCCGGGGCCGGGCCCCCGGCCACACGGCCCCGTGCCCGGGAAGGGAGGAGGAAATGTGGAATCCCGTACCGGCGTGCGCACCGTGGATTACCTTGCCCCCGTGGACCAGTTGATCTCATCGGACCCGACGCACATAGGCCCGTACCGCCTGATCGCCCGCCTGGGCGCCGGCGGTATGGGCCTGGTGTATCTGGGCCGTTCCGAGGCCGGGCGGACCGTCGCGGTCAAGGTCGTCCAGGACGAGCACGCACAGCACCCGGAGTTCCGCAGGCGCTTCGCCCGCGAGGTGGCGGCGGCCCGGCGGGTGGGCGGCGCCTGGACGGCGGACGTGCTCGACGCCGACACCGAGGCCGCGGTGCCCTGGGTGGCGACCCAGTACATCCCGGGGCCCGACCTGACCACCGTGGTGGCGGACGACTACGGGCCGCTGCCCGAGAACTCCGTCAGGGTGCTGGCCAACCGCCTCGCCCTCGCCCTGCAGGCGGTGCACGAGGCGGGCCTGATCCACCGGGACCTCAAGCCGTCCAACGTGCTGGTGACGGTGGACGGGCCGCGCGTGATCGACTTCGGTATCGCGCGGGCCATGGACACCCTCGCCGGGGACAGCCTGCACACCCGCACCGGCATGCTGATCGGATCCCCCGGCTTCATGTCGCCCGAGCAGGTCCGCGGCCTCGAACTCACCCCCGCCAGCGACGTGTTCTGCCTGGGCGCCGTCCTCGTCTACGCCGCCACCGGACGCCTGCTCTTCGGCGCCACGGAGACCGGGCTGAACGCCCACCTCTTCCGGATCGCCGAGGAGGAGCCGGACCTGACCGGCGTACCGGAGCCGCTGCTCGACCTCGTACGCGAGTGCCTCGACAAGGACCCGGCCAAGCGGCCCGCCCTCCAGCAGGTCGCGGCCCGCGCGGAGCCGGACGCGGACGGGGAGTGGCTGCCGGGCGCGGTGCTGGCCCAACTCGGCCGCCATGCGGCCCGGTTGCTGGACTACGCCCCGGAGACGGTCATGGGCACACCCGGCGCCGCGCCCGCGGACCCGCGCCCTCCGGCCGGCCCGCCGCAGCCGTCGGTACCCCCGGTGCCCGCGTACTCGCCCACGGCCCCGGCACAGCTCGTCCCCCCCGCAGGGCTTCGGACCGCCCCCGGGCCCGGCCCCGTACGCCGGGCCCCCGCCGGACCTCCGGGATTCCGCGCCACCGCACCCCAGACGCTGGTGGGGCCTGGCGGTGGTCGCCCTGGTGCAGCTGTTCGTGCTGCTCGACGCGACGTCCCTGCACATGGCGGTGCCGTCCGTCATGGCCGCTCTGCACCTGCCCGCCGACAGCCTGAACCTCCTGTTCACCGGCTACGACCTGGCCTTCGCCGGGCTGCTGCTGCTCGGCGGGCACCTCGCGGACCTGGTCGGCCGCAAACGGCTGCTGCTCATCGGGCTGGCCGGCTACGCGGCGGCCGCCGCGTTCGGCGGGCTGGCCCCCACGGCCGGCGCGCTGGTCTGCGCCCGCGTCCTCCAGGGTGCCTTCGCCGCACTGCTGTCGCCGGCCGTACTGGCCCTGGTGGCGGCCAACTTCCCCGACCCGAAGGCACGGGGCAGGGCCTTCGGGGTCTACGCCACGATCGTCGCCGGCGGCTCGACCATGGGTCTGTTCACCGGCCGATGGCTGATCGACACCCTGGACTGGCGCTGGTGCCTGTTCGCCGACGTCCCCCTCGCCCTGATCGCCGTGATCGGTGCGGCCACCCTGGTGCACGACCGCCCGCTCCGCACCCGTCGCCGCCTCGACGCGCCGGGCCTGCTGCTCGGCTCCGGCGGCTTGCTCTGCCTCGTCTACGGCTTCCAGCAAACCGGCCCGCGCGGCTGGACCGACCTCCTGGTGCTGGCCCTGCTCGCGGTCGGCGCCGTCCTGCTCCTGGCCTTCTTCCTGTGGCAGAGCAGGACGCCCGACGCCCTCCTGCCGCCGTACGCCAACCAGGACCCGGGCCGCCTCGGCTCCTTCCTCACCCTGTTCCTGACCGGCGCGGGGACGCTCGCCCTCTTCCCGACCCTGATGACGTACCTGGAGAACGTCCGCGGCTACTCCCCGATCGCCACCACCACGGCGCTCCTCCCCATGGTGGCCGCGATCCTCATCGGCGCCACCCAGGTCTCCGCCCGCCTGCTGCACCGCGTACCGGCGCGCAACCTGATCGCGCCGGGCCTCCTGCTCACCGCGTGCGGCCTGCTCCTCCTGACCCGCCTGGAGCCCGACAGCGACTACACCGCCGTGGTCCTGCCCGGCATGGTCCTCGCCGGCTTCGGCCTCGGCATGGCCCTGATGCCGCTCTACTCCCTCGCCACGGCCGGCATCGCCGCCCAGGACTCCGGCGGCGGCGCGGCAGTGACCGGCACGACCGACGAGGCGGGCGCGGCGCTCGGCACGGCGGTCTTCAGCAGCGTCCTCACCGCGGGCATCGCGGCCCGGATGGCCGCCGCCCCCGGGCTCCCGCCGTCCCTCGCCGCCGCGGCCCGCAGCGGCCACGTCATCAGCCCGCAAGCGGCCCCGCCACAACTGGCGGAGACGATCACCACGGCCACGGTGGCCGGCTACACCGACGCCCTGTGGTGGTCCGCCGGCCTCACCCTCCTCGCCGCCCTGGCCACCACCCTCCTGATCCGACCGACCACCTCAACGCCCCCAGGCCTCCCGGGCCCACCCCTCCCGCTGCACGACCCGGGGAGCGCCCACTGACCCTGCCCCACGCACACGAAAGGGCCGCCACCCGCGGGGGTGGCGGCCCTTTTGGCAGATCTTGGGGGATCTTAGATGTCGTAGTAAAGCTCGAACTCGTGCGGGTGCGGCCGCAGCTGGATCGGGGCGATTTCGTTGGTGCGCTTGTAGTCGATCCAGGTCTCGATCAGGTCGGCGGTGAAGACGCCGCCCTGCTGGAGGTACTCGTTGTCCTCTTCCAGGGCGTCGAGGACGGCCGGGAGGGAGGTCGGGACCTGGGGGACGCCCGCGTGCTCCTCGGGGGCGAGCTCGTAGAGGTCCTTGTCGATCGGCTCGGCCGGCTCGATCTTGTTCTTGACGCCGTCCAGGCCCGCCAGGAGGAGGGCGGAGAAGGCGAGGTACGGGTTCGAGGACGGGTCCGGAGCGCGGAACTCGACGCGCTTGGCCTTGGGGTTGGAGCCCGTGATCGGGATGCGCATGGCCGCGGAGCGGTTGCGCTGCGAGTAGACCAGGTTGACCGGGGCCTCGAAGCCGGGGACCAGGCGGTGGTAGGAGTTCACCGTCGGGTTCGTGAAGGCGAGGAGCGAGGGGGCGTGCTTGAGGATGCCGCCGATGTAGTAGCGGGCGGTGTCCGAGAGGCCCGCGTAGCCCTGCTCGTCGTAGAAGAGGGGCTCGCCGCCCTGCCACAGGGACTGGTGGACGTGCATGCCGGAGCCGTTGTCACCGAAGATCGGCTTGGGCATGAAGGTCGCGGTCTTGCCGTTGCGCCAGGCGACGTTCTTCACGATGTACTTGAAGAGCATCAGGTCGTCGGCGGCGGCCAGCAGCGTGTTGAACTTGTAGTTGATCTCCGCCTGGCCGGCGGTGCCGACCTCGTGGTGCTGACGCTCGACCTGCAGGCCGGCCTTGTCCAGCTCCAGGGAGATCTCGGCGCGCAGGTCGGCGAAGTGGTCGACCGGCGGGGCCGGGAAGTAGCCGCCCTTGTAGCGGACCTTGTAACCGCGGTTGTTCTCCTCGGAGCCGGTGTTCCAGGCGCCGGCCTCGGAGTCGATGTGGTAGAAGGACTCGTTCGACTTGGTCTCGAAACGGACGTTGTCGAAGACGTAGAACTCGGCCTCCGGACCGAAGAACGCGGTGTCCGCGATGCCCGTCGAGGCGAGGTAGGCCTCGGCCTTCTTGGCGATGTTGCGCGGGTCACGGCTGTACTGCTCGCCGGTGATCGGGTCGTGGATGAAGAAGTTGATGTTGACCGTCTTGTCCCGGCGGAACGGGTCCACACGGGCGGTCGACAGGTCGGCGCGCAGAGCCATGTCGGACTCGTGAATGGCCTGGAAGCCGCGGATCGAGGAGCCGTCGAAGGCGAGTTCCTCGGCCGGGTCGAACGCCTTCGCCGGGATCGTGAAGTGCTGCATCACACCGGGCAGGTCGCAGAAGCGGACATCGATGAACTTGACGTCCTCGTCCGCGATGAACTTCTTGGCCTCGTCGGCGTTCTGGAACATCCAACTCCTCCTAGCCCGGTCACCGGTCGGCGGACGCGGGATTGCTACTCGGAACGCGACCAGTGCGGTGGCGCGCTCGCCCGACCATAGGCAGGCGGGATTTCCCAAGCATGACCCATTTGTTTCGCCGAGGTTAACCGCCGCGCGGTCCCTTTTACCCCCCAGTGTGCGCCAAAGATGTGGATTGCGTACGGGGTGGTGAGGCCGGGTTTCCGTTGCCGCTACCGGCTCGTCGCCTGCGCGGATACCGGCCCTCGCGGAAGGGAACGTATGCGGTCGCAGTACCGTGGACGGGTGGACAACAGGCAAGCAATCGGATCGTGGATCTCCGGGCCCCGCGCGGCAGCCGAGGACATGGGCGTGGAATTCGGATACCGCGGCCAGCGGCTCGGGCTGCCGGAGGAGGGCCCGGGGGCGCTCGCCCGCCCCGGCCGCCGGTTCGCCGCGCTCTTCATCGACTGGGCGCTGTGCCTGCTGATCGCCTACGGGCTGCTCAGCGGCGGCCGGGCGCAGTCGGCGAGCAACTGGGCACTGGTGGTCTTCGCGG
This sequence comes from Streptomyces bugieae, assembly GCF_036352915.1. NCBI lineage: Bacteria > Bacillati > Actinomycetota > Actinomycetes > Kitasatosporales > Streptomycetaceae > Streptomyces > Streptomyces bugieae. Next base: position 11,587 of record NZ_JAZBJP010000035.1, read on the forward strand.
TGCTCAGCGTGCTGACGGTCGGCACGGTCGGCTTCACGCCGGGCAAGCGGCTGCTGGGCCTGCGGGTGATCGCCGAGGGCGGCGGTCGGATCTCGCTGCCGCGGGTGGTGCTGCGGACCCTGCTGCTCGTCCTCGTCATCCCTGCCGTCGTCTGGGACCGGGACGGCCGCGGGCTGCACGACCGCGTGGCGCGCGCCGTCCAGGTCCGGATCTAGTCGCCCGGATCGCCTGACCAACGGGTCATGACCAACGGGTGGGGCCCGGGACCGTCGCGGTCCCGGGCCCCACCCGTGTCGGATCAGGGTCGGTGCTCAGCGCGCCTTGCCGCCGCCCTTGGGCATCCGCATGCCCTTCGGCATCGGGCCCTTCGGTACGGGCATGTTGCTCATCAGGTCGCCCAGCGCACGCAGCCGGTCGTTGACCGCGGTGACCTGGGCACCGGGGAGGACCCGGGGCAGCTTCAGCAGGGTCGTGCGGAGCTTCTTCAGCGGGACCTGGCCCTCGCCGTCACCCACCACGATGTCGTGCACCGGGGCGTCGGCGACGGTGCGCGCCATCCGCTTCTTCTCGGCGGCCAGCAGGCCGCGCAGACGGTTCGGGTTGCCCTCGCCGACCAGCACGATGCCGGCCTTGCCGACCGCGCGGTGCACGACGTCCTGGTTGCGGTTCATGGCCACCGCGGGGGTGACCGTCCAGCCGCGCCCGACGTTGTCCAGTACCGCGGCCGCCGCACCGGGCTGGCCTTCCATCTGCCCGAAGGCCGCGCGCTCGGCACGGCGTCCGAAGATGATCGCCATCGCCAGGAAGGCCAGGACGAAGCCCAGGATTCCGGCGTAGACGGGGTGGCCGATCGCGAAGCCGATGGCAAGGAGGACGCCGAATACGACGATGCCTACGCCAGCGACGACAAGACCGACCTTGGAGTCGACCCGACGGGTCATCTTGTAGGTCAGGGCGATCTGCTTCAGCCGCCCGGGGTTCTCAGCGCCGGCAGCGCCGTTGGAGTGTGCCTTCCTCGCCATACAGCGAAGTTTACGTGGCGTGCGGGCGGCGGGTCGCCGCGGCCTCCAGTACGTACGCCGCCTCGTGGCGGTCCTTGGCGCGGCGGCGGTCCTCCAGGACCGACGTCCAGGCGTTGCGGCGGGCGGTGCGCTGGCCGCCGCGCATCAGGACGGCCTCGACGGCACGCAGAGCACCGGTGACGGAGGGAAGGGGGCGGGCGGGGGTGGCGCGGAGCGGCGCGGCCTGCATGGTCAATGACTCCCTCTGGCAGTTCGGGAAAGCTGGAGTGGTGTGGGAGCGGTGCGTGCATCCATCGTCACTCAACGGTGTTACCAACGGATGACCTGCCGGTCAAACACCAATGAAACGTTGACGCGGCCCGCCACGCCCCCTGTCCTGAGGGGAGTGCGGGCCGCGTGGTTCCAGCATGTGCCACATTTCACAAGACGGCGCGCCGGGGAGGGCCGGCCGGGTTCAGACCGCCTGACTGGACGCCTCGACCTCGCGCCGCTCGATGGCCTGCTGGTAAAGGCGGCCGGCGCGGTACGAGGAGCGGACCAGCGGGCCGGACATGACGCCCGCGTACCCGATCTCCTCGGCCTCCTCCTTGAGCTCCACGAACTCGGCCGGCTTGACCCACCGCTCGATGGGGTGGTGCCGGACCGACGGGCGCAGGTACTGGGTGATCGTGATCAGCTCGCAGCCCGCGTCGTACAGGTCCTGGAGCGCCTGGCTGATCTCCTCGCGCTCCTCGCCCATGCCCAGGATCAGGTTGGACTTGGTGACCAGGCCGGCCTCGCGGGCCTTGGTGATCACCTCCAGCGACCGCTCGTAACGGAAGCCGGGGCGGATCCGCTTGAAGATCCGCGGGACCGTCTCGACGTTGTGGGCGAGCACCTCCGGGCGGGAGGAGAAGACCTCGGCGAGCTGCTCGGGGACCGCGTTGAAGTCCGGGATCAGCAGCTCGACGCCGGTGCCGGGCATCGCGGCGTGGATCTGCCGGACGGTCTCGGCGTACAGCCAGGCGCCGCCGTCCTCCAGGTCGTCGCGCGCGACGCCGGTGATCGTGGCGTACTTCAGGCCCATGGTCTGCACGGACTCGGCGACCCGGCGCGGCTCGTCGCGGTCCAGTTCCTTGGGCTTGCCGGTGTCGATCTGGCAGAAGTCGCAGCGGCGGGTGCACTGCTCACCGCCGATGAGGAACGTCGCCTCGCGGTCCTCCCAGCATTCGAAAATGTTGGGGCAGCCCGCCTCCTGGCAGACCGTGTGCAGACCCTCGCTCTTGACCAGGCCCTGGAGGTGGTTGTACTCGGGACCCATTTTCGCCCGGGTCTTGATCCACTCGGGCTTGCGCTCGATGGGGGTCTGGCTGTTCCGGACCTCCAGGCGCAGCATCTTGCGTCCGTCGGGTGCGACTGCGGACACGACCGGCTCCCTACAACTTCGTTTCTTCGGCGCACACCAGGGTACGCCCGATAATTCGCACGTCTATACGTGCATGGCAACCCCGGGTCGCAGGGTCGCATTCCCGCACTGCCGGGCGGTCGGACCGTCCCGTACCGCCGGGCGGTCGGACCGTCCCGTACCGCCGGGCGGTCAGACCGCCCGGGGCAGCAGCTCGGCGTTCTCCAGGATGTCGCGCAGATGCTTCTCCACCACGGGCAGCACCTCGGCGATGGTGATCTCCCGGCCCAGCTCACCGGCGAGCGAGGCCACCCCCGCGTCCCGGATGCCGCACGGCACGATCTTGTCGAACGAGGTGTTGTCCGGGTTCACGTTCAGCGCGAAGCCGTGCATCGTGACGCCCTTGGCGACGCGGATGCCGATCGCGGCGAGCTTGCGGTCCTCCCGGCGCTGGCCGGCATTGGACGGCGCGTACTCCGGGCCGTTCAGCCGCGGGTCGAACAGCTCGTCCGCCAGCCGCGGGTCGAAGTCCAGGTTCAGCCCGCCCAGGGCCGGCCGCTCCTCCACGGGGTCGCCCAGCACCCACACCCCGCTGCGGCCCTCGACCCGGCTGCCCTCGACGCCGAACTCGGCGCAGGCCCGGATCAGCGCCTCTTCCAGGCGGCGCACATGCGCGACGACGTCCACCGGGCGTGGCAGCTTCTGGATGGGGTAGCCGACCAGCTGGCCGGGGCCGTGCCAGGTGATCTTCCCGCCGCGGTCCACGTCGACGACCGGGGTCCCGTCCAGGGGGCGCTCGTCGTCGGACGTGCGCCGGCCCGCGGTGTAGACGGGCAGGTGCTCCAGCAGCAGACAGGTGTCGGGCACCTCGTCCGCGAACCGGGCCGCGTGGATCCGGCGCTGCTCCTGCCAGGCCGACGCGTAGTCGACCGCGTCGGCCCCGAAGCCCAGGTGGACAAAGCGCATCCCCTCGGGTGCGGGGGTCTCCCCCCGAGAGATCGCAGTCACGGCAGCTCCCATCCGAACCTCTGTTGCACTGTGCGGCAACGTTGATGCCTTTCGATGCGTTCGCGCCCCCAGCAACTGTACGGCGGCCGGATCCGGTCCCCGCAGGCGGCCGGTGTGCCCACCCGCAACCGCAGTCCCGCCCCTGCTCACACGATCGGATGAACGCGGGACGCAGGCCGCGAGAACGGCACCGAAGGCCGTTACATTCACGCCGTTCCACGAGGGCGATGAGCATGCCGGACGGGTCGGCCGAACCGGCCGCCCGGCCCAGCAGGCAGGAGACCGGTAAAGCTGATGACGGACCGACCCGCACACACTCCCAACCGACAGCTCGCCGCGCTCATCGCCGAGGCGGGCTTTTCCAACGCCGGTCTGGCCAGACGGGTTGACCAACTCGGCATCGAGCACGGCCTCGACCTCCGCTACGACAAGACCTCGGTCACCCGCTGGCTGCGCGGCCAGCAGCCCCGGGGCACCACCCCCGCGCTGATCGCCGAGGTCTTCACCCGACGGCTCGGGCGCCGGCTGTCCGCCCAGGACCTCGGCCTGGACGCCTGTGCGCCGGTGTACGCCGGGCTGGAGTTCGCCGCGAGCCCCAGCGAGGCGGTGGACATCGTCAGCGGGCTGTGGCGCAAGGACTCCGGCAGTCACGCCGAACTCCGCAAGATCGCCTTCACCCCGGCCGGGCTCGTGGTGCCCAGCCGCGACTGGCTGATCGGGCGGCCCGACGACCGGGTGGCCCGCGGCGAGCCGGCCACCGGCGAGGGCGCGGCGGCGGTCGCGGGCGAGAACACGGCCCGGGTCCCCGTCCAGGGCGGCCGGCCCGCGGTGCCCCGGCAGCGCCGGACCGCCGACCGGGTCGACCGCACCCAGGGCTCCAAGGTCACCTCCGGCGACATCGCCGCCCTGCGCTCGGTCGGCGAGCTGTTCCGGGCGCTGGACCACGCCTACGGCGGCGGCCACGCCCGGCAGGCCCTGGTGCGCTACCTGGAGCACGAGGCCGAGCCGATGCTGCGCGGCACCTACGGCGAGGCCACCGGCCGCCGGCTGTTCGCGGCGGTCGCCGATCTGACCCGGCTCGCGGGCTGGACCTCGTACGACATCGCCGCGCACGGCCTGGCGCAGCGGTACTTCGTCCAGGCCCTGCGGCTGGCCCAGGCGGCCGGCGACCGGGCGTACGGCTCCTACGTCCTGGTGACGATGAGCCGGCAGGCCGTCTATCTGGGGCACGGCAGGGAGGCCGTCCAGCTGGCGCGCGTCGCCCAGCAGGGGATCGGCAGCGGTGCGCCGCCGGCCGTCCAGGCGCTGCTGCACTCCGCGGAGGCCCGCGGGCACGGCGTGCTGGGCGAGGTCCGGGCCTGCACGGCGGCGCTGGCCCGCGCGGAGCGGGCGCTGGAGACCTCCCGCCCCGGGGACGACACCCCGTACTGGGCCCGTTTCTTCGACGAGGCCCAGCTCGCCGACGAACTGGCGCACTGCCACCGCGATCTCCAGCAGTACCGCGCGGCCTCCCAGCACGCCGAGCGCTCCCTGCAGCTGCGCGCCGCCGGGTTCGCCCGCAGCCGGCTGTTCTGCCGGGTGGTGCTGGCGACCGCGCGGCTGGGCCTGGGCGAGCTGGAGCAGGCCTGCACGCTCGGCGCCGAGGCGGCGCTCCAGGCGTCCGAGATGCGGTCGGTGCGTGCCCATGAGTACGTCAGGGAGTTCGAGCGCCGCCTGGAGCCGTACCGGGACGCGGCGCCGGTGCGCGGCTACCGCGAGCGGGTCGCCGCGCTGGGCTGAGCAGCCGCGCGGGGGAGCCGGGCCGGGCGGTGTGCCGGACCCGGCCGGCCCCGGTGGTCAGGCCGCCGGGCGCAGGACGTCCGGTTCCGCGGTGAGGGCCGGCAGCCCGAAGTCCGTCAACAGGGCGCGGGCCGCCCGACGGCCCGAGTTCAGCGCGCCCTGGAGCGTGCCGGCGTCGCGGTGGTCGCCGCAGACGTAGAGCCCGGACAGCACCCGTACCGGCCGCTGCGGATCGTGCGGGGCCGGCATCGCCGGGACCGCGTACGGGTCGTGATGGCCGGTCAGCAGCTCCCAGTCGTCGGTGTGCGCCCCGTAGAGCCGGTCCAGCTGGGGCCGGACGGTCTTGTCGAGGACGGACAGCGGCAGCGCCGCCGCGGCGCCGAGCACGGTCGTGGTGATCAGCGACCGGCCGGGCGGCGTACGGGACGGGTCGACCGCCCCGGCGCGGAAGGTGCAGGCGACCGGCCCGTCCACCGGCAGGATCGCCGCGGTGGCCTCCCGGGCCGGCCCGCCGCGGCCGCCCGCACCGGCCGGGGCGGTGTGGTGCAGCACCGTCACCGGGTGGAAGGCGGGCACCCGCAGGCCCGGCAGCAGTTCGGCGGCGTCCCGCGCACCGGTGGCCAGCAGGACCGCCCGGCAGGGGATCCGGCCGTGCTCGGCGGTGCTGACGCCCGTGGTGGAGACCGAGGTGACCTGGACGGACGTGCGGACGGTGCCCGGCGGCAGGCCGGCCGCGAGCAGGTCGGGGACGGCCGAGGCGCCGCCGGCCGGCAGCCACAGCCGGCCGGCGTCCGCGTAGGCGCGCAGCGCGATCGCGGCCCCCCGGCTGGAGCCGCGCAGCCGCGGATCGCAGAGCAGCATGCCCAGCAGCGGCCGCAGGAAGACGTCCGGGGCGCGGGGCGGGAAGGTGGGCCGGGTCGCCAGCGCGTCCTGGATCGGGCGGTCGGCGCGCGCGAGGGCGCGCGCCGCGGAGAGTGCGCCCCTTGTGCTCCGGGAGCCGCCGATGTGCTGCGCCCGCTGGCCGTTGTGGACGCTCAGCACGGGGGCGAACGGACGGAGCGTCAGATCTCCGAGGCCCGGCGTGCGGCGCAGTTCGGCGGCGGAGACGGCCAGCGGTCGGCCGCAGCGGTCCAGCCGGAAGCCGTCGAGCCGGTCGGTGGCGGAGCGGCCGCCGATCCGCGCCGCGGCCTCCAGGACCGTGACCGACACCCCGGCGCCGGTCAGGTGGCGGGCGGCGGCCAGACCGGCCGGGCCGGCCCCCACGATGACGACGTCCACGGTCGATGCGGTACGCAGCACATGGCCTCCCGAGGTCGGTCCCAGCGGCGGTGCACGCATTGTCATGCCCTCTGAGGCCGCGGGGAATGCCGAGTGGTGTGTGCGGAAAGGTAGGGAGCCGCCGGCGTGTACGACAGGGGGCGTCCGGGGCGCGTCGAAGCGTCCTTCGTCACGGTTTGCCGGCGGCCGCGGGCGTCTATCGGGGCTGGACGGGGCCCGGCCGGGCCGTCCTCAGTCGATCGCCGCCCGGACCGCCTCGACGATCCGCGGGTGCGTGAAGGTGAACCCGGACTCCAGCAGCCGCTTCGGCACCACCCGCTGGCTGCCCAGCACGTCCTCGGCGAACTCACCGAGGACGACCCGCAGCACCGGCGCCGGCACCGAGAACAGCGTGGGCCGGTGCAGCAGCCGGCCCATCACGGCGGTGACCTCCCGGTTGGTCACCGGTTCCGGCGCGGTGAGGTTGACCGGCCCGGTCAGCTCCTCGCTGGTCAGGAGGTGGCGGAGCGCCGCGATGTGGTCGTGCAGGGAGATGAAGCTCCAGTACTGGCTGCCGTCGCCGAGCCGCCCGCCCAGACCGAGCCGGAAGACCGGGAAGAGCCGCCCCCAGGCACCGCCCGAGCGCGCCACGACCAGGCCGGTGCGGGCGAAGACGGTGCGGATGCCGGCGTCCCGGGCCGGCCGCGCGGCGGCCTCCCAGTCCACGCACACCTCCGGCAGGAAGCCGTGACCGGCCGGCGCGCTCTCGTCCGTCCGCCGGTCCCCGGTGTCGCCGTAGTAGCCGATCGCGCTGCCCGAGACGAAGACCCGCGGCGGGACGTCCATCGAGGCGAGCGCCTCCGCCAGGGCCCGGGTGCCGAGTACCCGGCTGTCGCGGATCTGCTGCTTGTACGCGGCGGTCCAGCGGTGGTCGCCGACGCCCGCGCCCGCGAGGTGGACCACCGCCTCGCAGCCGGTCAGCCCCGCGGTGTCCACCTGCTGCCGCGCGGGGTCCCAGCGCACCTCGTCGGCGGCCGCCGGGGCGCGCCGTACGAGCCGGACGACGTCGTGGCCGTCCGTGCGCAGGGACCGTACGAGGGCCGTGCCGATGAGTCCGGTCGAGCCGGTGATCGCGATCCGCATGCGCCCATACTGCCTGGTGCCCGGCGCCCGGCGACGACAACTGCCCGGTGCGAGGCCCGAGTCTCTATGGCCGGAAACGGTCCCAGAGGAGGGGGAAGCGCTCGGCCAGCGTCTCGTCGTCGTCGAAGTCGACGTACGTGCCGAGCGGTTCGCGGGGCGGCGCGGGCAGCTCCAGGTCCGGCATCGACCCGCCGGTCATCTGCTCGTACGCCTCGTCGGCCGCGTACCCCACCTCCTCGGCGTCCCCGTCGACCGACTCGTCGAAGTCGTCGAGGAGCTCGGCGAGCTGGTCCGGGTCGTGCACCCCGCCCTCGAAGACCTCCCGGCCCTGGGCGATCAGCCAGCAGCGGAAGTAGTCGAACGCGTCGTCGCTGCAGCCGTCCAGCAGGACCGCGGCCGCCGCCCACAGGTCCCAGGTGTACGCCCGGTTGTAGCGGGACTCGAAGTGGCGGGCGAAGTCCACGACGGCGTCCGGGTCGCGCCTGAGCAGCCGCTCGACCAGCGCGTCGGCCTGCTCCTCGGGATCGCCCTCGGCCGCCTCGCGCGAGTCGTCGATCAGCTCCCAGAACTCCGTCTCGTCCATCACCGCTCCAGCATCTGCCCTGCCGGGGGGTGCCGCATGCGGAGTACCCCGGATGCGGCCGTGCCGCCGTCCGGCCCGGACCGGGGTCGGGCGCGGCCCGCCGGCCGGGGCGGAGAACGGGAGATGAGCAGGCAGGGAGCGTCAGGACGGGCGGGCCGGGCGCGGGCGGTGGCCGGGGGCGTGCGGGCCGGGCGGGCCGCCGGGTGACCGCCCCAAGAATCACTCGTTGGAAGGCGTGCAACAACCAAACGACGGCATATACGGCATAGTCGGTAAATCTGCCAATTCCTGAAGGGCTGTTTCAGGCCATGCCCATGGACGAACGCACCCGGGCCGACGTCGAACGGGCCGAGGCGGCCCTCGTCGAGCACTACCCACGGCTGGTCCGCCTCGCCTATCTCGTCCTGCCCCCGTCGATGGGCCGCCACCGCCGGGTGCTCACCGCGCACGGCCTGGTCCAGCGGGCACTGCCGCGCACCGGCCGCCGGCGCCGCCCGGACGGCGGGCTGCCGGCCCAGCGCGGCCCGCTGCCCGAGAACGGCTACGACCTGGTGCGGCTGCGGACCCTGCGGCTGGCACTGGCCCACGAGGGCCGGGCCGGCCGGGGCCTTCCCGCGGTGCCCCAGGTCTGGGGCCTGCGGCTCTTCCCCCGGGCCGGCGGTGCCGATGAACTCGCCCTGGAACAGGCGCTGTCCGCCGTCCCGGCGTCGGTCCGGGCCGCCCTCGGGCTGTGGCAGCTGGAGGGCCTGGACGAGGACGCTGTACGGGCGCTGCTGGATCGGGCCGGGGCCACCGACCCGGAGGCCGCGCAGCGGGCGGCCGAGCAACTGGACCGGGAGACCGGGGCGGGCGCCGCGGCGCTGCTGAACTCCGGGGAGTTCGACCCCTGTACGGTCCAGACCCGGCCGACGGACCTGCTGCGCCGGCGGCAGCGGCTGCGGGCCGCGGTGGCGCTGGCGGCCGTCGCGGCGATCGGCGCGGTGGTCGCGGCGGTACCGGGCGGCGACGGGGATCCGGTGGGCCGGCCGGCGACCCCCGCCGAGCAGGCGCTGGACCCCGCCAAGCTGCTGCGCACCCGCAACGAGCAGTGGTCCGACACCGCGCGGGTGGACTTCACCGCCTGGCCCGCGCGCGGCCGGCAGGCCGGTGACAGGGAACTGCTGGGCCGGGCGCTGCGGGTCTGGGCGGCGCCGCCCGCCGACGCCCGGATCACCGCCTCCGCGGGCACCTCCACCCGCCCGCCGGACCATCCGCCGCAGCTGCTGTACGCCGGCCTGATCGACAACGTCATGGTCGTCGTCCTCCACGACGGCGAACGGCTGGTCCGCTACGCCGAACCCGAAGACGCCACCCCCACCCTGCACTTCGCGCGGGTGGACGACGCGGACCTGACCACCGGCGCCGCGCTGGTGATCGGCCGCGGCAACGGCTGGATGCGCTACCTGCTCGCCCCCTGGATCTCCGACGTCGCCGTCCGCGACCTGCTGGCGCCGGGCGCCCCGCCGCACGGGCTGCACGTCGCCCCGGACGGCGTCACCGACCGCATCCCGCTGCCCCCGCCGGCGGGCGGCGGCTGCGGGCACTGGCCGGTGGCGCAGTTCCGCCCCTCGACGCGGATCGGGGCGCCGGCCCCGCCCTTCCTGCTGGCCGACCTCAACGACCTCGTCCCCGTCCACCTCACCTACGTACCGCCGCCGCCCGCCGGCGCGGCGGGCCCGGTCGCGGGGCAGCGCGAGGCCACCGACCCCGCGGCCCTGGCGACCTGGGCCCGTACGGCCTGCGGGCTGGGCGCGCTGCGGGGCGCCGGCGTACGGTCCGTCGGCAACTGGGCGTTCGCGGTGCAGCGCCTCCCCGAGGACGGCGGCAGCGCGACCTGGGTGTGCACCCGCGCCGACACCTGGCGCGGGCCCGGCAGCGCGACCGTCCGCTTCCTGCCGCCCGCCGTACGTCCGGGCGACCCCGGCCGGATCGCCGGCCGGTCCGACGGCACCGCCGCCTGCAGCCGCTTCGGCCCGCACGTCGTCGGGGACGTCCCCTGGCGGTCGCCGTCCGGGAAGTGGTACCTGCTGGCCGCGGGCAGCCCGGACGTCGACGGCCTCGACGCCACCGGCGGCCTCCGGGCCACCGGCAAGGGCCCCGCCCTCGCCGCTCCGGCCCCCGGCCCGGCCCCCGCGGCCGAGGTCGTCGGACGGCTGCGGAACGGGGGGAGCGTGCGGGCGTTCCGGCCGTAGGGGGTGGCCCGGCGAGCGGTGACGCGCGGGGCGTCCGCCCTGGACGGGAATCCGGACAGAAGATGTCGGGATTCGCTGCCAGAGTCGCGTTGCGCCGGGCCGGGGCAAGCATCGGCGGGCCGTCGGCCCGTGCGCCCGGCACCTGACAGTGAGGAGTGGAACGTGACAAGTGGGCACGCGACGAACGGCGGTCCGGCCGGCGGAAACGCGTCGGGCGGGCACGCGTCCGGCCGGCCGGCGACCTCCGCGGGCGCGGGGCCGGACCGGCCGGTGACCGCGGAGCTGACCGGGCGGGTGGCGCTGGTCGCCGGGGCGACCCGGGGCGCGGGCCGGGCGATGGCCGTCGAGCTGGGCCGGGCGGGCGCGCTGGTGTACGTCACCGGGCGGACGACCCGCGACCGGGTCAGCGAGGTGGGCCGCCCCACGGAGACGATCGAACAGACCGCGGAGCTGGTCACCGCGGCCGGAGGCACCGGGATCGCCGTGCCGACCGACCACCTGGAGCCGGCGCAGGTCCAGGCGCTGATCGAGCGCGTCGACCGGGAGCAGGGGCGGCTGGACGTCCTGGTCAACAGCGTCTGGGGCGGCGACCATCTGCTGGAATTCGACACCAGGCTCTGGGACCTCGATCTGGCGGGCGGTTTGCGGATGTTCCGCCTCGGCATCGACACCCACATCATCACCAGCCATTACGCGCTGCCGCTGATGAACCGGCGGCCCGGCGGACTGCTGGTCGAGGTCACCGACGGCACCGCGTCCTTCAACCGCACCTACCGCGAGAACCTCTGCTTCGACCTCACCAAGAACGCCCCGCACCGCATCGCCTTCGGCCTCGCCGCCGAGGTGAAGGACCTGGGCGGCACGGTGGTCTCGCTCACCCCCGGCTTCCTGCGGTCCGAGGAGATGCTGGACCACTTCGGGGTGACCGAGGAGACCTGGCGGGACGCGGTGGCCGAGCAGCCGCACTTCGCGATCGCCGAGTCACCGGCCCTGATCGGCCGGGCCGTACGGGCGCTGGCCGCCGACCCCGACAAGGCGCGCTGGACCGGTCAGTCGCTCTCCAGCGGCCAGCTGGCGAAGGAGTACGACTTCACCGACACGGACGGCTCCCGCCCCGACTGCTTCGGCTACTTCGAGGACGTGGTCTTCGGCGGGAAGGACGCGACCGCGGCGGACTACCGCTAGCCGGGACACCGCCGGGTCCTGTCCGACGGGTCATGGCCGTCCCGATCGCTTCCGTACAGCGCGGCCGTGCGCCGGGCGGCCGCCGCGAGGCGGTCGCGCAGCACGGCGGGGGCGAGGACCTCGCCCTCCGGGCCGAGGGCCAGCAGCTGGGAGTAGGCGACCTCGTCGGACTCCACGCGGAGGGTGACGGTCAGTCGGCCGTGCGCGTCCGGTCCGCCGGCGGCCCGTGCGGCGTCGATCGCCTCGCGGGCCGCCGCGGCTTCGGTGACGTGCGGCAGGATCCGTACGCCGTGCTCGGAGAGCCGCAGCACCACCTCGGTACGGAGGATCGAGCGGGCGAACTCCGCGGCCCGCTCGGCCCAGAACGCCGGCAGGTCGAACGCCGCGTCCCGCGCGAAGCCGCCGGGCCCGTCGTCGAGCGCGTCGACGGCGGTGAAGCGGTCGACCCGGTACACCCGGAAGTCCCCCTGCGCCCGCGCCGCCAGATACCACACGCCCGCCTTCAGCACGAGGCCGTACGGCTCCAACTCCCGTCGCACCTCGCGGCGTTCGGCCTCCTTCGCCTTCCGGAGGTAGCGGACGGCGATCCGGCGGTCGGACCACACCGCCTCGGCGATCGCGGGCAGCAGACCGGGCGTTTCGGGCTCCTTGTACCAGGCGGGGGCGTCGAGGTGGAAGCGCTGGGCGGCGCCCGCCGCGGCGTCCCGCAGCTCCGGCAGCAGCGCGGCGGAGACCTTCAGACGGGCGGCCGAGGCGGCGTCCGCGAGGCCCATCTCGCGCAGAGCGGAGGGCACTCCGGACAGGAAGAGGGCCTCCGCCTCGCTGCGGCCGAGGCCGGTCAGGCGGGTGCGGTAGCCGCCGATCAGGCGGTACCCGCCGGCCCGGCCGCGGTCGGCGTAGACGGGCACCCCGGCCTCGGAGAGGGAGAGCACGTCCCGCGCGACCGTGCGCTCGGAGACCTCCAGCTCCCGCGCCAGCTCGGCGCCGGTCATCGCCGGGCGCGACTGGAGCAGCAGCACCATCTTGATCAGCCGTGCAGCACGCATGCCCTCATGATGCCGGGGGCCACTGACAACGCCGGGGGCGGAGGAAGGCCCGGCCGTTGTCAGGGCATGACCGGCCGGGCCGTGGGTTCCCGTGCGGAGGTTCCGGGCGCGGGTGGGTGACCTCCGCACGGGAGTGTGGGTGCCCCGACAGGGGCGGTGGTGCGCCCCGGTGGGGGCGCACCGCGGGCGGGTCAGAAGCCGTAGCGCTCCCGGGCCTCCTTGACCGCGGAGGCCGGGACGTCGCCGCGGCGGGCGAGCTGGGCCAGGGCCGCGACCACGAGCGACTCGGCGTCGACGCCGAAGTGGCGGCGGGCCGCCTCACGCGTGTCGGACAGGCCGAAGCCGTCCGCCCCGAGGGAGGAGTAGTCCTGCTCGACCCACTGCGCGATCTGGTCCGGGACCTGGCGCATGTAGTCGCTGACGGCCAGGACCGGCGTCTCGACGCCGCTGAGCGCCTCGCGGACGTACGGCGTGCGCTGCTCGCCGCGCAGCGTGGCCTCGTCGGCCGCCAGCGCGTCGCGCCGCAGCTCCGTCCAGGAGGTCGCGGACCACACGTCGGCGGCCACGCCCCACTCCTCGGCGAGCAGCTGCTGGGCCTTGAGTGCCCAGTGGATCGCGGTGCCGGAGGCCAGCAGCTGGATCCCCGGGGCGTCGGCGGGCACCGGAACGCCCGCCGTGGCCGCGGTGTTGAAGCGGTACAGGCCGCGGACGATGCCCTCGTCGACGCCCGCCGGCTTGGCCGGCTGCCGCATCGGCTCGTTGTAGACCGTGAGGTAGTAGAAGACGTTCGGGTCCTCGCCGGGGGCGGTCTCGCCGTACATGCGGCGCAGGCCGTCCTTGACGATCGCCGCGACCTCGTACGCGAACGCCGGGTCGTACGTCAGCGCCGCCGGGTTCGTCGACGCGATCATCGGCGAGTGGCCGTCCGCGTGCTGCAGGCCCTCACCGGTCAGCGTGGTGCGGCCGGCCGTGGCGCCGACCAGGAAGCCCTTGCCGAGCTGGTCGCCGAGCTGCCACATCTGGTCGGCGGTGCGCTGCCAGCCGAACATCGAGTAGAAGATGTAGAAGGGGATCATCGTCTCGCCGTGCGTGGCGTACGCGGTGGCGGCGGCGATGAAGTCCGCCATCGAACCGGCCTCGGTGATGCCCTCGTTGAGGATCTGGCCGTCCTTGGCTTCCTTGTAGTACATCAGCTGGTCGCGGTCGACCGGCTCGTACGTCTGGCCCTTGGGGGAGTAGATCCCGAGCGACGGGAAGAGCGACTCCATGCCGAAGGTGCGGGCCTCGTCGGGGACGATCGGCACCCAGCGCTTGCCGGTCTGCTTGTCGCGGATGAGGTCCTTGACCAGGCGGACGAAGGCCATGGTCGTGGCCACGGACTGGTTGCCGGAGCCCTTGTCGAAGGCGGCGAAGGCCTTGTCGGCCGGGGCCGGCAGCGGCGCGAGCGGGTGGGAGCGGCGGGCCGGGGCCGGGCCGCCCAGCTCCGCGCGGCGCTCCTGGAGGTAGCGGACCTCGGGGGAGTCGGCGCCCGGGTGGCCGTAGGGGACCTGGCCGTCGGTGAAGTCGCTGTCGGAGATGGGGAGTTCGAGCAGGTCGCGCATGACCTTGAACTCGTCCACGGTCAGCTTCTTCATCTGGTGGTTGGCGTTCTTGGACTCGAAGCCCTTGCCGAGGGTGAAGCCCTTGACCGTCTGCGCGAGGATCACGGTCGGCGCGCCCTTGTGCTCCACGGCCGCCTTGTACGCCGCGTACACCTTGCGCGCCTCGTGGCCGCCGCGCGAGAGGTGGAAGCACTCCAGGATCTTGTCGTCGGAGAGCAGCTTGGCCATCTCGACGAGGGCGGGCTCGGCGCCGAAGAAGTGGTCGCGTATGTAGGCCGCGTCGCGGGTCGCGTAGGTCTGGAACTGGGCGTCCGGCACCTCGCGCAGCCGGCGGGCCAGCGCGCCGGTGGTGTCGAGCCGGAAGAGCTCGTCCCAGGCGGTGCCCCACAGCGTCTTGACGACGTTCCAGCCGGCGCCGCGGAACTGGGCCTCCAGCTCCTGCACGATCTTGAAGTTGGCGCGGACCGGGCCGTCCAGGCGCTGCAGGTTGCAGTTGATGACGAAGGTGAGGTTGTCCAGGCCCTCACGGGAGGCGAGCGCGAGTGCCGCGGTCGACTCCGGCTCGTCCATCTCGCCGTCGCCCAGGAACGCCCAGACGTGCGAGTCGGAGACGTCCTTGATGCCGCGGTTGGTCAGGTAGCGGTTGAAGCGCGCCTGGTAGATGGCCGACAGCGGGCCGAGGCCCATCGACACCGTCGGGAACTCCCACAGCCAGGGCAGCCGCCGCGGGTGCGGGTAGGACGGCAGGCCCTTGCCGCCGGCCTCGCGGCGGAAGTGGTCGAGGTGCTCCTCGGTGAGGCGGCCGTCGAGGAAGGCGCGGGCGTAGATGCCGGGCGCGGCGTGGCCCTGGATGTAGAGCTGGTCGCCGCTGCCTCCCCCATTCTCGGCTCCGCTCGAACGGGAGGTGCCCCCAGCCTCCTTGCCGCGGAAGAAGTGGTTGAAGCCGGTCTCGTAGAGCCAGGCCGCGGACGCGAAGGTCGCGATGTGGCCGCCGACGCCGTACTTGGCGCCGCGGGAGACCATCGCGGCCGCGTTCCAGCGGTTCCAGGCGGCGATCCGGGCTTCCATCGCCTCGTCACCCGGCACGGCGGGCTCGGCGGCGGTCGGGATGGTGTTGAGGTAGTCGCTCTCCAGGAGCTGGGGGAGCGCGAGCCCCGACTGCTCCAGGGTGCGGCGCATCAGGTAGGCGGCGCGATGCGGGCCCGCCGCCTTGGTGACGGCGTCGAGCGACTCGCGCCACTCGGCCGTCTCCTCGGGGTCGCGGTCCGGGAGCTGGTCGAGCTGGCTGTACGGCAGGCGCACGGGGTCGGGCATGGGTGGCCCCTTTCCGGACGGGAGGGAAGCTCGGGGGTGCCGTCGGGACCGGGCCGCGCCCGTGGGCTGCGGCGGGATCTCGACGGCACCCGGATGCGAGTTCGGCAGTTTCGGCAGGCAGGGTGTCGCGCCCCGTCGGAAGACGATACGCCCCTGATCGATGATCGATCAACGCTCGGTGAGGGAAAAACCGCAGGTCGGCACGGGGTGCCGCGATTTTGGGCACTCGGTGCCAGCCCCGGAGGAGTCCTCCGCTATGCCGCGCCGGGGCCCCTCGGACCCGCCCGGCGTACCCGCTCAGACCCTCGGTGCGCAGCTCAGCACGTGTGTCTTGAGCAGCGTGCCGATCTTCGGGTCGCGCTGCCGGAACGCGTCCACGATCTCCTGGTGTTCCTGGGCGTGCGAGCGCTGCTCCGGGCTGAACCACCGGATCGACAGCGCCGTCCAGACCTCGATGCCCAGCGACTCCCAGGTGTGCAGCAGCACGGCGTTCCCGGCGGCCCGCACGATCTCCCGGTGGAACGCCACGGTGTGCCGCACCTGCGCCTCCCCGTCACCCGCCAGGTCCGCCTCGCGCAGCGCCGCCACCTCCCGCTCCAGCGCCGCGGTGTCCTCCGCCAGCCGCCCGGCGGCCAGCTCCGCCGCGACCTGCTCCAGCCCGGCCCGCACCGGGTAGCTCTCCTTGAGGTCGGCCGCGGTCAGGTTCCGCACCCGTACGCCCTTGTTGGGGGCCGACTCGATCAGCCGCAGCGACTCCAGCTCGCGCAGCGCCTCCCGTACGGGCGTCTGGCTGACCTCCAGCTCCACCGCGATCCGCCGCTCGACGATCCGCTCGCCCGGCTGCCAGCGGCCGCTGACGATCCCCTCGAGGATGTGCTCGCGGATCTGCTCGCGGAGCGAATGGACGACGGGCGGGGTCATGAGGTGCTCCTTCAGAGCGGGTGGTGACGCGGCGGGTGGCGAGGGGGCCATTATCCGGGACGGCGGCATGCGGAAGGGCCGGCCCCGGTCCGCACGGATGCCGTACGGACCGGGGCCGGCCCCTTGTGTCACACGCCTACCGGGTGGCTGCCGGAGCTCAGAGACCGATCTCGGTCTCGAACTCGGCGGCCTCCAGGATCTGCTTGACCGTGGTCAGGTAGCGGGCGGCGTCGGCGCCGTCCACCAGACGGTGGTCGTAGGAGAGCGCGAGGTAGGTCATGTCGCGCACCGCGATGGTCTCGCCCAGGTCCGGGTGGTTGATGACCACCGGACGCTTGACGGTCGCGCCGATGCCCAGGATGCCGACCTGGTTCGGAGGCACGATCACGGTGTCGAACAGCGCGCCGCGCGACCCGGTGTTGGAGATGGTGAAGGTCGCACCGGAGAGCTCGTCCGGGGTGATCTTGTTGCCCCGGACCTTGCCCGCCAGCTCCGCGGTCTTGCGGGCGATACCGGCGATGTTGAGGTCGCCCGCACCCTTGATGACCGGGGTCATCAGGCCCTTCTCCGCGTCCACCGCGATACCGACGTTCTCGGTGTCGAAGTAGGTGATCGTGCCCTCGTCCTCGTTGATCCGGGCGTTGACGACCGGGTGGGCCTTCAGCGCCTGGACGGCGGCCTTGACGAAGAACGGCATCGGGGAGAGCTTGACGCCCTCACGCTGCGCGAAGGCGTCCTTGGCCTTGTTGCGCATCCGCATGATCGCGGTGATGTCCACCTCGACCACGGTGGTCAGCTGCGCCTGGCCGTGCAGGGCCTTCATCATGTTGTCGCCGATGACCTTGCGCATCCGCGGCATCTTGACGGTCTGACCGCGCAGCGGGGAGACCTCCAGTGCCGGGGCCTTCGACGGCGCGGCGGCCGGGGCGGCGGCCGGCGCGGCGGCCTTGGCGGCCTCGGCGGCGGCGATGACGTCCTGCTTGCGGATTCGGCCACCGACACCGGTGCCCTTGACCGTGGCGAGGTCGACGCCGCTCTCCGCGGCGAGCTTGCGCACCAGCGGGGTGACGTAGGCGCCCTCGGCCTCACCGGCGGCCGGGGCCGCGCCCTTGGCGCCGATGATGGCGAGCTTGGCGCCGACCTCGGCGGTCTCGTCCTCGCCGACCACGATCTCCAGCAGGGTGCCGGAGGCCGGCGCCGGGATCTCGGTGTCGACCTTGTCGGTGGAGACCTCCAGCAGCGGCTCGTCGGCCTGGACCTCCTCGCCGACCTCCTTCAGCCAGCGGGTGACGGTGCCCTCGGTGACGCTCTCGCCGAGCGCGGGGAGGACGACGTCGGTGCCCTCGGCACCGCCCGCGGGGGCGGCGGCGGGGGCCGGGGCCTCGGCGGCGGGGGCCGGGGCGGGCTCGGGCTCGGGCTGCGCGGCCGGGGCGGGCGCCTCGGCGGCGGCCGGTGCCGGGGCGGCCGCGGCGGCACCGGTGCCGTCGTCGATGACGGCCAGCTCGGCGCCGACCTCGACGGTCTCGTCCTCGGCGACCTTGATGGAGGTCAGGACGCCGGCGGAGGGGGCCGGGATCTCGGTGTCGACCTTGTCGGTCGACACCTCCAGCAGAGGCTCGTCGGCCTCTACGCGCTCACCCTCGGCCTTCAGCCAGCGGGTGACGGTGCCCTCGGTGACGCTCTCGCCGAGCGCCGGAAGGGTTACGGAAACCGCCATGGTTTCGGTTGCTCCTTACGAATTGCGGGATGTGGTCGTCGCGCCCGGACTTGGGTCAGTCGTGGGAGTGGAGGGGCTTGCCGGCCAGGGCCAGGTGGGCCTCGCCGAGCGCCTCGTTCTGCGTCGGGTGCGCGTGCACCAGCTGCGCGACCTCGGCCGGCAGGGCCTCCCAGTTGTAGACCAGCTGGGCCTCGCCGACCTGCTCGCCCATACGGTCACCGACCATGTGGACGCCGACCACGGCACCGTCCTTGACCTGGACGAGCTTGATCTCGCCCGCGGTCTTGAGGATCTTGCTCTTGCCGTTGCCCGCGAGGTTGTACTTCAGGGCGACGACCTTGTCGGAGCCGTACAGCTCCTTGGCCTTCGCCTCGGAGATGCCCACCGAAGCGACCTCGGGGTGGCAGTACGTCACCCGCGGCACGCCGTCGTAGTCGATCGGGACCACGTTCAGACCGGCCAGCCGCTCCGCCACCAGCATGCCCTCGGCGAAGCCGACGTGCGCGAGCTGGAGGGTGGGGACGAGGTCACCGACGGCCGAGATGGTCGGCACGTTGGTCTGCATGTACTCGTCGACGAGGACGTAGCCGCGGTCCATCGCGACGCCCTGCTCCTCGTAGCCCAGGCCCGCCGAGACCGGCCCGCGGCCGATCGCGACCAGGAGCACCTCGGCCTCGAAGGTCTTGCCGTCGGCGAGGGTGACCTTGACGCCGTCGGCGGTGTACTCGGCCTTGTCGAAGAAGGTCCCGAGGTTGAACTTGATGCCCCGCTTGCGGAAGGCCCGCTCCAGCAGCTTGGAGCTGTTCTCGTCCTCGACCGGGACGAGGTGCTTGAGGCCCTCGACGATGGTGACGTCGGTGCCGAAGGACTTCCACGCCGAGGCGAACTCGACGCCGATCACGCCGCCGCCCAGGACGATCGCGGACTTCGGCACGCGGTCCAGCTTCAGCGCGTGGTCCGAGGAGATGATGCGGTCGCCGTCGATCTCCAGGCCCGGCAGGGACTTCGGCACGGAGCCGGTCGCCAGCAGGACGTGGCGGCCCTGGACGCGCTGGCCGTTGACGTCCACGGAGGTCGGCGAGGACAGGCGGCCCTCACCCTCGATGTACGTCACCTTGCGGGAGGCGATCAGACCCTGCAGGCCCTTGTACAGGCCCGAGATGACGTCGTCC
The DNA here is from genome assembly GCF_036352915.1 of Streptomyces bugieae. Classification (NCBI taxonomy): domain Bacteria; kingdom Bacillati; phylum Actinomycetota; class Actinomycetes; order Kitasatosporales; family Streptomycetaceae; genus Streptomyces; species Streptomyces bugieae. The sequence goes on from NZ_JAZBJP010000035.1 coordinate 30,950, forward strand.
TTGTACTTGTGGACCGCCGCCATGTCAATGCCCTCGAAAGTGGCCTTGACACCGAACTGCTCGCTCTCGCGAGCCTGGTCGGCGATCTCACCGGCGTGCAGCAGAGCCTTCGTGGGGATGCAGCCGTTGTGCAGGCAGGTACCGCCGACCTTGCCCTTCTCGATCAGGGCGACGTCCAGGCCCAGCTGGGCCCCGCGCAGCGCCGCGGCGTAACCACCGCTACCACCGCCGAGGATCACTAGGTCGAAAACGGTGCTGGCGTCGTTCGCCACGTCACGTCCTCCATGCATGGATGCGCCGGACCGGTCTGCGATGACCGGACCGCGGCTGTTGTTCGGCCGCTTTAATTTCGGCCCTGGGTAAGGGGGGCCCTGTCCTGCCGAGAACCCATCTTCGCACTTGTTCAACGAAGCCGGGACGGCGGGCCGGGCTCTGGGCGGCTGATCCGCCGCCTCGATGGGGTTACCGGTGCGTATGCACGTACGGATTTCGTCGAGGGCGAACATATCCCGTTACGCACACCGACGGCCCCGGGCTGTGAGCTCGGGGCCGTACGGACAAAACAGACCAGACGGGCCGGCGTCAGCCGAGGTCGCCCGCGGCGGTGCGCTCGGCCAGCCGCACCAGGGTGCGGACCGCGGAGCCGGTGCCGCCCTTGGGGGTGTAGCCCCAGGGCGAGCCCTCGTGGAAGGCCGGGCCGGCGATGTCCAGGTGGGCCCACGGGATGCCCTCGCCGATGAACTCCTTCAGGAAGAGACCGGCGACCAGGCCGCCGCCCATCCGGTCACCCATGTTGGCGATGTCGGCGACCGGTGAGTCCATGCCCTTGCGGAGGTGCTCGGGCATCGGCATCGGCCAGGACTGCTCGCCGACCTCCTCCGCGATCTCGTGGATCGAGGTGCGGAAGGCGTCGTCGTTGGCCATGATCCCGAAGTGGCGGTGGCCGAGCGCCAGCACCATCGCACCGGTCAGCGTGGCGACGTCCACGATCGCGTCCGGCTCCTCCTCCGAGGCGCGGGTCAGCGCGTCGGCCAGGACCAGCCGGCCCTCGGCGTCGGTGTTGAGCACCTCGACGGTCTTGCCGCTGTACATGGTCAGCACGTCACCCGGGCGGGTGGCGGAACCGGACGGCATGTTCTCGGCGAGCGCCAGCCAGCCGGTGACGTTCACCTCCAGGCCCAGCCGGGCCGCGGTGACGACGGCGGCGAATACCGCGGCGGCGCCGCTCATGTCGCACTTCATGGTCTCGTTGTGGCCGGCCGGCTTGAGCGAGATGCCGCCCGAGTCGTAGGTGATGCCCTTGCCGACCAGGGCCAGCGTCTTGTCCGCCTTGGGGTGGGTGTGCGCGATCCGCACCAGCCGCGGCGGGGCCTCCGAACCCTGGCCGACGCCCAGCAGACCGCCGTAGCCGCCCTTCTTGAGCGCCTTCTCGTCCAGCACCTCGACCTTGAGGCCGAACTCCTTGGCCGCGGCCTGCGCCTCGGCCGCGAAGGACTTCGGGTCGAGGGCGTTGGAGGGGGTGTTGATCAGGTCGCGGGCGCGGTTGATCTCCGCGGCCAGCGCCTGCGCGCGCTCGGTGGCGGCCTTGAACTCCTTGTCGCGCGGCTTGCCGCCGAGGATCGCGACCTCGGCCAGCGGCGCCGACTTGCCGTCGTTCTTCTTGCCGTTCTTGCCGTTGCCGGCGCCGTTGCTGCGGAAGGCGGTGAAGGTGTACGCGCCGAGCAGCGCGCCCTCGCCCACCGCGGCGGCCGCCTCGGCGTCCTCGACCGGCAGCGCGAAGCCGGCCTTCTTGCTGCCGGCCAGCGCCCGGGCGGCACTGCCCGCGGCGCGCCGCAGCGCCTCGTGGTCGTAGCCGTCGCCCTTGGCCGGTGCGTCGCCCAGGCCGACCGCCAGCACGACCGGCGTCTTGAGACCGTCCGCCGCGGGCAGCTTGGTCACCTCGCCCTCGGCACCATTCGCGCCGAGGGTCTCCAGCACACCGGCGAGCTTGCCGCCGAACGCCTTGTCCACGGCCTCGGCGCCGGGGGCCACGACGACGCCCTTGGCGCCCTTGGCCACGCCGACGACGACGGCATCCGCACGCACCGTTGCGGCGGAGGAAGTACTGAGGGTCAGTGCAGTCACGGTGATGAGAGTCCTGTTCCGTCCGGGAATCCGTTGTCGCGCCTTGGCGCGCTGCTGCGGCCGAGCCTACGCTCGGCGGCGCCGCGAGGCCCGGCCTGCTGCCGTACCGGCGCGGACCGTTGCGCGGCAGGTCGTACCGATCACGGCCAACTCATGGACGATACAAGGGAGTTGGCGAAACCGCCGGATCATCCGAGGGTCAGCGCCAGCAGCGCGGTCAGCCCCGCGGTCTCCGCGAGCGCGCCGAACACGTCCCCGGTCACCCCGCCGAACCGCCGCCGGCAGTGCCCCAGCAGCAGTTCGCCCGCCGCCAGCCCGAGCACCGCCGCCAGCCCCGCGTGCACCGCGCCGTACGGGCCCCACACCGCGCCCGCCGCCGCACAGCCCGCGACCAACAGGGCGGCGCACAGCAGCGCCGCACGCACCGGCACCGCCCCCGCGACCGCCGCGCCCAGCCCCTCCGGACGGGCCGCCGGCACCCCCGTACGGGAGGCCAGGGTCAGTGCGCACCGGCCGGTGACCGCGGCCAGTGCCGCCCCCAGCGCGCCGTACGCCCAGCCCGCCGCGTACAGCCCGGCCAGCGCCGCCACCTGGGCCAGCAGCGTGAACAGCAGCGTGAGGACGCCGAACGGGCCGATGTCGGACTGCTTCATGATGCGCAGCGCGTCCTCGGCGGGCTTGCCGCTGCCCAGCCCGTCGGCGGTGTCGGCGAGCCCGTCCAGATGCAGTCCGCGGGTGAGGACGGCGGGCACCGCGGCGGTGCCGACCGCGGCCAGCAGCGGGCCGCCGCCGAGCAGCAGCAGCGCCCCGCCGAGCGCGGCCGCGGCGCCGCCGACGACCAGGCCGGCCAGCGGCGCGCAGAGCATCCCGCCGCGGGCCGCCGCCCGGTCCCAGCGGTGCACCCGCACCGGTAGCACGGTCAGCGTGCCGAACGCGAAGCGCAGGGCGTCCGCGCGGGCCCGGGGAGCGGGGGTCTCGGTCATCGCGGCAGGCTATCCGGGCGTCCGCCGTGCCCGCCTGCCGCCCCCGGCCGTGAGGAGAGGGCCTAATGGTGCCCATGGGTCACTGGTGGTACCGCAACATCGTCGAGCCGGGGAAGCTGCCGCTGCTGCTCGCCCTGGCCTCCTTCGTGCTGGCGTTCGTCGTCACCCGGGCCATCACCCGGCTGATCCGGGCCGGGAAGGGACCGTTCCGCAACATCTCGCCCGGTGGGCTGCACGTCCACCACGTGGTGCCAGGCGTGGTGCTGATGGTCGTCGGCGGTTTCATCGCGATCGCCGGCGACCGGCGCGGCTTCGGGTCCGGGGCCGCGGCGGTGCTCTTCGGGATCGGCGTGGGCCTCGTCCTGGACGAGTTCGCGCTGATCCTGCACCTGGACGACGTGTACTGGACCGAGGAGGGCACCAAGAGCGTCGAGGTCGTCATCCTCACCGTCGCCCTGGTCGCGCTGGTCCTCGGCGGCTTCCTGCCGTTCGGCGTCAACGAACTCTCCCCGGACGAGACCGCCGACCGCCTCACCGTCGTCCGGACGGTCGCGGTGAACTTCGTCTTCGCGCTGCTCGCGCTGGTGAAGGGGAAGGCGCGGCTGGCGGTCGTCGGGGTGTTCGTGCCGTTCGTCGCGCTGTTCGGCGCGGTCCGGCTGGCCCGGCCCCACTCACCGTGGGCCAGGCGCTTCTACCGCAACCGCCCCAAGGCGCTGGCCCGGGCGAGGGTCCGCGCCTACCGGCACGACCGCCGCTGGTCGGGCCTGCGCCGCAAGGTGGAGCACCTCATCGGGGGCGCCCCCGACCAGTGACCCGCTGCGCGTCCCGCGGCTTCACCGGCCGCCAGGCCTCCCACAGCCCGCACACCACCAACACCCCGAGGATCGCCGCGAGGTGCTCCTTGCCGGCCAGGTTGTTCTTGATGAACAGCACCTCGAACACCATCGAGCCCACCACCAGCGCGCCGGTGAACCACGCCCGGTAGCGCCAGCACACGAACACCGCCAGGCCCACCACGGCCGCCGAGGGGCCGGTGTCGATGACGTACTTGTCCGAGTCGGGCAGGCCCAGCGGGCTCTGCGGGCCGATCCAGATCCCGATCCGGGCGTACATCGTCCCGGCGAGCGTGGCCACGTAGGCGACCAGCAGCGTCTTGCGCCACCCCAGGCAGGTCTCGGCGATGCCGAAGACCACCAGGATCTGCGCCAGCGCGCCCCACACCGGGAGGTCCAGCGCGGGCACGAACAGCGACAGCGGGGTGCGCAGCAGGGCGATCCACAGGTGCTCGTACGCCTGGACCGAGCCGATGTCCTGGATGGCGTGGTAGCCCCACGCCTGGTTCTGCACGAACTGGAAGACCAGCGTCAGGCAGACCGCGGCGAGGGTCACCGGGATCGCCCGCAGCCTGGCCGTGATCAGCTCCGACCGCACCGTCCGCAGCAGCGGTCCCCATTCGGCCCGCGCCGCCCGGCGCAGAACGGCTATGTCCCGCCGCCCCGCACGGGCCACACTCATCTCACGTTCTCCAGGTGCTTGCGGTTCAGCCACTTCGGCAGACCAGGTGCTTCCAGGAAGCCTTCCGCCCGGGCGGCGGCCAGGCCGATCCGCAGGAGATCGGTGCTCTTCTCGAAGAGCATGAACCGCGGTTCCCAGATGGGCCGGTATTTCGCATTCGCGCGATAGAGCGATTCGATCTGCCACCACCTGGAGAAGAAGCTCAGCAGCGAGCGCCACAGGCGCAGCACCGGGCCCGCGCCGAGCCGCGAACCGCGTTCGAAGACGGAGCGGAACATCGCGAAGTTCAGCGAGACCTGAGTGATCTCCACCTCTTTCGCGCGCTGGATCAGCTCCAGGACCATGAACTCCATCAGCCCGTTCTCCGAGGCCCGGTCACGCCGCATCAGATCCAGCGACAGGCCCTTGGCACCCCACGGCACGAAGCTGAGCAGCGCCCGCAGTTCGCCCTGCTCGTCGGAGCACTCCAGCATCACGCAGCGGCCGTCCGCCGGATCGCCGAGCCGGCCCAGCGCCATCGAGAAGCCCCGCTCGGTCTCCCCGTCCCGCCAGTCGTCGGCCAGCTCCAGCAGCCGCGCCATCTCCTTTGCCGGAATGTCCTCGTGCCGCCGGATGCGGACGGTGTAGCCGGCCCGCTCGATGCGGTTGTACGCCTGCCGCACGGTGCGCATCGCGCGGCCGCCGAGGGTGAACTCCGCGGTCTCCACGATCGCTTCGTCGCCCAGCTCCAGCGCGTCCAGGCCGTGCCGGGCGTAGATCGTGCCGCCCTCCTCGCTCGCGCCCATCACGGCCGGCGCCCAGCCGTGCGCCCGGGCCTCGGCCAGCCACACCTCGATCGCCCCGGGCCACGCCTCGGGGTCGCCCAGCGGATCGCCGGAGGCCAGCGACACCCCGCCCACCACGCGGTAGGTGACCGCCGCCTTGCCACTGGGCGAGAACAGCACGCTCTTGTCGCGGCGCAGCGCGAAGTAGCCCAGCGAGTCCCGGTCGCCGTGCCGGTCCAGCAGGGCGCGCAGCCGCTCCTCGTCGTCCTCGGTGAGCGCCTCGGTGCTGCGGACCGACCGGAACGCCGCCCACAACACGGCCACCAGCAGCAGCGTGCTCAGCACGTTGATGGTGACGTTGACCCAGTTCGGGGTGTCGATCCCGGGGAAGCCCTGGTCGTCGGCGGCCAGCGACACCAGGCGCATCAGGCCGTAGCGCCAGCGCGTGACGAACGTCGAGGACGCGTCGTGGGCGGTGTTGGTGACGGTCACCAGCAGCGCCGCCAGCAGCGAGGTGACCAGCAGCCCGCCGACCGCGACCGCCGCCGCCAGCTTCGGGTTCGCCCGGTCGCCCTTGGCGTAGAACTCCCGCCGGCCGACCACCAGCGCGACCGCGAACACCGCCGTCAGCACCAGCGACACCCAGTTCTGCGGATGCCCGCGGAACTCCGGCGCCGCCGCCAGCGCGAAGCCGAACAGCCCCACCAGCAGCCCCGACAGCACCAGGTTCAGGATCCACGCGGCCCGCTTGCGGCGCCGCAGGGTCACCGACAGGAACAGCGAGAAGGCCCCCGAGGCGAACCCCGCGGTCAGCAGGTACGGGGTGAAGTACTCCTCGACGTTGTGCCGGCGGATGTCGTTGCCGAACGACACCCACACCGCGCTCAGCAGATTGATGAACGTGACCGTGCGCAGGTACCAGATGCCGAACCCGGCACCGCGCTGTGACCAGGTGCCGCCGCGCTGCTCGCGGCGGTCTTCGTCCGGACTCAAGCGATGTCTCCCATAAAAAACGTGTAAAGCCGAGATCTTATGGGGCGTCGCCGGTGGTCCGGTACGGGCGGGAAGGAGCGCCGCCCCGGCCGGGGCGGCGCGCGCCTCAGTCGCGTACGGGAAGTTCTGCCGCCAGGGCCGCGGCCGCCTGCACCAGTGGCAGGGCCAGCAGCGCCCCCGTCCCCTCGCCTGCAGTGACGCCGTGGTCGAGCAGAGGGTTGAGCGCGATCCGGTCCAGCGCCTTGGCCTGCGCCGGCTCACCGCTGGCCTGACCCGCCAGCCACCAGTCCGGCGCCCGGAACGCCACCCGCTGCGCCACCAGCGCACAGGCCGCCGAGACCACCCCGTCCAGGATCACCGGCGTCCGGCGCACCGCGCTCTGCAGCAGGAACCCGGTGATCGCGGTCAGGTCCGCGCCGCCGACCGCGGCCAGCAGCTCCAGCTGGTCGCCGAGCACCGGCCGGGCCCGCCGCAGCGCGTCCCGGATCGCCGCGCACTTGCGCATCCACGCCAGGTCGTCGATCCGCGCCCCGCCGCGCCCGGTGACCACCGAGGCGTCGGTGCCGCACAGCGCGGCCACCAGGGTGCTCGCCGCGGTCGTGCCGCCGACGCTCAGATCGCCCAGCACCACCAGGTCCGTACCGGCGTCCGCCTCCTCGTCCGCGACCGCCATCCCGGCCCGGAACGCCGCCTCGGCCTCCTCGGCGGTCAGCGCGTCCTCGACGTCGATCCGGCCGCTGCCGCGCCGCACCCGGTGCCGGGTGACCTCCTCGGGCAGCTCCCCGGGGTCGCAGTCCACCGCCATGTCCACCACGCGCAGCTGCGCCCCGGCGCCCCGGGCCAGCACCGCGGCCGGGCTCGCGCCGTCCAGCACCGCCCGGACCAGGTCCTTCGTCCCGCCGGCCGGCCGGGCCGAGACGCCCAGCTCGGCCACCCCGTGATCGCCGGCGAACAGCACCAGCCGGGCCTGCCGGATCGGCCGCACCGGCACCTGCGCCTGCGCACCGGCCAGCCACTCGCCCAGCTCGTCGAGGCGGCCGAGCGCGCCCGGCGGTACGGCCAGCCGCGCCCGCCGCTCCTCGGCGTCACGGCGCACCCCGCCATCGGGGCGCTCGATCAGATGGGCGAAGTCATCGAGGTTCAGGGCGCTCATTGGGCGCAGATTACCGGCAATGCGTTCGGCGTGCGGCGGGGTTGCGGCCGCCGTCGCCGGCCCCGCTCCCGCCCCGCCGCGGCCGCTCGCCCTCCGGTACGGCAGCGGGCCCGGCCGCGAAGCGGACCTCGTACACCCGTGGCCGCAGTGCCCGCGGGACCGGCAGCCCCCGCCGCCGTGCCGACGGCCGGCACACATGCCCCGGTACCAGGCCCGGACGGCCCGCGACCAGGGCGGCCGCGCGCCGCGGCAGCGCGTCGAAGACCAGCGCACCGCCGGGGAACCGCGCCGCGCACACCGCCAGCAGCGCCCGCCCGGCCGGCAGCGGCAGCCGCCGCAGCACCCCCGCCGCGATGACCACGACCCCGCGGGCCGTCCCGGGCACCGCGCCCGGCCACTCCCGGCCGGCCGGCTCCCGGGCGAGGGTGTGCCGCCGGGCGGTGTCCGGCAGCAGCATCCGGCGCACCGCGGCGGCCTCCTCCGGCAGCACCGACAACCAGCGCAGCCGGCCGTTGTCCAGCCGCCAGAAGCCGGTGCCGAGCCCCTCGTCCAGCGCGACCACGGTCGCCTCCGGGCGCTCGGCCAGATAGGCGCGCACGGCCGCGTCGACGCACTCGGTCAGCCCGTATCCGGTCACGCATCAAGAGCACCCGGCGGCGCGCCCCCGGGCAAGCGGACACGGGCGCGGCCGGGCCCGTGTCATCCGCGCAGCGCAAGCGCCTGGCCCGCGACGACCAGCAGCACCTGCTCGCACTCCGCGCCGAACGACGCGTTCAGCCGCCCCAGTTCGTCCCGGAACCGGCGGCCCGCCGCGGTCGCCGGCACCACCCCCGAGCCGACCTCGTTGCTGACCGCCACCACCGGCCGCCGCGTCGCCCGCACCGCCGCCACCAGCGCGTCGGTCCGCTCCCGCAGCGCCTTCCGGCCGCCGCCCTCCCAGGTCTCGTCGTCCCACGCCCCGACCTCGTCCATCACGTGCGTCAGCCACAGCGCCAGACAGTCGATGAGCAGCGGTGAACCCACCGGCCGGTCCGCCGCGTCCGCACCGCCGTCCGGCCCGTCCGCCGCCAGCAACGGGACCAGGTCGCAGGTCTCGACGGTCCGCCAGCTGCTGGGCCGCCGCTCCCGGTGCAGCGAGACCCGCGCCGCCCAGTCCGCGTCGCCGTCCCGGCTGCCGCCGGTGGCCACGTACAGCACGTCCGGGAACGCCGCCAGCCGCCGCTCCGCCTCCACCGACTTCCCGCTGCGCGCCCCGCCCAGCACCAGCGTCCGGCGCGGCAGGTCCGGCACCGCGTGGTACTCGCCGACCACCAGCGCACTGCCGTCCGGCACCGCCCGCGCGCCCACCGCCGCCAGCCTGCGGTGCAGTTCGGGCCCCGGCGGCACGTCGTGGTCGAGGTGCACCGCGACCACGTCCGTCGCCGCGTCCACCGCCCCGCTCGCCCGCAGCCGCGCCAGCGCGTCCGGCCGCCCCAGGACGTCGAGCAGCACCAGGTCGTACGGGCCGTTGCCGCCGGCGCCGTCGTAGCCGCCGCCGGCGACCCCGTTCCCGTCCACCAGTCCGGCCGGTGCCGCACCCGGCGGCAGATACAACAGCCGCTCGCCGGCCGGCCCGGAGATCTCGTACGCGGTGCCCGGGATGTCCACCGCCAGGGCCCGGATCCGGTGCCCGTCGAGCAGTGCCAGTTCCCGGCCGTCGGCGACCCGGCCCGGGGTCGGCAGCCCGGCCGGCACCTCCATCGCCGGCCCCTCGTGCGGATGCGACAGCAGCACCTGCCGTACGCCGGCCAGCGACTGCCCGGCGCGGGCGGCCGCGAAGGCCGGACCCGGCGTCAGATCGATCAGCAGCGCGCCGTCGACCAGCAGCGCGGTCGCCGCCCGCGCCTCGTCGCCGACGGCGGTCGCACAGGCGGCACACGGGCAGCCGGGGCGCGGCAGCCCCAGCGGGGCCCCGGTGCCGAGGAGAGTCACATCCACACCGCGAGTTTCTCGCGTCCGCTCCCGGTGAGCGCGGCGGGGGCGGACTCGACACGGCCGTTAGGCTCTCGATCAGCACGGAAGCACGACTTCACGTACCCGGTGGGATCCAGGAGGCGGACATGGCGTGGACGTGGCGTTTCGAGAAGGCGGACGGTGCGGAGGCGGTCCCCGCCGTGGAGCCGGAGGAGTTCACGACGCAGGGCGACGCGGAGTCCTGGATCGGCGAGGAGTGGAAGGCCCTCCTCGAAGGCGGCGTCGACCAGGTCCGTCTCTTCGAGGACGGCCAGGAGGTCTACGCGGCCCCGATGAGCCTGCACGCGGCCGAGGAGGACTGAGCGGCCCGCCCGCACAGCACGCCCGGAACAGCACGAAGGGCCGGACCCGCCCCCCGGCGGACCCGGCCCTTCGTCATGCCGCGCTTACGGCCGCTGGCCCCGCTTGACCTGCGGCTTGGGCAGCCGCAGCCGCCGCATCTGGAGCGTGCGCATGACCGCGTAGGCCTTCACGCCCTTGAGGTTCTCGTTCGGGAACTTCTCCTGCAGCCGCTTGCTCAGGCGGAACCAGATCAGGATCGAGTCCAGCACGATCAGCACGATGATCACGAGCCACAGCAGCAGCGCGATGCTCTGGATCGACGGCACCCGGATCATGGTCAGCACCAGGATCACCACCGCCATCGGCAGGAAGAACTCCGCGACGCACCAGCGCGAGTCGACGTAGTCCCGGGCGAACCGGCGCACCGGTCCCTTGTCCCGCACCGGGAGGTACCGCTCGTCGCCGTTGGCCAGCGCCTCGCGCTGCCGGGCGAGATCGGCACGGCGGGCCTCACGCTGGGCCTTCGCCGCGTCCTTGCGGTTGGTGGGGGTGTGCGCACGGGCCCGGCGCTGCGACTGGGAGTCGCTGCGCTTGGGCGTCGGGCGGCCCTTGGGGGCCTGCGGGTCGCGGGGCTGCTGGGGCTGGTCCGCGGTCACCTTGGCGGTCGCGGCCTGCTCATCCTTCGAACGGCTTCGGAACACAACACCCAAGAGTACGTGGTCGCCGCCCGGGGACCAGGGGCCGACGGGCACGATCCGGCAACGGGACCCCCGGAAGGCCGCCGGCGGCCCCCGTCCGGCGACGCCCCGCAACCCCTTCCCTACTCCTTGCGCGGGAGGAAAGGCCGTCCCGATCGTCCTGGAGGAGGAGCGCATCCGGGCGCGAACAGTGCGGTAATGGAACCAGGGCCCGTACTGTGGGGTCTGTAGATGTGCTGGAGCCTAAGCCCGATGCAAGTCGGTCAGAAGGGGGCGCGCGAGGCCCATGAGCGATGGTGTCATGAAGCGGATGGGGATGATCTTCCGCGCGAAGGCCAACAAGGCCCTGGACCGGGCCGAAGACCCGCGCGAGACCCTCGACTACTCGTACCAGAAGCAGCTGGAGCTGCTGCAGAAGGTACGCCGCGGCGTCGCCGACGTGGCGACCTCCCGCAAGCGCCTGGAGCTGCAGCTCAACCAGCTCCAGGGCCAGTCCGCCAAGCTGGAGGACCAGGGCCGCAAGGCGCTGGCGCTCGGCCGTGAGGACCTGGCCCGCGAGGCGCTGACCCGGCGCAGCGCGCTGCAGCAGCAGGTCACGGACCTGGAGACGCAGCACCAGACGCTGCAGGGTGAGGAGGAGAAGCTCACGCTCGCCGCGCAGCGGCTGCAGGCCAAGGTCGACGCCTTCCGCACGAAGAAGGAGACGATCAAGGCCACGTACACGGCGGCCCAGGCGCAGACCCGGATCGGTGAGGCGTTCTCCGGCATCTCCGAGGAGATGGGCGACGTCGGTCTGGCCATCCAGCGCGCGGAGGACAAGACCGCGCAGCTGCAGGCCCGGGCCGGCGCGATCGACGAGCTGATGGCGTCCGGCGCGCTGGACGACCCGTCCGGCATGGCCAAGGACGACATCACCGCCGAGCTGGACCGGCTCTCCGGCGGCAGCGACGTCGAGTTGGAACTGCAGCGGATGAAGGCCGAGCTGGCGGGCGGCTCGTCGGCCGGCCAGCAGGCCATCGAGAGCGGTCAGAACGGCCAGGGCCGGCCTGCCCCGCAGCAGGACCAGCCGCGTTTCGACAAGCAGTGACGACCGGCGGCGGTTAGCCTCGCAGGGATCGCGAGACCGTCGGAGCGGACCAAGGGAGACCGTCGTGATCGTACGGATCATGGGGGAGGGCCAGGTGAAGCTGGACGATGCCCACTTCATCGAGCTCAACAAGCTGGACGACGAACTGCTCGAAGAGATGGAGAGCGGCGACGAGGCCGGCTTCCGGCGCACGCTCGGCGCTCTCCTGGACGCGGTGCGCCGTATGGGCACCCCGCTCCCCGACGATTCCCTCGAACCGTCCCAGCTGATCCTGCCGTCCCCCGACGCCACGCTCGCCGAGGTCCGGGAGATGCTCAGCGACGACGGCCTGATCCCGGGCTGAGCCCGCCCGCGGACGGCCACCCGGCCGTCCGCGCCCGCGCGGCCGGCCGCCACCGGCCGCCCCTCTCCAGTGCACCGGCACCCGGCGCCCCGGTCCCTCGCGGACCGGGGCGCTACCGTTTGCTGTTGTGAGCCTCCTCGACCCCCGCCCGGACGCGGCCCGCGCCGGCCGCTTCGCCTGGTACCGGACGCATCCGTTCGCGTTCGACGCCGCCCTGGCGGTGGCCGTCTTCGCCTGCATCCTGTTCGGCGCGGTGGCCGACCCGCACCGCCTCCACGGACCGCGCATCGCCCCCGACGAGCTGACCACCACCACCGTGGTGCTGGCCGCGCTGGCCTGCGCCCCGCTCGTACTGCGCCGCCGGCTGCCGCGTTCGGTCCTGGCCGCCACCGGCACCCTCACCCTCGTCGAACTGGTCGCCAGCGCGAGCAGTCCGCGCGCCCCGGTGGCGGTCGCCGCGGTGATCGCCCTCTACACCGTCGCCTCGCGCACCGACCGCCCCACGACCTGGCGGATCGGCGCCCTCACCGTCGTCGTCCTGACCGCCTCCGCGATGCTCTACGGCCCGCGCCCCTGGTACGCCCAGGAGAATCTGGGGATCTTCGCCTGGACCGGTATGGCGGCCGCCGCGGGTGACGCGGTCCGCAGCCGCCGCGCCTTCGTCGACGCCATCCGGGAACGGGCCGAACGGGCCGAGCGCACCCGCGAGGAGGAGGCCCGCCGCCGGGTCGCCGAGGAGCGGCTGCGCATCGCCCGGGAGCTGCACGACGTCGTCGCCCACCACATCGCCCTGGTCAACGTCCAGGCCGGGGTCGCCTCGCACGTCATGGACAACCGCCCCGACCAGGCCAAGCAGGCCCTCGCGCACGTCCGCGAGGCGTCCCGTTCGGCGCTGGAGGAACTCCGCGCCACGGTCGGCCTGTTGCGGCAGTCCGACGACCCGAAGGCGCCGACCGAGCCCGCGCCGGGCCTCGGCGTGCTCGACCAGCTCGTCGACGGGTTCGTCCGCGCCGGGCTCCCGGTGGACCTGGAGGTGCCCGAGGCGCCCGGTCCGCTGCCCGCCTCCGTCGACCTCACCGCCTACCGCGTGGTCCAGGAGGCGCTCACCAACGTCCACAAGCACGCCGGGGAGGGCGCCCGCGCCACCATCCGGATCGCGTACCACGCCTCCGCGCTGACCGTGACCGTCCTCGACGACGGCGCGGGCCAGGCCGGGGTGCCGCGCCAGCGGGCCGATCGGTCCGGTCCGCCGCCCGGCGGCACCGACGGGCCGGAGGAGAACGGCGGCGGCCACGGCCTGATCGGGATGCGCGAGCGGGTCTACGCGCTGGGCGGCACGATCGTGACCGGCCCGCGCGCGGCCGGCGGCTTCCAGGTGCGGGTCACCCTTCCACTGCAGACCGTCCGTACGGGGGAGACGACATGACGATCAAGGTGCTGCTCGCCGACGACCAGGCGCTGCTGCGCAGCGCGTTCCGCGTGCTGGTGGATTCCGAACCGGACATGCGCGTGGTGGGGGAGGCCTCCGACGGTGCGCAGGCGTACGAACTGACCAAGGCCGAGCGCCCGGACGTCGTCCTGATGGACATCCGGATGCCCGGCGTGGACGGGCTGGCCGCCACCCGCATGATCAGCGAGGACCCGGACCTCACCGACGTCCGGGTGGTCATCCTGACCACCTTCGAGGTCGACGACTACGTGGTCCAGTCGCTGCGCAACGGCGCCAGCGGCTTCCTCGGCAAGGGCGCCGAACCGGACGAGATGCTCGGCGCGATCCGGATCGCGGCGGGCGGTGAGGCGCTGCTGTCGCCCGCGGCGACCAAGGGCCTGATCGCCAAGTTCCTCGCCCAGGGCAGCGGTCCGGGCGACGACGGGCCCGACGGCGCGGGCGCGGAGCGGCTGGCGACGCTCACCGGCCGGGAGCGCGAGGTGCTCGTCCTGGTGGCCGGCGGACTGTCCAACGACGAGATCGGCGAACAGCTCGCGGTCAGCCCGCTCACGGTCAAGACGCACGTCAACCGCGCGATGGCCAAGCTCGGGGCGCGCGACCGCGCCCAGCTGGTCGTCATCGCCTACGAATCGGGCCTCGTACGCCCACGGGTGCAGTAGAGGTGGAGCGGCCCGTACTCCGAACGCGGTACGGGCCCGGGACGGAAACCGACCTGCGAGCGAGGAAAACCGGCCTGGTCATGGCCGAAGGTGTAAGTGGGCCCGCACCGGGCCCCTGCCGTCGGGCCTGATGAGGGCGCCTGCCCGCCCCCGGCCCCGCCGACCGTCCCGCCTTCAGAACAGAAGAGAGACCCCACCCATGTCCTGGCTGTCCCGGCTCAGCCTCGTACAACGGGGCCTGATAGCGCTGATGTCGATCGTCGCGATCGCCTTCGGCGCCATCGCGATACCCCAGCTCAAGCAGCAGCTCCTGCCCTCCATCGAACTCCCGATGGTCTCCGTGCTCGCGCCGTACCAGGGCGCCTCGCCCGATGTCGTCGAGAAGCAGGTGATCGAGCCGCTGGAGGACGGTGTCCAGGCGGTCGACGGCATCAAGAGCGTCACCTCGACGTCCAGCGAGGGCTCGGGCGTCATCATGGCCCAGTTCGACTACGGCAATGACTCCAAGCGCCTGGTCGCCGACGTCCAGCAGGCCGTCAACCGGGCCCGGGCCAAGCTGCCCAAGGACGTCGACCCGCAGGTGGTGGCCGGCTCGACGGACGACATCCCCACCGTCGTCCTCGCCGTCTCCTCCTCGACGAAGGACCAGCAGACCCTCGCCGACCAGCTCAACCGCGGCGTCGTCCCGGACCTGAAGAACATCGACGGGGTCAGCCAGGTCACCGTCAGCGGCGTCCAGGACCGGGTCGTCGCGGTCACCCCCGACGACAAGAAGCTCGCCGCCGCCGGGCTGACCGCGCAGGCGCTCGGCCAGGCGCTGGAGGCCGGCGGCACGTCCGTGCCGGCCGGTTCGTTCGCCGAGCACGGCCAGAGCAAGACCGTCCAGGTCGGCACCGGCTTCACCTCCGTCGCGCAGATCAAGGACCTGACCGTCCCGCCGGCCGCGGGGGCCGGTGGGGCCGCGGGCGGCCCGTCCGCGGGCAAGGCGGTCCGGCTCGGCGACGTCGCCACCGTCAAGGAGGAGCCGGCCGCGCCGACCTCCCTCACCCGCACCAACGGCAAGCCCAGCCTCGCCGTCATGGTGACGATGGACCAGGACGGCAGCGCGGTCGCGATCTCCGACGCGGTCAAGGACAAGCTCCCCAAGATCCGTCAGGACCTCGGCAAGGGCGCCGCCGTCACGGTCGTCTCCGACCAGGGCCCGGCGGTCTCCAAGTCCATCGAGTCGCTGACCACCGAGGGCATGCTCGGCCTGGCCATGGCCGTCATCGTCATCCTGGTCTTCCTGCTCAGCCTGCGCTCGACGCTGGTCACCGCGGTCTCCATCCCGCTCTCGGTCGTCATCACCCTGATCGTGCTGTGGACCGGTGACCTGTCCCTGAACATGCTCACCCTCGGCGCGCTCACCATCGCGATCGGCCGGGTCGTCGACGACTCCATCGTCGTCCTGGAGAACATCAAGCGGCACCTGGGCTACGGCGAGGAGCGCCGCGAGGCCATCCTCTCCGCCGTCAAGGAGGTCTCCGGCGCGATCACCTCCTCGACCCTCACCACGGTCGCGGTGTTCCTCCCGATCGGCGTGGTCGGCGGCATGGTCGGCGCGCTCTTCGGCTCGTTCTCGCTGACCGTCACCGTCGCCCTGCTCTCCTCGCTGATCGTCTCCCTCACGGTCGTGCCGGTCCTGTCGTACTGGTTCCTGCGCGCCCCGCAGATCCCCGAGGGCACCACCGCGGACGAACTGCGCCGCCAGGCCGAGGAGAAGGAGACCCGCAGCGCCCTGCAGCGCCTCTACGTCCCGGTCCTGCGCTTCGCCACCCGCCGCCGGGTCACCAGCCTGGTCATCGCGGTCGTCGTGCTCATCGGCACGTTCGCCATGGGCCCCCTGCTGAAGACCAACTTCTTCGACCAGGGCGACCAGGACACCCTGACCGTCAAGCAGGAGCTCAAGCCCGGCACCAGCCTCGGTGCGTCCGACGCCCAGGCGAAGAAGGTCGAGAAGCTGCTCGCGGCCGACGACGACATCGCCGACTACCAGGTCACCGTCGGCTCCTCCGGTTTCATGGCGGCCTTCGGCGGCGGCACCGGCGCCAACCAGGCGTCCTACCAGGTCAAGCTGAAGGACTCGGAGGATTCCGGCAAGGTCACCGACCACCTGCGCGCGGAGCTCGACAAGCTCGGCCCGGCCATCGGCGACACCACGATCACCGCGGGCGGCGGCTTCGGCAACCAGGACCTCAGCGTGGTCGTGAAGGCCGCCGACGCAGGCGTGCTGAAGAAGGCCAGCGAGCAGGTCCGCAAGGCCGTCGCCGGGCTCGACCACGTCATGGACGTCCAGAGCGACCTCGCGCAGAGCGTGCCGCGGATCTCCGTCACGCCCAACGCCAAGGCCGCCGCCGCCGGTTACAACCAGACCACGCTCGGCGGCGCCGTCGCCCAGGCGGTCCGCGGTACCACCACCGGCACGGCCGTCCTGGACAACACCGAGCGGGACATCGTCATCAAGGCGGCCCACCCGGCCACCACCGAGGCCCAGTTGAAGAAGCTGGCGATCCCGACCCCGGCCGGCCCGGCCCGGCTCGGCACCCTCGCCACCGTCAAGACCGTGCCCGGACCGGTCCAGATGACCCGGATCGACGGTGCCCGCTCGGCGACCATCACCGCCAAGCCGACCGGTGACAACACCGGCGCGGTCAGCGCCAAGCTGCAGACCGAGATCAACGGCCTGAAGCTGCCGGACGGCGCCACCGCCACCATCGGCGGCGTCTCCCAGGACCAGTCCGACGCGTTCTCCTCGCTCGGCCTGGCCATGCTGGCCGCCATCGCCATCGTCTTCATGCTGCTGGTCGGCACCTTCCGGTCGCTGATCCAGCCGCTGATCCTGCTGGTCTCCATCCCGTTCGCGGCCACCGGCGCGGTCGGCCTGCTCATCGCCACCGGCACCCCGCTGGGCGTCCCGGCGATGATCGGCATGCTGATGCTGATCGGCATCGTGGTCACCAACGCCATCGTGCTGATCGACCTGATCAACCAGTACCGGGCCCAGGGCTACGGCGTCGTCGAGGCGGTCATCGAGGGCGGCCGGCACCGGCTCCGCCCGATCCTGATGACCGCCCTGGCCACGATCATGGCGCTGCTGCCGATGGCCGCGTCCATCACCGGTGACGGCGGCTTCATCTCCCAGCCGCTGGCCGTGGTCGTGATCGGCGGTCTGATCAGCTCCACCCTGCTCACCCTCCTCCTCGTCCCGACGCTCTACGCGATGATCGAACTCCGCAAGGAGCGGCGGGCGAAGAAGAAGGCCGCCAAGCGGGCCGAGAAGTCCGGCACGCCCACCGAGCAGAACGAGCCCACCCCGGAGCCCGCGGGCGTCTGACCGCCCTTCGGCCTCCGACCGAGCCCCCGCAGCCGCACTCCGGCCGCGGGGGCTCCGTATGTCAGCTGCCCTCCCCGTATGGCGCAATCGCGCGCTACGGCCGGTAGCGCACCGTGTCCAATTCAATTCACTGGGTGCTATCCTCGGCGGCCTCAGGTACCTGAGGCATCGTCAAGTGACAAAGCTGGGAGGCAAGATGGGGAAAAGGTGGGTGGCCGAACCCTCGGCGTCCTTAATGCGGCGGCTCGGCAAGTCGTCGCATGAACTGGGCCAGACATCCGGAAATTCCAGCTGTCCTGACATCTGGGAGTTGGACAACGGCGACGTCGCCGTCATCGGGACCGATCTGACCGCGTCGTATGAGGGACGGCTGCCCGACGGCGTGAGTGTCGACCCCGGTGAGCGGTTGGTCATCATCCCCAGGGCGACCATCATCGCGGCCAAGGTGGACATCCCGGATGAGTAGTCCGCTCGGAGGAGCGATCGGCGAGCGCATGCCGCTGGACGCCTACTACGCCGACTTCGAGCAGCACTTCTGGCAGAGCGCTGACCTGGGCTTTTGGAAGCTGGAGCGGCAGCAGACCTTCCAGGAGCCCGGCTACGACAGCTGGGAGGCGTTCGCGCGCGGCGACTGGGGCGAGTCTCTGCGTCTGCTGGAAGCGGGTCGGGCCGAGATGGACGGCTACCACCGCAAGGTGGACCGGCACGGCTTCGTCGCTCGCCGGGTCAGAGTGGTCGAAGAGCCCCTGAGCCACTATTTGCAATGGGAACTTCACGCTTTGCGTATCCGAAGCGAGTGCGGGGGCCCGACGCGTATCGTCAGAGCCGACCAGGTCTCGCAATTCGAGTCGGAGGCTCCGCTTCCGGAGATCTACACCCTCGGGTCACACGTCATGTATCAGGCGGTCTACGACGACCAGGGAATTCTGGAGTCTGCCCGCAAATTCGTCGACCCCGAGCTCATTTTGCACTGCCAGAAGTTCATCCAGGGCCTCTACGAGGTGGGCGAACCCCTGGAGGACTGGTTCGGCGACCACGTGGCACCACTGCCGCCCCCGTGCCGCACCTCGGTATGAGTGACGCTGCCGCGCACTCCAACAGGTTCGAAGGCTCGGCATCGGCGCACGGCGTCGTCCAGGCTCGGGACGTCCATGGCGGGGTCCATCTCCATCAGCACGTCCCCGATACCCCGGCCATAGTGCCCCACCAACTCCTCGGAGGGACACGTCACTTCGTCAACCGCTCGCGCGAGCTGAGCTCCCTGGGCCGGCTCGTCGCGGACGCTCGCAGCACGCCCGCCGTGCTGCCGTTGGCGGTCATCACCGGAACTGCCGGGGTGGGCAAGACATCCCTCGCCCTGCACTGGGCGCACACCATTCGGCCGCACTACCCGGGCGGCGAGCTGTACGCCAATCTGCGCGGCTACGCCGTCGACTCGCCGGTGGCGCCCGAGAAGGTACTGGGGCGCTTCCTCGAGGACCTCGGCGTACCCGCCGCGCTGGTGCCGGTGGAACGGGAGCGCCGGGAGTCGATGTTCCGCTCGTTGCTCGCGGACCGACGCATGTTGATCATCCTCGACAACGCCATGGACAGCGGGCAGGTCCGCCCGCTGCTTCCCGGAAGCGCAGCCTGCCTGACGGTGGTGACCAGCAGGGATGATCTGTCCGGCCTGGTCGCGCAGCAGGGTGCGTTGCGCGTGCGGCTGGAGACCTTTCCGGCGGCGGATGCCATCACGCTGCTGCGCACCGCCACCGCCGACTACCGAGGCCGGGACCGGCGCGCCGACCTGGCGGAACTCGCCGGCTTGTGCGCACGGCTACCGCTGGCCCTGAGAATCGCCGCCGAACGGGCCGCCAGTTGGCCGTCGATGCCCTTGAGCGAGCTGATCGACGACCTGCGCGACGAGTCGGCACTATGGAATGTCCTGACAGCCGACGAGAAGGGCGGCCCCGAGGCGATGCGCAGCGTTTTCGAGTGGTCGTACCGGGCGTTGCCCGCGCCGGCCGCTCGCCTCTTCCGCATCCTTGGCCTCCACCCCGGAAACGAGTTCGGCCTGCCCGCCGTTGCCGGGATGGCGGGCGTCGAACCGTCCGAAGCACGCGCGCGGCTGGACACCTTGGTGAGCGCCCATTAGCTGGAGCGACGCCCGGCCGGCCGCTACGAATTCCATGACCTCCTGCGGGCCTACGCGGCCGACCAGGCCCGGAAGGTGGAGAGCGAATCCGAGCGGAAGGCGATCCTCGAACGCTGCCTCACGTGGTATCTCCATGCCGCCGACGCGGCGCAGAGCGTCATCGCCCCGTTCGACCGCTATCACCTCGACGACCGGTTTCCGGCCCCCGACCCACAGCTCCGCTTCGACCGGTACGAGCCGGCCTTCCAGTGGTAGCGGACGGAGAGCGGCAACCTCGTCACGGCGGTCCGGGTCGCCGCCGAATCGGGCTTTCCGGGCCTCGCATGGCGCCTCGCCGTGGTACTGCGCGCCGTCTATATGCACCACAACGCGTTCGACGACTGGGCCGTGACGGCCCGCATCGCCGTGGACGCCGCGGTGCGGGCGGGAGAGCTCGACGGACAGGCCGAGGCGCTGGAAAGCCTGGGCAAGTCGGCCTTCCAAGCGCTACGGCTCGACGAGGCCAGGGACTGCCACCGCTCCGCGCTCGCCATCCGTCGGCAACTCGGTGATCGACGGGGCACCGCAGTCTCCGTCAACGCGCTGGGGCTGCTCGGTCTCCGCCTTCGCCGGCTGGACGAGGCCCGCGCGCATTTCGAGGACAGCGGGGCGATCTTCCGCGAGCTGGGCGATCGCCGCTGGACGGCCCTGCTCCACAGCAATCTCGCGGAGTCCCTGTGCGAACTCGGCCGGTATGACGACGCGGTGCGGATCCTCGAAGCTGCGCTGGCGGACTTCCGTGCCCTCGGCGACCGGGGCAGCGAGGGAAATGCCCTGTTTCTGCTGTGCTGGGCCCGGCGCGGTACGGACGATCTGGAGGCGGCCGGGCAGGCGATCGGGGCCGCACTGGCGATCGCCGGCACCGAGGACAACCAGGTGTGGCGAGGACACTGGCTGATGGAGTCGGCAAGGCTCGAACTGGCGCGCCGTAACCCGGAGGTCTCGCTGCGCCTGTGCCGCGAGTCCGCTGCCATCCAGCGGAAGCTCGGCGACCGAGCCCGGGAGGCCCTCGCGCAGGACGGCGCGGGCGAGGCGTGCCAGGCACTGGGACGACATGAGGAGGCGGTGGAGCTGCACCGGCGGGCCGTTGCCCTGCACCGCGGCCTCGATGGCCGTTGGCAGCTCGCCTGTGCTCTGCACAACCTGGCTGATGCGCTTGACGCGCGGGGCGAGCACGAGGAGGCGCGTGCCGCCGGGGAAGAGGCCCGGGGACTGCTCAGCGCATTCGATGATCCGGGGGCCGCCGCACGGTCGCGCCGCCTGGACCGGCTGATGCAGCGCGGTTAGTCGTTCCGTTCTTCCCGGCCGTTGGATTCCACGAGCTCCGAGGCGGTGATCCACAGTGGGCCGTCGCCGCAATCGAGGCGCCAGCCGTCGGCAGGGGTGAGACTGGTACGCAGGATTCTTCGGCGGTTGCCCTCGATGAGGGCCACCGGCGCCGCCTGAGGCCCCATGAAGCGACATGTCCGCACCTGATGATGGATCTCGCTCGCCGGCTTCGTGGTGTCGAGTCGGAAGAACTCGGGCTCCATCAGGCCGGCATAGCTGACGCCGGCCGTGGCCTGGGGCTCACCGGCTTCCGGGTCTCGCACACGGCACAGCGCACGACGGACCACCGCACGCAACGCCGGGGCGAGACCGTCCCACAGCCGGCCGGGAGTGACGTCGTCCGGAAGCGGGACACCGGCCTGCTGCGCCAGAATGGGGCCGGCGTCGAACTTCTCGTTCATACGGTGGACGGTCACGCCCAGCTCGGCATCGCCGTTCCGGATGGCCCACAACACCGGTGCCGGCCCCCGGTACTTGGGCAGCAGCGAACAGTGGACGTTGATCACTCCGTATCGCGGGATGCTCAGCACGGAGCGAGGCAGGCGCCACGAGAATCCGTAGCAGACGACGAGGTCGAGGTGGTATCCCCGCAGGGCGGCCCCCAGCCCTTCGGAGCTTCCCGGCAGCAGCAGGTCGACTCCCTCGGGCAGGGCGGCGGTGATCCGGCGCGCGGCACGAGCCGCCTCGTCGTCCGTGGCCGTTCTGGGCCGCAGGGAGCGGGAGTAGGCGTACACGAGGGGGGCGTGCCCCGCTTCGACGCAGGTCTCGTGGAGCGTGGCGAACTCCTCCGGGCCGAAGGAGAGTAAGCCGATGCGCATGCCGTTCTCCATGCCGTTGAGCTTAGTTGGGCGGGGGTGACGAAGAGCCGCAATCACCTGCAATCGGTGCGAGTTGTCAGGCCGCACCCCCAGCCCCCCAGTGCGCCCCCGGCCGTGCGCCGGGGGCGTCTCGGTCGCCAACTGACCTTCCGTCATACGCCTTTCAGTGGTTTATGGCCGCATGTCCGCATGCGCGGCCCGGGCGTGAGAAGCATGGCCACCGGTATATGCCGCATATGCCGCTCCGGGAGGAGAACGATGACCGTCCCCGCATCGGCCGCCGACGACGAGCCGCACGACCTGCCCGAAGGCGCTCCAGGCCCGCTCGCCACCCAACTCCCCGACGAACTCACCGACTTCATCACCCACTGCGTCCCGCTCACCGGCTTCGCCGCGTTCGACCTGCACGCCACCGGCACGGCCCGCCTCTACCTCGACACCGCCCGCCGACAGGTCGGCGAGGACCGCTTCGCCGCGTTCTGGACCGCCTGGAAACGTGCCCTCGCGGAAGGCCACGGCCCCGAGGCGCTCACCCCCACCCACCGCGAGGTGGCCCGGGCCCTGATCTACCTCTGGTACACCGGCGCCTGGCCCCGCCTCGCCCCGGCCGCGCACGCCGATCTCCGCCGGGAGAGCGCCAACACCGAGTTCGTCCCCGCCCCCAGCGCCTACGTGGAGGGCCTGGTCTGGCGTACCTTCCACGGCCACCCGGCAGGCGCCAAACCGCCGGGCTTCGGCACCTGGGCGGTCCGCCCGCCCGACCCGCCCGGCGTCGCGGAGCTCCGCGACCGCCTCGGCCTCGCGGACGTCCCCTACCGCACCGGCCTGGCCGGCGAGGTCCCCCCGGAGGACATCCCCGCCCATCTGCTCCCCGGCCAGCGCCTCAGCCGCGCCGTCCCGCCGTCCGCCGTCCCCACCGCCGCGGCCGCCCCTGAGGCCACGGGCACCCCGGAGGCCCCCGTCACCCCGGAGGCCCCCGCTGCCCCTGAGACCCCCGCCACCCCTGAGGAGGGCACGTCATGACCGAGACCGTCTCCGCGGAGGGCGCCGCCCGCCGCCGCTACGACGCGATCATCGTCGGCGGCGGCTGGGCCGGCTCCGTCCTCGCCAAGCGCCTGGGCGCCCAGGGCTGGCAGGTCCTCGTCCTGGAGGCCGGCAACGGCGGCACCGAGACCTGGCCCGGCTACCTCGACTCGCTGTCCACCTTCTACTCGGCCGTGGCCAAGGTCCCCAACGCCGCCTACCGCCCCAACAAGGCCGCCCCCTCCCCGAACGTCCTCGACCTCGCCCCGGTGCGCGACCCGCAAGCCGGCGAGCCGGAGTTCATCGCCAACGGCTACTTCGTCCAGGACGGCCAACTCCCTTACGGCACCGACTACTTGCGGGAGCTGGGCGGCGCCGCCATGCACTGGCTCGGCGCCGTCCCCCGGATGCTCCCGGACGACTTCGCCACCCGCAGCACCTACTCCTACGGCCTGGACTGGCCGCTCACCGCCGAGGACCTCCAGCCCTGGTACGCCGAGGCCGAGGGGGAACTGGGCGTCGCCGGCCACGCCCAGGAGCAGAAGGAGCTCGGCGTGGTCACCGACCCCGCCTACGAGTACCCGATGCACCACATCCCGCAGAGCTACATCGACCAGTACTGCGACCACCGCCTGGGGGACGCGGTCATCGACGACACGGTCGCCCAACTCCCGTACACCCTGCGGACGTTCGGCCTGCCCCAGGCCCGAAATTCCACACCCAACCCCGCCTACCGTGCCCCGTACCGCATCCAGGGCGCCGTCGGCCTGCCCAACTACGGCGAGCGCTGCGTGGGCAACGCCAGCTGCGTCCCCATCTGTCCGGTCCAGGCCAAATCCCACCCGCTGCGCCTCCAGGCCGCCTGGCCGCCCTCCGTCACCCTGGCCACCCGGTGCGTGGTCACCCGCGTCCGGGCCACCTCGACCGGCACCGTGACCGGTGTGGAGTACCGCACCTACACCGACCCCGCCTCCCCGGTCAGCCGCTCCTACCTGGCCGAGGCGGACGTGGTGGTGCTCGCCGCGCACGCCATCGAGAACGCCCGGCTGCTGCTGTTCTCCGGCCTCGCCAACACCAGCGGGCAGGTCGGCCGCAACCTGATGGACCACCCCACGCTCCTCAACTGGGCGCTCGCCCCCGAGGCCGGCGGACCGGTCGGACCGTTCCGCGGCCCCGGCCACACCTCCGGCTGGGAGGTCTTCCGCGGCGGCCCCGGGCGCCGCGCCCGCGCCCCGTTCCGCATCGAGATCGGCAACTGGGGCTGGGGCTGGGCCACCGGCGCCCCCATGAGCAACGTCGCCACCGCGCTCGGCATCGGCGGCGACAAGGACGGCAACGTCCGGCCGGACGGCGTCTTCGGCCCCGAACTGCGCCGGCTGCTCGGCAGCTCCATCGGCCGCCAGCTGCAACTGCAGATCGCCGTCGAGCAGTCCGCCGACCCCGGCAACCGCGTCACCATCGACCCCGCCCGCCACCGCGACGCGATGGGCAACCCCCGCCCGATCCTCACCTACAACCTCGACGAGCACGTACGGACCGGCCTGTTCGCCGCCCGCCTCGTCGCCCGGAAGATCTTCGCGCGGCTCGGCGCCACCGACTACACCGACCACGCCCCGCACGACGGCGTACCGCCGCTCGGCCACTTCGTCCACACGGTCGACGAGCAGACCCTGGACCTCGCCTACAGCGGCGCCGGCCACGGAGCCGGCACCCACATCATGGGCACCGACCCCAAGTCGTCCGTGGTGAACGCCGACCAGCGCACCCACGACCACCCCAACCTCTACGCCATCGGCTGCGGCAGCATGCCGTCGATCGGCACCAGCAACCCCACGCTCACGATGATGGCGCTGGCCCTGCGCAGCGCCGCGCAGATCCACCGCGACCTCGCCGCCGCCCGCCGCCCGGTGACCGTCCGGCCCGCCGCGGAACCGGCGAATCCGGAGAAGGAGAAGGTGACCGCGTGATCACCGCACTCGCCCTGGACGCCCAGGGGTTCGGCATCCCCCAGGACCTCCCGGCCCTGCGCCGCTACCTCCAGGCGGCCCTGGAGGTGGAGCACCTCACCATCCCGGTCTACATGACCGGCATGTACTCGATCGTCTCCGGCACCAACCGCCCCGCCTACTTCACCATCCGCAGCGTCCTGCTGGAGGAGATGCTCCATATGACGCTGGCCGCCAACCTGCTCAACGCGGTCGGCGGCACACCGGACGTCGGCCACTCCCAGTTCGTCGCGAAGTACCCCGCCAAACTGCCCTTCAGCAGCGACCGGCTGCCCCTCATCGGCCTCCAGCACTTCTCGCCCGCCGCCCTGAAGACGTTCCTCACCATCGAAACGCCCCGCAAGCTGGCCCCCAAGCCGAAGCCGGGCGACGGCTGGACGTCGATCGGCCAGTTCTACGACTGCATCCGCCAGGGCCTTGAGCACCTGGTGAAGGAACAGGGCGAGGCGGCCGTCTTCACCGGCGCCGCCGCCCGCCAGGTCGGCCCGGACGACTTCTACAACTCCGGCGGCGAGGTCTTCGCCGTCCACGACCTGCAATCGGCACAATTGGCGATCCGGGTGATCAGCGACCAGGGCGAGGGCACCGACGGCACGATCTGGGACAGCGACGACCTGATCTTCGGCGAACAGCGCCAGCTGGCCCACTACTTCCGCTTCAACGAGATCTACACGGCCCGCAGTTACGGCCCCCACGACACCCCCGCCGACCCGCCCAGCGGCCCCCTGATCGACGTCACCTGGGACGACGCGTACCCGATCCACGGCGACTCGAAGATCGCCGACTACCGGAAGTACGCGGCGACCAGCGCGGTCTACGAGCAGGCGGTCGCCTTCAACACCCGTTACGCGGCGCTGCTGCGCTACCTCCACACGGCGTTCAACGGCACCCCGCGCGCGATGGCCCTCGCGATCCCCACGATGCTGGAACTCCGCGACCGCTCCGAGCAGCTGTACCGCAACCCGCACCCCGACCCGAAGCTGGCCGCCCGGGGCCTCTACGCCAGCCCCACCTTCGAACTGGAGCCGTCGCAGTTCGACACGGTCAGTCCCACGGTCGAGCAGAACCTACGGCTGGCCGGCCTGCAGCCCGGCCAGCCGATCGACCTCTCACCCGTCCCGTCCCACTAACCGCCCAGGGACGGCCCGTCCTTGACCATCCCGACGAACGCGGCCCACGCGGCCCCGCTGACGAATATGGCGGGGCCGCCGGGGTTCTTGCTGTCCCGGACGGGGATGAGGCCGGGGATGTTGTCGGCGATTTCGATGCAGTCCCCGGCGGCGTTGTTGCTGTAGCTGCTCTTGCGCCAGGTGGCGGTGCTCAGTTCGGCGCTGCTTCGCATTCCTCGTACCCCTTCATCGCATGCCGGATCAGGTCTCCTGAGTCCTGTGGCGAAAGAGCGTACGCCCGGAGCGCGTCGTAGCTCGCCCAGCGCTGGTTCACCTCCGTCGGATCCTCCATCAGGTGGCCGCGGGCCCGGTACTCGTCGTACGCCACGACCTTTCCGCCCGGCAGCCTGAGGAGCAGCGTCGGGCCGTCCATCAACTCGTATCCGCCGTGCACGAACGGGAGCACCTGAATCTTGGTGGTCGGCGTATCGACCAGCGGCAACAGGGCCTTGAGCTGGTCGCGCATGACCTGAGTGCCACCCACCGGCCGGTAGAGGATGGCCTCATCGAGAATGGCCCAATAGCGCGGAGGGTTGGGGGAGCGCAGACGCTCCTGGCGGCCGAGGCGAACCTGTACGCGTTCCTCGATCAGGTCCGGTGCCACTCCGGCGGGCTGGCTCAGCAGGGTACGGGCGTACTCCGCGGTCTGCAGGAGTCCGGGCATGATGAGCGTCGCGAAGGTTTCGATGACCACCGCCTCCGCTTCGAGTTCCATGAGGCGGCGGAACTGGTCCGGATGTGCCTCTCGCCTGGCCAGCTGGTAGAGCCCGTGGAAGTGCTTGTCCGTACCGAACGCCGCGTCCAGGGCGCTCGGTAGCTCAGGCGGCGGCAGCAACTCCGCCGTCTCCACCCGCCCCAGCGTGCTCTTGCTGAAGTTGACGATCTCCGCCAGCTGCACCAGGGACAGCTTGGCCAGGTCCCGGTGCCTGCGCTGCTCCGAGCCGAAGTAGTGCCGGGCGGACAGGTACGGGGTCAGTTCCTTCGGCGTGAACTTCATGGCGTCTCGTCTCTCGGTCGTCCCACGCTCAACAGGTAGACGCAGAGCCCCTGTTGAGACCACGTCTCCCACGGCAACGATGGCAATACACACCGTAATCAGCCGGCCAATTCAACGAAAGTAGGTCATATGTTCGATGGTTCGCCGTGGCGGCTGTTGCCGTGGACGGGGCCGGACGGTCAGCCCTGCTATCTGCACACGGACAACCCGGAGAGCCGGCTGTCGATGCTGGCCGACGACGTCGAGGAGCAAATGCTCGCCGCCGCCGAGCTGCTGCTCGACGAGGTCACCGCGGAATCCCGGGTGCTCCGGCTCGCGCTGCGGGACGTCGTCCGGATTGCCGTGAGCCGGGGCGACCGGCTCGCGGAATACGAGGAGTGACGGGAATGCGGCCCTGAGTAATGGTATGAAAAGAGGGTAAAGCGACCTCAGAACGCGAAAGGCAGGTAGCCCGTGCTCTCCGCACCGACCGGCAAGGCCGCCCTCGTGCCCGCCGCCGGGCTCGCCTGTGCGCTCGCCTTCGCGCTGGTGGACCCCGCGGTCGCCCCCCGCGCCGTCGCTGTGCCCGCCGCGGCCCACCCGGCGGCCAGTCCGACGCCCAGCCCGACGGCCAGCCCGCCCGATGGGACGCTCGCCGGCGTCCGGGTGGCGATCACCGGCGGGCTCTTCACCGCCAGCCTCGGGATCATCTGGACGACCGGGCACCCCGTCTACGGGCACTCCTGCGCGGCGGCCGGCGGTGCCCCCACGCCGTTCACCGCGCTGGTCGACGCCGAGGACGAGTACCACTTCGGCCTGGTGGCGCACTGGGACGCCACCGCGAAGGACTTCGTCGTCGACAACATCCACGGGGACGTCGCCAACGGGAAGAAGTGGACCGCGTACGTCAACGACACCAAGATCACGACCGGTCCCTGCGCCACCGCGATCAAGGACACGGACAAGGTCAAGTGGTCCCTGGAGTAGCCGAAGGGGGCCGGGCGTACACCCGGCCCGCCGCCACTACGGAAGCGCCAGCATCCGCTCCAGCGCCAGCTTCGCGAAGCTCTCGGTCTCCTTGTCGACCTGGATGCGGTTGACGACCTTGCCGGCCGCCAGCGACTCCAGGGCCCACACCAGGTGGGGGAGGTCGATGCGGTTCATCGTCGAGCAGAAGCAGACCGTCTTGTCGAGGAAGACGATCTCCTTGTCCTCGGAGGCGAAACGGTTCGCCAGCCTGCGGACCAGGTTCAGCTCCGTGCCGATGGCCCACTTCGAGCCGCGCGGGGCGGCCTCCAGCGCCTTGATGATGTACTCCGTCGAGCCGACGTAGTCCGCCGCCGCCACGACCTCGTGCTTGCACTCGGGGTGGACCAGCACGTTCACGCCGGGGATGCGCGCGCGCACGTCGTTGACCGAGTCGAGCGAGAACCGGCCGTGCACCGAGCAGTGGCCGCGCCACAGGATCATCTTCGCGTCCCGCAGCTGCTCGACGGTCAGGCCGCCGTTCGGCTTGTGCGGGTTGTAGACCACGCAGTCGTCCAGGGACATGCCCATGTCCCGGACGGCGGTGTTCCGGCCCAGGTGCTGGTCGGGCAGGAAGAGGACCTTCTCGCCCTGTTCGAAGGCCCAGTCCAGCGCTCGCTTGGCGTTGGAGGAGGTGCAGATCGTGCCGCCGTGCTTGCCGGTGAACGCCTTGATGTCGGCGGAGGAGTTCATGTACGAGACCGGCACGACCTGCTCGGCGATGCCGGCCTCGGTGAGCACGTCCCAGCACTCGGCGACCTGCTCGGCGGTCGCCATGTCGGCCATCGAGCAGCCCGCGGCCAGGTCGGGGAGGATGACCTGCTGGTCGTCGCCGGTGAGGATGTCGGCCGACTCGGCCATGAAGTGCACACCGCAGAAGACGATGTACTCGGCGTCCGGCCGGGCGGCGGCGTCCCGCGCGAGCTTGAAGGAGTCGCCGGTCACATCGGCGAACTCGATGACCTCGTCGCGCTGGTAGTGGTGCCCGAGGACGAAGACCTTGTCCCCGAGCTTCGCCTTGGCCGCGCGGGCGCGCTCGACGAGGTCGGGGTCCGACGGGGCCGGCAGATCACCGGGGCACTCCACGCCGCGCTCGCTCTTCGGGTCGGCCTCGCGGCCGAGGAGGAGCAGCGCGAGCGGGGTCGGCTGGACGTCCAGGGGCTGGGCGGTGGTCACGACACGCACCCTCTCTTCTCTGCAGACAGCTCTGAGGCACGCGCCTATTCGCGGGTGCATGCCTTTTCGTCTATTTGACGCTATCTATCATAGCTGCTTCACGTCACTTTGACGATGGCCATAGTGTCGATGTGACGCATCAGCACCCCGCCGTGTGCGGTACGCCACCGGTTCCCGGCGGCCGGTGTGCGAGCATGAGAAGAGATAACGCCCAGCCGGAATGAATTCCGGGGCGTCGCCGGTTGCAGCTTGTGGCATCCGATGACAAGCGGTCCGTACAACCCGGGAGAGATGTAGATGAGCGTGCAGGACGAGAAGACCACCGTCAGCGACGGCATCATCCTGTCCGACGCGGCCGCGTCGAAGGTCAAGAGCCTGCTGGAGCAGGAGGGCCGGGACGACCTCGCGCTGCGGGTGGCCGTTCAGCCCGGTGGCTGCTCCGGTCTGCGCTACCAGCTCTTCTTCGACGAGCGTTCGCTCGACGGCGACGTCGTGAAGGACTTCGGCGGCGTCAAGGTCGTCACGGACCGGATGAGCGCCCCCTACCTGGGCGGCGCCTCCATCGACTTCGTCGACACCATCGAGAAGCAGGGCTTCACGATCGACAACCCGAACGCCACGGGCTCCTGCGCCTGCGGCGACTCCTTCAGCTGATCCCCAGCTGAGGAGCACCGGGCAGTAGCGCGCGAAGGCGGCGTCCCCTCGGGGGCGCCGCCTTCGCGCTGCTCTTCCCTCATCCGGCCGGACCGACCCCGGCCGGTCGCCGTCACCGCTTCGGCACGGACTCACCGGTCGACACGTCGATCACCTTCCGGCCGTCCAGCGGCTTCTGCAGCTCCACGGTCTTGGTGAACTCCCGGGCGATCTTCACGCAGATCTGCCCCGGCTTCTTGTCCCGGCCGATGACCTTGGTCTTCACGGTGGTGGCCGACTCGTCGACGGTCACCGAGTAGACGCTGCACACCCCGCCCCAGAAGTGCACGGTCAGCTTCCGGCCGCCGTCCCCGACGTCGTACGACTCCAGCGCCATCACGCCCGGCTTCCCGGACGGCGGCTTGGGGGTGGGCTCCTTGTGGGCCACGTACTTCGGGTCCACGGCCGGGTGGGTCACCGTCGTCGTGGTGGCGTCCGGGCCGTTTCCGGTGCCCGGCTGGCGGACCTTGAACAGCCACGACGGCACCAGCGCCTGGCCGCCGTCCACGTACTGCACCGCGAGCCCGAAGACCGCGCCGGTCACCTCAGCCGGCTGCTGGCCCTTGGTCGGCGCCGGCTCGCAGGGCGCGATCTGGTCGCCCTTGTCGTCCGAGCCGCCCTTGCGGCCGGGCGTCGAGGGGCAGGGGGCGGGCTTGCGGCCGTCGCCCGAGTTCAGCCGCGCGAGCGTCTTGTCCGCATTCAGCACGGGGTACACCGCGCCCTTGACCGGCTTCGCCAACTGCCCGCTGCCGCCGACCACTTGACCGTCCGAGCCGACCTGCAGATCACTCTGCCAGCCGTACGTCGGCAGCCCGCCGAGCACCGGGTTCGCGGTGACGATCCGCACCGCGCCGGACAGCCCGCTCGCGTCGACCGCGGCGTCCTCCTGGCCGAGCGCCGTCAGCACCGGCCGCACCGCCCGCTTCGCCTTCTCCGCCGACACCGCGCCCGCGCCGCTGCCGTCGTCCCGGGTCGCGCTGTCCTCGCCGCCGCGGTACGACGGGCAGCCGGGCCGGCTCGACGGCCCGCCGCCGCCCGGCCGGTCCTGGCCGGTGTGGCCCTTGGGGGAGGCGGGCAGCGCGCAGTTCGTACCGCCCGGCGTGCCGTACTTGGAGAACGTCCAGGAACCCGAGCCGGTCTTGTTCACCTGCAGGATCGGCCCACGGGCGTCCGGGGTGACCTCGCCGACCTTCCAGGTGCTGCCCTCCGACCTGACCTTTCCGGCCACATCCAGCACCTTCGCCAGCCGTTCCACGGTCTCCCGGGAGACCTCGCCCTTCGGGCGGTACACCGGGGCGGAGCCCGGACCGCCGGGCAGCTTCGCCACGGCCTTGTACTTCGCCCCCTGCGGGTTGGGCTCACCGGCCGCTATGGAGCCGCCCGAATAGCCGTCGAGCGCCAGCGGTGGCGGATTGCCGTGCCCGGAGCCCGGCCCGGAGCCGTCGCCGGACGCGGACGAGGCCCAGTACGCCGCGCCGCCCCCGGCCAGCAGCACCGCGGCGGCCATCGAGGCCACCACGAGCCGGGTGCGGCGGGTGCGCTCCTCGGGGTGGGTGGTGTCAGGGGTGTCCTCGGCGTTCACCGCATCGCTCCTTCAGCTCCGCTGAACTTCTGACCTGCCTGCCCGCCTCTGTGGGGGACGCCGATGGGACGGACCCGGGCCGGATCCGGTTCCCCGGTGCCCCCGGCCGGCGGCCCGGCCGGGCGGATCTACTATGGGAGGGTTTGCGCGGCCACCGGCTGCCAGCTGTCCCGGATGACCGGCGGGTCACCCTCCCGACCGGTACCGTTTCCCCGTCCGCCGCCCCTCACTCCGTCCCACAGGAGCAGACCCGTCGTGCGTATCGCAGTCACCGGCTCCATCGCCACCGACCACCTGATGACCTTCCCCGGCCGCTTCGCCGACCAGCTCGTGGCCGACCAGCTGCATACGGTCTCCCTCTCCTTCCTGGTCGACCAGCTCGATGTCCGCCGGGGCGGCGTCGCCCCCAACATCTGCTTCGGCATGGGCCAGCTCGGCATCCGGCCCGTCCTGGTCGGCGCCGCGGGCACCGACTTCGAGGAGTACCGCGCCTGGCTCGACCGCCACGGCGTGGACACCCGCTCGGTCCGCATCTCCGAGGTCCTGCACACCGCCCGCTTCGTGTGCACCACCGACGCCGACCACAACCAGATCGGCTCCTTCTACACCGGCGCGATGAGCGAGGCCCGGCTGATCGAGCTGCAGCACGTCGCCGAGCGGGTCGGCGGCCTGGACCTGGTCCTGATCGGCGCGGACGACCCGGAGGCGATGATCCGGCACACCGAGGAGTGCCGCAGCCGCGGTATCCCGTTCGCCGCGGACTTCTCCCAGCAGATCGCCCGGATGGACGGCGAGGGCATCCGCAACCTCATGGAGGGCGCGGCGTACCTCTTCTCCAACGAGTACGAGAAGGGCCTGATCGAGTCCAAGACCGGCTGGACCGCCGACGAGATCCTGGCCAAGGTCGGCACCCGGGTCACCACCCTCGGCTCCAACGGCGTCCGCATCGAGCGGGTCGGCGAGCCCACCATCGAGGTCGGCGTCCCCGAGGAGAAGACCAAGGCCGACCCCACCGGCGTCGGCGACGCCTTCCGCGCCGGCTTCCTGTCCGGCCTGGCCTGGGGCGTCGGCCTGGAGCGTGCCGCGCAGATCGGCTGCATGCTGGCCACCCTGGTCATCGAGACCGTCGGCACCCAGGAGTACGAGCTGCACCGCAGCCACTTCATGGACCGCTTCACCAAGGCGTACGGCCACGAGGCCGCGGCCGAGGTCCAGCAGCACCTCGCTGCCTGACCCGGCCGACCCGGGCCGGGCCCACGCCCGGCCCCCTCCGCACCTCAGACGCGGCGCCGCACCACATACGCGGCGCCGCGTTCGGCCGCCCGCTCACCCACGTACTCCTGGTCGCGCATCCCGCACCAGGCGGGGATGTCCTGCCGGGCGGCCTCGTCGTCGGAGAGCACCGTCACCGTCCCGCCGACCGGTACCTGCCCGATCGTCTTGGCCAGCTCGATGACCGGGATGGGGCAGCGCCGCCCGAGCGCATCGACGACGACGCCCTCCGGCTCTTCCGCGGCAGCCCCGGCGGGCTCCTCCGCGACGGCCGCCGAAGCCTCCCGCGGCGCGCTTCCCGGTGCGGCCACCGGCGCCTCGGCCCCCACCACCCCCAGCCGCTCCCGCACCGACCGCACGACCCCCGGCAGCACCTCCAGGAACCGCTCCACGTCCGCCTCGGCCGTGCCGTACGGCAGCGAGACCCGGACGTTCCCCTCGGACAGCACCCCCATCGCGCGCAGCACATGGCTCGGCGTCAGGGTGCTGGACGTACAGGACGATCCGGACGAGACGGAAAAGCCGGCCCGGTCGAGCTCGTGCAGCAGGGTCTCCCCGTCGACATAGAGACAGGAGAAGGTGACGAGGTGGGGGAGGCGGTGCACCGGATCGCCGACCACCTCCACGTCCGGGACCAGCTCCGGCAGCCGGGTGCGGATCCGCTCCACCAGCTCCCGCAGCCGGGCCGCCTCGGTGTCGGTCCCCGGCCCGGACCGCAGCGCGCGCAGTGCGGCCGCGGCCGCGACCACTGCCGGGATGTTCTCGAAGCCGGCGCTCCGGCCGGACTCCCGCTCGTCCCGCGGCCCCTGGGGCGCGAACCGGGTCCCCTTGCGGACCGCGAGCAGCCCGACGCCGGGCGGGCCGCCCCACTTGTGGGCGCTTGCCGCCAGCAGCGACCAGGCGCCGGGCACCGGCCCCCACGCCAGTGACTGCGCGGCGTCCACCAGCAGCGGCACCCCGGCCTCCTGGCACAGCTCGGCCGCCTCCTCGACCGGCTGCTCGGTGCCCACCTCGTGATTGGCGGACTGGAGGGCGACCAGCGCGGTGTCCGGGGTGAGCGCGGCCGCGACGTCCCCGGCGGCCACCCGGCCGGTACGGTCCACGGCCAGCTCCGCGACGGTGCCGCCGGCCGCGGCATGGGCCTCGGCGGCGTGCAGGACGGAGGAGTGCTCTACGGCGGAGTGCAGCAGCCGGCGGCCGGTCCGGCGCCGGCCGGCCAGCGCACCGGCCACTCCGGTGTGCACCGCCTGGGTACCCGAAGGGGTGAAAACCAGCTCGTCCGGGCGGCAGCCGACGGCCTCGGCCGCGGCCTCCCGCGCGGCGTCCAGCAGCAGCCGGCCGCGCCGGCCCTCGCGGTAGAGCCGGGCCGGGTCGGCCCAGCCCTCGTCGAGCGAGGCGAGCAGCGCCTCACGGGCGACGGGATGGAGGGGAGCGGCGGACGCGGCATCGAAGTAGGGCACGTACCCGACGTTAGTCCCCCGGGCGGCGGCAGGCGGTGCGCCCACCGGAGTGGTCCGTTCCACCCGTCTGCGGGCCGGGGCCGGGCACGCCGTCAGATGCCTGGTGGAAGCGGGTAATCGGGTGTCCGGAGGGCGGTCCACGAGGGGCCCGGCCACCCCTTAGGGGTGCGTCGCGGCGCGTTGGGCACCCTCCCCGCGCGACCCCAAATAGCGTCCAGTAGGGTTTGGTCCGCATAAACATCCAAACCCCTGCCCGACGCAGGGCGGCGACCGACCAGCGAGTAAGGCCGCAGCCGACCGCTCGGGCGAGACTCTCGGGAAGGCGCTACGTGAGTCCCAACGGCTCCGACCGCTCGTCGCGGCGCCCGATGCGGCGGAAGCTGCCGCAGGTGCTTGCTGCGGGCCTGGTCCTGGCGACCGCTACTGGTTGCACATATAAGGACTTCCCCCGCCTCGGCATGCCAACGCCCGTCACCGACGAGGCGCCGCGGATCCTCTCTCTTTGGCAGGGCTCCTGGGCCGCCGCCCTCGCAACGGGCGTGCTGGTGTGGGGCCTGATCATTTGGAGCGTGATCTTCCACCGCCGCAGCAGGACCAAGGTGGAGGTCCCCGCGCAGACCCGGTACAACATGCCGATCGAGGCGTTGTACACGATTGTCCCCTTCATCATCATCGCGGTGTTGTTCTACTTCACCGCGCGTGATGAGAGCGCGCTCCTGAAGACCTCCAAGAAGCCGGACCACGTCGTGAACGTGGTGGGCTTCCAGTGGAGCTGGGCGTTCAACTACCTGGAGAACGTGGACGGCAACAAGTCGACCACCAACATCAACTCCAGCGCGCTCTCCGCGATCCCGGACAAGTGGAAGAAGACCGCGCCGGCCGGTGCCGACGGTGTCTACGACACCGGCACCCCGGGCGAGCGCAACCCGCAGACCGGCAACCCGGGCCCGACCCTGTGGCTGCCGAAGGGCGAGACGGTTCAGTTCGTGCTGACCTCGCGCGATGTCATCCACTCCTTCTGGGTGGTGCCGTTCCTGATGAAGCAGGACGTCATCCCGGGCCACACCAACGTCTTCGAGGTGACCCCCAACAAGGAGGGCACCTTCATGGGCAAGTGCGCCGAGCTCTGCGGCGTCGACCACTCCCGGATGCTCTTCAACGTCAAGGTCGTGTCCCCTGAGCGGTACCGGGCGCACCTGAAGGACCTGGCGAAGAAGGGCCAGACCGGATACCTGCCGTCGGGCATCAAGCAGACGGATCACGCCAGGAATGCGGAGACGAAGAACCAGTGAGCATCCTCAACGAACCTCAGGGTGCCGCCGCCGATACGGCTCCGGCTGCACCGCCCGTACGCAAGAAGCAACCCGGTATCGCTGCCGTGAAGTGGCTGACGACCACTGACCACAAGACCATCGGCACGATGTACCTGGTCACGTCGTTCGCGTTCTTCTGCGTCGGCGGCCTGATGGCGCTCCTCATGCGCGCCGAACTGGCCCGTCCCGGCACGCAGATCATGTCGAACGAGCAGTTCAACCAGGCGTTCACGATGCACGGCACGATCATGCTGCTGATGTTCGCGACGCCGCTGTTCGCCGGTTTCGCGAACTGGATCATGCCGCTGCAGATCGGCGCGCCCGACGTGGCGTTCCCGCGGCTGAACATGTTCGCGTACTGGCTGTACCTCTTCGGCTCGCTGATCGCGGTGGCCGGCTTCCTCACCCCGCAGGGTGCCGCCGACTTCGGCTGGTTCGCCTACTCCCCGCTGTCGGACGCGGTCCGCTCGCCGGGCGTCGGCGCCGACATGTGGATCATGGGTCTGGCCTTCTCCGGCTT
Organism: Streptomyces bugieae; assembly: GCF_036352915.1. Classification (NCBI taxonomy): domain Bacteria; kingdom Bacillati; phylum Actinomycetota; class Actinomycetes; order Kitasatosporales; family Streptomycetaceae; genus Streptomyces; species Streptomyces bugieae. The sequence continues at coordinate 66,923 of NZ_JAZBJP010000035.1, forward strand.
CGGCACGATCCTCGGTTCGGTCAACTTCATCACCACGATCATCTGCATGCGTGCGCCTGGCATGACGATGTTCCGGATGCCGATCTTCACCTGGAACGTGCTGCTGACCGGTGTGCTGGTCCTGCTGGCCTTCCCGGTCCTGGCCGCCGCGCTGTTCGCCCTGGAGGCGGACCGTAAATTCGGTGCCCATGTATTCGACGCCGCAAATGGCGGAGCATTGCTCTGGCAGCACCTCTTCTGGTTCTTCGGCCATCCAGAGGTGTACATCATCGCGCTACCGTTCTTCGGCATCATTTCCGAGGTCATTCCGGTGTTCTCCCGGAAGCCGATGTTCGGTTACATCGGTCTGATCGCGGCGACGATTTCGATTGCCGGCCTTTCGGTCACGGTGTGGGCGCACCACATGTACGTCACCGGCGGTGTGCTGCTGCCGTTCTTCTCCTTCATGACGTTCCTCATCGCCGTTCCGACCGGTGTGAAGTTCTTCAACTGGATCGGCACGATGTGGAAGGGCTCGCTGTCCTTCGAGACGCCGATGCTCTGGGCGGTCGGCTTCCTGATCACCTTCACCTTCGGTGGTCTGACCGGCGTCATCCTGGCCTCGCCGCCGATGGACTTCCACATCTCCGACTCGTACTTCGTCGTGGCGCACTTCCACTACGTGGTCTTCGGAACGGTCGTGTTCGCGATGTTCTCCGGCTTCCACTTCTGGTGGCCGAAGTTCACCGGCAAGATGCTCGACGAGCGGCTGGGCAAGATCACGTTCTGGACGCTGTTCGTGGGCTTCCACGGCACGTTCCTCGTCCAGCACTGGCTCGGTGCCGAGGGCATGCCGCGTCGTTACGCGGACTACCTCGCGGCCGACGGCTTCACGACGCTGAACACCATCTCGACGATCAGCTCGTTCCTGCTGGGCCTGTCGATCCTGCCGTTCCTCTACAACGTCTGGAAGACCGCCAAGTTCGGCAAGAAGGTCGAGGTCGACGACCCGTGGGGCTACGGCCGTTCGCTCGAATGGGCGACGTCCTGCCCGCCGCCGCGGCACAACTTCCTCACCCTGCCGCGCATTCGTTCCGAATCCCCGGCGTTCGACCTGCACCACCCGGAGATCGCGGCCCTCGACGCGCTGCACAACGGCCACGGCACTGACGAGGACAAGGCCATCGCCGGTGGCAAGGAGGCGGGCAAGTGAAGATCCAGGGCAAGATGTTCATCTGGCTCTCCGTCTTCGTCCTGGCCATGGCGATCGTCTATGGCGTCTGGTCGAAGGAGCCCGCGGGTACCACCGCACTGTTCCTCGCCTTCGGCCTGTGCATCATGGTCGGCTACTACCTGGCCTTCACGGCCCGGCGGGTCGACGCGGGTGCGCAGGACAACGAGAACGCGGAGGTCTCCGACGACGCCGGTGAGCTGGGCTTCTTCAGCCCGCACAGCTGGCAGCCGCTGTCCCTGGCCGTCGGTGGTGCGCTCGCCTTCCTGGGCGTCGTCTTCGGCTGGTGGCTGCTGTACTTCTCCCTCCCGGTGATCCTCGTCGGCCTCTTCGGCTGGGTCTTCGAGTACTACCGCGGCGAGAACCGCACGCAGTAGGCGCTTCAGGCGCCAAAAGCACGGCAACACGCCGTACGGCGGGCCCGGACACCTCAAAAGGTGTCCGGGCCCGCCCCGTTCGGGGGAGCGGGGGCTACCCGTTTGCAGTCCTCCAGCGCGCTGGAGCAGGTGATTCTTCATATTTTTGGGGCATGAGTCACAGACCTCGAACCCGGACGGTGCTGAGCTGCGGCCTCCTGCTCGTGCCCCTCGCGGTGAGCACCGCCGCGTGCGGGGGCTCGGCGTCGGAACCGCTCTCCGCCAATCCCTACGACGCGGGCGACCAGATCACCGCCAACACCCCGGACGGAAAGCAGAAAGCCGACCCCGACAAACCGATCGAGGTCTCCGTCAAGGATGACGACGCGCGGATCACGGACGTGACCGCCACCGATTCCACCGGCCGCTTCGTACGCGGCGAACTGAGCGCCGACGGCAGGCACTGGCGCACCACGGTGCCGCTGGCCGCCGGAACGCGCTACACGGTGCGGGTCAGCACCGAGGAGGACGACGGCACACCCGGCCGCAAGACGCTGGTGGTGCACACCACCGACGCGGACGGCCAGTTGACCGCCACCTTCGGCCCCGAGAGCGGCGAATACGGCGTCGGCCAACCGGTCACCGCCGAGCTGAGCCGGCCCATCACGGACCCCAAGGCCCGGGCCATCGTCGAGAGCGCCCTGAAGGTCGACTCCATGCCGCGCGTCGAGGGCGCCTGGCACTGGGTGGACGACAAGAAGCTGCACTTCCGACCGAAGGTCTACTGGCCGGCCCACGCCACCATCTCGGTGCACAGCAACCTGACCGGCCTGAAGATCGCCAAGGGCCTCTACGGCGGCCCCTCCAAGCCCGTCAGACTCACCACCGGCGACCGCCTGGAAGCCATCACCGACGCCTCCGCGCACCAGATGACCGTGCTGCGCAACGGCACGTCCATCAACACCATCCCGGTCACCACCGGCAAGCCCGGCTTCTCCACCCGCAACGGCGTCAAGGTCATCCTGGGCAAGGAGAGCTTCGTCCGGATGCGCAGCTCCACCGTCGGCATCGCCGCCGGCAGCTCGGACTCCTACGACCTGCCGGTCTACTGGGCCACCCGGGTGACCTGGAGCGGGGAGTACGTGCACGCCGCACCCTGGTCCGTCGGCTCACAGGGCGCGGCGAACGTCAGCCACGGCTGCACCGGCATGTCCACCGGCAACGCGCAGTGGTTCTTCAACACCGTGCGGGTCGGCGACATCGTCAAGGTCATCAACAGCAGCGGCGACACCATGACGCCGTTCGACAACGGCTTCGGCGACTGGAACATGCCCTGGAAGGAATGGCGCGCCGGCAGCGCCCTGAAGAACGCGTCCAGCACCACAGGAGCCGCCGAGCGCCAGCAGGACCCCGGCTCCGACGCCCGGCTGCGCCCGAAGATCTGAAAGGGCCGCCACACGGCGCCCAGCGGCTCGCCGGCCCGCGCCTCAGACCTGTACGAGGTTCTTGCGGCGCAGCAGGCCGGCCAGGGCGTCCGCGAAGGCCACCGGGTCGATCGGATGGGTCACCGCCGCGTCCGCGCGGCTCCAGGTGGCCAGCCAGGCGTCCTGCGGGCGGCCGATCAGCAGCAGCACCGGCGGGCACCGGAAGATCTCGTCCTTGATCTGCCGGCAGACCCCCATGCCGCCCGCCGGCGCGGTCTCGCCGTCCAGCACACAGACGTCGATGCCGCCCTGCTCCAGGGCTTCGAGGACCGCCGGTGCGGTGGCGCACTCCAGGATCTCGATCTCGGGGGCATCGGCGGCGGGGCGCCGGCCGGCCGCCAGCCGGACCTGCTCGCGGGTGCCCGCGTTGTCGCTGTAGACCAGCACCGTGGCAGTCGCCTGCATCGTTCCTCCACGCTCTTCGTAGCGGCACAGCATCGGGTGGGGCTGATGGGCCGGATGCTACTCCCGCGGCGGGCCCCCGCAGCAGGGGGCGAAAGGGGCGAAGATCTGCCCGACGGCCCGTCAGGGGCGGGCCCGCGCGGGCCCGGGGACCGTACCGGCGGCCGGCCTTCCCTCCTTCGGGCGACGCCGGAAATGGGCCGTACGAGCAGGGCATACGTCCTTGACACACCGAACGGCACCCCCCGGAGTGAGGGCGGGATAAGCGACCGACATAATGTCGGTCGTGGCGACAGCAACGACAGTAGAAACCGGGCACGCGCACCCGTCGGTCAATCGGCCGAACCTCACCAGCGTCGGAACCATCATCTGGCTGAGTTCCGAGCTGATGTTCTTCGCGGCCCTCTTCGCGATGTACTTCACCCTTCGATCCGTGACCGGAGAGGCTTATTGGAAGGAATCGGCCAGCGCGCTGAACCTTCCGTTCTCCGCGACCAACACCACGATCCTGGTGCTCAGCTCGCTGACCTGCCAGCTCGGCGTTTTCGCGGCCGAGCGCGGCGACGTCAAGAAGCTCCGGGCCTGGTTCGTGGTCACCTTCATCATGGGTGCCATCTTCATCGGCGGTCAGGTCTTCGAGTACACCGAGCTGGTCAAGCACGAGGGCCTGTCGCTCTCGTCCGGCCCGTACGGCTCGGTGTTCTACCTGACCACCGGCTTCCACGGACTGCATGTGACGGGCGGTCTGATCGCCTTCCTGCTGGTCCTGGGCAGGACGTACGCGGCCAAGAGGTTCACCCACACGCAGGCCACCGCGGCCATCGTCGTGTCCTACTACTGGCACTTCGTCGATGTCGTCTGGATCGGCCTCTTCGCCACGATCTACCTGATCCGCTGACCGGTCCGACCGGACGCACAGATCAGACAGACATAGCCAAAGCATCGACGCAGAAGATCCTGACACCGGGGTAATCCGTGAAAAAGCTCTCCGCACGACGGCGCCATCCGCTGGCGGCGCTCGTCGTCCTACTCTTCGCGCTGGCGGTCACCGGGGGGCTGTACGCCGCGTTCGCGCCGGCGGACAAGGCTCAGGCCGATGACACCGCCCAGTCCCTTGCCATCAAGGAGGGCAAGAAGCTCTACGCCGTGGGCTGTGCCAGCTGCCACGGCACCGGCGGTCAGGGCACCACCGACGGCCCGAGCCTGGTCGGTGTCGGTGCCGCAGCCGTCGACTTCCAGGTCGGTACCGGCCGCATGCCGGCCCAGCAGCCCGGCGCCCAGGTGCCGCGGAAGAAGCCGATCTACAACAACGCCCAGCGCGAGCAGCTGGCGGCCTACGTCGCGTCGCTGGGTGCCGGCCCCACCATCCCGGAGAAGTCGCAGTACAACTCCGAGGGCGCCGACATCGCCAAGGGCGGCGAGCTGTTCCGCACCAACTGCGCGCAGTGCCACAACTTCACCGGTAAGGGCGGCGCCCTCACCGACGGCAAGTTCGCACCGACGCTCGAGGGCGTGGACCCGAAGCACATCTACGAGGCCATGCAAACCGGCCCGCAGAACATGCCCTCCTTCGGTGACGGCTCGCTGAGCAAGCAGAACAAGAAGGACATCATCGCGTACCTCGGCGCCGTCAACGGCGATGAATCCGAGAGCCCCGGCGGCCTCGACCTCGGCGGTCTCGGTCCGGTCAGTGAGGGTCTCTTCGGCTACATCTTCGGCCTGGGCGCGCTGGTCGCGGTCGCCATCTGGGTCGCAGCCCGGACTACGAAGGCCAAGAAGTCATGAGCGAGACTGGACGACACGAAGACGTGCCAGAAGAAATTCTGCCCGGTGAGCGGGAGGCTCACGAAGGGGCGGTGCGCCCGGCGGACGACCCGTTCGCCGACCCGGGTCTGCCGGCCCACGAGCACCGCGCCCAGGACATCGACGAGCGGGCCGCCCGGCGCTCCGAGCGCACCGTCGCCCTGCTCTTCCTGGTGTCCATGATCGCCACGGTGGGCTTCATCGCCTCCTACGTGGCCATCCCGATCGACAAGATCGTGTACATCTGGCCGATCGGCCACATCAGCGCGCTGAACTTCGCGCTGGGCCTGACGCTGGGTGCCGCCCTCTTCTGCATCGGCGCCGGCGCGGTCCACTGGGCCCGCACGCTGATGTCGGACGTGGAGGTCGCCGACGACCGCCACCCGATCGAGGCCAGCCCCGAGGTCAAGGCCAAGGTCCTGTCGGACTTCAAGCTGGGCGCCGAGGAGTCGCAGTTCGGCCGCCGCAAGCTGATCCGCAACACGATGTTCGGTGCGCTGGCCCTGGTGCCGCTCTCCGGTGTCGTCCTGCTGCGCGACCTCGGGCCGCTGCCCGAGACGAAGCTGCGCACGACGAACTGGAAGAAGGGCGTCCGCCTGGTCAACCAGTCCACCAACCTCCCGCTGCGTCCCGAGGACATCGCGGTCGGCTCCCTGACCTTCGCCAAGCCCGAGGGCCTGGAGGAGGACCAGGAGGACTTCAACGAGAAGATCGCCAAGGACGCCCTGATGCTCGTGCGGATCCAGCCGCAGAACATCAAGGACAAGCAGGAACTCGCGTGGTCCCACGAGGGCATCGTGGCCTACTCGAAGATCTGCACCCACGTGGGTTGCCCGATCAGCCTGTACGAGCAGCAGACGCACCACGTGCTCTGCCCCTGCCACCAGTCGACGTTCGACCTCTCCGACGGCGGTCGGGTGATCTTCGGTCCGGCCGGACACGCCCTGCCGCAGCTGCACATCACGGTGAAGGACGGCTTCCTGGAGGCCGCCAGCGGTTTCGAGGAGCCCGTCGGCCCGAGCTTCTGGGAGCGCGGATGAGTAACGAAACAAGCGCGACCACGCGCCGCGGCCAGGCGCCGCGGGGCGAGCGGATCGCCGACTGGGCGGACGGCCGGCTGGGCATCTACAGCCTCGCCAAGTCCAACATGCGCAAGATCTTCCCGGACCACTGGTCCTTCATGCTGGGCGAGGTCGCGCTCTACAGCTTCATCATCATCATCCTGACCGGTGTCTACCTGACGCTGTTCTTCCACCCGAGCATGGCCGAGGTGACCTACCACGGTTCCTACGTGCCCATGCAGGGGATCCGGATGACCCAGGCCTTCGAGTCGACGCTGGACATCAGCTTCGACGTCCGGGGTGGTCTGCTCATCCGCCAGATCCACCACTGGGCGGCGCTGGTCTTCCTGGCCGCGATGATGGTCCACATGATGCGGGTGTTCTTCACCGGCGCCTTCCGCAAGCCGCGCGAGGTCAACTGGCTGTTCGGCTTCCTGCTGCTGGTGCTCGGCATGTTCACCGGCTTCACCGGCTACTCGCTCCCCGACGACCTGCTCTCCGGCACCGGCGTGCGGTTCATCGAGGGCGTCATCCTGGCGATGCCGCTGGTCGGTTCGTACCTGCAGATGTTCATCTTCGGCGGCGAGTTCCCCGGGCACGACATCATCCCGCGGTTCTTCACGGTCCACGTGCTGCTGCTGCCGGGCATCATGCTCGGCCTGCTGGTGGCGCACCTGATCCTGGTCTTCTACCACAAGCACACGCAGTTCCCGGGTGCCGGCAAGACCAACACCAACGTCGTCGGCATGCCGCTGCTGCCGGTCTACATGGCCAAGGCCGGAGGCTTCTTCTTCCTGGTCTTCGGTGTGATCTCGGTGATCGCCGCGGTCGCCAGCATCAACCCCGTGTGGGCCATAGGGCCGTACCGGCCGGACCAGGTCTCCACTGGTGCGCAGCCGGACTGGTACATGGGCTTCGCCGAGGGCCTGGTCCGTGTCATGCCGGGCTGGGAGTGGAACTTCTGGGGCCACACCATCAACTTCGGTGTACTGATCCCGATCCTCCTCTTCCCGCTCGTCCTGGTCGCCATCGCGGTCTACCCGTTCGTCGAGTCCTGGGTCCGCGGTGACAAGCGCGAGCACCACATCCTGGACCGCCCGCGCAACGTGCCCACCCGCACCGGTTTCGGTGTGGCCTGGCTGGTCGCGTACTTCGTGATGCTGATCGGTGGCGGTAACGACCTGTGGGCCACCCACTTCCACCTGTCGATCAACTCGATCACCTGGTTCGTCCGGATCGCGTTCTTCGTCGGGCCGGTGCTGGCCTTCATCGCCACCAAGCGGATCTGCCTGGGTCTGCAGCGGCGCGACAAGGACAAGGTGCTGCACGGCCGCGAGTCCGGCATCATCAAGCGCCTGCCGCACGGCGAGTTCATCGAGGTCCACGAGCCGCTCGACCAGGAGCAGCTGCACTTCCTGACCCAGCACGAGCAGCCCGCGCCGCTGGAGCTGGGCCCGGAGGTCGACGAGAACGGCGTCCGCCGCAAGATCAAGCGGTCGCAGAAGCTCCGCGCCAAGCTCTCCAAGGGCTACTACGGCGAGGACAACGTGATCCCCAAGCCCACGGTCGAGGAGTACAAGGAGATCACCAGCGGCCACGGCCACCACTGATCCCTTGCGCGCCTCGTAGCGCACCGTAGGTAGTACGCCACCCAGAGGGCCCCGTCCGAGCAACGGACGGGGCCCTCCGGCGTGCGGTACCTCTCGATAGGGTGACGACATAAGCAGGACACAAACCAGGAGCGTGGACCATGAACGTTGTGACCCCGATTGGCGGCGACAGCGTGGCGGCCCACACCTGGCCGGGCATCCTGAACGCCCTGCTCGACGGCCGCGACCTCGCCGCCGACGACACCGCCTGGGCGATGGACCGGATCATGCGGGGCGAGGCCAGCGACGCCCAGATCGCCGGGTTCGCGGTGGCCCTGCGCGCCAAGGGCGAGACCGTCGCGGAGATCTCCGGCCTGGTCCGGACGATGTACGCGCACGCCCGGCTGATCGAGGTCCCGGGCCCCAGCGTCGACATCGTCGGCACCGGCGGTGACGGCGCCAAGACCGTCAACATCTCCACGATGTCCTCGATCGTCGTGGCCGGCACCGGCGCCAGGGTCGTCAAGCACGGCAACCGCGCCGCGTCCTCCGCCAGCGGCGCCTCCGACGTCCTGGAGAAGCTCGGCGTCAACCTCGACCTCACCCCGCAGCGGGTCACCGAGGTGGCCCAGGAGGCCGGCATCACCTTCTGCTTCGCGGTGAAGTTCCACCCCTCCCTCCGGCACGTCGCCAACGCCCGCGGCCAGCTCGGCATCCGCACCACGTTCAACGTGCTCGGCCCGCTGACCAACCCCGCCCGGGTGAAGGCCCAGGCGACCGGCGTCGCGGACGCCCGCATGGCGCCCATCCTGGCCGGCGTGCTCGCCGAGCGGGGTTCCTCCGCGCTGGTCTTCCGCGGCGACGACGGCCTCGACGAGCTGACCACGACGGCCACCTCCCGGGTCTGGATCGTGCGGGACGGCACGGTCCGCGAGGAGTCCTTCGACCCCCGCGACGTCGGCATCCCCCTCGTCCCCGTCGAGGCGCTGCGCGGCGCGGACGCCTCGTACAACGCGGACGTCGCCCGCCGGCTGCTGGACGGTGAGACCGGCCCGGTCCGCGACGCGGTGCTGCTGAACTCCGCGGCCGCGCTGGTAGCGCTGGAGCCGTCGGACGCCCCGCTGACCGACCGCATCCGCCTCGGCATCGAGCAGGCCGCCGCGTCGATCGACTCGGGCGCGGCAAAGCGGGCGCTGGAGCGCTGGGTGGCCGCCAGCAACGCCTGAGCGGCCGGTGACGCAGGGTGTGACGCAGGGCTCAGTCCGTCATATGGACTGAGCCCTTGCGGGTAAATGGTCTTGTGGCATGATGCTGCGCAGGTCACGAGTGACAGCGACACAGGCCCCGGCCCGCTGTCCGGCAACCCTCCTTCCGTGGCGGGGTGCCCCGGGTGATGACCAGGCCGCAGTCAGCGAGGTCTGCGGCAAGCGCGGATCCCTCGCCAGGGATCCTGGTCCCCGAGGGAGAACTTCCGTGAATCAGCGAATGCGATAGGGCTCAACGGCCCCTTTCCCGCACCCTTTTTCCTTTCACGCTGCGTATCGCGCCGCGCCCTCCGGCATACCCGGACAGCGCCGCCGCCACCCCCTTCCGCAGCGAATTCGCTTACGCCTTACGGGAGTTCGCCATGTCTGTTTCCGCCGTTGCCGCCGACCGTTCCGTCTGTGCCCCGCTGCCCGTCCTCGGCCGGGACGTCCTGGTCCCGCTCGTGACCGGCGGCGAGGTCGACTACGCCGCGCTGGACTACGCCGCTAGCGCCCCGGCACTCCAGCGGGTCTGGGACGACGTGGCCGCCTACGCCCCGTACTACGGCAGCGTGCACCGCGGCGCCGGATACCTCTCGCAGCTCTCCACCGACCTCTTCGAGAACAGCCGCCGCACGACCGCGGAATTCCTCGGCTGCCGCGCCGACGACCAGGTCGTCTTCACCCGCTCCACCACCGACTCGCTCAACCTGCTCGCCGCCGTACTCCCGCAGGACACCCGGGTGTTCGTCTTCGAGACCGAGCACCACGCGTCGCTGCTGCCGTGGGAACAGCGCGCCGACCTGACGGTCACCTACCTCAACGCCCCGCGCACCCCGGAGCAGGCCGTCGCGACCCTGGAGCACGCGCTCGCCGACCGCGAGCCCTACGGCCCGGCCCTGGTCTGTGTCACCGGTGCCTCCAACGTCACCGGCGAGCTCTGGCCGGTCCGCGAACTGGCCGCCGCGGCGCACGCGCACGGCGCCCGGATCGTCCTCGACGCGGCCCAGCTCGCCCCGCACCACCCGGTCGACCTCGCCGAACTGGACGTCGACTGGGTCGCCTTCTCCGGCCACAAGCTGTACGCGCCGTTCGGCGCGGGTGTCCTCGCCGGCCGCGCGGACTGGCTGCAGGACGCCGACCCGTACCTGGCGGGCGGCGGCGCCAGCCGCAAGGTCTCGCGCCGCGCGGACGGCGGCGTCGACGTCGAATGGCACACCACGGCCGCCCGCCACGAGGCCGGCTCGCCCAACGTCATCGGCGCCTACGCCATCGCCTCCGCCTGCAAGGCGCTCACCGAGGCGGGCTTCGACACGCTCGTCGCCCGCGAGCAGGAGCTGATCGCGCGGGTCCGCGCGGGGCTGGCCGAGGTCCCCGAGGTGCGCGTCCTCTCCCTCTTCGGCGACGACGCCCCGCGCGTCGGCGTGCTCTCCTTCGTGGTGGACGGCTGGAACAGCTCGCACTTCGCCGCCGCGCTCTCCGCCGAGTACGGCATCGGCGTCCGCGACGGCCTGTTCTGCGCGCACCCGCTCGTCCGCACCCTGCTGGGCACCGACCCGCAGGACCCCGGCGAGTGCGGCGCCCCCGACGCGGCCCCCGGCGAGCGCTCCCTCAACGCCATCCGCGTCTCCTTCGGCGCCGGCACGCCCGACGAGCATGTCGACCGCTTCCTGCGAGCGGTCAAGGAACTCGTCTCCGAGGGGGCGCGCTGGAACTACCGCACGGAGGACGGTCGTTGCGTACCGGTGGCTGACGCCGTCTGATTCCCACGTACTTGTCTGCGGCGCCGCGGGTCGTCTCGCCGTTGCGCCTGCGGCGGGCTGGGTTGTGTTGGGTGCGGTGACGGGCCTCCGGGGCCGGTTGTGTGGACTGCTGACGCTTTACGTCCACACAACCGGCCCCTCCGGCCCGTCCCCTCCCGTTGGGGGGGAAGTTGAGGCCGGTGGGGGTGCACGT
>NZ_JAZBJP010000036.1:0-77296 GCF_036352915.1 Streptomyces bugieae
TCGCCGTTGCGCCTGCGGCGGGCCAGGTGGTTGTTGGGTGCGGTGACGGGCCTCCGGGGCCGGTTGTGTGGACTGCTGACGCTTTACGTCCACACAACCGGCCCCTCCGGCCCGTCCCCTCCCGTGAGAGGGAAAGAAAACGATGGTGGGGGTGCAGGTAATGCCCACACGCGTGCGGTCAACAGACAACGCACGCCCCCAACCAGCTCTCACCTCCCACTCACGGGAGGGGCTGGACCGGAGGACGGAGTCTGGAGGGCCGGCACCGCACCCAAAACACAAACGCCCGCCGCCAGGCGCAACGGCGAACAAGCCCCGCGGCGGGACAGACGGCTACGTGCGGGGCGCCGCAAAGCGCGCAACGGCGAGACGACCCGCGGCGGGAAAGCCAGGTACGTGGGAGGCGCCGCAAAGCGGAACTACGGCATGAGGACCGCGTGCGGGTCCCCGCCCTCCGTGCGGCGGGCGCCGGCCGTGAGTTCGCGCCAGGTTTCCAGGGCGAGGCGGAAGGCGCCGGCCTGTTCGTAGCCCTCGGCGGCCAGTTTGAAGTCGGCCTCGGCGGCGTCCTCGTGGCCGCCTGCGCGGTGCGCGCGGGCCAGGTGGAGCAGGCAGCGGGCGCGGTCGAGCGGGGAGAGGTCACCGGCCGTGAGGTCGATCCCCGCGGCGTGGTCGGCGGCCGCCGGCCCGTCGTCGCGGCGCAGTGCCGCGGCGGTCTCCAGGACCGCCAGCCAGGTCCGGGCCGAGGGGGTGCCGACCAGCGCGGTGGCCTGCCGGGCGCGGGTGAGCAGGGCGTCCGCCTCGTCCGCCGGGCCCGCCGCGAGCGCCAGCAGCGTACGGGCCCGGGCCAGCCGGAGGCGGAGCCGTACGCCGTCGGTCGTCGCGAGCAGGTCCTCGGCCTCGGCGAGGAGCTCCAGGGCCTCGTCCGGGTGGCCGGCCAGATACTGCGCACCGGCCACCGCCCACAGGGCGCCGGCCCGCAGTTCGCCGGCCGGGAGAGGGGCGGCCTCGGCGCGCAGCTCCGTGCCGAGCTGCTGGGCGCGGCTCCACTCGCCGCTGTCGACGGACGCGGACAGCAGCGCCATCCGGGCCTGGGCCCGCTCCGGGCGGCCGGGCTCCAGCTCGGCGGTGACCCGTACGGCCTCCTCGGCGAAGCGGACGCCCTCGGGCAGGCGGCCCTCGGTGCGCAGCAGCTGGGCGAGTTCGATGGCGACGCGGGCGTGCAGTACCGGCGCGGTGCGGGTGAGCGGGTCGTCGAGCAGTCGGCGCAGCGCGGCCTCATGGCGGGCCGGATCGTCCAGCCGCCCGAGGACGGTGGCCAGCTCCCAGTGGGCCTCCCAGCGCACCTCGTCCTGGTCGGCGCCGCCGGCCTGCTCCACCACGGCCTCCAGCTGGCGCCGCGCCGCGGCCCAGTCGCCGGCCAGCTGGCTGGCGCGGGCCGCCACCAACTGGCCGACCAGGCCGAGGCGCTGGGTCAGCCGGGCGCCGGGCTCCTCGGTGGCGCTCAGTGCCTCGACGGTCGTGCCGAGCCGTTCGGCGATCGACCGGGCGATCTTGGCGCTCGGGATCCGGCGGCCGTTCTCGACCAGCGAGACGTAACTGGGCGAGAGATCGCCCCCGGCGAGGTCCCCCTGGGACAGGCCCTGCGCGCGGCGGACCTCCCGCACTCGCTTCCCGAAAGCAGGCTGCTCAATCACCAAGGAATCGCTCGCAGTTGAGTTGGGCGGACGGACAGTGACGGTGTACGGACGGCGCCGGACGGCCGAACGTGATGACGGGGAGTCTACTCACCGGACGCCCGCTCGGGGGCCTCTGTGGACGACCTTCGTTCCGGCGAGGAGTCATTTTTTGTCACTTACGGAGGTCGGTATTCCTCTTGCTCGTGCGACGGGCATCGCGACAGTTCGGAGGCGTGTTCGGGCCGGTAGGGCGGGGATCGGCAGGTCCGTGGCGGGGGTTGCGGACGGGACGCGGCGAGAGGTACTTGTCACAACGGCCGGTCGAGTGTAATGACTTTACTTGACAATAAATGACAATTGGCTGACGCTGACCCTCCATGGACTACGCCCCGAGGAGGGACATATGAGCTCCGCTCCCGCATGGCCGACCGTGGCCGCCGAGCCGGAGGACCGTGTCGACGGCCGACGCGCGGCGGCCGTGCACCGGGTCCGGGACTTTCTGGTGGACAACGCCGACACCGTGCACGCGCTGCTGTGCGAGATCTCCACCCACCGCGCCGCGCGCTACGAGATCGAGTCCACCGTCGCCACCCTCGACGGGGCCCTGGACGAGGTGGCCACCCACCGGCCCGGCCGCGTCCCCCGGCTGGCCGCCTTCATGCCGTCGAACGTCATCCTCTACTCCTACGCCCTCTACCTCCTGGTCCCCGCCCTCTACACGGAGCGGCTGGTCTTCCGCCCCTCCAGCCGCGTCAAGGACCAGATGCGCCGGCTGCACGCGCTGCTCGCCGAGCAGCACCGCCTGCCCATCACCCTCACCACCGCCAGCCAGCGCGAGTTCCTCCAGGACCACGTCAGCCCGGCGGACGTCGTCGTCTTCACCGGCGCCTACGCCAACGCCGAGCAGATCCGCGCCCGGCTCACCCCCGGCCAGCTGTTCCTCTTCCTCGGCTCCGGCGTCAACCCGTTCGTGGTCGCCCCCGGCGCCGACGTCGAACGGGCCGCCCGCGACGCCCTCGCCATCCGCGTCCTCAACACCGGCCAGGACTGCCTGGGCCCGGACCTCTTCACCGTCCACGCCTCGCTGCTCGACCCGTTCGTGGACGCCCTGGTCAGCGAGTTGAAGGGGCTGCGCTACGGGCCGTACACCGACCCGGACGCCGACTTCGGGCCGATCTTCTACGAGAGCGCGCTGGAGGACGGCGCGCAGTTCCTCGCCCGCAACCGCGGCGGCATCGTGCACGGCGGGCACGTCGACTTCCGGGCCCGCCGCCTCGACCCCGCCGTCGTCGTCGGCGACGAGGTCACCCCGCGCACCCACGTGCCGGAGTTCTTCGCCCCGATCTTCAACGTCGCCTCCTACCGCGACGAGGAAGCGCTCGCCGCGACCCTCACCACCGGCACCTTCACCGAACGCGCCCTGGGCTCCAGCGTCTACGGCCACGCCCCCGCCCTCGTCGAGGCGCTCCGCCGGCGCACCACCGTCACCCTGGACACCACCCTGCTGTCCATCGACGACGGCAACGCCCCCTTCGGCGGCTACGGCCGGATGGCCAACTACATATCCGACGGCCGGGAGTTGCGCGCCGAGCCCGTGCTGATCTCCAAGGCCGTCGCCGCCCACCGTCCGGGAGGCGGCCGATGAGCCGGCACCCCGCGGCCCACCCGTCCGCCTGGGCGGCGATCGCCGACCACCTCCACCACCTGGGCACCACCGCGGTCTTCGGGCTGCCCGGTGACGACATGGCGCCGCTCGGCGCGCTGGAGGACTCCGACGTCCACGTGGTGCTCTGCCGCGACCAGCGCAACGCCGTCTTCATGGCGACCGGTTACGCGCTGGCCTCCGGCCGCCCCGGGGTCTGCGTGATCGGCAAGGGCCCGGCGGTGACCAACGCGCTCACCGGCCTGCTGGAGGCGCGCTCCGCCGCGGTACCGCTGATCCTGATCGCCGACGGCACCCGGCTGGACCGGGTCGGCACCGGCGCCTTCCAGGAGCTGGACCAGCTGGCCGCGGTCCGCCCGTACGTGAAGTGGGCGGTCCGCGTCGACCACGCCGAGCGGCTGCCGGCCGCCCTGGAGAAGGCCGCCGCGCTCGCCGTCAACGGCACGCCCGGACCGGTCTACGTCGAACTCGCCGAGCAGATCGCCGGCGAACCCGTCCCCCGTACCGGGCCCTGGCGCCCGGCCGTGCCCCAGCGGCCGGCCCCCGACCCCGCCGCGCTGGCCGCGACCGCGGCCCGGATCACCGCCGCACAACGGCCGTTGCTGCTGGTCGGCGGGGGTGCCCGGCACCGCAACGCGGACCGCCGGATCGAGCGGTTCGCCGAGCGGCTGGGCGCCGGGATCTTCACCACCGCCTCCGGCCGCGGCACCGTCGCCGAGGACCACCCGCTGCACTGCGGCGTCAGCGGCCTCTACACCGTCGGGCCGGTGGACGCCCTGTGGCGCGAGGCGGACCTGGTCGTCGCGCTGGGCAGCCGCCTGGAGGAGACGGCCACCTTCGGCTGGCCGGAGGGTGCGGACCAACTCCCCGTCGTCCAGGCCGTCCTGGGCGAGGAGAGCCTGGTCCTGGACCGTCCGGGGGCGTACGTCCTGGCGGACGTGGCGGCGACCGTGGACGGCTGGGCCGGGCTGCTCGACGGGCACCGGCCGGACGGGACCTGGGCCGAGCGGGTCCGCTCCGTACGGGCCGCGCTGGCGCAGCGCGCCGCGGACCGGGCCGAGGAGGCCGGGAAACGGGCGCCGGACGGCACCGTCCCGGTCGCCCGGGTGCTGGCCGACCTGGAGCGGGCCGTCCCCGCCGGCCGGGTCCTCGTCCAGGAGAACGGCCTGCAGGACATGTGGTCGTACTTCTTCCCGCACTACGCGCTCGGTGCCGGCGGCGGTTCCGTCGTCCCCAGCGAGCAGACGCCGCTGGGCTTCGGCGCGGCGGCCGCGGTCGGCGTACGGCTGGCCGAGCCGGCCGGGCGGCCCGTGGTCGCGGTGGTGGGCGACGGCGCCTTCCACCTCTTCCGCGCCGAGTTGCCGACGGTCGCGGACGCCGGCGCGGCCGTCCTCTACGTCGTCCTGGACAACGGCGGCTACGGCTGGCTGCAGTCCAACCTCGACCGGGTCTCCGGCCCGGGCTCCCGCTTCGCCTTCACCCGCCCCCGGCCCACCGGCACCGACGGTCTGACCGGCGCGTACGGCCTGGGCCACCGCCGGGTGACGGATCCCGACCGGCTGTCCGACGCGCTGGCCGCGGCCTGGCGCGAGGTCGCCGCCGGCACCACGTCCGTCGTCGAGGTGGCGGTGGCGCTGGCGGACACCCCACCGGGGATGACGGGCGCGGCGGGCGACTTCCCGGAGCGGGCGGAGGAGGAGTAGCCGGGACCCGGCCCATGGGGGGCCGTGCCGCCGTCGGCGGCACGGCCCCCGCGTGCGTCGGGGCGTGCGTGGGCCGGCCCCTTCCCCGGCTCGGGGGTGGCCGGGGGCGGGGCCGGTCCACGTCTTCTTCGTACGGGGAGCCACGCCGAAGGCGTGACGGGGATGCGCTCCCTTGCGTACGGATCGGTGTCAGTTCATGGTCTTGCGGCGGAACTTGGCGACGGCCAGCGGGGCGGTGAGCGCGGTCAGGCCCACCGACCACACCACCGTCCAGAGCACCGGGCCGGCCACCGGGCCCTCCCCCAGAGTGAGTCCACGGGCCGCGTCGGCCATGTGGGTCAGGGGGTTGATCCGGGTGAAGGCGGCCAGCCAGTCCGGCATCGTCGTGGGCGAGACGAAGATCGAGGAGGCGAACTGCAGCGGGGTCAGCACGATCACCGAGAGCCCCTGGATGGCCTGCGCGGTGCGCAGGGTCAGCCCGAGGAGCATGAAGATCCAGATCAGCGACGTGCCGAAGAGCGTGGTCAGGCCGATGGCCGCGGCTATACCGGGCCAGCGGCCGGAGAAGTCGAAGCCGAGCAGGGCGGCGACGATCAGCAGGACCGTGATGGCGACCAGCATCCGGCCCGTCTCCACCACGACCTTGGCCACGAGGATCGAGGAGCGGGCGATCGGCATCGTGCGGAAGCGGTCCATCACGCCCGTGCGGAAGTCGTCGTTGACGCCGGTGCCGACGGCCATGGCGATGGTCATGCCGAGGATGACCATCAGGCCCGGCACCAGGAAGGCGGTGTACTGGGCGCGGCTGCCGCCGCGGCCGATCACCCCGCCGAAGACGTAGACGAACAGCAGCGTCAGCACGATCGGCATCAGCAGCGCGTCGATCATCGACTCCGGGTTCTGCCGGATCCGGAGGAGGTTGCGGCGGACCAGCGCGCCGGTGTGCCGGGCCGTGGCCCGCAGCCCGATCCGGCCCTCGTCGCGGAGGGGGGCGGGCGCCTCGGGGCGGGGCGCGGCCTGAAGGGTCGTCACGGCTGCTCCTCCGGTCAGGCCCGGCCGCGGCGTTCGTCCAGCCACTTCTGCCAGTACGAGCGGCGGTCGCTGCTGGGGTGGGCGACGATGATGTCGCCGAAGACGGCGGAGCCGGTCACGCGGATGAGCGGGGTGACGGACTCGGGGCCGGAGTGCGCCCGGGTCAGATCGCGGAGGTCGCCGAAGACCTTGCTGCAGTTCATCTCCACCCGGACGCCCTCGGGGAGCAGCAGATGCACATCGCCGACGAGCGCCTTGGCCTCGATGGTGAGCTCACCGGTCGGCGGTGCGGGGGAGGAGCACAGGTCGAGGGTGAGGTCACCGAGGACCGCGGTGGCCTCGATGCCGTGGTCCAGCGCGGGGCTGTGGTGGACGAGGTCACCGAAGAGGGCGCGGAAGGAACGCTGGCCGGAGCCGGCGGTGGCGGGGGCCGTGACATGGGGGAGGTCCTCGCCCACGGACGCCAACTCCTCGCGCGTCCGGGCCAGATACGCCGCCTCGGAGCGCTCGGCGAGCTCCTCGAGGGTTAACCGGCCTTCCGCGGTGGCCTCCCTGAGCCGCTCGACCATGGCCTCCCGCTCGGCGTCCGACGCCAGCACCGAGCGGGCGGATCCGGAGAGGCCGGGGGAGGCGGATGCGGGCGCCACATCCTTGGTGAGGTCGGGACGTTGGGGCTGGGTCATGGAGGGTGCCTCCGCGGGGTCCGGCGGTGGTGGGGCGTGTGCGTGCTCATCGCACCACGTCGGACCGGGCGTGGACATCGGCGCGGGGTAGTACATCGAAAGGTTGACCCGCGGCCCCGGGCACACAGTTCGGCGTACGAGGCGGTCGCGGCGTAGGCGGTGGGCGGGGCGTAGGCGGCGGGCGGGGCCACGGGACGTGGCGGACGGGGTCCGCCGGGGGAGGGGCCGGCCGCGCGTGACGGTTCCGGGGGATTGACGGGGCGGCGGACTTCCCCGGCATTGGTGTACTCGGCGGCCGGTTTTCCGCTCCGGTAGTCACCCGGGAAATGATCTCGGTGACCACCGGTGAAGACCGGTGAAGGAATCCGAATATCGGTCGACTTCTTCTTGACTGCTTGGTAAAGTACCCAGCACTCATTGTGACTCGGCGTTTTGATCCGACCGGCCGGAGTCATCCACTGTTCGAAATCCGGAGGGTTTGGCGAATGCCTGAGCTGGCGGACACCGGGCGGCGAATCAAAGAGCTTCGGGTCAGCGCGGGAATGACGCAGCACGACCTTGCCGGGTCCGATATGTCGTCCAGCTACATCTCGCTGGTCGAGCGCGGGAAGCGCATTCCCAGTGGCCGGGCGCTCAAGATCCTCGCGGCCCGCCTCGGCGTCGGCGTGGACGAAATCTCCAGCAGCCCCCAGCCGGCCGAAAGTCCGGGCCTGGCCCGCCGGCTGGACCTGGTCGGACGATTGGTCGCGGCCCGCCGGCAATGGGAGGGCGGCGACGCCGAGGGAGCGCTCTCAGAATTCCGCGCACTGGCCTCGATGGAGCCGGCCGGCAGGCAGGACGACGTATTTACCGAGGCGCAGCTCGCCATTGCCGAAATACTGGGCTCGCTCGGTCGCGCCGACGAGGGCGCCGACGTCCTGCTGCGGATGCTGGACGCGCTCGCCCCCGCGCCGTACGCCGAGGCCCGGCTGCGTGCCCTGATCGCCCTCGCCGACCTGCTGGAATCGGCCGGCCGGGTGCAGGACGGGCTGCGCTACGCCCTCACCGGCTACCTCGAATGCACCGACCGCCGCGTGGCCCAGGGCCCCGGCACCGGCCCGGCCACCGGCCCCGGCACCGGCTTCCACCTGCTGCTCGTCCTCGACGTGCTCACCCGCTGCGCCTACTGGAGCGGCTGCCCGGACTGGGCCCCCGAGCCCGAGCACCCCCGCCCGCCGGCCGACGGCGTCCTTCCCGGGCCGCGCGCCACCATCGATCTGCACCGGGCGCTCGCGCTGCGGGACCGCGGCGAGTGGGAGCGCGCCGCCGAGCTGCTGGGCGAGTGCGCGCGCCGGGTCACCCCGGCCGCCGGGTTCCCCTTGTGGGAGAAGGTCAACGGCCAGTACGCCCTGCTGTTGCTGCACCGCGGCGATTCGGCGGCGGCGCGCAGCATCGTCGAACGCGGGCTGGTGGTCGCCTCGGTGGCGCAGGAACCGGAATTCCCGCTCTGGCTCACCACCGCGGACGCGGTCTGTGCGGAGGCCTCCGGCGACCGGGACCGGCTGGCCGCCCTGGGCGAGGAGCTGGCCGCGCTGCCCGAGACCGGCCGCAGCCATGAGAAGGCCGCCGCGCTCCAGGAGATCGCGGCGGCGTGCGAGCGGGTGGGGGACCGTGAGCGGGCGGCCGGACACTACCGGCAGTCCGCCGACCTGTTCCGGCGGGCCCAGGCGTATCGGCACGCCGAGCGGGCCCGTGAGCGGCTCGTGCGGCTCGCCGAAAGCCCGGCCAGGCAGCCGCAAGAGCAGCTCTGAAGCAGCCCTCGGGCGGCGCTGAAGCCGCTCCGGGATGGCCCTGAAGCCGCTCCGAGGCGGCTCCGAAGCGACTCATGAAGCGGCTCATGATGCGGCTCCTGAAGCCGTTCCGACGCGCGCGTGAGCCGCCGGTCGAAGACGTCCGGCGAGCGCGCCGGCGGGCCTGCCGAGGCCGCCCGGCGAACGCGAAAGCAAACGCGGCAATGGCAGATGCGCGGCCGGCGGCCGGAAAAGCCGGCGGACGGCCGCATCGGCATCCATGGTGGTTGAGCACAAAATCAAGGCCGCGGTCCGCATATACGTGGCCGGTGAACGGGATTTGCGGTGCGACCGGTCGCAAAAGCGGGCGGGCGACCGCCGGGACGGAAAGACGCCGCGGCGGCGCAATGGGCCCTGGGGTGCTATGCCCTTATGTCGTTATTGCGCGTAATTGACGCATTCATTTATTAGCTTTCTTTCCCAATCCGAGGAGCGCGAACAGTGCCTCCGCGCCGCCCACGATCGCCAGGATGAGCCCCGCCTTGTGCAGGGAGACGATCGGCGTCTCGACTTCCTTTGTGGTCAGCCACAGGACCAGCCCGACGACCGCCAGAACAATGCCTACCGCAATACCCTTCATCGGTTCCCTTGTCTCCTCGTCCCGGTGATGGTCCCGGTGATGGCGCCCCGGCCGGCCGGCGCGGGGCGGTGGTAGTCACCAGCGTCCCGTCGCGGCCCGGCCTCCGGATCGTCCGCAGGTAGGCACTTTCCGGCCCGCGGACTGTCACTTTCTATGTACGCCGGGCCCTACCAGGGGGCTGTGGGGCGTGCGCCCCCGGAGCTCGCCCACCGCGCCCGGGCCCCCTCCTCGCCTCCTCGAACCGTCGCCATAGTCAATTTTCCTGACTCTGTCAGTCATCGTCTTGAGAGCGTTTCCGCTGGTGCGAGGCCTGATGCCCCGGAGTGACAGGAAACCTCGACTGACCACTTCTCCCGCAACCTGTTGACAAGCCGATGACTCAGCTGTCATGTTTCTGGTCATGAGGACGCCCCGAGCGTGACAACGGGGCAGGAAATCAGGAGGCGTTTCATGGAGTTACGCACGGATCGGCGGCGCGTCGTCGTCACCGGCTGCGGCGTGGTGTCCCCCGTGGGAAACACCACCGAAGACTTCTGGACCGCCCTCCTCGCCGGCCGCAGCGGCGTCACCGCGCTCACCCGCTTCGACACCTCCGGCCTCCCGGTCCGCATCGGCGGCGACCTCACCGGTTTCGACCCGGCCGGCTCCGGCTTCCTCACCCCGCAGGAGGTCCGGCGCACCGACCTCTTCACGCAGTACGCGGTGGTCGCCGCCGGCCAGGCGATGCGGGCCGCCGGCCTCGAACCCAGGGCCGACGTCGACCCGTACCGCTTCGCCGCGGTGATCGGCTCCGGCTACGGCGCCGCCCACGCCATCCAGCAGCAGTACGACGTGCTCAAGAACCAGGGCGCGCGGCGGGTCTCCCCGTACCACTCGGTGCTCACCGCCATCGACCACCCGGCCGGCCTGCTGTCCATCAAGTACGGCATCAGCGGCCCGAGTTGCGCGGTCTCCGCGGCCTGCGCGACCGGCGCGGTGGCCCTCGGCGAGGCGGCCGAACTGATCCGCCACGGCCGGGCCGACGTGGTCCTGGCCGGCGGCACGGACGACTCCCTCACCGCCGCCGATCTGGCCGGCACCGCCAACGCCCGGGCGCTGTCCCGCCGCAACGACGACCCCGAAGGCGCCAGCCGGCCCTTCGACCGGGACCGCGACGGCTTCGTGATGGCCGTCGGCGCCACCGTCCTGACCCTGGAGGAGGCCGGCCACGCGGAACGCCGCGGCGCGACGATCCTCGCCGAGGTCGCCGGTTACGCCGCCACCACCGACGCCCACCACGCCACCGCCCCCGACCCGACCGGTGCCGGCGCCGTCCGCGCGATGCGCGGGGCGCTCGCCGACGCGGGTCTGACCCCCGGTGACGTCGGGCAGGTCAGCGCCCACGGCACCGGCACCGTCCTCAACGACCGCATCGAGGCGGCCGCGCTGCGCGAGGTGCTCGGCCCCGACCAGCTGCGCCGCACACCGGTCACCGCGGTCAAGAGCATGACCGGGCACATGCTCGGCGCGTCCGGGGCCGCCGAGGCCGCCGCCGCGGTGCTCTCGCTGCGGGACCGCAGGATCCCGCCGATCCGCAACTGCGACCACCCCGAGGACGACGACCTCGACCTGGTCGTGAAGGGCGCCCGCGACTGGGACGGCGACGCGGTGCTGAGCAATTCGTTCGGCTTCGGCGGCCACAACGCCGTCCTCGTCCTGACGCGCTACCGCACATGACCCGCACGCGGCCCGAGAGCCGCACCCGCTGACACACGAGACCACAGAGGAGGGACACGCACCATGCAGGGACGACTGGTGACCTTGGAATGGCCCGGCGACGACGACTGGGCCGCGATCGCCTCCTGGCTGCGCCCCGGCTCGCCCGCGGCCGTGCTCAGCGGTGACTGGGAGCTGCTGGGCGCCGCCGAGGTCGAGCAGGCCAACCGCTCCGGCCGGGTCCACCACCTGGTGATCCGCACCAAGGACGGCACCCGCATCGGCACCGTCAGCTACCAGCGGTCGGGCCGGATCGGCGGCTACACCGTCGGCGGCGCGATCGGCTCGCCCGAACTGTGGCGCCGCGGCTACGGCGCGGAGGCCGTCGTCCTCCTCGTCGACTACCTCTTCCACCAGCTCGACGCCCACCGGGTGCAGGTCACCACCGCCGGCTACAACAAGGGCATCATCCGGCTGATGACCAAGACCCCGTTCGTGGTCGAGGGCATCCTGCGGGACCACTGTTACCTCGACGGCGAGTACCACGACGCGATCGTGTGGGGCCTGCTGCGCGACGAGCACTACGCCTCGCTCAAGCCCAGCGAGGACAACCGCGTACTGGCCGTCGGGCTGGAGGACTTCGTGTCCGAGGACGACAAGGTGCAGGCCAGGGCGGTGCTCGCCGAGCACCTCGCCACGGCCGACCGGACCGCGCTCACGCCCTACCTGGAACCGGACGTCACCGCCCCCGGAAAGATCGTCCCGGCCGAGCGAGGTGCCGCATGAGAGACGGCGCCGAGAGCTTCGCCCTGGCCGACCGCACCTTCTTCGACTGGCCCGGCAACTGGGACCTGGAGGCCACCCGCTTCCCCGCCCCGCCGCTGCCCGACGGCTGGACCCGCGAGGACAACGAGGCCTGGACCATCTGCCGCCCGCCCGAGGACCGGCTCCCCGACCAGGGCTGGAAGATCCATGTCAGCGCGTCCCCCGACGACGCCCCCCGCACCCTCGCCGACGTCGCCGGCTACTGCGCCCGGCACGGCATCGCCTTCAAGTACCTCAAGAGCGCCAACGTCCAGCGCGCCCTGAGCCGCAAGTACGCCCAGCGCTCCTCCGCCGGCAAGCTGCTGACCGTCTACCCCGCGGACGAGGCCGAACTGGCCCGCACCCTCGAAGGACTGGACGCGATCGTCGGCGGCCGCCCCGGCCCGTACGTCCTGACCGACCTGCGCTTCCGTCAGGGCCCGCTCTACGTCCGCTACGGCGGATTCCGCACCCACTACATGGAGGACGCCGACGGCGAGCTGGTCCCGGCCTTCCGGCGCCCCGACGGGACGCCCGAACCGGACCGCCGCACCCCGGTCTTCCACACCCCCGACTGGGTCACCGTCCCCGACGTCCTCAAGGACTCGCTGGCCGCCCGGCAGGCCGTGGACGACTTCCCGTACCGGATCACCGGCGCGCTGCACTTCTCGCACGGCGGCGGCGTCTACCGCGCCGAACCGGCCGGCGAACAGGCCCTCGGCGCCGGACAGCACAGCGTCGTCCTCAAGGAGGGCCGGCCGTACTCCGGCACCGACGGCGTCGGCCGGGACGCGGTCGCCCGGCTCGCCCACGAGCACCGGATCCTGACCAAGCTGGCCGGACTGCCCGGGATCCCCCGCACCTTCGGCACCTTCCAGGCCGGCGAACACCTCTTCCTGGTCCTGGAGGACATCGAGGGGCAGGACTTCCAGTCCTGGCTCGCCGGGCTCTACCCGCTGACCGTCCCCGAAACCGACGAGGCGGCGGTGGCCGCCCACCGGGACCGCGCCCTCGCCCTGTTCGGCCGGATCGAGGAACTGATCGCCTCGGTGCACGACCGCGGGGTGCGCATCGGCGACCTGCACCCGGGCAACTTCATCATCCAGCCCGGCGACGTCCCCGTCCTCCTGGACTTCGAGGTGGCCGACGCGATCGACCTGGCCACCCCCAGCAGCCTCGGCGCCCCCGGCTTCCACCGGGCCGACGCCACCGGCGCGGACGGCGACCACTACGCACTGGCCGCGATCGCCCTGTGGTTGTTCCTGCCGCTCGCCGCGCTCGGCGGCCTGGCCCCCGACAAGGCGTCGGCCCTGCTCGACACCGCGACCCGCCGGTTCGGCCTCCCCGGCCACCTGGTGTCCCGGCTCGCCCCCCAGCTCGCCCCGAACGACAACACCACGTCGCCGCTGCGCAGCGTGCCGGAGGCGTTCCCACCCTCCGACATCCTGGCCTCGATCGACCGCGGCCTGCGCGACAGCGCCACCCCGCACCGCACCGACCGGCTCCACCCCGGCGACTTCGCGCAGTTCGCCGAGGGCGGCGCGGGCTTCGGACACGGCGCCGCCGGCGTCCTGTGGGCCCGCCACACCGCCCTAGGGGAACGCGACGAGGAGGGCGCGGCCTGGCTGCGCGCCGCCGTCGACCGGGTCACCGCCGAACGCATCGGCTTCTACGACGGCCTGCACGGAATCGCCTACGTCCTTGAGGAGTTGGGCGACCGCGAAGGAGCCCTGCGGGCCCTCGACCGGGCCGCCGACCGGCTCCCGGTACGCCACTGCCCCAGCCTCTACCGCGGCCTGTCCGGCGTCGGCCTGAACCTCCTGCACTTCGCCGACGCACTGGACGACGGCGCCCTGCGGCAGCAGGCCCTCGACCTGGCCGACCGCGTCACCGCGCGGCTCGCCACGGCCCGCACCGAACCCGTCGAGCGCACCCGCCGGCGCGGCTCCACCCACGCCGGCGGCCTGATGTACGGCTGGTCGGGCCCCGCGCTCTTCCTGCTCCGCGCCCACCGCGCGACCGGCGACCCCGCCCTGCTCGACGAGGCGGTCCGCGCCGTCCACCGCGACCTCGACCGCTGCAGCCCCGGGCCGCAGGACACCCTCCAGGTCGACGAGGGCTTCCGGCTGCTGCCCTACCTCGACAACGGCAGCGCGGGCATCGCCCTCGTGGCGGCCGAACTCCTCCGCCACCGCGACGACGCCCGCCTCCGCGAGGCGCTGCCGGGCCTGCTCCGGGCCTGCTCCTCCGACTTCGTCATCGAGTCGGGCCTGTGGGGCGGCCGCGCCGGTCTCATCGGCACCCTCGCCACCCTGCGCGCGCAGGCCCCCTGGCCACCGGAGACCGCCGAGCGGTATCTGCGCCGCCATCTGACCAACCTCCACCAGCACGCCATGACGCTGAACGGCGCAACGGTCTTCCCCTGTGACGGCCGGGCCCGGATCTCCATGGACGTGGCCACCGGCGGGGCCGGCGTACTGCTGGCACTCTCCGCCGCCGAACGGGGCACCCCGCTGCTGCCGTTCCTCCCTGACCCGCGGTCCGCCGCGGCCGGTCAACCGGCCGTCCCGGAGCGCGCCCGTGGTGCCCACGGCACCGCGACCCCCACCGTCCCGACCGGGCCGGCGGGCACTGCGGACAACGGAAGGGAGGTGTCGTAAATGACCATCATGGATCTTCAGGGTCTGGAGGTGCCGGGCGAGCGTGACGCCCAGGCGCTCGGCTCCACCGTCAGCACCGGCTGCTGAATGACGCCGAAGGGCCGTGCACCGTCATTGCACGGCCCGTCGGATGCAGGTGTCCCGCAACGGCACCTGGCACGTCAGTAGCGCTGTCCACCGTTCCTGCTCACCCCCCGGAGGGAGGTTCACATGTCGGTCATGGATCTTCAGGGTCTGGAGGTGCCGGGCGAGCGTGACGCTCAGGCGCTCGGCTCCACCCTCAGCGGCGGCTGCTGACACCGAGTTCGGTGTCGTCCTACGCACTCTACGCATCCGGAACGGACAACGGAAGGGAGGTGTCGTAAATGAGCATCATGGATCTTCAGGGTCTGGAGGTGCCGGGCGAGCGTGACGCCCAGGCGCTCGGCTCCACCGTCAGCACCGGCTGCTGACCCGGTACCCGGTGGTCCCGTGCTCCCGGCGCGGGGCCACCGGGTTCCCTTTTTCCGCGTAGCCCAACTCCTCGGGGGGTGAGCCGAGTTGAACGACCGTACCGAGCCGGCGGCCCGCTCCCTCTGCATCATCGGCTGCGGCCCCCGCGGCACCTCCCTCGTCGAGCGGATCCTCGCCAACGTCCCCGCCCTGTACGGCGACCGGCCCCTGGACCTGCACCTCGTCGACCCGTACCCGCCGGGCGCCGGCCGCACCTGGCGCACCGACCAGCCCGGCCTGCTGTGGATGAACTCCGCCGCCGAGCAGGTCACCCTCTACCCCGACCCGAGCGTCTCCTGCGCCGGGCCGCCGCGCCCCGGCCCCACCACCGCCGAGTGGCTGACCGGCCCGCTGCACGACGGTGCCTACGCCGCGCGCCGCGACCAGGGCCGCTACCTGCGCCACTTCTTCGAGACGGTGACCGCCGGGCGGCCCTCCTCGGTCCGCCTGTACGTCCACCGGGCGCGCGCGATCGACCTGCGCCGGACGTCCGTGGACGGCGCGGCACCGGGCACCCGCCAACAGGTGGTCCTCGACTCCGCCGAACCGCCCTTCCTCGCCGACCGGGTGGTGCTGGCGCAAGGGCATCCGGATGTGCGTACCGAGCCCGCACCGGCCGGCCTGACCCGCATCGGGCCGGGCCCCGCCGACCCCGCCGCCCTGGACGCCGTCCCGCCCGGCGCGCCGGTCGTCGTCCGCGGCCTCGGCCTGGTCTTCATCGACTGCCTCGCCCTGCTGACGGAAGGCCGCGGCGGCCGCTTCGACCGCACCCCGGACGGCCGGCTCCGCTACCTGCCCTCCGGTCGCGAGCCCCGCCTGTACGCGGGCTCCCGCCGCGGTGTCCCCCTCCCGCCCAAGCCGGCCCGCGCCGCCGTACCGTCCCGGCCCGCCGCCCCGCGCTTCGCCACCGCCGACGCCTGCCGGGCCCGGTTGTCCCGCCCCGGCGCCACCTTCGGCCGCGACGTCTGGCCGCTGGTCCTGGCCGAGTTGGGCTGGTGCCACTACCGCGCGCTCTTCGCCGAACAGCCCGCCCGCGCCCGTATGACGTGGGACGACTTCGACGCCCAGTACGCGCTCCTGCTCACCGACGCGGACCGCCTCGCCAAGCTCGCCCGGGAGGCCGTTCCGGACCCCGCCGACCGCCTCGACCTCGACCGCCTGTCCGCCCCGCTCGCCGGCCGCCGCTTCGCCGACGCCGACGGCCTCCAGCGCTGGCTGCGCGCGCACCTCGCCGAGGTCCACCACCGCCGCACCGGCCCGGCCCGGGCTGTCACCACCGCGCTGGTGGACGGCCTCCAGCGCACCGGCGCGGTCATCGAGGACCTGTGGCGCTCCGGCGACCTGGCCGGTGACCAGCTGACGGACGCGCTCGCCCGCTTCTCCCTCGGCACGTACCTGAGTTCCGGCCCCCCGCCCCTGCGCGCCGAGCAACTGCTCGCCCTGGCCGAGGCCGGAGTGGTGGTGTTCGTGGGCCCCGAGATGCGCGTGGAGATCACGACGCCGGCCACGGACGGCACCGGCCCGGTCTTCCGCGCCACCAGCCCCGCGGTGCCCGGCGTCGCCCACGACGCCGCCGTCCTCCTCGACGCCCGGTTGTCGGCCCCCGCCCCCGACCGCTTCGCGGACCCGCTGCTCCGTGCCCTCCTCTCCCGCGGTGAACTCACCGAGGCCCACACGGAGGACGGCACCCCGACCGGCGAACTCCGGCTGTCCGGCCCCGACCTGCACCCGGTCGACGCCCACGGCACCACCCACCACGACCGCGTCATCGCCGGCCCGGCCCAGTTCCCCCGCCCGGGGACGGACGCGATCTTCTTCCGGCAGAACGATGGGGTTGCGCGGAGCTTGCTGGCGCGGCTTGATCCCCCCACGTAGTTGGCTTTCCCGCCGTGGGGGTTGCTCGCCGTTGCGCTTTGCGGCGCCTCCCACGTACCCGTCTGCGGCGCCGCGGGTGTTGTTCGCCGTTGCGCCTGCGGCGGGCTGGGTGGTTGTTGGGTGCGGGGACGGGCCTCCGGGGCCGGTTGTGGGGACTGCTGACGCTTTACGTCCCCACAACCGGCCCCTCCGGCCCGTCCCCTCCCGTTGGGGGGAAGTCGAGGCCGGTGGGGGTACCCGTGATCCGCTTACCGTGCGGGCGTGGCCGGCCACTGGGTGTCGGGGAAGATGGCGGCGTCGGAGTCGGTGTCCGGCATGAGGCTGGTGAGCATCTGCTGGGCGGTCTTCGCGTGGTCGGCGGCGCGCGGCAGCATGACGCTCTCGTAGGCGTCGAGGGCCTGGTCGACGGTGGGGTGGTCGATGACGGCCTGGGCGAGTTCGGCGCCGTCGAGCAGGGCGAGGTTGGCACCGACGCCGACCGGCGGCATCAGGTGGGCGGCGTCGCCGAGCAGGGTGATGCCGGGGACGCGCTGCCACGTGTGCGGAACCGGGAGCACGAACATCGGGCGGTTGATGAAGGCGCCCTCGTTGTCGCGCAGGATGGCCAGCAGGCTCTCGTCCCAGCCCTGGTACTGGGCGAGGAGGCGGGCGCGTACGGCTTCGGTGTCGGCGAGGTCGAGGCCGGCGTGCCAGTCCTGGGGCCCGCGGAAGGTGACGTAGCCGCGGACGTGTCCGTTGCTGTTGCGCTGCAGCACCAGGCTGCGGCGGCCCGCCTTGGCCGACATGGTGCCGCTGCCGACCAGGCGGGCGATGCCGGGGTGCCGGCGGTCGACGTCGTCGAAGTGGATCTCCACCATCGTGACCCCGGCGTAGGACGGTTGGGCGTCGGAGAGCGCGGGGCGCACCCGGGACCAGGCGCCGTCGGCGCCGATGACCAGGTCGAAGTCCTCGACGGTGCGGTCGTGGTGGTGCAGCCGGACGGTGCCGTCGGGCAGCGGGGTGACGGCCTCGGCACCGTGGCCCCAGCGGACGGTGCCGGGCGCGAGGGAGTCCAGCAGGAGGGCGCGCAGTTGGCCGCGGTCGATCTCGGGCTTGCTCAGGTCGTCCTCGCCGGCCCGGTCGTGACGTATCAGGGCCGCGTGACGGTCGTAGAGGCGCCATTGCTGGCCTTCGGGCCGGGACAGCGCGCGGAACCGGTCGAAGAGTCCGGCTGCGCGCAGGGCGACCTGGCCGGTGTCTTCGTGGATGTCGAGGGTGCCGCCCTGCGAGCGGGAGCGGGGGTCGCTCTCGCGCTCGAAGACCGTGACCGGCAGGCCGTGCTGCTGCAGGACACGCGCGCAGACGAGGCCGCCGGGACCGGCGCCGATGATCGCGATGCGAGGGGTGGTGGACATGGGGGTCACGCTCCGTTCCACGGATCGAGAGGGTGCGGAGCAACCACAGAAGCACAGCGGTTACAAAAGTACAACTGATTCGATTTCCTATCCGACTTCCTTTCCGATCGAGTCACCTCAGCTGGGGTAGGGTGGGGGCATGGCCGAGACGACGACAGGGCGCCGCGAGCGCAAGAAGGCCCAGACCAGGCAGGCCCTGGCGGATGCCGCGCTGCGGCTGTTCACGGAACGCGGCTACGACAACGTCGGTGTCCGCGACGTGGCGGAGGCGGCCGACGTCTCGCTGAGCACGCTCTTCAAGCACTTCCCCAGCAAGGAAGCCCTCGTCTTCGACCTGGACGCGGACGTCGAGAGCGCCCTGGTCGCCGCCGTTCGCGACCGGGCCCCTGGTCAGCCCGTTCTGCACGCCCTGCGTGACCACCTGGTGCGGACCCGTACGGCCCTGCGGGCCGACGACCCCGTCTTCGTCCTCGTCGAATCCACTCCCGCGCTGCGGGATGCCGCCCGGCGCATGTGGTCGCGCCACGAGAAGGCGCTGGCCGCCACGCTCGCCGACGCCACCGGGCTGCCCCCGGACGACCTCGCCATCACCGGCCTGGCCCGCTTCGCCCTGGAGGCCCCCACCCTCGCCCGCACCAGCCCCGACCCGGCCCAGGCCATCCGCGACCTGTTCGCCCTCCTGGAGCACGGCTGGGCCACGACCCCCTTGGCCCGCGGCGAGGACCACCCCGGCGAGGACGGCTGACCGCGTACGCGGCTAGATCCCCTGCTGCTGCGCCAGGATCGCCGCCTGCACCCGGCTGCGCAGGTTCAGCTTCGACAGGATGCGGCTGGTGTGGGTCTTCACCGTGCCCTCGGCGAGGTTGAGGGATGCGGCGATGGCGCTGTTGGGGAGGCCGCGGGCGATGCAGGCGAGGACTTCGCGTTCGCGTTTGGTGAGGGTGTCGAGGGCCTGGGTGGTGCCCTGCGGCAGGGTCGGGCGGGCCGACGGGGGGCGGTGGGCGAACTCGGTGATCAGGCGGCGGGCGATGGCCGGGGTGAGGAAGCCCTCGCCGTGGGCGACCTCGCGTACGGCGCCGACCAGGACGGTCGGCTCGGCGTTCTTGAGGATGAAGCCGCCCGCGCCGGCGCGCAGGGCGCCGAAGATGTACTCGTCGATGTCGAAGGTGGTCAGGACGAGGACCTCGGCGAGTTGCCGTTCGACGATCAGGCGGGTCGCGGCGACCCCGTTGAGCAGGGGCATCTGGATGTCCATCAGGACCACGTCGGGGCGCAGCTCGTCGGCCATGCGGACCGCCGCCTCACCGTCGCCGGCCTCGCCGACGACGGTGATGCCGGGATCGGTCTGCAGCACGAGGACCAGGCCGGACCGGACGGCGGCCTGGTCGTCGGCCACCAGGACCCGGATGTGCGGGGGCCGTTCGGACGATTGCTCCGCCGGCTGGTCCGTCCGCCCGTCCGCCGCCGTGTCCTGCACCAGGTCCTCCCGTATGGCTCGCCGTGCCCGTAATGCCTGCACCGATTCGTTCACGTTGGTCCGCCTCTCGGCCGCTGGGCCTCTCGTCGTCGCCCCCGTTCCGGTTCGTTAGGTGTTCTGGGTCAGGGGGAGCACCGCGCGCACCCGCCAGCGTCCCGGGGCGGTGCGGTCGGGCCCCGCGTCGAAGATGCCGCCGACCAGGGCGGCCCGCTCGGACATCCCGGTCAGCCCGGCGCCCGCGCCGGTGGTCAGCGCGGCCACCGGGCGCTGCCGGGTGCGGGCGTCGGGCAGCGCCAGCGGGCTGTCGACCGAGATGGTCAGCCGCTCGGTGCCGGCCTCGCAGCGGATCCGCACCCGGCCCGACGAGGCGTGCTTGAGGACGTTGGTCAGCGCCTCCTGCACGATGCGGTACGCGGTCACCTCGATCACCGACGAGACCTCGGGGAAGGTCTCGGGGAACTCGGTGTGGAGGGTCAGCGCGGCGGCGTCGGCGGCCGGGCGGGCCTGTTCGACCAGGGCGCCCAGGGCGTTGAGCTGCGGCCGGTCCCAGTCGTCGTCGACGCCCCGGTCGGAGCGGAGCAGCACCACCATGCGGCGCATTTCGGCCAGCCCCTGCACGCTGTTCTCCCGGATGACGGCCAGGGCGCGCAGTACCGGGTCGTCCTCCCCGGACCCGGCGGATTCCCCGGACCCGGCGGATCCGGCTTCGCCGTTCCGGTCCCGCCGGGCCTCGGTCAGGGAGAGCACCGCACTGGAGTGGATGGCGATCGCGCTGAGGTGGTTGGCCACCAGGTCGTGCAGTTCGCGGGCCATCCGGGTGCGTTCGGTCTGCAGGATGGTCTTGCGGTCCAGTTCCGCGAGCCGGTTGATCTGCGCGGCGCGCTCCCGCTCGGAGTCGGCGCGCTCCTTGTGGTTGCGTATCAGGATGCCGGTCCACACCGGGGAGATGAGCAGCATGGCGACGATGACGCCGGTGGTCACGCCCTCGGAACGGTCGCTGATGGCGATCAGGGTGATGGTGGTGGCGATGGTGACCGCGACCGTCCCGAACTGCAGCACCCGGCACAGCCAGGGCGCGCCGTACAGCGCCGCGGCGTAGAGCAGGTCGGTGTAGACCAGGACCGGGCCGAGGCCGCCGCTCGACGTCATTTCCACGAGGACGGTGGCGGTGCCGACCGAGACCGCGGCCGTCGGCAGGGTGCTGCGGAAGGCGCTCGCGGTGCACAGCACCACGACCGGCAGGACGGCCTGCCAGACGGGGATGTCGCCCATGACCCGGGAGCCGCCCAGGACGTAGAGAATCAGACAGGCGGCGAAGAAGCCCACGGCCAGTCTGAGGTCACGGAGCGGCAGGGGAGGCCGGCGCGCGTTCGTACCTCTGAAAAGACGTAACCACACACGAGGACAGTACTTCCGGGCGTTGCCCGTTCTCCTGGCCCTGGCGCCCGAATTTGGGTCGGTCTCCCGTACATCGAAGTATGTAGCCGGACATCAGCAGGAGGGATGACTCGAAGGATCCGGAGGATCTGCAAACCTTGGGCTGTCTGTATCGATCGATGTAGGTGGAATAGGGGGAGACTCCAACTGCTTGACGGGCTGCCACTCACCCAGGGCAGTCTTGGCACCGCTCACCAGTGGAGGACGGAAAGTACGTGGAAACGAACGCCGCTCTTCTCGAACTCTGTCCGGGATACCTTGACCAGGACGTCCCCGGCCGCCCGCACCACCCCGCCCGGCCCCGCCTGGCGCCCCTCGCCCCCGTCCCCATATTCATCGTCCCGATCGGCGAGGACGGCCCCTCCCCGTCGTCCCCGTCCGCTCTCGTCCCCTCCCCCTCCCTGTCGTACCTGCCCTCCGCCCCCTCCTCCGCCGGCTCGCCCTCCTCCCTCCGCGGCTCGGGCAGTGCACTGTCCCCGGACAGCTGTCTGGGGCTCAACGGCCATTCCGCGGCCACCCTCGACGACGCCTCGCGCCGCTGGCTGCTGTCCGGGCTCCCCGCCCGGGTGAGCACCGCGATGGCCGAGGCCTCCTACTGGGAGCTGTACGGAACGCGCGGCCTGCTGGTCGTGGCCTGCGGGGAGGACGCCCGGCAGATGGGCTTCTCGGTGGAGTCGGTGCGGCGCGGGAGTCCGCCGCCGCACACCCCGTGCGAAGTGCTGACCGCCCGGGAACTGCGCGCCGCGGACCGTTTCCCGGAGACCGAGCGGGAGCGGATGATCACCCGCTTCTGGGTCCGCAAGGACGCCGCCATGCAGGCCGCCGGCGGGGGGCTGTCCAGCGCTCCGGAGCGCATCGAGGCGGGCTTCCCGGCGGACCACGGCACGGTCACCGTGCCCGGCCCCTACGGCTGTGACGTTCCGGTTTCGGTACGGAACTTCACCTTCTCCCCCTCCTACGAGTTCGCGGTGGCGACCCCGGAACCGCTCCCGCTCGCCCCTTCCTTCGCCTATTCGGTCAGCTGAATGCCCGTTCCCACATCCGGCCCGGGAATCCGGTCGGCGGGGAATTTCCGCCACTGGCCGGAATTCGGGCCATAACGCGGGCGGGCGTGGGCGACGGCACCGTAACGGACCACTACGGCACCGGAAGCGGACGGGCAATGGACCACCCGGGTGAAACTCGCGCATGTCGCACCTCCCGGACATGCCGAAAACCATATTGCCGGGTTACTTGGTGCGTGCCCACCGGTCGTGGCGAGTAGCGCGTCACGGCGCCGCCGGAGCACAGCGGAGGAATCCCGTGATGCCGTCGCCCCTCGCCAAGCGATCCGCCCACACCCTCCTGTCCGTGCTGCTCGCCGTGCTTGCCGTCGTCGGCCTCGCCGCGCACCGGGCCGCCGCGGCCGCGCCGTCCGGGCCGGTGCCCGACTGGGAGCGGATCGCCGACTGCGAGAGCAACGGCCGCTGGCACATCAACACCGGCAACGGCTACCACGGCGGCCTGCAGATCGACCCCGCCACCTGGCGCGCCTACGGCGGCAGGCGCTACGCCCCGCGGGCCGACCTGGCCACCCGCTCCGAGCAGATCGCCGTCGGCCGGCGCATCGTCCGCGACCGCGGCCTCTCCGCCTGGCCGCGCTGCGCCTACACCCAGCAGTCCCCCAGGGCCTCCTCCCCGGGCCAGCAGGCCCCGCCGGCCGCCGCCCCGGACCAGCCGGCCCCGCGGACCTCCGCCCCGCCCCCGCAGACCGCGCGGACCACGGACCCGGAGCAGCAACCGCCCGCCGACGACGACCAGTTGGCCCCACCGGCCCCGTCGCCCGGGTCCCATCCCGCCGTCCGCGCCGCGGCGTACCACCACCCCAACCACGCGACCTACGTCGTCCGCACCGGTGACTGCCTCTCCGTCATCGCCGAGCGGAACCAGGTCCCCGGCGGCACCCAGGCCCTCTACGAGCTCAACAAGCACAAGCTCCCGCACGGCCCGGACCACATCTTCCCGGGCCAGCGGCTGCGCCTGCGGGCGTAGCGGACCTCCCGGGACCTCGGCGCACCGCCACCCGTACGTGGCCGTCGCCGAACTGCCGGACCGGTCAGTTCCTCCTCGCCGTCCACGCCGACCAGGACGCCGGACGAACCCGGCGCCGAGGGTGTGCAGCAGGCCATTCGCCGGGCCGTTTACCCGGCGGCGGGGAGACGGATCCGGTCGGCGCGCGGCCACCGCGGCCGGGTTTGCCGGGGTGCGGCGGTCCACCAGGGATGCCGGCAAAGCGAGGGCCGTCACGGTGAATCCAGTGGTCGGAGAGGGTGAATGAGAGGGACGGGCCGTTGCTCAGGCTTGGTACAGGCGGGCTCGCCCGGTAGCAAGACCGCGGGTTCATCCACCGCGAAGTGCAGGAGCGCACAGTGAAGAAGAGAACACGCGTCAGCATCGTGATCGCAGGAGCTTGCGGCATGCTCCTGGCCGCCGGCGGGGTCAGCCCCGCCCTGGCCTGGGACGGCGGGTACGGGGGGTTCGGAACGGGCGGCAACGTGATCGACAGCGACGTCTGGGCCTCCTTCCACTCCATCATCCGCTGCTCGCCACGGGCCCGGGTCTGCGTCAACGGACCGGTCAACTCCGGTAATACGAAGAACTCGCAGAACGTCCATATGTCCGGCAACAACAGCGACAGCGGCAGCCCGACCAACAGCAACGGCAACACCAACGTCGACAGTGGTGGCACGACGGGTGCCGAGAACCACACCGGCAACGACATCCAGCACAACGGCCCCGGATCGACCAGGATCTGACGGCCAATCGCGGCGGCCCCGCTTCCCGGTTCGTACCGGGAAGCGGGGCCGCTGTGTGTGGTGCGGACGGGTCAGGGATGCAGCTTGAGGATCTTCTGGACGGTGTTGCCGCTGCCCTGCTGGGCGCCGCTGACCAGGTTGGAGCTGTTGGTCGAGCCGTTGGTGTTCGCGAAGTTGCCGCTGTGGTTCGGGTTGCCGTGGTTGATGAAGTTGCCGCTGTGCACGCTGTTGCCGCTGTGGACCGGCCCGTTGATGCAGGGCTGCGGCGACGGCGAGTTGATCCTGGGGGACTTGTAGTGGAAATCGGCCAGGCGGTTGTTGCACATCACGCCCGAAACCATGCCGGTGATGGTGCCGAGGTCGGCCCCTACCGCCGCCGACAGCAGTGATTCGCCCGGAATGGTCACGGCCTGGGCGGTGTTGGTGCTGAGCAGCACCAGTCCGCACGCTCCGATGACGGTGCCCGCCTGCGCAAGTCTTCTCACGATGCTCCCTCGCCTGTTCATCGTTCCGATGCCAGACGTATCGTGCTGCGCCTGCCGGTCCGCATCCCCCTTCAACCCGCAGGAGGTAAAACGCTCGTCGGCCAGAATCAGCCGGGTGGCCCAACAACTCGGGCCGGGGTGCTGCCGTTAGGACGGGCCGTCCCCGGGACCTCGCCCCGGAACGCCCCACGGCGCACCCCCGGCATCGGGCCGGCCGCGGCCCCGGGGACGGCCCGCGGCCGCACCCCGGCTCAGAGCACCAGCCGCTCCGGCATCGGCTGCTTGACCCCGTCCAGCTCCAGCGTGCAGCGCGGCACGGACGGGACCAGGTGCGGCTGCCGCAGCAGGACCCGGAAGGGGTGGACGGGTTCGTCGGGCAGCTCACCGCTGAGCACGTTCATCCCCGGCGCGTGGTGTTTGCGGTAGGCGACGACCTTGCCGTCGACGAGGAGCTCCACCTCCCCGTCCCGGCCGGGACCGACGTTCACGGTGATCGAGTGGCCCCCCTGATCAAGGTGGAAGTGGTGGCTGTGCCCCATGGCGCACCTCCGGCAGAGCCCGGTACGGACGGTGCGACCGCGATCGCGGCCGTACGACCAGCGTAGGACGTCTGTCCAGCGGAGAACGCGGCCCGCGAGCGACAATGGGCGTGGGAGACGGCGATGAACGGCTCGGTGCGTGTCGGACAGGTTGCCGGGGTACCGCTGCGGATGCACTGGAGCGTGCCCCTGCTGGTGGTGATGTTCGCCTACGGACTCGGCCGGCAGGCCCTGCCCGCCTGGACCCCGGGCCGGCCGGAGGCGGTCTACGCCCTCGCCGGGGTCGTCGGTGCCGCGCTGCTCACCGGCAGCCTGCTGCTGCACGAGACCGCCCATGCCGCGACCGCCCGCCGGAAGCAGATCTCCGTCGAGGACGTGACGCTGTGGGCGCTGGGCGGGATGACCCGGATGGGCCGGCCGCAGACCGCCGCCGCGGCCTTCGCGGTCGCCGTCAGCGGCCCGCTCACCAGCCTGCTCGTCGGCGGCGTCGCGCTCGGCGCCGGCATCGGGCTGGCCCAGCTCACCGGCTGGGCCGAGGTGCCCGCGGTGGTGCTGATGTGGCTCGGCTGGGCCAACCTCTTCCTCGGCGTCTTCAACCTGCTGCCGGCCGTACCGCTCGACGGCGGGCGGGTCGTCCAGGCCGTCCTGTGGTGGCGGACCGGGGACCGCGAGCGGGCCGACCTGGCGGCCTCCAGGAGCGGCCAGGTGCTCGCCGTCCTGCTGGTGGCCGGCGGCTGGATCTCCGTGCTGCGCGGGGCGCCGGGCGGCCTGTGGATCGTCTTCGTCGGGCTCTTCGTGATGGTCGTGGCCGGTGCGGAACACCGCCGCGCCGCGCTCCACACCGAGCTGCGGGGCCTGCGGGTCGCCGACGCCATGACGGCCCCGGTGACCAGCGGCGCCGACTGGCTGAGCGTCCAGCGGTTCATCGACGAGGTGGCCGTGCCCGCGCACCACTCCGCGCTGCCGCTGCTGGACTTCGAGGGCCGCCCCAGCGGGCTCGTCCAGCTGCGCCGGCTGGCGGCCGTACCGCCGGCCGAGCGGGAGACGCTGCGGGTGCGCGAGGTGGCGGTGCCGCTGTCGCAGTGCGCGGTCGCCGCCCCGGAGGAGGAGCTCGGCGAGGCGATCGACCGGATCGGGCTGCGCACCGGCCCGCGCATCCTGGTCGTCGACGGCGGCCACCTCGTCGGGATCGTCACCGCCAAGGACATCACCCGGCTCCTGCGGCGCCGCACGCTGGGCGGCAGCGGCGGCCAGGGCTGACCACCACGGCCGGCCCGCGCCGGCCGACGAGAGACGGGACCCGCCATGCCCTACATCACCGTCACCGCCCTCAGCCATCCCGGGCTGCTGCGCGACCACAACGAGGACAGCCTGGTGGCCGGGCCGTGGACGCTGTGCGGCACGGTGACCGAGAACCCGCAGACGCTGGTGTTCCCGCTGGGCACCCCGCTCGTGGTCGCGGTCGCCGACGGCATCGGCGGCCAGCCGGCCGGTGAGGTGGCCAGTGCGCTGACCGTCCGGCAACTGGCCGCGGTCGGCCCCGGCCTCGGCAGCGAACAGGCGGTCCGGGAGGCCCTGGACGTCTGCAACCGGGCGGTGTACGCGGCCGCCGGGCGCGATCCGGAGCTGAGCACCATGGGCACGACGGTCGCCGGCGCGGTGGTGCTGCGCGAGTCCCTGGTGGTGTTCAACGTCGGCGACAGCCGGGTGCTGTCCGTGACCGAGGAGGGCCTGCACCGGATGAGCGTGGACGACAGCCCGCCGCTCGCCCCGGGCCACCGCACCACCTCCCTGGTCACCCAGGCGCTCGGCGGCACCCGGACGTACAACGAGATCACCCCGCACGTCACCACCGCCCCGCTCACCCCGCTCAACCGCTACCTGGTGTGCACCGACGGCCTGACCGATCCGGTCCCCGAATCCGAGCTCGACGACCTCCTGCGCGCCCACGACACCGGCCGGGCCGCCTTCGAACTGTGGAAGACCGCCATCGAGGCCGGCGGGCCGGACAACATCACGCTGGCGCTGATCGGCATCGGGGACTGACGGTCCCGGGCGACGGCCGGACCGCCCCCGGGCCGCCGCGGGGGCGCAGTGGGGGATCCCACACGCCCTCCCCGTACGGAACCCGCCCCCGCCCGGTGACGTCTTCGGCCGTGGTGCAAACGGTGACGGTCCGTGGAGGAACCCGGTGGAGCGCAGGATGTTGGGGCAGCGATACGAGCTGGTGGAACAGCTCGGGCAGGGCGGGATGGGGACCGTCCACCGGGCCGTCGACCACCGGCTGCGTCGCACCGTCGCGGTCAAGACGCTCTCCGCCGAGCTGGCGCGGCAGCCGGAGTTCCTCAGCCGGTTCCAGCGCGAGGCGCGGGCCGCGGCCGCGCTCAACCACCCCGGTGTGGCCACCGTGCACGACGTCGGCGAGGACACCGCGGACGGGTCCACCGAGCCCTACCTGGTGATGGAGTACGTCGAGGGCCGCACCCTGAGCCGGGTCCTCGACGCGGGCCCGCTGCCCCCGGCGCAGGCCGTCGACCTCACCTGCCAGGTGCTGGACGCGCTCGACCACAGCCACCGGCACGCCATCGTCCACCGGGACATCAAGCCCGCCAACGTGATGCTCACCGGCAACGGCACCGCCAAGGTCGTGGACTTCGGCATCGCCAAGGCGCTCAGCGAGGTGGCCACCCGGCTGACCGGCACGGGGGTGGCGGTCGGCACGCCCGCCTACCTCGCGCCGGAACAGATCAACGGCGCCGAGACCGACCACCGCACCGACCTCTACGCGGTGGCCTGCCTGCTCCACGAGCTGCTGACCGGCCGCCCGCCGTACACCGGGGACTCGCCGTTCTCCGTCATGCACCAGCACCTGGCGGCCGACCCGGTCCCGCCGTCCCGGCTCCGGCCGGAACTGCCGCCCGCCCTCGACGCGGTGATCCTCCGGGCGCTGCACAAGGACCGCGGCGGCCGGTACCCGAGCGCCGCCGCGATGCGCACCGCCCTGACCGAGGCCGTCGCCCCCGCCCACGAGCCGGTACCGGCCGCCGAACGGGTACCCGCGGCCGCCCCCGCCGCCGTCCCGACCCCCACCGCGCTCGATCCGCGGGCGGGGGCACCGGCCGGCCCGGCACCGTCGCACGACCCGGCGCCGTCGAGCGGGCCGGCCGCCGCACCGGAGCCCGTACCGGATCCCGCACCCCGGCCGCCGCGCCGGTGGCTGCCCGGTGGGGTGGTCTTCCGGCCCACCGCCGAGGGCGCGGTGGCGCTGCTCGGCTGTGTGCTGGCGCTGGTCATCTCCCGCTCGCAGGTGATCGAGGTCGGCCAGTTCTCCCGCGTCGCGCTGCTCGCCGCGGTCGCCGGTGCGGTGCTCCTGCTCTGGTCGGCGCGGCTCGCCTGCGCGGTGGTGTGGGGGCCGGTCGCCGAGGCGGTCGCCGTGTGGTCCGAACTGGCCCGCGGCTACCTGGGCTGGGACACCCACTACGTCGTCATCGCCCTGCTCCTCGCGGTCGTCGCCGCGCTGTGCCTCGCCGCCGGGTACCGCGACGAACGCGCCGGTGGCTTCGCGCTGGTGGCCTTCTGGTTCACCGCCCTGACCGCCGTCTGGTTCTTCCTCGACGACCTACGCAAGATAGGCGTCTTCTACGTCCTCCTCCTCGCCGTCACCCTGGCCATCGGCACCCAGGTCCTCAAGTCCCGGACGCGGTCGGCCGCCTGACCTGCCGC
Organism: Streptomyces bugieae; assembly: GCF_036352915.1. Lineage (NCBI taxonomy): Bacteria > Bacillati > Actinomycetota > Actinomycetes > Kitasatosporales > Streptomycetaceae > Streptomyces > Streptomyces bugieae. Next base: position 28,543 of record NZ_JAZBJP010000036.1, read on the forward strand.
ACGTAGGTTGCGACGGGGCGCTGGTGTGGGGTCAGGCCTGCCTCCCCACGAGCGCGGCGCGGACACTGCGACGATCGGTCTCACCGAAGGTCGTCGCGGTCCAACCGCCCGCCTCGACGATGCGCCGCTGGAGAACCTGCCGGTGGGTGTCGTCGCTCGCCAGCCGGCCCCAGGTGTGGATCAGGCACAGCACCTCCCGTCGGCCCGCCTCCGCCCGCATCGTGTCCAGCAGGGTGCCGAGCTGTGGGCGGTGGGTGCCCATCGCATGGTCGCCGAGGTCGATCCAGTGTCCCGCCAGCACCCATCCCATCCGGTCCGCATGGGCGTGACAGCCGGTCAGCCGCATGTCCAGCTCGGTCCGGGCCCGCATGCGGCGGCTCGCACACCGGTCGTAGACGAACGCCAGCGGGGCCCGACTCATCGCCAATCCGCCGCGGTGTGTGTGGCCAGCAGGTACTGACAGTCCCGCGTGAGGTGCCCGATCTGCACGTGTGCGGCGAGGATGTCGCGCGGGAGCCCCTGCCCGGCCCGGCGCTCCGTACCGTCGATGCGGGCCGCGAGCTCGCGCGCCTGGGTCTCGTCCCCACGACGGCTGAGACGGCGAAACTCCTGCCGGGCGAGGGGGATGAGGAGGGCGATATGCCCCCGTAACTCCTCCTGGGCCGCTGCCAGCTCGGCGCGATCCGGCCGTCCGCTGCCGAGGCGCAGCGCACGCCGGATCGTCTCGCTGATTGTCTCCACGTCGACCGGGTCGCCGCCGGTGACGGAAGACGCCGCAAGCCGTACACGCTCGGTGTCCATGCTGTGACGGTAGAAGCGTGTGACCAGCGCCTCAATGGCAGTTTCTCGGCCCCTGCGCCAGAAGTGCCAGTACCTACAAGGGGACTGACAGGGCGTCTGCCAACTCCCGCATCCGCGGGGTCAGTGTCCGGCGCTTCTGTACCACGTCGCCCAGGATGTCCTGTGCGTAACGCTGGCTGGCCAGCCACTCGGGCGCGTTCGCGTGCACGTCGGTCAGTACGTCGACTGCTTCCCCGTACTGCCTCATCATTGTGTGTGCCTTCGCCACGTCCAGCCTGTGGCGGTGGTACTCCGTCGACACCGCCAGCGCCGGCCGCTGTCGAGCCTGCGTGCGGCGGGGCCGCTTTGCCGCACGCAAGACCTTGTCCGGCTCGTCAAGGACGATGTGCCGCTCGGCCGCCTTGTAGCGCACGGTGGTCGGGCCCCACGTCGTGAGCCGTTCGGTGCCGCGTGGCAGCTCACGGCCGAGCATGACGGATACCGACTGCGCGAGGCGCATCGTGTCGGCTGCCTCGCCACGCCGGTTGTCTCGCAGGTTCGCTGCCGAAGCCTGCATCAGAAGCCACCCCCACGCCGCCAGTTCCTCCGGCGTCGCCCTCGACATGCGTGGCTCGACGTCGTCGGCCCAACGTGTCGCCAGCTCCCGCGCTGCCTGCAGCCGGCCTTGGCGGACGAGAAGCCAACTCCAGGTCGTGACAACCGCCGCTGCGCGCAAGCGGTCCGGCGCGTCGTCCAAGGCGCGCTGCAGTGCGGTCACCGCGGCGTCGAATTCGCGCACCTGCGTCAGCACCGACCCGGCGATCTGCAGCAGATGGGCGCGTACCCCGCGGGCAACGACCGAGTCCCCCAGCGCATCGGCATCGCGCAGTGCCGGCCCCAGGAGTGCCGAGAGGTCGGCGAGACGATTACTGAAGTACGCACTGCGCACGCTGGGCAGCAGGGCTTCCACGCCCTTCACCGTCGGCGGTTCCGAGGGGCTGCCGACGCCGAGCTGGACGGAGAGTTGGAGAGCACGCCATCGCTCGGCGGGTTCGACACCGCGCTGATCGTCGCGCTTCAGCAGCGTCGTGGTGGTGACGCGGAGAGCGGCCGCGAGTTTGTGGGCAGTTTCCATGCGGGTGCCCGGTGCCGCGCCCTGTTCCAACTGCCGGATGAGGGACAGGGATACCCCAGAGGCATCCGCAAGTTCTCGCTGCGTCAGCCCACGGCGCTTCCGGATCGTGCGGACGCGGGCACCGATGTGCATGTCGGCGTGCTCGGGCATGCGGCCTCCGTTCTGGCTCGACACCAGAACGGTACCCCCGGTCGTCGAGGGCGCGCGATCGAATGGCCCCGGCTTCGACCGGGGGCCGTTCGCCTGATTCCGTGCGTGGAGGGTCGGTTGCGGCACGGCCGCGCGTCATCTCAGTGGGTCGTTCCCGCCGTTGCGCTGTCCCCGCCGCGGGTGACGTCCGGCAGCGGGTCCGCCCGGCGGGCCAGGTCGATCAGGGCCCGCACGGCGGGTTCGGCCAGGCCGGGGCGGGGGTGCCAGTGGGCGACGATGGCGACCGGCTGGAGGCGTCCGGCCAGCCGCAGCGCGGTCAGCTCGCCGGCCGCCAGCTCGCGGGCGATCGCCAGTTCCGGCAGCAGGGCCAGGCCGTGTCCGTGCCCGGTCAGCCGCAGCAGCGCGGAGAACGAGCCCACGACCATCGTGAGCTGGGCCCCCGCGAGCAGGTCCCGGCCGAGGCGGTCCACCAGCATGTCGGAGGTGCAGCCCGGCTCGGCGACCAGGAAGTCGTACCCGAGCAACTCCCCGGCCGCCACCGTGTCCTGCCGGGCCAGCGGGTGGCCGGGCGCGGCCGCCAGGACGGTGCGGTCGTGGCCCACCACGGCGTGCGGGCCGAGCGCCGGCACCCCGTTGTCGTACTGGAAGACGAGGTCCAGCTCGCCCGCGGCGAAGGCGGGGTGGAGGCGGCTGCGGCCGGTCACCGTCAGCTCGATGTCGGCGCTCGCGCCGGGGCCGCCCGCGCCGTATTCCAGCGCCGCCAGCACCTCCGGCAGCCAGGCGTGGGCCAGCGACTCCTGGGCACCGATCCGCAGCCGGGGGCGGTCCCCGAGCGCGGCCCGGCGCATCCGGTCCTCCAGCACCAGCGCCTCGCGCGCATGCGGCAGCAGTCGCCGCCCGGCGTCGGTGAGCGCCGCGCCCGTCCCGCCGCGGGTCAGTACGGTCGCGCCCAGCTCCGCCTCCAGCCGTTTGAGTTGGGCGCTCACGCTCGACTGGGCGTAGCCCAGCTGCTGCGCGGCGGCGGATATCCCGCCGTGCTCGGCCACGGCGACGAAGGCACGCAGATAGCGAGTGTCCACCCGGTCAGGATGCCACCGGCCGCGGGCGCTCCTGAGGGGGCGGTGGCCTTCGCCGTGCCGTGGGCCATCGGAATTCCCGATGGGGCCATCGGAATTGCGTCGTCGCGGGCCGAACGGTCCCCGGGCGACGGTTCTCCCATGTCCACCGACCGTGCCGTGTCCCCCGGCAGTTCCCTGACCACCGACCGCTCGCCGTCCGCCCCGCCGTCCGCGCCGCCCCGTTCGCGGCTCGCCTTCGCCGGTATCGCGGCCGGGAACCTGCTCGTCCTCCTCGACACCTCCGTGCTCAACGTCGCCGTCCCCGACCTGGAGCGCGACCTCCACCCGGCGCCCGCCGCGCTGCCCTGGGCCGTCGACGCCTACACCGTCGTCTTCGCCGGACTGCTGCTCGCCGCCGGGGTGTTCGCCGACCGCTGGGGCGCCCGCCGGCTCTACCGCGGTGCGCTCGGCGCGTTCGCCGTGCTGTCCGCGCTCTGTGCCGCCGCTCCGGACGCCGGTCTGCTCATCGCCGGCCGTGCGCTGCTCGGCGCCGCCGGTGCCGGGCTGGTGCCCGCCTCGCTCGCCCTGCTGATCGCGCTCCACCCGGAGCCCGCCCGCCGCACCCGCGCCATCGGTGCCTGGACCGCGCTGAGCGGCCTGGGCGCCGCCGCCGGCCCGGTCCTGGGCGGCGCCCTGGTCGAACTCGGCGGCTGGCAGCTGGTCTTCCTGGTCAACCCGCCGCTCGCGCTGGCCGCGCTGCTGCTGGCCCGCCGGCTGCCGGCCCCGCCCGTCCGGGCCACCCGGGCCGTCGACCGCCCCGGTCTGCTGCTCTCCACCGCCGTGCTCGGGGCGCTCACCTTCGGGCTGGTCGAGTCGGGGCTCGACGGCTGGGCCGCGCCCGCCGCCTGGGCCCCGATCGCCGCCGCGCTGCTCACCTTCGCCGTACTGGCCTTGTGGGAGCGCCGGGCCGCCGCCCCCGTCCTCCCGCCCGCGCTGTTCGCCCTGCCGCGGGTCCGCATCGCCATGGTGGCCGCCGCGGTCTCCTGCTTCGCCTACTTCGGCGGGCTGTACACGCTCAGCGTGTGGCTGCAGCACGCGTACGCGCTCCCGCCGCTGCGCGCGGGTCTGGCCGTCCTGCCGCTCACCTTCCCGGTGTGTGTGATGCCGTTCTTCACCGGGCGGCTGGTGGCGCGGTACGGGGCGCGCCCGGTGCTGCTGACCGGCATGTCCGCCGCCGCGCTGGCGGGTGTGCTGCTGGCCTGCGCCGGCGGACCGCATCCGCCGCTGCCCCTCCTCGTCGCGGCGGAACTCGCGCTGGCCGCCACCGGCACCCTGTCCATCCCCGGTGCCGCCGCCGAGATGGCCGTCGCCGCGCCGCCCGAGTCCGCCGCGACCGGCCAAGGGGCCCTGAGCGGCATCCGCCAGGCGGGCTCCGCGCTCGGTGTCGCCGTCCTCGGCACCCTGCCCGGCCCGTCCGTGGCGGGCGCCGTGCTCGTCGCCGTCGGGCTGCTCGCCGTCGTCTTCCTCGCCCGGGGCGGGCGAGTGGTCCAGGGCGCCGCCTGAAAGCTGGGCAGGCGCGCAGCGCCGCCGTCCGCGAATTGGTCTATTCCTGTCTTGGTCCAGTCCATTGACGGGCGGTCGTCCGCGGGGCTATCCCATAGTGCGTATCTCGCGCCCAACACCCGTGTCAGTGGCGGGAGTTGGCGACGTCCTCCCCTCTCACCCCCCTGGGACAGACATGAGACGTATGCGCTCCTTCCGGGCGGCTCTCGCCACCGCCGTGGTGGCCGCGGCCGGCCTGACCGCGCTGGGCGGCGGCACCGCCCACGCGGCGCCCCCCCTTCCGGACCGGGTCTTCGCCCCCTACTTCGAGGCGTGGACCGGCGAGAGCCCCGCCGCGCTGGCCGCCGCCTCGGGCGCGAAGCACCTGACCATGGCCTTCCTCCAGACGGAGGCCAAGGGCTCGTGCACGCCCTACTGGAACGGCGACACCCGGATGCCGGTCTCCCCGGCCGCGTTCGGCGACGACATCAAGACCCTCCAGGCCCGCGGCGGGGACGCCATCCCCTCGTTCGGCGGCTACACCGCCGACACCACCGGCACCGAGATCGCCGACAGCTGTACGGACGTGAGCAGGATCGCCGCCGCCTACGAGAAGGTCGTCACGACCTACGACGTGGCCCGGCTCGACATGGACATCGAGGTCGACTCGCTGGACAACGCCGCCGGCATCGACCGCCGGAACAAGGCCCTCAAGCAGGTCCAGGACTGGGCGGCGGCCAACGGGCGCACCCTGCAGATCTCCTACACCCTGCCGACCACCACGCACGGCCTCGCGGACAGCGGCCTCGCGGTGCTGCGGAACGCGGTGGGCAACGGCACGCGGGTGGACGTCGCCAACATCATGACGTTCGACTACTACGACAACGCCGCCCACGACATGGCGGCCGACACCAAGACCGCCGCCCAGGGCCTGCACGACCAGCTGGCCCAGCTCTACCCCGGCAAGTCCGCCGCCCAGTTGTGGGGGATGATCGGCGTCACCGAGATGCCCGGCGTGGACGACTTCGGCCCGGCCGAGACCTTCACCCCCGCCAACGCCACCCAGGTCTACGACTGGGCGGCCGCCAAGGGCCTCAACACCCTGTCGTTCTGGGCGCTCCAGCGGGACAACGGCGGCTGCCCCGGCGGCGCGGCCGCCGACAACTGCTCCGGCATCCAGCAGAACACCTGGGACTTCACCCACACCTTCGCGCCCTTCACGGGCGGTACGGGCACGCCGGCCGACGACTTCTCGGTGACCGCCGCACCCGCCGCCGGTTCGGTCGCCGCGGGCAGGACGGCCACCACCACGGTGAAGACGGCGGTGACCGCGGGCGCCGCGCAGCCGGTGAAGCTGACGGTCGGCGGCGCCCCCGCGGGCGTCACCGCCTCGCTCAGCCCCGCCTCGGTGACCGCCGGCGGCACCTCGACCCTCACCCTCGCCACGACCCCGGAGACGGCCTCGGGCACGTACCCCCTCACCGTCACCGGCACGGGCACCACCGGCAGCCACAGCACGACCTACGCCCTGACCGTCACCGGCGGCAGCGGCCACCGGTGCACCGCCGCGGCCTGGTCGGCCGGCGCCGTCTACACCGGCGGCCAGCAGGTCTCCCACCGGGGCCACACCTGGAAGGCCAAGTGGTGGACGACCGGCGAGGAACCCGGCACCACCGGCGAATGGGGCGTCTGGCAGGACCTCGGGGCCTGCTGAACGACGGCCCGGTCGGTCAGAGGCAGACGACGCCGAGCACGCAGAGGTGGGACGGCGAGGTCGGCTCGGTGGACGGCGAGCTCGGCGTCGTCGACGGCTGCTGCGCCGGGGCGGTCGGGCTCGTCGCGGACGAGCCCGAGTCGGAGCCGGAGCCGGCGGGCTGCTGCGCCGAGGAGCCACCCGAGCCCTGGTCGGAATGTCCGGAGGAGGCCGGTGCGGCGGCCGCGGGTGCCGAGTCGGTGTGGCCGGAGTGACTGCCCGGGGCCGGCGCGGCCGCGGTGTGCGGTGCCGTGCTCGGGGCCGCGGCGGAGTGCGTCGGGGCGGCGGAGGGCTGCTGCGCCGCCGCCGGGGCGGAGGAGCGGTCGGTGCCGGCGTCGGGCTTGCGGTGGCGGCCCAGGGGCGCGCGGTCACCGGGGTGCCGGGAGGCCCGGCCGTCCGGCTCCTCCGAGGCGGTCGGGGTACCGGGCGCGGACACGGTCTCCGGGTCCGGCGACGAGGCGGCCTGGGTGTGGGTGGCGGCGGGCCGGTTGTTCTGCAGCAGCGTCGCGGTCACCGTGCCACCGACCAGCGCGAACGCGGTGGCGGCCACCGCCCGGCGGCGGTACTTCTTCCACCGCGCCAGCTGGCGGCGCCGCGCGGCGCGGCCCTGCCCGGTGCCGGTCGCGGCCGGGACGTCCGTGCCCTCGGAGGCCGCGAGGCCCGCCTCGGTGGCCGTCGCGGCAGCCGTCTTCGCCGGCGCCATGGCGTCCTCGTAGGGGGCGGCCGTGGCGTCCGGCGCCTGCCAGGACTCCCACAGCGCGGCCGCCTCGGCACCCGTACGGGCCTGGCGGTGGGTGGGCGGGGCTATGTCCGGGGCGTAATCGCCACAACCCGGGCAGACGAGGGCCCCGTTGAGGTTCCGGCGGCACGAGGAGCAGTAGTCCATCTGCGAGCTTTCTGTGCTGTCGCGCCGCCAGGGACGCCGGAGACCGGTTCACGTTCGCACTCGGGATCGAGCGACCAGCAACGCTAACGGCACCCCCCGGACGCGATACGAAGAGGTTGTGACGCTTCCGTGCAGATTCCCGGGCGGCGGCCCCCGCATGACCGACAAGCCCTGATGAATCCGGTACGGGCAGGCTGGACTTCACGGCGCCGCTGTGCGACACGGGTCACAGTCGGCCCCCGCGGTACCGGCGCGGGCCCCGCGCACGGCCTTCCCTACGATGGGCCCGTGAGCATCCACGAGCACGCGTCCGCCCCGCAGCCGAGGCTGCGGCTCAAGGCGCTGCTCGTCCTCGCCGTGCTGGCGGGCCTGCTGGGCATGCACGGACTGGCGAACACCGGCACGCTGCCGGCCACCTCGTCCTCCTCCCACGCCGCCCACCACCTCCGGCCGGCGATGGCGACGGCCGCCCCGGCACCGGCCCCCGCCCCCGGCTCCGCTTCCCGCGAGCACGGACAGCACGTCTGCTGTCCGGGCCGCGACGACGGCGCCGACGGCAGCGGTGGAGGCACCGGGCACGCCCACCACGCCGACCCGACGTGCGCCTCGGGCGCGCTGCCCGGCGCCGTGGTCCTGCCCGCGCTGCCCGCCTCCCTGACCGGCACCGCCGACCGCGCGGTGCCGCTCGCGGGGCGGCTGGCGGACGGCACCACCGGGGCCCGCGCCCCGCCCTCCCTCGCCCAGCTCCAGGTCCTGCGGATATAGGACGCGCCCGCCCGGCGCGGCGCCGTACGCCCTCGTGGCCGGCCCGCGTCGCGGACGAGCACGCCTTCACTTTCACCACATCCCAGGAGCTCTGCGTCATGCACGCGACCCGTAATGCCCGAAACGTCCTGATCCGTCGCGCCGCGCTGGCGGCGGCCGCCGTGACCGCCGCGGCCCTCACGCTGTCCGCCTGCGGCAGCGACGGCGGCCGGACCGACGACACGTCCCCGAGCGGCAAGCCGTCCGCGACGGCGGGCGCGTCCGCGGGCACGCACAACGCCGCCGACATCACCTTCGCGAAGGAGATGATCCCGCACCACCGCCAGGCCGTGGCCATGGCGGACCTGGCCGCGACCCGGGCCGGCTCGGCGGACGTCAAGGCGCTCGCCGCCACGATCAAGAAGGCCCAGGACCCGGAGATCACCAGGATGTCCGGCTGGCTGAAGTCCTGGGGCGAGAAGGTCCCGCAGGACCACGACATGGCCACGATGCCCGGCGGCACGCACGGCATGGAGGGCATGGACCACGGCGGTGGCAAGGCCATGCCCGGCATGATGAGTGCCCAGGAGATGGCGACGATGAAGAACGCCACCGGGAAGGCGTTCGACGCCCAGTTCCTGAAGCTGATGGTCAAGCACCACCAGGGCGCGGTCGCGATGGCCGGCACCGAGCGCGAGCAGGGCGCGTACGGCCCGGCCAAGACGCTCGCCGGTGACATCATCACCGCCCAGAACGCGGAGATCGCCCGGATGCGGAAGCTGCTCGGCTGACGCGTCGGCTCCGCGGCATCCACGGAACGGGGCGGGCACCCGGACGCCGGTGCCCGCCCCTCCGTTCAAGTCCCTGCGCCTACTCCTCGTAGAAGTTGTTCACCACGACGTCCGGTTCGTCGTCGTCGAAGGCCTCGTTGAGGAGGGCGCCGCCGACCAGTCCGGCCGCGCCGGCCCCGATCAGCGCACCGGTGCCGAACCGCCGGCCGCCGCCCTGCTGATGGTGGTCCGGCTGCTGCGGATAGCCCTGCTGCACCGGCTGCGGATAGCCCTGCGGGGCCCCTTGCGCGTACGGATCCGGGTATCCGGCCTGAGGTGCGGAGTAGTACGGCGGCGGCGTGGTCTGGACGCGCTGGGCACAGCCGGGGCACGCCTGGATCTGGCGCGGGACGCCCCACTGCGGGGACCAGGTGACGGGCGTGCTGCCGGGGCCGTGGCCGGGGTCGAAGAAGCAGGTCATGGGGGAACTCCCGGTGGGTGAGGGGGCGGATGAGGTGTGCGGGGCCGACGGGGCGACTGCCGGCGGTGCCTGCGGGACCGGCGGTGTCTGCGGGACCGGCGGGAACGGCGCGACGGGTGCGGCCGGTGCGCCTGGTGCGGCGGCCGGCGGTTGCGGCCGGAGGACGTCCACGCCGTAGTCCTGCGCGATCCCGGCCAGCCCGGAGGCATAGCCCTGGCCGACGGCCCGGAACTTCCACTCCGCGCCGTGCCGGTAGAGCTCGCCGAAGACCATGGCGGTCTCGGCGGCCGCGTCCCCGCGCAGGTCGTAGCGGGCCAGTTCGGTGCCGGTGGTCTCGTCGACGACCCGGATGTGGGCGCTGTGGACCTGGCCGAAGCTCTGCCCGCGCTGCTCGGCCTCGTAGACCGAGACCGGGAAGACGATCTTCTCGACCTCCGGCGGGACCGTGGTCAGGTCGATGTGGATCCGTTCGTCGTCACCGCCGCTGCCGCCGACCGGTTCGCTGCCGGAGTGGCGGACCGATCCGTCCGGGCTGCGGAGGTTGTTGAAGAAGACGAAGTGGTCGTCGGAGAGGACCGTGCCGGACCGGCCGCACAGCAGGGCGCTGGCATCCAGGTCGAAGCCGGCTCCGCCGCCGGCGCCCACCTGCCAGCCCAGCCCGACGCTCACGGCGGTCAGGCCGGGCGCCTGTTTGCTGAGCGACACATTGCCGCCCTTGGTCAGGGCCACACTCATCTGCTCCTCCACAACTGTCCGGGCGTGCAGCATCCGTCGGCTTCAACGCGGGGCACCGCCCAGTGGTTCCTGAGTTGCGCAATACGTGAAGTGATGAGGGGGCCAGGCGGTGATGCTCCGTCCCTGACACGGGGTCAAGGTCACGCCGGTATCGCTACGGTGGCGCGCCGGCGTGTACGGCGGAACGCGATACGCGACGTTCCCACCCGTACAGGGGGTTTCGTTCCCTGCCTCGCGCTATGGGTGTTTTCCGGGCCGGGGCGCGGAGACGCTTCCGGGCGAGTGTGACCTCACAAGCAGGAGGAACCATGCGCATCCGTACCGCACTTGCCGCCACGGCCCTGACCGCCACCGCCGTCCTGGGAGGCGCCGGTGTCGCGGCCGCCGATGGCGGCGCGCAGGGCGCTGCCCTGAATTCGCCGGGCGTCATCTCCGGCAACACCATCCAGGTCCCGATCCATCTGCCGGTCAACCTGTGCGGCAACAGCATCGACATCGTCGGGCTGTTCAACCCCTCCCTCGGCAACACCTGTGTGAGCGACTGACCGTGACAGGGGAGGGCCCCGGCCGGTTGCTTCCGGCCGGGGCCCTCCCGTTGTCGGCTACCAGAAGATCAGCACGATGGTGAGGAGCACCAGGATCACGCCGACGCCGCTGCCCACCACGCAGCCCAGGCTGGAGGTCCATTCGTTGAACCGGCTCCCGAAGGCGGGTGGATCCGGTGCGGTCGTAGGGGGAGCCGGGGCCGGCGGCTGGGCGGTGGGCGCCGGGGTGGCGGGGGTGGGAGCCAGGCTCTTCTGGTGCACGTCGCGGACGATCTGCTGCCAGACGTCGGCCGGCAGGTCGGGGGCGACGCCGTTCGCCGGGGCGATGATGGTGTCCCACAGCCAGTTGCCCGCCGTGGGGTGGCGGTCCCGGCACATGCGGTGCAGCAGCTCCCGCACATCGGCCAGATGGCGGGTGTCACCGGCCAGCGGGGCGACGGCCCAGAGATAGAGATCGGCGGCCCGGCGCGCCATGGCCATCCGGGACGCCGGCTCCGTGTCCAGCCCGTTCGGCTCGAAGTACAGGCCCTTGGCGAGGACTTCCCGGCACAGGTCGTGCTGCATCTGCGGCCGGCGCTCCCGCACCCGCCGGCCGTCCCCCAGCTCGTCCAGCAGCATCCCCAGGGGCTCCGGCGGCACCCCACCGGCACGCAGCGCGTCCAGGAGTGCCTCGTCGGGCAGGGCGCGCAACCGCTCCTTCAGCAGATCGCGCTGCAGGGCGCTCCGGGGGAGCGGGTTGCGCAACTCCTCGTGTACGGAGGCCACTTCGAGAGCGCTGGGTGTCTGGGGGGTGGAGTACGGCCGAGGGCCCGGGGGCGGCGACGGCTCGTGCACCGCGGGCGGCTCGTGGGACGCGGGGGGCCGGGGCGCCGCTGGGGGTGGCGTCTCCTGGGCCGGGGGCGTCTCCTGGGCCGGCGGTGTTGCGCGGACCGGCGGTGCCTCTCGGGCCGGGGGTGTCTCTCGGGCCGGGGGTGTTTCCCGGGCCGCGGGTGACGCTTCCCGGACCGGCGGTGGGGTTCGCCGGTCCCGGTTCGGCGGTGGGGTCTCCCGGTCCTGGATCGGCGGCGGTACGTCCCGATCCCGTACCGGTGGCGTGTCCCGTACCGGTGGCGTCTCCCGTACCGGCGGCTCCTCGCGCACCGGCGCCGTCTCCCGTGCCGGCGCCGTCTCCCGTACCGGCGGCGGCAGGTGTGTCGGCTCAGGCGCGTGCGTCGGCGCGGGCAGGTGCGTCGGTGCGGGCACGTGTGGCGTCGCGGGCGCAGGTGCGGGGCCCGCTGTCGGTCCGGGGTCCGGCTGGGGGGCCGTGGCGGCCGGGCGGGGGGCCGGTGGCCGGTCGGCGGAGAGGATGTCCCGGAGCAGGGACTGCCGCCGCGGCCAGTCCAGCGTCGCGCCGTTCCGCAGCCCGTCGACCAGCTGCGGCAGGCCGGGGCTGTCCGGCAGATGTGCCAGGAGGTGCTCGACCAGCCGGTTCGCCGCCTTGTGCTCGAACTGCGGCTGGGCCGGCTTGCGGACCACGATCCGGGCGAGCGGGCCCGGCCCGCCGGCGTCCGGTTCCCAGCGCGGTACGCACATCAGCCGCAGCGGATGGCTGTCCACCGTGTCGTACGTGGCGAACGTCCACTCCTGCCCCAGCCAGGAGCCGAAGAGCAGGAACAGGCCCAGGTAGACCAGCGGCGCGAGGTCCCCGTCCGGCCGGCCGGTCGGCTGCTCCTCGTCCGTGAGCAGCGACACCCGCTGGGACGGGTCGCGCAGCCACTCCGCGGTGACCAGGATCAGCGGGTGCTTGACCGTCGGCAGCCGCTCCTCCATCGCCAGCAGGCGGTCGTAGGCCAGCGCTTCGAGCTCCGCGCACTCCACCGGAGGCTTCATCCCGGTTGCCTCTTCCGCGGACTTCCGGGGGCCCCAACCGCCGTAGGCGAGGCCGAGGCACAGGCGGGTCTTGAGGCTCTCCCGGTCACCGAGCAGGACATGGCTCACCGTGCTGGGGCGGCCGCCCCGGTCGGTGGTGGGCCAGCGCTGGACGAGCATCACGTCGCCGTCGCGGGAGACCGTGCGGACGACGCTCGGCCGGGACGCGGCCGTACCGGAGACCCACAGCAACGGGCCCAGTTCCCGGCCCAGTTCCTCGGCGCGCTCGGCCGTGCAGGAGTGGGCGACGGCCTTCATCCCGGTGCCCTGGCGTCCCTGGTTGCCCTCCCACCGGAAGACCACCTGGTGCACCGTGCCCACGGCTCCGCCGCCGGCCGGCCCGCCGGTGAAGGCCGGTCCGCCCGTGTGGGCCGTACCGCCCGCGGGGGCCGGTCCGCCGGTGCCGGCCGTCGTCCGGTGCGTCGGTCTCCGCTCCGTGAAGTCGCTCACTCCGCTTCCTCTCCCCCTGATCCGCTGGCTTCCGGCGGCGGCGCCGATGGCCGCGCGGCCGCCCCTCCGACGGCGAACGCCTCGGCGCCGCCCGGCACTTCGATCACCCCGTGCATCGCCAGCAGCGACACCAACGGCGCCAGCACCCGCCGGGGCCCGACCCCGGTCGGGTAGCGGCCGTGGTCCTCCTGGCCGCCGGTGGCCGACGCGACGTGCAGGGTGCAGCGGCGGATCGCGTCGAACGGGCGCAGCCACGCCTGGCCGGCGTGCCGGCGCAGCAGGCCGTGGACGTCCCGGCTCTCCTCGCGCACCCGCGCGGGGTCGAGGGCGGTGGGCGGTGCCTCGCCCAGCCACCGGTCGACGGGCGGCTGGAACCGCAGCAGGTCGGCCTTGCCCAGCACCATCGCGGCCGCCACGTCCAGATACGGGCCGTTCTTCGGCAGCCGGTCCAGGACCGTGCCGAAGGCGAGATCGCCGTCCCGGTTCACCTCCAGGCCCCAGCGTTCCCTGGCGTGGTCCAGATGCGGCAGCGGGAGCGCCAGCGCCGGATCGACGACGAAGACCAGCGCGTCGACCCCGAGCAGGAAGCGGAGCGCGGCATCGGTCCGCACCAGGTCCTCGCCGCCGAGGTCGAAGAAGGCGACCGGGCGCACCTGCCCGCGGGCGTCGGTGATCAGCAGCGATTCCACGAAGCGGGCGAAGCCGTCCAGCCCGATCCCGCCGGTGTGGTCGAGGACCTTGCCGTTGCGCAGCGGCTGCACCCGTTCCCGTACGAACCGGGCGTGCTGCTCGGGGTTGACGGACTGCCACTTCAGACCGAACGGCTCCAGGCCGCCGTCGGTGATCTCGGCGATCATCTGGGTCAGCAGATGGCTCTTGCCGGTGGACGACTGGCCGACCATCGCGACGGTCAGCGGCCGGCCGTAGGTGAGGTAGGGCACCGGGATGAAGTGCTCGGGGAAGTCCGGGTCCGCGGTGCACTTCTGGACGGCGGACCGCATCACGTCCTGCCGCCGCAGGGCGTTGGTGATCCCCTTGACGTCCAACTGCTGGTACTGCATCCGGCTGTCGGTGACGTACAGCGCGGTGAGGTCGAGCTGGATGGGCTCCAGGCAGTACGGGCAGAGGACGTCGCCGGTGCCCCGCCCGCCGCCGGTCCCCTCCCGGGCCTCGGCGACGGGGGCCTGCCGTTTGAGGCGCAGGGACTGGTCGAACGCCTCCCGGTCCGGGCGCGTCTCGTCGTCGGCGGGCCCGGTGAGCGTGAGCTGCCGGGCCGCCCCGGGGGCCAGGAGGTCGAGCAGCCCGGCCGGGGTCGGGCGGTCGGCGGCCCGCGGGGCGAAGGCGCCGCGCAGCGTCTCGGCGAGCACCCGGTGCGCGGCGAGGTCGTCGGGTGCCCGGTCGGCCGGGCCGGGCCGTCCGGTCACCAGCTGGTAGAGCACCTGGGCGGCGCTCCACACCGCGTCCCGGGAGTCCACGAACCCCTCTCCCCGGCGCTGTTCGGGCGGGCAGTAGGGGGCCCGGCCCCACCGGGTCCGCGGCCGCCCGATGTGGGCCACCCCCTCCAGCCCCCAGAGCTGCACCGAGGTGCCGTCCCAGAGCACGCTGGCCGGTGAGATGCCGCGCAGCACCAGGCCCTGGCCGTCCAGCAGGCACAGCGCCCGCAGCAGGTCCCGGGCGAACACCCGCTGGTCGCTGGCGGACATCACATGGGTGCGCGCGGCGGCGGTGCCGCGCGGCGCGGCGTACAGCAGGAACGGCTCGGCGGTGTCGAGTTCGTAGCCGATGATCTGCGGGAAGAGCGCCGCGTGCTCCGGGTCGTCGAGCACCCGGTGCAGCCGCAGCGCGGTGCCCGCCTCGGCGTCCAGCAGGGCCCGGGCCGCCGGGTTCGCCGCGTCCGCGGCGGTCAGCCGGACCTGGACGCACTGCTGGCCCTCGTCATCGAGCAGGCCGTTGCGGATGCGCTGCGGCAGTTGCGGATCGCGGCGGGACTCGCGGCCGAAGCGGACCGGGGCGACCCGGCGCCGCCCCGACGGGACGGTGAAGGCGAGCGTGGCCCGCCGGGTACCGTCCGGCTGCACCACGTGGGGGTGCGAGGTGCTGGTCACCAGGGCTCGCCGTCCCTTCCTTCGTACGCATCGACCTGGGAGTGCCCGTCGGTGCCGCCGAACCCGTCGGGCCCGGGGCTCTCGCGGGGCCGGACGGTGTCGACCACGCCCATCCGCAGCGGGGTGAGCCGGATCAGCCCGGCGTACCGGCCCGACGACGTCCACAGCGCGTCGGCCGGCTGGCCCGTGCCGCCGGCCCGCCAGGCCTTCTCGACCTCGCCGCGCACCGCGTCCGGCGCGAACCTGAGCCACACCGCGGCCGCCGGGTCGCGGTTGAGCAGCGTGCCCTGCTCGGGCGAGGACAGCTGCACCACGGCCCGCCGGTCGGCCTCCGCGCCCACCAGTTCGGCCACCCGCTGCGGGTCGGTCCCCAGGAGGTTCGCCGAGGTGGCGCGGACGCGGTGGCCGGCGGCGAACGGCGGTGCGGCCAGCACCCCGTTGTGCTGGAGGTGCCGGCGGGCCGCCGAGAGCAGTTCGCGGACCCGTTCCTCGGTGCGCCGGACGGCGAGCGTCCCGGCCTGGCCGCGTTCGACGGCGCCCCAGTACGGCGCCATCGCGACCATGGCGGCGTCCGTCAGGTCCCCGGCGAGGGTGGCGACCAGCTCCGGCCCGCCCTCGCCGCTCTCCCGGTCCAGCCAGCGCGGAGCACCGGCGGTGCGGTCCTCCCACGAGTCGGCGGGCCCGGCGGGGCGCTGTTCCTCGGCCGGGGCGGCGGGCTCGTCCCAGGAGGGCTCGTCGTCCCAGGCGTAGGCGCTGGCCCAGTCGCCGTCCGCATCGTCGGCCACCGCGAAGGTGCCCGTCTCCAGGGCCGAGGCGCTGGACAGCCAGTCGTCGGCGGCCGACGGCTCGGTGCCGGAGGTACCGGTGCCGGCCGGCCGGTCGGGCTCGGGGGCCGCCTCGGCGTCCGCGGCGGCCGCGGTCGCCCGCAGCATGCCGGCGACGGACCGGGCCGCGTCGGCGCAGTACAGCCGCTCGTCGGCGGCCCAGTGCTCCCGGACCGCCTCGGCCAGCAGCGCGTCCACCCCGGCCAGGGCCCGGCGCATCGCGAGGGTGCCCTGGTCGGCGCCCCAGGTGTCGGCCGCGGTACGCCACAGCCGGCGCGCGGTCTCCACCGCGGCGCAGACGCCGACCAGTGCCGCGGCGGTGCTCAGCCACAGCGGCGGGTCGGTCGCGTACGCCACCGTCACTCCGGCCGCCGCGCCCACGAACGCCGCGATCCAGGGGCCCACGGCCCACCGGCCCGGCTGCCCCGTCCCCCGCAGCCGGGTCGCGCCGAGCGCTGCCAGGCCCACGAAGACCAGCGGGACGAGCAGCGCCAGGGCCAGGAACGGCCCCTGCCACATGGCGCCGAGCAGCCCCGCGCCGCCCGCCGCCACCACCGCGGCCGGGGCCACCGGCAGCGGGCCCGCGGCCGCGCCGGACCGCCCGGCCACCGCGTCGGCGATCGGGAGGTCGGCCAGCCGCGGCAGCAGTGCCGAGCCCGGCACCGGTTCCACCCGCCCGGCCAGCGCGGTGAACCGCCGGGCCACCGCGCGCAGCGCCAGCCCCTGCCCCAGCAGCTTCCCGGCGAACTCCCGCAGCCCCTCACCGATCCGCTCGCCCACGCCCTCGGCCGAGGGCACCCGCAGGCCGAGGGCCGCGAGCCGGGCGGAGGATTCGGCGGCGGACGGTGCGGCGCCCGAGACCCCGCCGCTGTGCAGGGCGCCCGCGACCAGCTCCCGGTAGTCGACGAGCGCCTGGTGCGCCCGGTCGAGCTCGGCCTCGAACGTTCCCCGGTGGACGGGCCGCAGCAGGCCGAGGACGGTCCGCAGCCCGGCCAGCTCCTCCTCCGCGTCGTCCAGCGCCTCCGCACACGCGCGGTACGCGTCGTCCGCCACCCCGCCGGTCTCGCGGTGCCGCAGGTCGCGGCCGCCGCGGCCGGCCACCAGGCCGCGCAGCGGCTCCGGCAGATCGGCGCCGGACCGGGTGGCCGGCAACTCCGGTGCGTGGTCGGAGTCCTCGCCGGCGAACCGGCTGAGCGCATCGCGCCAGGCCCGGTCCCGCACCTCGGGCGGCAGGTCCTGCTCCAGCAGCCGGACCCCGGGCGCGGCGACGGTGTCGGGCAGCGACCCGAGGTCGTCGAGCACCCGCTGGAAGACGTCCGGCACCGACAGCAGGTCCACCAGGACCGCCAGCGCCGCCGGATCGTCGGCCGCGGGCTGCTCCAGCGCGGTCCGCGCGGAGCGCAGATCGCCCGCCCACAGCAGCGCGGTGCCGGAGCCGCGCAGCACCGCGGGCCGCACCAGCCGCCGGTCCGGCGGCAGCACCTCCTCGTCGCCGGCGTACACGGCGGGTGCGCTGCCCACCAGCAGCACCAGCATCCGGACCTCGCCCAACGCCCGGTAGGCGGCGAGGAGTTCGTACTGCCGCTGGTGCTCGGTCAGTCCCGCCGGGGTGTCCACCACCAGGAACAGCGGGTGGTCGGGCTCGGGCAACCCGGCCCGGCCGAGCTGCCGGGCGACCGCGGACCGCACGGCCGCGGACGTGTCGAGCTGCCCCGCCTGCGTCCGCAGGTCCAGGTGGACGACGGCGGTGACCTCCTCCGTCGTGGTCACTCCGCATCACCGTCCCAGGGGTTGCGGCGGGCACGGTCCCGGCCGCCGTCGTCGGCACCGCCGGACGAGCGGTCCTCCCGGGCCTCGTCGTCCCAGGGCGCCCACGGCCGGCCGTCGCCGGCGGCGTGCCCGTTGAGCCGGTCGCGGTCGCTGTCGCGGCCCGGGTCCCGGTCCTCGCGATCGCGGCCCGGGTCCCGGTCCCGGTCCTCGCGGTCCCGGTCGCTCCCGTACGCGTCCTCGCCGTACGCGTCGTCGTCCCGGTACGCCCCGGCCGAGGACCGCGGCGCGGTGCCCCAGTCGTCGTCCTCGGTCACCGGGCGCCGGGGCTCGGAGAACTCCTTGCGGGGCCGCGGCTCCGGTGTGCCGCCGCGGACGTGCTCCAGCAGGGTGCGCAGGGTCGGCTGGATCGCGCGCTGGTCGCCGAACTCGGTGTCCAGCGCGGCCGGCAGGGTCTCCGCCCAGAACTCCCACAGCGGCCGGACCCAGCCCTCGACCCGCTCCCCGCCGCGCTCCCGGCGGTCCTCCAGCAGCCTCAGCTGTGCCGGCGCGATCTTCTCGACCAGCTCGACGAAGAGCGGATGCGGATCGCTGCCGCTCCGGGCCAGCCCCTGCGGCTGGGCCCCCATCAGCTCGCGGCAGTAGTCCTCGACGATCCGCTCGTCGTCGAGGACGGTCCAGCGCTCGTACGAGCGGAGCAGCTCCGCCCAGCTCGACACCCCGCCGGGGAAGTCGCCCAGCCGCAGCCGGACCCCGGGCACGTTCTCGCCCTTCTCGGGGAACAGCCGCAGCCGCACCCGGTCCGGCGAGGACGTGTCGCCGTCCACCACGTCCACCTGGCCGTTCCACATGCAGCACAGCAGCCGGTGCAGGATGGCGCGGCGGTCCTCCTCGCTGCTCACCATCCAGCTGTCCCGGTAGCCGAGCCGCTGCCGCCACCGCAGCACGTCGTGCGCCTGCTCGCTGTCCTTGGCCCGGGCCCACTGGCGCAGCACCTTGCGGGCCTCCGGCACCTGGGTGAGGCTCATCTCGCTGCGGAACAGCACCACCGTGATCGAGTCGCTCTCCACACCGCGGTACTCCACCGAGTTCTTGGCGTCGGAGGGCAGCCGCAGCGCCTTGCCGAGGAACTCCTGCACCTCCTCCACGGCCTGGACGCGCGGGTAGGTGACCAACACCCGCAGCGGGCCGGTGCCCTCCGGCGTGAAGCCCACCGGCAGCAGCCCGGTCAGCTTGCGGCCGAACAGCTCCAGCGCCTCCTTGCTGACCTGGTCGGTGGCGTCCGCGTCGCCCGCCGCGGCGGCCAGCAGGGTGCCCATCGGCGGCAGCAGCGGCCGCTCCTCCAGGTGCTCGCCGCTCTCCGCGAACAGCCGGGTGATCCGGCCCTCCAGCTGGGCCTTGACGGCCGCCACCGCGCCGTCCGGGTTGCGGCGGCTCTGCGCGTGCACCGCGCGCCAGGTGTCCCCGTCGACCATCTTGAGCAGCAGCGCGGCCTCGTCGTCGTGCTCGCGCAGGCCCTCGCGGCGGACCAGCCGGGTGACCAGGTCCTCGTAGAAGTGGTTGAGGGTGCGCTGCGGCGGCAGCAGGTACGAGATGCCGGTGCGGTCCTCGTACAGTTCGAGGCCCTTCTGCGCGGAGAGCTTCCGCTCCTGCTCGGAGTGCTTGCGGAAGGCGTTCACCAGCCGCCCGAGGTCGGTGCCGGCGGCGTCCGCCTGCGGCTGCCAGCGCTGCTGCTGCTCCCGCCAGGCCTCGTGCCAGACGATCCGGCTGCGCCACAGGTACCAGGCGTCCTGCGCCCGGAGGGCCTCCTGCACGTCGTCGTCGCCCCAGCGGGCCGGTGACATACCGGCCAGCCGGCCCTTGATCCGCGGCGTCTTGGGCGGCTGGTCGGTGACCCCCGCCGGGCGCTGGGGGGCGACCGCGCGGCTGTTGAGCATGCCCAGGAACCCGAGGCGGGCGATCGGTTCGTCGCTGTCCGGGACGCCGCGCACGATGCGTTCGGCGAGGAACGGGTCGACGCTCTGCAGGAACTTGTCGATGGCGGGGCGCGGCACGAACCGGTCGGCCATCGAGGCGGTCTGGCGGTCGGCGACGGACTGCAGGTCGGCCAGCAGCCGCTGCATGTCCGCGATCCGCTCGCCCAGCGCCTGCTCGATGGCCCGGCTGCCGCGCGGCAGCGGCTCGGGCTCGGGGACCGGCAACTGCCGCCGCTCCCACAGCTCTTCGAGGCCGGAGTCGGCGAACAGCTGCCGGATCATCGGCACCGCGCCGTCCCGCAGCGTGGTCCGCGGCCGCTCGACGAGGTCGGTGACCGCCTCCCGCAGCAGCCGGCCGGCCACCAGGTCGGCCAGCTGGTCCATCGGCGCGGTCATCGAGGCCACCAGGCTGGTGGAGACGCCCTGCCGGCCGATGCCGGTGGGGGACATCGCGCTGCGGTGCACGCCCCGGTTGATGAAGCTCGCGGCGAAGGTCTGGTAGTCGTCGTCGGCCGCGGTCGTCCGGCCCCGGGACCGGCCGTCGCCCAGTTCGGTGCCGATCAGCGACATCACCAGGGAGACGATGGAGCGCCGCAGGTCGTCCTGGCGGATGCCGGCGGTCGGGCTGAACAGGAAGGCGGTGGGCAGGATGCCGGTCCGCAGCCGGATCGGGGTGGTACCGGGGTAGCGGATGCCGAGGCCGGAGGAGTCGTGGTCCAGGTCGCCGATCTCCGCGCCCTCGGTCGGCGCGTTCTGCCCGTCCACCAGCCGGAACAGGTCGACCAGCGCCCGGGCCGCGTTGAGGTCCGCCTCCCGCCCGCCGCCGGCGGCCGAGGAGAACGAGGACGGCATCACGACCAGCGGGTAGATCTTCACCCCGTCGAACCGGCGCATCTTGAACGCCTGGTTGATCAGGTGCAGGTAGTCCAGGAAGATCCCGGCGCCGGTGCCGCCGGCCACCGAGAAGGCGACGAAGACGTCGCAGCCGTTGACCTTGCCGCCGCCCAGTTCGCTCAGTTCACCGGCCGACTTGGCGATCGCGTCGATCGCCTGGAGCAGCGGCTCCAGGACCGGGGCCAGGCTGTGCCGCAGGGTGGCGAACAGGGCGGCGCGGCCGACGGTGGGCAGCTGGCCGGCGCCGTTGTGGAGCGGGGTGACCTTCGGCTCGTCGATGCGCGGCGGCAGCCAGTCGGCGACCTCCTCGCGCAGGCTCGCCCGGAGCATCTTGGTCACTTCCGGCGAACTGTCGAAGTTGGGCAGCAGGTTGTGGGTGGCCCGCGAGGTACGGGCGTACGCGGCCCGCAGCGACGGGTCCACGTTGAACTGCGGCAGGCGCTGGAGGTCGGTCTCGCTGTAGTCGGCGTACACGAACTGCAGGCAGTCGGGGAGCTGGTAGGGGGCGTGGCCGCTGAGGTGGCTGAGCGCGACGCCGTCCGGACCGCACAGCTCGGCCCGCAGCCGGCGCTCCAGTTCGGCGCCGACCAGGCCACCGGTGCCGCCCAGGCCGACGAAGAGCATCGGCTGGAAGATTTTCATGGGTTCCTCCCGTTGTGGCCGTACCGGCGGCCGGTCCGTCGTCGATCTGTGCGGTGCGCGCGGCCCGGCGGCCGCGGGACGGTGCGCCGGGGCGGGCCGGTGCGCGACCGGCCCGCCCCGCGCGTCACCGGTACGACTCGTAGGTGCTGGTGCCGTCGTCCTCGGTGGCGGCCGTGGGGGTGGTGGGGGTCCGGCCGGTCCGCGGCCGAGAGCCCCAAGTGGGACGGTTGCGGCGGGACTTGGTGGAGCGGGTCTCCTCGCCGAGGGAGAGGCTCAGCCCGTCGGCCAGCGGGACGGTGCCGTGTGCGGTCAGCCGGGTCCGCCCGGCGCCCCGCTCACGCAGCCACGCGCCGCCCTCGGGGCTGCGCTGGATCGCGTACCGGCCGTGGTTGCGCCGCTCGATGCGCGGACTGCGGTGCGGTTCGACGACCGCGAACTCGTACCACTGCTTGTGCCCGTGCCCGGCCGGGTGCGTGGCGACCACGTCGCCGTCCTCGGAGACCAGTTGCAGCACCAGGCCGTACGGGTCCAGGCGGCCGCGCCGCTGCCGCAGCCAGGCGAGGACCACGGCGACGACCGCGGCGATCACCGCGGCACCGATGAGGAACGCCCACCAGTACGCGTCCCAGATGCCGGGCTCCGGCGTCACCGTCACCGACAGCGGGGCCCGCACCACCGTCCGGTCGTGGTCGGTGGTGTCGACGGCGGTGACGGTGCCGCCGAGCTTCAGGCCGTCGTCGTCGAGGCGGTCGCCGAAGGCGTCGGCCGGGCCGAGGCGGACCGTCACCGTCTTCGTCCCGGAGTCATGGGGCGTCAGCTCGATCTCGGCCGGGGTGACCGACACCAGCCCCGGCTGGAGGTCGGCGACCGACAGTCGCAGGGTGTGCGGGGTCTTGCCGGTGTTGTGGACGCTCAGGGTGCCGGTGACCTCGTCCCCGGGGTGGGCGTCCGCGGCCGGCAGCCGCAGCGTGCCGGACACCGGCAGCACGTCCGGCGCGACCAGGCCGCTCTCGCTGCGGGTGTCCGCGCTCAGGCCCGACGCGGTCAGCGTGCCGCTCACCTTCAGCGCCCCGTTGGCGCTGTGCGGGATCGTCACGGAACCGGTGAACGAGCCGTCGCTCGCCGTGGGGTCGGGCCCCTTGCCGTCGTCGGTGAGCCGCAGCGGCACCGCGGCGAAGCCGTCCCCGGTCAGCTCGCTGCGGACCCGCAGCCCGGCGTAGTCCCGGGGGTCCTTGATCTGGTAGCCCTCGCGGGTCTGCAGTCGCATGGTCACCGTGGCCTTCTGGCCGGCCTGCGGCGACGGCGGGTCCATGGTGATCGCGCCGCGCAGCTCGCCCTGCCACAGCACGCTGACCCCGACCGGCAGCGAGCGGTGCCCCTCGGGCGCCTCGGCCTTCACCTGCCACACGCCGGGCACCGGGTCGACGATCTTCAGCGCCTCGACGGTGTCCCCGGCGCCCGCCAGCTCGAAGTGCGACTTGCGGTACGACCCCGAGGTGGGCACCTGATGGCCGTTCGGGTCGATGTAGGTGATCGTCACCTTGGGGTCGCTCTTGTCGACCACGATGCTGCCCACGGTCGCCAGCGGCGAGATGCCGACCTCCATGGTGGCCGGCGGCAGTTGGGGGCTGGAGCCCGGCTGGTAGCGCAGGCAGTGCGCCGCGGCGAAGACCTTCTCCAGCTTCGCGCCGAGGTCCTTGGCGCCGGAGATCTTGTCGGCCGTCGGCAGCGCCGAGGGCAGTTCCACACAGCCCTTCTGGTAGCCGCCGGCGGCCATCCGGTCGAGCTGCGCCTTGTCCGGGTCGGGCCCGAAGCCCAGCGGCCAGATCTGCACCCCCTGCGCCCGGGCGTTCTTCAGCTCCAGGTCCAGCTGCCGCTCGCCCTCGTCCTTGCGGTGCGCGGGGTCGCCGTACTGCGGGCTGCCGGTGACGTCCATCTGCCCGTCGGTGAGCAGGAACAGCACCCGCGGCACCGACGGGTCGGTGCCGGAGCTCAGTTCGTGCACGCCCTGGCGTATCGCGCTCGGGAAGTCCGTGCCGGTGCCCTCGTCCTTCTTGCGGCCGTGCAGCTTGCCGACGCACCCGCCGATCGAGTCCCGCCCGGCCGCGTCCAGCGTGGTCCGCGGGCACACCGGGTCCACCGCACGCTGGTCACCGGACTCGGCGGCGGCGAAACCGAAGACCGTGACGTGGGACGCCGAGGAGACGTCGCCCACCGCGATCCGGGCGGCGGCGGCCTTCTCCGCCTTCATGTCGTCGGGCGCCAGACTGGCCGACTCGTCCACCGCCACCGCGTAGTTGACCGACGTGAAGGCCGGCTTCGACGCGGCCGCCGGCACCGGATCATGGGCGGCGGGCGCGAGCAGGGATATCAGCGCCGCGGCGCCGCCCAGCACACGGACCGCACCGCGCCGCGCCCAGCCCCTTCCGTTCCGCCGTTTTCCCCTCACTGTTCCCACGGCCGTCCCCTTATTTCGTTTCTGCGTCGTGTGCGTGGTGGTGCGCCGCCGGGCGGCGGCGCCGGGCCGGCCGCCGGTCAGCGCGCGGTCAGGCTCCAGGCCAGGGCCAGCGCCGCCGAAGGGGCCAGCGCGCCCACCGCCCAGCGGATGGCCCGGTATTTGGCGGACAGGATCGAGCTGACGTCCACGGCCTGGATGAGCAGCCACCCGACCGGGTCCCGCCCGGCCGCGGCGACCTCGGCGGCCAGCCGGGGCAGGTCGTTTGGGGCCAGCAGATCGCCGAAGAACGTCACCCCGTCCTGCGTGCGGAGCGTGCCGGTACGCGGCATCAGCGCCCGGACCAGCGCGGCCACCGCGACCGCCCAGAGCACCCCGGCGGCGACCAGCGTGAGGTCGGCCGGACCGCGCCAGTCGGGCGCGCCGTGCCACCCGATCAGGAACGCGGGCAGCGCCAGCGCCCCGGAGAGCAGCACGGCCGCCTTGGAGTCGGCCCGTCCGAGGTCCTCCCGGACCGTGTTCAGCAGCCGTTCGGCGATGCGTTCCCCCGCCCGGTCGTGGCCGTGCCGACCCCCGTCCGGCACCGGCACGACCGGGTCGGGGGAGTTCCTCGTACCGCCGTCGGCCGTCATCAGTCCTCCTCCGCCCAGGACCATCCGTCGTCGCGGCTGCGCCGGCGGCGGCGCGGCGGCTCGGGCTCGGCGTCCACCGGACCGCCGTCCGCCGGGTCGTCCTTGTCCAGGTACGACGGGCGCCCGGCCCGGGACGGCGGGTCGTCCGCGACCCAGTCCGGGGTGAACGGCTCGGACGTGCCCGGGCCCAGCTGCGGGGTGTCCCGGCGGGCGGGCAGCGAGCCGATGGGCCCCTGGACGCTGTGGCGGCCCCGGTTGAGCAGCTCCAGCGCCTGGGCCTCCACATCGGTGGAGTGGATCTGGCCGCTGTCGACCATGGCGAAGAGCCGTTCGACGCGCTCCTTCTCGTCGGCCCGGCCCTCCTGGCGGATCTTCTCCAGGAAGGCCTTGGCCGCCTCGGGCTCGGCCGCCAGCATGTAGCTGAGCTGGTCCAGCTCCCCGCCCTGGAGCATGGCCCGGAACTTGTTCTGGTGGACCCGGGTCACCTCCGCCGAGGCGTGCGCGTCCCGGATGTCGTCCATGTGATGGATCGTCCGGTCGTCCACCCGCAGCCGTACGTACAGCCGCACCCGCAGCCCGAGATCGGCGCCCAGGTCGTCCCAGCGCCCGCCGGCGCACTGCCGGGTGATGGCGCGGTCGGCCTGCTCGGCCTGGTTGACCGGGAACTCCGCGGAGACCTCCCGCAGCCGCTCCAGCGTCGGCGCGGTGAGCCGCTGCGCGACGTCGGTCACCACCTCGGTGGCGGCCAGATGGGGATCGCTCACCGTCCAGTGGATCTCCACCTCGGCCTTGAAGAACGTGGTGCCCCCGGCGGCCGGCAGCTCCAGCTGCAGCGTCGTGACGAACGTGCCGAGCGCGATCTCGCAGATGGTGTGCGGCCGGGCCAGCGCCCGCTTGTCGTGGTGCTGGACGCCGGAGACGGTCGCCACGCTGTAGCCGCCGTTCCGGTAGAACAGCACCGACGCGGTCCGCGCGCTGGTGTGCCGGAACGGGCCCGTCGGCGCGTACTCCCGCAGGAACGGACCCGCCGGCCCCGGGCCGTCCGCCCCGCCCCCCGCCACGCCCTGGTCGTCAGCCATGCGTTTCCTCCTGGTACCTCTCGCCCGTCCGGTCCCGCGGCGGGACGGCGAGCCACCACAGGGAGCGCGCCTGCGCGTCGGGGAGCGGATTGTCCGGATCCTTCATCATTCGGCGCAGCAGCCAGTCCAGCCGCCGCCGGTCGTGCTCCTCGGTCGCCAGCGCGGGCAGCAGCGCCGCCAGCCCCGGCTGGGTCCACTCCGTGCCGTCCTTGCGCACGGCCGTGCGCAGCAGGGCCTCCAGTGCGTCCATCGCCACTTCCTGCGACCGCGCGGTGTTCAGCGCGGTCCACATCAAGTCGGCCATGGGGGCGACGAGTTCGGGGTGCGCGACGGCGAGGGCGAGCGGCAGCGGCCAGTCCCCGCGGTCCCCGAGCCCGGAGTCGGGCTCGGAGTCCAGCACCTCGTCCACCTTGGTCACCGCGAGCCGGACCGTGGTCACCAGACCGAGGTCCTGGTACGGCTCGCGCTTGTGGTGCGTCCACTCCGCCATCCGCCGCAGCACCGTCGCCCCGTCCGGCAGCGCCAGCAGCCGGACGACGTTGAACGAGGCGACCGCCAGCTGCTCCCCGTCGTCCCGCACCCCGATCCGGGCCAGGGCGTCGAGGGCGTCGTCCGTGGTGGCCGCGGCGTTCCCGTAGCCCAGCGCCATCGCCGCGGTCCAGCGCAGCGACTTCGTCCCGTACCGGCTCCAGTCGTCGACCAGCCGCCGCACCGCCTTGCGGTGCGAGGCGTGCCCGGCCGCCTGGTCCATCGTGGTGGCCGCGAAGATCCGCCGGCGCGGCGTGCCCGCCTCGGCGAGCGGCCGGATCAGCTCCGCGTAACCGTGGTCGAAGTCCCGTACGCACAGCTCCCCGGCGGCCACCGCGGCGCGCATCCACACCTGGGGACGGGGGTCGTCGGCCAGCAGCCGCAGCCAGCGCACCACCGGGCCGCGGACCGGGAAGTGCCGGTCCCAGACCTCGCTGAGCACCGCGCCGGGCAGCGCCGCCCCCCGGTACCAGATCAGCTGGGCGGGCACCTCGGTGCCGGCCACCTCGACCTCGCCGTCGGTCAGTTCGGCCCGGGACAGCGCCAGGTCGGACTCCGGGTCGTCGCAGAACAGCGGCCGGGCCGGGGTGTGGTCCGGATCGCTCTGGACCGACAGTTCCCAGGTCAGCAGGTGTGCGGCGGCGGCCACCGCGCTGTGCGGGGCGCCGCCCAGGACGGCCAGCGCGATCCGGAACGCCACCGGGTGGAACAGCGCCGCCGTCCCCGGCCGCCGTCCCGCGCTCCCGTCCGCGGCCGGCGGCGGCGCGGCCAGCGCCCGGTCCACCCCGGCGAACCACTCGTGGGCCTGGCCCGTCGCGAGACTCCGGCAGCCGGTCAGCAGCTCCTCGTAGGAGACGTCGTCCAGCAGATGCCCGGCCAGCAGCGAGGCGAGCAGTTCGGCCTCGGCGGGGCGCAGGTCGTTCAGCCCGACCGCGTCCCTGATCTCCGTCCGCTCGGCCAACTCCTCGGCGCGGGCGAGGAGTTCGGCCACCCGCGTCCCGCCGTCCGGCCCCTCGTCCCCGGCCGCCGCGACGTGTTCCTCCAGCCGCTCCCGCAGCCGGGCGGTGCGCAGTTCCTGCGTGGGCACGGGCGGGCAGAGCATTCCGTACCGCCCGGCCAGCAGCGGATTCGCCGCCGACCCGACCGTCACGACGATCACCGCGAACGACTCCCGCTCGTCCAGCGCCGCGGCCAGCCCGTCCAGGTCCATCGCGTCCGGCGGCAGCGCACCGGGCTTGCCGAGCGACAGCTCCAGCAGATAGCCGGTGCCGTGCCGCTCCTCCAGCGAACCGGCGAGCTTCGGCACACCGCCGTCCGTCTCGACGTCCACCCGCAACACCCGCGGCCCGGACCCGGATTCCTCGCCCGGGCCGTCCCCCGCGAGGGCGGTGACCTCGTCGAGGAGGGCCAGTGCGGTGCTGGTGCGCCCGGTGCCGGGCGCCGCGCCGAGCACCAGCAGCCGGCGGGCCCGCAGCGCGTTGCGCAGCCGTAAGTACCCCTCCGGTTCGACGTGCACCCGTCGGAGCCGGCGCAGCTCCTCGTCCGGTACCGGCCCGCTGCGCACCCCCGCCGCGGCCTGCCGGGCGTCCATCCGCAGGTGGATGTCCCCGATGTGGGCGCTCTGGATGTACGAACGGTCGAAGCTGTTCAGGTCCCGCCCGGTGTCGAACAGCATCCGGGTGGCGCGGCGGGCCCGCGACGCGGCGGCGAGGTCGGTCGGCCCGTCCTCGCTCTCCTCCCCGGCGAGCGGATTGCCGGTGCGCTCCTTGAACCGCCCCGCGGCGCGCTCCCGTTCGCGTTCCCGCTCCGCGGCCTCGCCGCCGTCCTCGCCGCCGTCCCCCTTGTCGTCCGCCCCGCGCGCCCGGTCGTCACCGTCCTTGCCCCGGGCCTTGTGCTCGCCCTCCGGGGACGGCCCGCCGGCCGCCTTCGGGGCCTCGGGCTCGGCCGGTCCCCCCGCCTGCTCTTCCTCGGCCACGTGCCTCAGCCCTTCCGCCGCTCGGTGTCGCCGGTGATCCGCCCGATGTGCACGCCCTGGTGGTAGACGTTGTTTTCGTGCCGGGACATATCGCCCCGGACGACGTACCGGTCACCACCGGACCCGCCGGACCCACCCGACCCGCCGCCCCCGTCGCGGTCGCCGTCCTCGCCGCCGTCCTCGTCGTCCTGTTCGTCCTCGCCGTCGCGGCCGTCCACATCGGCGACCCCGGCCCCGCCCCCCGCGGCCCCGCCCCCCGCGTCCCCGGCGCCCCGCACCGCACGCGTCCGCCCCTCGCCCGGATCGAGGCCGTCCGGTATCGCCGGTGCGTCCCGTCCGGGAAGGTGGAACCAGGCGGTGACCGCGCCCTCCTTGAGCGCCAGCCGGGCCCGGGAGTAGCGCGCCGGCTCGATGAACTTGCCGCCGCTGCGGACCACGTCCTCGTAGAGCGACTCGGACACCACCAGCACGAGATCCGCCCGCTCGGCGTCCAGCAGCTGCCGCCCGACGGGGGAGTCGGCCAGCCGGCAGGCGAGATCGACCGCGCGCCCGCTGACCCCGCGGCCGTCGCGCACCACCGGGCCGACGTTCATACCCACCCGCAGCCCGAGGGGCACCCGCAGGCCGCGGTTCTCGTCCCGCAGGTTCTCGCGCACCTCGACCATCCACAGGCCGAGCAGCCGGGTCACCGCGATCCGGCCGGCCACCGACAGCAGCACGCCGTCGCCGCGGTCCTCCATGTGGACCGCGTCCCGGGCCACCTTGGCGTGGTTGAACGCCGTTTCCAGGATCCGGTAGATCCGGGCACGCATCCGCGGCCTGTCCACGTCGTCGTACTCCCCGGACCGCCGGGCGTCGACGCTGATCACCAACTCGTAGTGCGCCTCCGCGACATCCCTCGCGCCGTCGTCCACCCCGAGCCCCCTGTCCTGCCGTTCTGTTCGGTTGCCGTCCCCATCAGCTTCCGGCCCGGGACCGGGGCCGTCTGTAGCCGTTTACACACGCCGGGCGTGCGCTCTGCGCGTCAGGTCCGCGCCCCTGCCGCGCCCGTTCCCGCCGCACGCGTTCCGGCCGTGCTCATTCCTGATGGCCCTCGGCGAGGAGGGCGAGCAGCGCGGGGTCGAGGATCTCCACCATCCGGTTGCCGGTACGCACGACCTTCTGCGTACGCAGCAGCCGCAGGGCCTTGGCGACGGCTTCGCGGGTGGCCCCCACGGTGGCCGCCAGCTCGTCCTGGGCCAGGTGGACGACGGTCCCGGGTCTGGAACGGCCGGGTACGGGCGGGGCGTAGGGGCCGGCGGGCTCGACCCGGGACAACTCGCTGAGCCGGGCGGCCAGTCGCTGCAACACGGTGAGCGAGGCGAGCGCGGACCGCTCCTGGTCGGCGCTGCGGAGCCGGAAGGTGAGCTGGCGGATCACCAGTCCGCTGACCCGCGGGTGCAGGGCGAGGAAGCGACGGAACGCGTCGCCGGAGATGACCTGGGCCTCGATCGGCCCCAGGGCGCGCACGGTGGCGCTGCGGGGATGACTGTCCAACGCGGCCATTTCCCCGAGGAGTTCACCGGGGCCGCGCAGGCCGAGTATCAGCCGGGTGGCACCGCGGTCCGTGGCCACGGAAACGGTCACCCATCCGCGTAGAATGATCATGACGTGACTGGACCGGTCGCCCTCCGTCAGGAGGTGGGCATCGGCCGGATACCGCTTCCGGCTCCCGAGAGCCATCACGCTCTCGTTCTCCTGGGCTGTCAGAGCCCGCGCAAAAGCCAGCTCGTCGCCGAGCAGCCCCATGGCCACTCCCCCCACGGCAGCAGTCCGTATGGCCGGTTTTTCGTAGGCGTTGATGGTCGCAGAGTGACCCTTTGGGTCGAGTGAATTACGCCACGCTCCGCATACTCGGCAGTACTCCCCGTACCCCCAGGTAAACGGCCCCACCCCGAGCCGCCCGCGCGGCCGACACCCCTCACCATCCAGCCATCAACCCCCGTCCCTCAGCCAACGACCCGGAGGTCAGACCCCCGCCCGTGCGAGTGACCCCCGTCGCTCCGAATTGGCCAAAACTCGGGTTTCCGCCAACGGATCGGTAATTCCATTCCACACAAGAGGAGTCACTCCTTCCTCGGTGCCACCACGCCCAAGATCGAAAAAGCCCGAGTTTCCGCACTTCACCGCCCTGTCCGCACTCCACCCGCTAGGGTTCCCCCACACATGGCGAGTATGTGACGTAGCGCACACGGCGTACAGGGGGCCGCCGGGATTCAGTCCCGCGCGCGGTCGTACGCAATCTGGGGGCCATATGCACAAGATGCTCAAGGGTGCCAATGTCGGCTTGTCGGCGCTGAGCGAGAACGTCGGTTCCGTGATGTTGCGCCTGGGGTGGAACAGCACTTCTGGGGAGGGTGATGCGGATGTTTCCGTGCTCCTCCTGAACGAGCACGGCAAGGTGCGCAGTGACGCCGACTTCTACTTCTACAACCACCCCGTCGCCCCGGACGGCAGCGTCCAACTCCTGGGCAAAACGCCGGCCGGGGACGGCAACGAGGACCGCATCAGCTTCGACCTGGAGGCGATTCCGCCGGAGATCGAGCGAGTGGTCGTGGCGGCGAGCCGCTACGGCGGCGCCCGGTTCGGGGACCTCAGCGACCTGCACCTGACGCTGGCCGACGGTGCCGGCGAGAACGTCCTCCAGTTCACCGCCGAAGACGCCGGAGAGGTGAGCGCCTTCCTCTTCGGTGAGCTCTACCGTCGGGCCGGGGAATGGAAGTTCCGGGCCATCGGTCAGGGTTACGCCTCCGGCCTCGCCGGTCTCGCGACGGACTTCGGGGTGAACATCGAGGACGATGCGGGGGAGGACGGTGGGGCCGAAAGCGACCTGGCGCAGGGCGAAGCGGCCGAGGCGTCCGGCGGTGATGTGGTTGAGGACGTCGCGTCCCTTCCGTCTCCCAGGCAGCCCGCGAGCGGCCCCGGGGCCGTAACGGCCGGGAAACCCGCCCCGGCCGGGAAACCCGCCGCAGCCGAGAAGACCGCCCTCGACGAGGCACCCACCCCGGTCGAGCGGAGGCGGACCAGTCGTCCCCGCACGGCCCGCAAGAAGATCACGCTTCCCCAGCAGCCGAAGAAGCCGCTCGCCGAGAACGACGCCTGGCGGACGGCCCGGCTCTTCCCCGTATCGGCCCTCAGGAGCGACCGGGAGCGCGAAGTGCGGGCCACTTCCGTGCTGTTGGCCGTCATGGCTCAGGTGCCGGAGTTCGGCCGCCGCCTCACGGCGGCCTTCGGTGCACCAGCCGGCCGGATGGAGACGTTCACCGAGGTGTCGCTGCCGCACGGAGACGCTCCCAGGCGCCCGGACGGTGTGGTCCGGGTGGAACGGGCCGGCAAGCTGTGGACCGCGCTGATCGAGACGAAGACGAACGGCCACCCGCTCAAGGCGGAGCAGGTGCAGGCGTACCTGGACATCGCCGCCCGGCGCGGTTACGAGGCGGTGATCGCCCTGACCAACGACGTGGCCCTGGAAGGCAGTCCGCTGGTCGACGTGAAGACGGACGGCCGGCGCAAACACAAGGTCGCCCTGTGGCACCTGTCCTGGGCGGAGGTGGCGCACCAGGCGCAGATGCTGATCCACCACGAGGGCGTCGGCAACGCCGCCCATGCGTGGCTGCTCCAGGAACTGCTGCACTACCTCCAGCACGAGAATTCGGGCTGCCACGGCTTCCAGAACATGGGCTCCGCATGGGTGCCGGTACGCAACGCCATCGACGACGAGACGCTGTGCCAGGGGGATCTGCGTGCCGTCGAGGTGGTCGAGAGCTGGGAGCGGCTGGTCCGGCAGGTCTGTCTGCGGCTGGGCGGGGAACTCGGCCGGAAGGTCCTGCCCGTTCAGCGCGCCCGGCGCGGCACCGATCCCCGGGCCCGTCGGGCCGCGCTGGCGGATCAGTTGTGTTCCGAGGGGCGACTGCAGGCCGAACTGCGCATCGAGGACACACCGGGCACCCTGGCGCTGGTGGCGGATCTGCGGACCGGCAAGTTGCGGACGTCGATTGAGGTGGTGGCGGCCGAGCAGGGCTATCCGCTCACCGTGGCCAAGCGGCTGATCCGCCGGCTCGCGGCGGCGCCGGCGGATCTGCACGTCGAAACCCTCGTCGACGGCCCCGGAACGGGCCCGCGCGGGACATTGGAGCGACTGCGCCCCGAGCCCGCCGACATCCTGCCGAAGGACGGTGCGCAGATCACCGGTTTTCGCCTGTCGCTGTTCAAAAGCATGGGCAGCGGTCGCGGCAATGCCGAGTCGGGCTTCATCCGCAGCGTCGACAATGCCGTGGACCGATTCCATGCCGATGTCATCGCCCACCTGGACCGGGGAGCGCCACGCCGGGCGTAACGGGCCCCCGGCGGCGGGAATTCGGGTCAGAGGCGGCGTATCCGTGCGGCGATGCCATGGCCGACCAGAAGGTAAATCACTGCGGGTAGACCGAAATTGAGGAAAACCCGCAGTCCTTCGGTGTCCATGGTGAAGATGTCCTGGGACCAGCCGGCGAGCCAGTCGGCCATGCCGTGCACAAAGCCGACGAAGACATTTCCCCGGTTGGCCTCCAGCAGGTACAGCAGGATCCACAGGCCCAGCATGCCTGCGGCGATGTCCGCGATCGTGTGGATGACCAGGGCCGTCCGGTTTGCCCCGGAGCCGTCCCGGCTGCGCCGGTGGAGGTCGGGATGAGCGTGATAGGGGCCGTAATTGTCGTTTACCGGCATGGGGTCATGAGGGCTGTTCATGCCCCCTTACTTGCCTCGCCCGAGTACCCGAAACCTCTCTTGAACCTGCGATTGCATATCGGTTTCGAGATCCCTGCCCGGGCACGTCGAACTCTCTTTTCCTGCCGTGTCCTGAATACGACCGGTATTTTTCCCGCTATTTTTCCCGCTCGGGGGAGGCGGGCGCCGGATCCCCCTCGTCGCACCCGGCGCCACGCCTCCCCTGCCGGGCCTACGGGCGGAGCGGCCGCACGGCGGTCGGGCCGTCGCTGACGTGCAGGAGCGCGTCCGCCGCGTCGAGGCTCGCCCGGTCGAGGGGGAAGTAGCCCTGCTGCGGGGTGGTATCGGTCCGCGTACGGACGGGAGTTGCCGTGGCGGCCGCGGTGACCGTACTGGCCGCGATCAGCCCCCAGCCGGTGATCCGGCCCTGGAGGATCGCCTCCCAGGTATCCGCCGCCGGTTCCCCCAGCCCGAGGACGTCGCTGCTGCCCAGGGTGCCGAGGACGACGGTGTACCGCTCGTCCAGCAGGGACCCCACGATGGCGCCGGCGGAGAACCAGTCGAGGTCCCTGCCCGCCATCGGCATGGTGCTCCGGTTCTTCTGCAGATGGAGGTTGTGGGCGAAGACCAGCGTCGGCCCCCGCCGGGCCTCGATGTCGCGCACGTCGAGGAGGTTCTGGGCCATCAGCGCGTCCCGGGTGGCCAGCAGCCGGGAGATCCGGGCACTCTCGTCGATCCGCTGGGCCGACTGCTTGTGGTAGCGCAACAGGCCCAGACCGGCCGTGAGGTGTGTCCTGGCCCGGAACCACTCGGCACGTGACGTCGCCGCGATCAGCTCCGGGGCGCGCGCATGGAGCGAGGTGAGCATGTCGTCCGCGAGCGCCCGGAGCTTCTCGGCCTCGGCCGTGTCACCGATCGACATCGCCGGGTCCAGGATCGCCTCCGTGCGGCTCCACCGCTCGTCCTCCCCGGCGAGGCCCGCGAGATCGACGTCGAGGTCGGGCTGCAGATAGTCGCGGGCGTACTCGAGATAGCGCCGCGGGCTGGGTGCGCTGGTGTTCTCCATCTCGGCGTCGATGCCGTGGAAGGCCAGACGCTCCTCGTCCGGCCGGCCTTCGTTGTGCTCGCGCATCCAGGCAACGAGTTGCCTGTTGGCGAGCAGCTCCCCGAAGCCGGTCGAGAAGCCCTCGCTCATCACGTCGTCGAGCGTTCCGGCTCCCCCCTGGACGAAGTCGTTCACCCGCAGCGCCGCCACCCGGTCGATCTCCAGCGCGATCGACCGGAAGCCACGGTCGGCCAGCTGGACGAACAGCTCGTTGCGCAGCCGCCCGAAGGCGGGCTCCAGGTGCGTCGGCTCACCGAGCGCCAACAGCTCACATGACGTACTCACGAAGTCTTGCATGTCCTGACTCATGAGCCTCAATCGTATCCTTGAAAGGACGGTTGATACTTTCCTCGTTCCTGCCCGCGGACTGCACGATAGGCTCCCTCCGAAGTCTCAAACAGGTGGTAACCATGCGCCCCTTTGACCTCGCGCGCGAGCACGGCATCTCGACCCAGGCGGTCCGCAACTACGAACGGGACGGTTTCCTCCCGCCCGCGGAGCGCACGGGGAGCGGTTACCGCATCTACACCGAGGTCCACGCGGCAGCGCTCCGTACCTTCCTCGCCCTCATCCCGGCCTACGGACACGCGACCGGCGGCCAGATCATGAACGCGCTCCACCGCGACGCCCTCGACGCCGCCCTGGTGCTCATCGACCGCGGCCACAGCCAGTTGCTCCACGACCGCGAGACCCTCGACGCGGTGCGCAGAGCGGTGGATCACCTGACGGCGGAGTGGGAGGCCACCTCGGACCCCTCGTCGGCCGCCGCCACCCGCACCATCGGCGAACTCGCCCACCAGCTCGGCGTCACCCCGGCAACCGTGCGCAACTGGGAGGACGCCGGCATCCTCACCCCCGCCCGCGACCCGCGCAC
The DNA here is from genome assembly GCF_036352915.1 of Streptomyces bugieae. Lineage (NCBI taxonomy): Bacteria > Bacillati > Actinomycetota > Actinomycetes > Kitasatosporales > Streptomycetaceae > Streptomyces > Streptomyces bugieae. The sequence goes on from NZ_JAZBJP010000036.1 coordinate 63,082, forward strand.
CGGACACCGCATCTACCGCCCGAGCGACATCCGCGACGCCGAGTTCGCCCACCTCCTCAGGCGCGGCGGCTACCTGCTGGACCACATCTCCGCCGTGGTCCGGCAGATCCGCACGGCCGGCGACACCGCCACCCTGTCCGCCGCCCTGGACGACTGGCACCACAAGCTCACCACCCAGGGCCTCGCCATGCTCCACGCGGCCACCCACCTCAGCCACTATCTGGCCCTGCTCAACCACCCTGCGGAACAGCCGTCGACGCGGACGTACGGCCCACCGCCGCACCCCCGTCACACCTGATCGGACCGGGCACAGGATGTCGGGTCCGGCATGCTGCGGTGTTCCTAACGTGAGGTGCGTCAAGGGAAGGAGACCGGGATGCTGGAGCGGTTGAACGAGGCGCTGGAACACATCGAGTCGCATCTCGACCAGCGGATCGAGGTGGCCGAGCTGGCGCGGATCGCGGTGATGTCGGAGTACCACTTCCGCCGGCTGTTCTCCGCGCTGGCGGGGGTCTCGCTGTCGGAGTACATCCGGCGCAGACGGCTCACCGTCGCGGGGGCCGACGTGCTCGCGGGGGAGCGGACGCTGCTGGAGACCGCGGTGCGCTACGGCTACGGCTCGGGGGAGGCGTTCGCGCGGGCGTTCCGTGCCGTGCACGGCATCGGACCGGGCGAGGCCCGGCGGACCGGTGCGGCGCTGCACTCCCAGCCCCGGATGTCCTTCCGCCTCATCGTCGAGGGGAGCAGCAGCATGCGCTATCGCGTGGTGGAGAAGGAGGAGTTCCGTGTCGTCGGCAAGAAGGCCCGTGTCCCGCTGGTCCATGTCGGGGTGAACCCGGCGATCGCGGAGTTCATCCGGGGCATCGACAAGGAGACCGTGGGGCGCATCAACGCGCTGTCGGACCAGCAGCCGGAGGGGATCGTCTCGGTCAGCGACGACCTCGACCCGAGCCGGGCCGAGGGCACCGAACTCGACTACTACCACGGCGTGGTGACCGGGGCGGACGTGCCGGAGGACCTGGACGCGCTCACCGTCCCCGCGGGGACCTGGGCCGTCTTCGAGAACTCCGGACCGTTCCCGCAGGCGCTCCAGTACCTGTGGCGGGACGTGTTCACGCAGTGGTTCCCGTCCAACCCGTACCAGAGCCGGCCGGGACCCGAGATCCTGCGCACCCGCCTGTCGCAGGACGCGACGCAGGCGGACGCGGAACTGTGGATCCCGGTGGAGCGGACCGGGGCCTGAGCACAGGGGCGCGGCGGCGTCCCGTCCCGGGATGCCGCCGCGCGGGCGGGCCGACGCGCGGCCTTCCCGCTGCCGTCAGCCGCGTCCGGTGAACTGCTGCCCGACCCCGAGTCGGCGCAGGTCGGCGAGGACCTTGGGGTCCTGGGCGTCGAGCCAGTCGCAGAGCTGGCGGAAGGAGACCAGCCGGACGTCCTTGTGCTTCTCGTCGGCGATGTGCTTGAGCGCTTCCTCGACGGCGTCCATGTAGATGCCGCCGTTCCACTGCTCGAAGTGGTTGCCGATGAAGAACGGCGCCCGGTTGGTCTCGTAGGCCCGCTGGAAACCGGCGATGTACGCCCCGGCGGCCTGCTTGCGCCAGCCCGGGTAGTTGGCCGGCGGGGCCTTGGTGGAGTTCTTCGACTGGTTGGCCATGATGTTGTAGTCCATCGAGAGGACCTCGAAGGAGTGGCCGGGGAAGGGCATCTGCTGGAGCGGGAAGTTCCACAGGCCCTGCCTCTTGACCGGCCAGACCTGCAGTCCGCCGGGCGAGCTGGCGTCGTACCGCCAGCCCCGCTTCCTCGCCGTGGGAAGCAGGTTGTCCTGGCCGAGCAGACACGGCGTACGGCCGCCGACCAGCTCCTTGCCGTAGTCGAACGGCAGCGCTTCGAGGTCGGTGAAGCCGGTGTTCGTCCGCCACTTGGTGACGAACGACACGGCCTGCTCGATCTCGTCGTCCCACTGGGCTGGCGTCCAATGCTTCACCGAGCCGCTGCCTTCACCGCAGAAATGGCCGTTGAAGTGCGTGCCTATCTCATGGCCCTCCAGCCAGGCCGCCCGCACATTCTTCAGGGTCTCCCTGATGTGGTCGTCCTTGAGGTAGCCGATGGCGGAGGCACCGACCGGGTTGTTCGGCGGGCGGTACATGCGCTTCTTCGACTCGGGCAGCAGATACAGCCCGGAAAGGAAGAACGTCATCGAGGCATTGTGGTCGCGGGCGAGTTTGCGGAACCGCGGAAAGAGACCGTTGCCCACCTCGCCCGCACCGTCCCACGAGAAGACCACGAACTGCGGCGGCTTCTGCCCCGGCTGCAGCCGCTCCGGCCTGGGCGGTTGCATGGGCTGCTGCCCGGTGTACGCGGTCGAGCCGTCGCCTATCGGCTTGCCCTGCGCCCCCCTTCCGGAATTGCTTCCGACCGTGCCCGAAGCCGACGACCCGGCGGTGGAGCAGCCGGCGACGGACAGCGCGGCCGCCGCTCCGACGCCGAGCCCGAATATCCGGCGGCGGCTGAATTCACGCATGACGATCCCATCGCATTGGTTCGAAGTTCTGGTAGGTGGCGCGCCCAGCGAAGTGGGACACCCAAAGAGAGGGGAAGGCGGATACCGAGGTTCCGTCGCGCCCCGAAAAGGCGGCCGAGAAGAGAAGGAGAGGCAGCAAGAGAGGCAGAACGTGAGGCCCGACCAATGCCCTTGGACGCGTACGACTCTCGCGGCGAGCACTAGCGCACCGGTAACGCCCCACTAACAAGCGCTGCCGTGCGGCCGGCGAGGCCGCCGGTCCCGCCTGCCGCACCCGCCTCCCGCGCCGTGCCCCGCCCCCGTTGCGGTCCTGATCGACGGCGCGACGCCGGCCGCGGGAAGTACCCCGAGGTTTTCTGTTATCCGGCCGGGGCGGGAGGATCCCCAGGCATGGCACGACCGATCGCAGGGCCGATGGCACGACCGATCGCACGACCGATTGCACAGCGAGGAAGGAAGCCGGAACGTGAACCCACATCCTGGAGCAGCGACTGTGGTGGCCGCGCGTGCTGGGGATCAGCAGGCGCAGGACGAGCTGGTGACCGGCTTTCTGCCGCTGGTCTACAACATCGTGGGCCGCGCACTTCGCGGCCACGCCGATGTCGACGACGTGGTGCAGGAGGTCATGCTCCGCATGCTGCAGGGGCTCGACGGGCTGCGTGATCCCGACCGGTTCCGCTCCTGGCTGGTGGCCGTGACGATGAACGAGATACGCCGGCACTGGCACCGCAGTCAGGCGTCACCGACCGACACCAGGGTGGACGACGTCGCCGACCTCGCCGATCCCGCCACCGACTTCGTCGATCTGACCATCCTCCGCCTGGGCCTCGCCGGACAGCGCAGGGAGGTCGCCGAGGCGACCCGGTGGCTGGACGAGAACGACCGCGCACTGCTGTCGCTGTGGTGGCTGGAGGCCGCGGGCGAGCTCACCCGTGAAGAGGTGGCCACCGCCATGGAACTGACCCAGCAGCACACCGCGGTACGGGTGCAGCGGATGAAGATCCAGTTGGAGACGGCCCGGGTCGTCGTGCGTGCGCTGTCGGCAGAGCCGCGCTGCGGGGAACTGCTGGCGATGGTGGCCCACTGGGACGGCGTCCCCTCCGCACTGTGGCGCAAGCGAATAGCCCGGCACGCACGCGGCTGCGCGGCGTGTTCGGGGTACTGGATCGGTCTGGTCCCGGCCGAAGGGCTGCTCGTCGGTCTGGGCCTGGTGCCGCCGGCGGCCGGCCTGCTCTGGCTGCTGTCCGGCAGCCACGGCGCGTCCGTCGTCAACATCGCCTCCGTCGCCTCCCGGCAGGACATTCCCGGCACCGGCGGCGGGCAGGTGGCCAAGGCGGCGGTACGGCGGGGAGCGCATCGCGCGCCCAAGGCGGGCGGCAGGGGCGTCCGCCGGATCCTGCAGTCCCGCCCCCGGGGCGCGAGCGCGGTCGCCGGCGGCGCCGCGGTGACCGCCACCGCTGCCGCAGCCGCCCTGACCCTCACCCTCGTCCCCTCCGGCGGCCACGACACCACGAGCGCGGCGGCCGTGCCCCGCAGCGTGCCCGCCACGACGTCGGCGAGCTCGCCCGGCCCGGAACCCTCGGTCCGGCGTTCCACCAGCACGCCTCCCGCGCGTCCCAAGGCCGCGCCGAGCCGCCGGGAGACCACCGCGGCGAGCCGCGACGAACGGCCCGCCCGTCCGCCGCTGACCCCGTCGCCGACCCCGACGCCCCGGCCGAGCCGGACGGTCGACCCCGCCCAGCAGGTCCTCGCCGTGATCAACAAGGCGCGGGCCGACCACGGCCTGCCGCCCTACACCCTCGCCACCGGTCTCACCCGCAGCGCCCAGGCCCACAACACCGTGATGGACGACGGATGCGGCCTGTCCCACCAGTGCCCCGGTGAAGCGCCGCTGGGCGACCGGGAAACGGCCCAGGGCGTGCACTGGGGGGCGGCCGGGGAGAACATCGGGCAGGCCTCGGCGGGGCCGGACCCTCAGCAGATCGCCTCCGCCGCCGTCGGCCTGACGCAGTCCATGCTGGACGAGAAGCCGCCCAACGACGGCCACCGGCAGAACATCCTCAGCACGACGTTCCGCCACGTCGGCATAGGCGTCCACCGGGACGCCAACGGCACCGTCTGGCTCACCCAGGACTTCTCCGACTGATCCAACTCCCGTCCCCGCCAAGGGAATTTTCTTTCCGGCACCGCAATTCCTGTTATCCCTCGCGACCTGAGGAATCTCCCTCACTGTCAGGTCCCTGACAGCAGAAGATTCCGAAGGAACGAGGACATCGATGAGTCACGGTTCGCACCGGTGGAAGGCGATGGGCGGCAGGTCGCGTGCGGTGATCGCGCTTGCCTCGGCGGGGGTGGTCGGCGCCGTCACCGTCGGTGTGTCGTCGGCGGCCACCGAGACGACCGCCCCCCGGAAGACCGCCGACCACCGTGCGGCCACCGCCGAGGCGTCGCGGATACCGCAGACGGCGGCCGGAAAGCCGAAACGCTTCGGCACCGGCGCGGTGCCGTCCAAGGAGAACGGTCGGACGACCGCGCTCGGCAAGGCCCTCAAGCCCAGGCTGTCGGCGCTCGCGCCCGGCGCCCTGGTCGGGGCGAAGCCCTCGACGGCCCGGGCCGCCCTGCCCGAAAGCGTCGACCTGAGCAAGTACGCGCCCGCCCCCGGCAACCAGGGCCAGGTCGGTTCCTGCGCCGCCTGGGCCGTGGACTACACGGCGTACGGCCTCCTGGAGCGCGAGCAGAAGATCTCCGGCGGGCCCCAGGCGCCCATGTTCACCTACGCGCAGGTCGTCAAGGGGCAGCAGCGCGGGACCTCCTTGGCCGATCACTTCCGGATCGCCATGAAGCAGGGCGTCGACGCCAAGTCCCACTACTGGCAGGGGGACTTCGACTACACCACCCAGCCGACCGCCGACCAGACCAGGAACGCCGCGAAGTGGAAGCTGTCCGGCTACACCCCGCTGCACACCGGAAGCCGGTTGCAGGCCGAGGTGAAGGCGGCGCTCGCCAAGGGTTTGCCGGTCACCGTCGCGATGCCGGTCCACAACAGCTTCTTCGCCGTCACTCCCCGGACGGCCGCTTCCTACCGCTACTCCCTGACGGCCGGTGACCCCATGGCAGGCGGCCACGCGATGGCCATCGTCGGCTACAACAGCAAGGGCGTGCGGGTGGAGAACTCCTGGGGCTCCGGCTGGGGCGACCACGGATTCATCAACCTGTCCTGGAAGTTCCTGACCGACCAGGCATGGGAGGCCAACGCGGTCGGCAAGCTCATCAAGCGCTGAGCCCCGCGCCCCCACATCACGCACCGAGCCCGCGCCCCGCACGCACGGAAGCCGGCCCGGCAACACACAAGGCCCCGGTCACCGACCGGGGCCTTCGCCATGGAGCGGGGTGACGAGAACCGAACCCGCGCGCCGAGGGGGACCTACCTCACCCCTTGTCCTTCTTCACTTTGTACAGCTCGAGATCCCTGTTCACGAACAGGTGCACATAGCCGCAGTTCCAGCAGATCAGCCCGGTCGCCGACTCGTTCGCCCAGCCGAAGCCCATGATCTCCATGCCGGAGCTGTTGAGCTTCACCTCACGGTCCCGAAACAGATCGCCCTGACAGAAGGTGCACTTGATCCACACCTTCCCGACCGCCGCACGCACAGGCTTGGCCATACCCACACCTCTCCCAAGAGCAACCGGAGCGGCGCACCCGTCGCGCACCCACCGCGCAGCGGCCCAGCATAATCAGAGCCCCGAACCGCCCCGTGACCCGGACCGGGGCCCCACGGCGCCCGAACCCGCCGAGCGGGACGGGACCGTCAGGGGCGATCCGCGAAACAGGCCGGGACGCTCGCGGCGGAGGGCCCTCCTCCGACCCGCAGGTTCAGGGATCATGGTCCACCCGTCCCTCCGCGAGGATGCCGGCGCCGTGAACTTCGAGGCGTACACGCGGAAACGGGTCGAGGAGCGGGGTCTGGCGCATCGCCCCCGGTGCGGCCGCGGGTGAGGCCGTGCGGGCGGGAACCGGCGGCGGACGGGGGCCGCGGGCGGGGATGTTTCGCTGTCGCGCGAGGTGGGGATGAAGCCGCTACCGAACCAAACGGGCTGCCCATCCCTTCTCGGGGGTGCGCAGCCCGCCGTGTTGTGGTGAATCTGTGGCCTGTGGCCGCGGCTGTGGTGTGTGGTGCCCCGGACAGGGATCACCGGACCTGTGCTCTTCCCCGCGCAGGGGTGTGCCGGGGCCCGGGCGGCCCCCACCAAAGGGGTCCACATGAATACCCACGTTCAGTCGCCGTCGCAGGAACTCCTGAGCACAACTCTCCTCCTCGGCCAGGCGCCGCCGGTCGCCGGGGCGGGGGCGGTGAACCGGACGGCCGCGCCGGTGCGCACCTTCCTGGCGGTCACGTCCATCCCCGTCGGCACCAACCCGGTCGGGCTGGCGTTCATCCCCAACGGCGACCTCTACGTCGCCAACTCCGGGTCGAGCAACGTGTTCACCATCGACACCGCCACGGACACCGTCATCGGCGCACCGATCCCCACCGGCACCACACCGGCCTGGCTGACCGTCGCCCCCAACGGCAACGCCTACGTCCCCAACAACATCTCGAACAACGTGACGGTGATCGACACCGCCACCAGCACCGTCATCACCACCATCCCCCTCAGCGGCGGCCCCGCCGCGGCGGCGGTCATCCCCAGCGGCAACGTCTACGTCAGCCGCTTCGGGGCGAACAGCGTGCAGGAGATCGACACCACCACCAACCTGGTCGTCGGCGCCGCGATCCCCACCGGCAGCGGGCCGGTCGGCATCGCGGTCGCCCCCAACGGCAAGGCCTACGTCGCCAACCGGAACGGCAACTCCGTGACGGTGATCAACACCGCCACCGCCACCGTCATCACCACGATCCCCGGCCTCAACCAGCCGAACTTCGTGGCGATCGCCCCCAACGGCAACGCCTACGTCGCCAACATCGGGTCGAACAACGTGTCCGTGATCGACACGACCACGGACACGATCATCACCACGATCCCCGTCGGCACCAACCCGTGGGGCATCACGGTCGGCCCGGACGGCAACGCCTACACGGCCAACCGTGGCTCCAACAACGTGTCGGTGATCGACACCACCACCAACCTGGTCGTCGGCGCCCCGATCCCGGTCGGCAGCCAGCCGATCGCCCTGGTGGTCGCCCCCAACAACAAGGTCTACGTCAGCAACATCGCCTCGGCCAACGTCAGCGTCATCCAGTTCCCCCCGACGATCAGCACCATCACCCCCAACCAGGGGCCCATCACGGGCGGCACGGTGGTGACGATCACCGGCACCAACCTGACCGGGGCGAGCGTCGACATCGGCGGCAACCCCGCGACCGGCGTGACGGTCAACGCCACCGGTACGCAGCTCACCGCGACCACTCCGCCCGGCGCGGCCGGTCCCGCGGACGTCACCGTCACCACCCCTGGTGGCAGCACCACTCTGGTGGGCGGCTTCACCTACTTCGTCCCCGTCCACGCCACCTCGCTGACCGCGACCCCGGCGCTGTCGAAGCTGTTCCCGCCGCACGTGTACTTCCCGTTCCTGACGGCCACGCTGACCGACCAGGTCACCGGCCTTCCGGTGCCCAACCAGCCGATCCTCTTCAAGGCCGGCAGCAACGTCCTGGGCATCGCCAACACCGACGCCCAGGGCGTCGCCCGGGTGAACGAGACGCTCACCCTGACGCTCATCCTCCTCAACCACGGCTATGAGGTCAGCTTCGCCGGCGCGGTCACCCCGTCGGCCATCCTGTCCCCGTCCAGCGACAGCGCACCGGTCGTCGAACCCTGACCTCCAGTCGGTCACCGGGACGGCTCCGCCACCCTTCCGTGTGCTCCGGAACCGGAGCACACGGAAGGGTCTCCCGGTACCGGAGCGACCCGGGCCCAGATCTCGCTGGTCGGCCGGTGGCGCCCGCACGTGTCGGCGGCCGGCCGGGTGCCGTCGTCGAGCACCACGGCGGTGACCCGGCCCTGCGCGCCGCTCACACCGGTGACACCGCGCCCCAGGTGCGTGATCTTCGACGGACTGCGCCCCCAAGCCGCACGCCCACTGCCCCATCCGCCACCGACCAGCACTCAGTTCACCGCCGCCATGGAGGAGAGCCGTCGGAGTGCGGCGGCGCCGGCTTCCGAAGATGCGGGCCCCTTCTCTGCCGACCCTGCAGGGCGGTCATGATCCCCGCCGCCAACGCCTTGCACGTTGCCAACGGCTTGCCCGTTGCTCCTCGCCGGAAGGCTGGTTCCGTCGTCATCCTTCGGTCGGGCCGGCAACGGAGAGGATTCTTGCCGGGCCTCATGTGAGGCGGCCGCGGCGACGAGGATTCGCTACGGCGGTCAACTCCCGCTTTGTGAAAGCGAAATCGCACACGCGCAGCAGGCGTGTGGTGCAGCCGCGAAGAACGCGTCTCGCGATCCGGGTGGGCGCTCGCTCCCGGGGGTGTGGGCTGGGCGTCAGACCCCGTCCGCCTGGGGCGTTTTGGCGAGATGGGGCACGTGGAGGACACACCCATGCCGGAGAGGTCCAGGCAACGAACAAGCCCCAGGTCGCTGACCTGGGGCTTCCGTATGGAGCGGGTGACGGGAATCGAACCCGCGCTCTGAGCTTGGGAAGCTCATGTTCTACCATTAAACTACACCCGCGTCATTCCCTCTCGTCCGAGAGCGGAACATCGTCGCACACTCTACCCCATCGCCGCCCCGCGGTGCATTTGGCATGTCCGGGTGGGGTGGGAAGAGGGGGCGGCGCGGGGGTGCGGTCCGCGCGGGATGCGGGTGTGCGGGGCGGGAGTTGGGGCGTACGGTGGGGGCCCGGAGTGCCGCCTGTGATGGCGCCCAGTTCATCCCCTAATGTGGCTTTTGTTGTCCACGCAGTTGGGAGAGGGACTTGATGGAGCGCACCGTCGTACGTTGTGCCGAGGGCCACGTGTTCAGCACCGCTTCGTTCCCGATGCAGACCACCGACCGGCTCGGTCCCGGACGGCTGTTGCGCTGCCCGCGCTGTGCTCGGCTGCGGCATGCGGTGCCCGTCGAGCACGCGAAGCGGTAGTGATCAACCCGTAGCGGTGGTGATCCACGTCGTCGCGTGCGCGTGGATCGATCGTCCGAGGGTGGTGGGCCCGGTCCCTGGTGGGGCCGGGCCCTCGTCGTGCGGTGGGGGTGGTGCGGGCGCGTATCCTCGTCTGCGTGCTTCTCTCAGACAAGGACATCCGGGCCGAGATCGATGCCGGCCGGGTGCGCATCGACCCCTATGACGAGTCGATGGTGCAGCCGTCCAGTATCGACGTGCGTCTCGATCGCTACTTCCGGGTGTTCGAGAACCACCGCTACCCGCACATCGACCCCGCCGTCGAGCAGCCCGACCTGACCCGTGAGGTGGTTCCGGAGGGCGACGAGGCGTTCATCCTGCACCCGGGTGAGTTCGTGCTCGCCTCGACGTACGAGGTCATCAGCCTGCCGGACGACGTCGCCTCGCGCCTGGAGGGCAAGAGCTCGCTGGGGCGGCTCGGACTGCTGACGCACTCCACCGCCGGGTTCATCGACCCGGGGTTCAGCGGGCACGTGACGCTGGAGCTGAGCAACGTGGCCACGCTGCCGATCAAGCTGTGGCCGGGCATGAAGATCGGGCAGCTGTGCATGTTCCGGCTGACCTCGCCGGCTGAGCACCCCTACGGCAGCGAGCGGTACGGCTCCCGCTACCAGGGGCAGCGCGGCCCGACGCCGTCCCGGTCGTTCCGGAATTTCCACCGTACGAAGGTGTGAGGCCGCCCACGGCGGGGCGCCGTGGGCCGGGCCCGGGCCGTGGGCCGAGGGCCAGGTCGTAGCTCGAAACAGAGAAGGTCTGAGAGATTCGTGAGTGACGTGCGGGAGAACCTGACGTACGAGCGGTTCGGCGGGGCGATCCGCGAGCTGGCGCAGACGATCGCGGACGACGGGTACGAGCCGGACATCGTGCTGTCGATCGCCCGGGGCGGCGTGTTCGTCGCGGGCGGCCTGGCCTACGCGCTGGACTGCAAGAACATCCACCTGGTGAACGTCGAGTTCTACACCGGCGTGGGGACCACCCTGGAGATGCCGGTCATGCTGGCGCCGGTCCCGAACGCGATCGACTTCTCGGAGAAGAAGGTGCTGATCGCCGATGACGTGGCCGACACCGGCAAGACGCTGAAGCTGGTGCGCGACTTCTGCCTGGAAACCGTGGCCGAGGTGCGCAGCGCGGTGATCTACGAGAAGTCGCACTCGCTGGTGAAGTGCGAGTACGTCTGGAAGCGCACGGACGACTGGATCAACTTCCCCTGGAGCGTCGAGCCGCCGGTGGTCCGGCGCGAGGGCCAGATCCTCGACGCCTGACCCGGTAAGTACCGCACCACACAAGGGAGTTGGCCTCGGCCGGCTCCCTTGTTCGTTGGGGGCGGTGGGTGGGGGTGCGCGTTGTCGTGCGGTCTGTGCGCGTCTTTCGGCCAATGGCGTTCCCGGTGTTCCGCCCGGGCCTACTTGCGAGTACAACCCGCGGTAACAGCAGACCGGAGGGGAGGCCGCAGGGTGCGTACGAGACGCGGGAGACGTGCGGGGCACGGGTGGCGCGGACGATCTGGTTTACGTGGTGCGGTCGTGGGCTCGGCAGCGGTGCTGGGGATGGTGTTCACCCTGGCGGCGGGCGGCGGGGCGAGTGCCGCCGGCGGAGCCGCGGGCGGTACCGGCCGGGCGACGATCACGGCCACCACACCGCTGCCGCCCGAGCTGGAGAAGGTCCGGGCGCAGGAGGCGGTCAAGCTCTACGGGGACCCGGCCGAGCGGCCGCTCGCCGAGCGCAAGACCTCCTTGATCTCGCTGGGCGACAGCGAGATCTCCGGCGAGGGCGTCGGGACGTACGAGCCGGGGACCGACGGGCCCACCAACTGGTGCCACCGGTCGCCGGACGCGGCGATCCACCGCACCGGCATCGCGGCCGACGTCACGTACAACGTCGCGTGCTCGGGCGCGTACAGCGGGAACATCGTGATCGGCGGCAGCAAGCAGTACGCCGATGAGCTGGTGCAGAGCGACAGCCTGGCGATCGCGGCCCGGAACACCCGGCTGAAGATGGTGCTCCTGGTGGCCGGCGCCAATGACGACCTGCAGTTCGGGCCGGTGATGACGGACTGCGTGGAGCACTGGTTCCTGCTCCAGGGCACCTGCGAGCCGAAGTACCGGCCGGGGTGGCAGGCGCGGGTCGACGGGCTGGTGCCGAAGATCGAGCGGACGCTGAACGACCTGCGGACCGTGATGCGGAACGCGGGGTACGCCGACGGCGACTACCGGCTCGTGGTGATGTCGTACCCGAGCCCCATCGGGCCGGACGTGGAGGACAACCCGCACTTCCCCGGGAAGCTGCCGGGCGGCTGCACGGGCTACACCTCCGACGCCGGCTGGGGGCGCAACGCCGCCGTACCGGCCTTCGAACGGGGCGTCCGCGAGGTCGCGCAGGACACCGGCGTGACCTACCTCGACGCCTCGCGGCTCTTCCACGGCCACGAGGTGTGCATGGAGGACACCTGGGCGCGCGGGCTGTACGTGAACCTCACCAACCCCTTCCCGCCCGACTCCAATTCGGTGCGGCAGTCCTTCCACCCCAACGCGCGCGGGCACGCGGCGTTCGCCTCCTGCCTGACCCAGCTGTACGCGGCACCGGGACTGCGCGAGGCGTCCTGCGCGGACCCGGCGAGCACCGGGCGGCCGAAGCTCTACCCGGGCGCCTGGGACGACGCGTACCGGCCGCTGCGGAACGCCGCCACCGGCAGCTGTGTGGACGCGACCGGCGGCGCCAGCCGCAACGGCACGGTGGTCGGAGGCTGGGACTGCAACGGGCAGCGCCACCAGGACTGGTGGTACGACGCAGACCAGCGGTCGGTGCACGTCGGGCTGACCCAGGACCGGTGCCTGGACGTGCCGGGCGGACGGTACGAGCCGGGGGCCGGGCTGGTGCTGTGGAACTGCTCGGGCGTGGCCAACCAGCAGTTCGCCCGGCAGACGGACGGCACGATCCGGCCGGCCGCCGCGCAGTCGCTCTGCCTGACGCTGGACGGCGCGAAGGAGCCGCTGCGGCTGCGGGCGTGTGACGGGTCGACGGGGCAGCGGTTCGCGTAACGGCGGCTGCCGGTACGGCGATCGCGCGCGGCGCCCCCGTACGGCGAAGGGCCCGTCCCGGAGCGGAGTGCTCCGGGACGGGCCCTTGACGCGTGGCCGGGTCGGGCCGTCGCCTACAGCGTGCCCAGCTTGAGCAGCGCCAGCAGCGCGACCAGCTGGATCGCGGAGGCGCCGAGCGCCTTCGGCCACGGCAGGTCGTGCGACTTGCTGACCATGGAGGTCAGCAGATAGCCGGTGGCGAGCCAGGTCAGCCAGCCCAGGACCTGGACGAGCGTGGAGTCGCCGCCGAGGAACATCGCGAACAGCAGCCGGGGCGCGTCCGTGATCGTCATGATCAGCATGGCCAGGCCGATGGTCGGCTGCCAGGCACCGTCGCCGCCGAGCTGGCGGGCCAGGGTGTGGGTGACCGCGCCCAGGATCAGGCTGCCGATGATGAACATCACGGCGGTGATCAGCACCCAGGGGATGCTGTTGGAGAGCGTGGCGTTCAGCACGTCCTCACGGGCCTTGTCGAAGCCGAAGACCGCGAGCAGGCCGTAGATGAACGTGACGGTCAGGGCCGGGCCCCAGACCGTGTGGTCCCGCATCTGCCAGAACGTCGCGTCGGGACGCAGCACGATGCCGGACAGCAGCTGCTTCCAGTGCAGCCGGGGGCCGGCCGGCGGGGCGGCGGACTGGCCGGCGCGGTACGTGCCGCCGGCGGCGTACTCACCGCCGTCCGGGCCGTTGCCGTACTGATCGGGGTACGGGCCGTGGGCGTCCGGCGCCTCGCCGATGCTGAACTGCCGGGTGCTGCCGGGGTTGTTGTCGCCGCCGTACGGTGCGTAGCCGGCGCCGCCGGCATCGCCGAAGTACTCGGGCTCGCCGTACTGCTGCGGCTGCCCCTGCCCCTGCGGTCCGCCGCCGTACTGCTGCCACTGCCCGTGCGGTGGCGGCGCGGCCTGCTGCCCGTACGGCCCCTGCTGCTGCCCGTACGGCGCCTGCTGCGCCTGCCCCTGCTGTCCGTTCTGCGCGGGGCGGGCATCCCGTCCGCGACCCATCCTGAATCCAGCCACGCCTTCGAAAGTACCTGGTCCCTGCGGGACGGGTGGCCGAGTGGGGAGATGGGGGTGCGTTTGGGGCTGAGCTGTGACATGCGCTGCGCTGTGCGGTGCCTCCCGCGCACGTGGCCGTCCCGCCGCGGGGGTTGCTCGCCGTTGCTCCCCCCACCGAAAAGCTGAGTGGGGGTGCACGTGATCGCTCACGTGCACCCCCACTCGGGGTTTTTCAGGTGTGGGCTACTTCACCGGTTCCGGCTCCGGCTCGTTCGCCGCTTCCGGCTCGTCCGTCGGGTCGGTCGGCGTCTTCACCGAGTCCAGCAGGAGCTGGGCGACGTCGACGACCTGGATGGATTCCTTTGCCTTGCCGTCGTTCTTCTTGCCGTTGACGGAGTCGGTGAGCATGACGAGGCAGAAGGGGCAGGCGGTGGAGACGATGTCGGGGTTGAGGGAGAGGGCTTCGTCGACGCGTTCGTTGTTGATGCGTTTGCCGATGCGCTCT
>NZ_JAZBJP010000037.1:0-69396 GCF_036352915.1 Streptomyces bugieae
CATAGTGTTTCGGTGGTCATAGCGTTAGGGAAACGCCCGGTTACATTCCGAACCCGGAAGCTAAGCCTTTCAGCGCCGATGGTACTGCAGGGGGGACCCTGTGGGAGAGTAGGACGCCGCCGAACAAATTTTGATAAAGCCTCGCCCCGAGTTGAAGTAATTCAACTCGGGGCGAGGCTTTTTTGCGTTCTGGGGGCATCGTGGGGCCCTGGGGCCCTGGGGGCGTCGGGTGGGTGCGTGACGGGCGGCCGGCGGGCCCGGGGTGGGGGTGTGAGGGCAGGTCGTGGGTCTGGGCCGGCCGGTGTGACGTAGATCGTCGTTGTGTTTCTAGGTCGCGTGACCTAGTGTCGGGGTTGTGGACGATGACATCCAGCTTGATGTGACGGGCCCGGTTCTTGTGGTGGGTGGCTACGGGACCGTTGGCGGGGATTTGGCGCGGCTGGCGGCTACTTCGTGGCCGTTGCTCCTGACGGGGCGTACGCCGGAGCGTGGGGCGGCGCTGGCCGAGGAGGTCGGCGCGGCGGTGCGACGGTGGGATCTGAGTGATCCGGAGCCGTTCTCGGCGAAGGTGCGGGCCGTGATCAGCACGGTGAACGACCCCGAGGACCGGGTGCTGTTGGCGGCGATCCGGGGTGGTGTGCCGTATGTGGACATCACACGGTGGACGGCGCGGCTGCAGCGGGCGGTGGCGGTGGCGGCGGTGAACCCGCCGAAGGCGCCGGTGCTGTTGTCGTCGAGCTGGATGGGCGGGGTGACGGCGCTGGTCGCGGCCGCGCTGGCGGCCGAGGTCGGCGGGGCGTCGGCGGTGGAGATCGCGATCCGGTACGACCTGAAGGACCGGGCGGGCACGGACTCGGTGGAGTTCATGGACCGGCTGGGGCTGGACTACGAGGTGACCGAGGGCGGGCAGCGGCGGATGATCATGCCGTTGTCCGGGGCCGGCCATGTGGCCATCGGGGAGCACCGGACGAAGGTCGCGCGGATCGACACGCCGGAGCAGTTCACGCTGCCGCTGGTGCTGGGGGTGGACACCGCCCTCACGCGGATCGGGTTCAGTGCCAATTCGTCGACGTCGACGCTGCTGGCGCTGAAGAAGACCGGGTTCTTCCGGTGGGGGCGTGGTGAGAAGTTCCAGTCGACGCGGCGGTCGATGCTGTATTCGCCGGGTGAGGGCGGCAGTGCGTGCCTGCGGATCGATGTGCGCGGGCGGGGCGGTCAGCGGCGTACGGCCGTGCTGACGGATCCGGCCGGGCAGGCTCATCTCACGGCGCTGGGCGGGCTGTTGGGGCTGCGCCGGGTGCTGGGCGAGGACGGGGCGGCCGCGCCGCGCGGGGTGGTGTTCCCGGAGATGACGCCGGTGCCGCAGGACGTCGTGGCGGCGCTGGAGAAGGCGGGCGTCGGGGTCGAGGTGTCATGAGCGAGGAGAAGGACGGCGGGGCCGGTAAGGGCTCGACGCTGACGCGGCAGGGGAGCATTCGGCGGACGAGTCTGCTGGACGCGGCCGAGGCCGTGCTGGTGGCCAAGGGGTCGGATGCCTCGTTGCGGGCGATCGCCGGTGAGGCGGGGGTGCGGGTCGGGCATCTGCAGCACTACTTCCCGACCCGGGCGGATCTGATCAAGGCCGTGCTGGAGCGGGCGCTGGAGCGTTCGCTGGAGCGGCTGGCGGAGACGACGGGGCTGCGGATGGTGCGGGACGACCCGTCGGCCATCGAGTTGCCGGCGGGGCCGGCGAACCCCGACGAGGTGGTGGGGGTGGTCCTCGCCGAGCAGGACGATCCGCAGCTGGTCCGGCTGTATGTCGAGGTGTGGGCGCTGGCGGCGCGGGACGACGAGATCGCCACCGTGGTGCGGGAGTTCTACCGGAAGTACGTGGCCCATGTGGAGGCGTACGTCCAGCAGGGGCGGCCGGACTGGTCGGGTGAGTTCTGCCGGGCCCGGGCCGAGACGTTCGTGGCGCTGGTCGAGGGGGCGGCCCTGATGCGGTCGGGGATCGCCGGCAGCCGGTCGTCCGCGATGGATGCGCAACTGGCGCAGTTTGCCGTGCAATTGCTCCGGGACTGAGCGTTCCGGGGCCAACCAGGGGGAATCAGGGGGAAGTACGTCATGACCGAAGTGGTGGATCTGGCCGAGCTGGCGTCGACGGCGGGGCTGGAGCAGGAGCTGGACCGGCTGGCGAAGCGGCACGGGATCATCCGTACCCGGCAGTTGAACGGGCAGGAGACCTGGACCGTGCTCGGGGCGGCGCTGACGCGGGAGCTGTTGAGCGATCCGCGGCTGTCCAACGACGTGCACACGCATGCGCCGCACGGGGCGCTGGTGCCGGGGATGGCGGTGATGCTGCTGGAGCAGGACGACCCGGATCACGCGCGGCACCGCCGGCTGGTGAGTGCGGCGTTCGCGTCGCGGGCGGTGCGGCAGTTGGAGCCGCGGATCGCGGAGATCACCGACCAGTTGCTGGACAAGCTGGGGGACCGCGGTACGGCGGACTTCATCGAGGAGTTCACGTATCCGATGCCGCTGGAGGTGATCTGCGAGCTGCTGGGGGTGCCGGCGGAGGATCGGGATCCGTTCCGGCAGTGGGCGATGGACATCTCGGCGGCGCCGTCGCTGGAGGCGATGCAGTCGGCGGCCGCGGAGCTGTTCGGGTACTGCATCGGGCTGATCGGGGCGAAGCGGGAGCGGCCGACGGAGGATCTGCTCAGTGAGCTGATCGCGGCGCGGTTCGAGGACGGGAGTGCGCTCAGTGATGAGGAACTGTCGTCGTTCGCGGCGGTGTTGCTGATCGCGGGGCATGACACGGTCACGAATCTGCTGGCCAACGCGTTGCACGATCTGCTGGCGCATCCGGAGCAGCTGGCGGCGCTGCGGGCGGATCCGTCGCTGGTCGGTGCGGCGGTGGAGGAGGCGTTGCGGTTCCGGGGGTCGGCGATGACGACCGTGAACCGGGTGGCGCTGGAGGACGTCGAGGCGGGCGGGGTGGTGATCCGTAAGGGGGAGCTGGTGCGGTTCCTGCTGAACGCGGCGAATCGGGATCCCGAGGTGCGGGAGGATCCGCATGCGTTCGACCTGGGGCGGGCGACCGCGCAGCATCTGTCGTTCGGGGTGGGGCCGCACTTCTGCCTGGGGCAGCGGCTGGCCCGTCAGGAGGCGACGATCGCGCTGACCGAGATCCTGCGGCGGTTCGGCACGCTGGAGCTGGCGGTGCCGGCGGAGGAGGTGCGGTGGCTGCCGTCGGATGCGATCCGGGGGCTGGTGGAGCTGCCGCTGCGGTACGAGCGCTGACGCGGTATCAGGAGCAGGGTGAGAGCGGTGGGGGGTAGCGGGATGGTGGAGATCCGGGTCGACCGGGACGTGTGTGACGGGCTCGGGCAGTGTGCGCTGGTGGCGCCCGAGGTGTTCGCGCTCGATGACGACGAGCGCCTGGTGGTGGCGCCGGAGGTGCCGGACGGGCTGGCGGGCAAGGTGGCCGCCGCGGTGCGGGCGTGTCCGGTGCGGGCGCTCGTGGTCGAGGGGGCCTGAGCGTTGCGCGAGGTCGTCGTGGTGGGGGCGGGTCTCGCGGGGGTGCGGGCCGCGGGGTCGCTGCGGGCCGAGGGGTTCGACGGCCGGCTGACGGTGGTGTCGGACGAGCGGGAACTGCCCTACGACCGGCCGCCGCTGACGAAGCAGGTGGTGGCCGGGACGATGACCGGGGACGACATCCGGCTGGCGGGTGAGGGGGAGTTCGGCGCCCGCTGGATCCGGGGGACCGGGGCGGTCGGGTTGGATCGCGAGCGGCGGCGGGTGCGGCTGGCCGACGGTGCGGAGCTGCCGTACGACGGGGTGGTGCTGGCGCCGGGTGCGAAGGCGCGGGAGTGGCCCGGGGCCGGGGTGCCGGACGGGGTGGTGACGGTGCGGGGGCTGGCGGACGTCCGGCGGTTGCGGGCCGAGGTGGCCGGTGGGGCCGATGAGGTGGTGATCGTTGGTGCCGGGTTCGTCGGGGTGGAGCTGGCGTCGTCGCTGAGCGGGCTGGGGGTGAAGGTCACGCTGGTGGAGCCGTTCGGTGCGCCGCTGCGGGCGCTGGGCGGCACGGTGGCGGAGGTGGTGTCGGAGGCGGCGGGCCGGGCGGGGGTGGCGTTGCGGCTGGGCGTGGGTGTGCGGGGTTTCGCGGCGGCCGCGGGCGGCCGGGTGCGGGCGGTGGTGCTGGCGGACGGGGCGGAGGTGTCCGCGTCGCTGGTGGTGGTGGCGATCGGGATGGTGCCGGCCACGGGGTGGCTGGTGGGGTCGGGGCTGGCGTTGCCGTCCGGGCGGATCCACTGTGACGAGCGGCTGTTCGCGCGGGCCGCGGGTGGTGCCGGTGGTGCGGGTGTGACGGATCCGGCGGTGGTGGTGGCCGGGGACGCGGCGTGGTGTGAGGCGGTGCGGACGGCGGAGGGGCCGGTTCCGTTGGAGCACTGGAGCAATGCGGCCGCGCAGGGTGAGCTGGCGGGGCGGAATCTGCTGGCGGGGCCGGCGGCGGCCGAGCCGTATGTGCATGTGCCGTCGTTCTGGACGGCGGCGTTCGGGTTGCGGATCCGGTCGGTGGGGCTGCCGGGTACGGGTGACCGCGAGGTGGTGGAGGCGGGGTCCGCTGCGGAGGGTGCGGTGCTGGTGGCGCACTACCGGGGGGAGCGTCTGGTGGGTGCGGTGAGTGTGAATCAGGGGAAGCTGCTGCCGGGGTATGCGCGGCGGTTGAATTAGGCGGCCGGGTCGGTTTTCGGGACGGTTCGGGACGGAAAAACAGGCCCGCGGGTATGTGAATCCCACGTTAAGTTTTTCATTACCACGGAACCTTTTGAGTTGACCCCGCGGGGAAGAGATTGGGTCACGTGACCTACCGCACATTTCCGTGACGCTTCTGGGGAGCTCTGGTAACGTTTTTATCGCGCCTCCGGGAGAGGCGGTGCAGGTCCTTTCGGTGGGCCACGACGAAGTGGTTTCGCCGACGTATTACGGCCTGTTCCTGTGTAAGCAGGTATCGGGGGGATCATTTGCTACGGGGGATGGCATGTGTCACGCGTTCAGCGATGTCTGAAGCGATGTCTGAAGCAATGTCCGTAACGACGTCAGGTGGCCGGGCTTCCCGCTTCCCGGGAGAGTGCCCCGGCGTTCAGCGGCCCGGGGCCGAGTGTGCCGCGCTGGCGGCCGCCGCCTCCTGCCGGGCGTACTGAGCAGAATTTTCCGACGGTTTTCCGGTAATTCATTCCGGCTTTGCGAAGCCGTTCTGTGTAAAACCGTCGCGGGCTCAGTCATGTCCTCTCACCGCACTTTCCTTCCGGTTTTCGTCCGGTTGACGAAACGTGCCGCCAAGTAATTTCCGCTGCCGTTTTCCAGTGTTTCCATGGCCGGTAAAAGGTGGCGTGCAGAGTGCTTTCGAAACGAGGAGAGAACCATGCAGAACCCCTATGAGGCAGACCGGATCCACGACATCGTCCGCGAGGGACTGGCGCAGGTGCTGGGCAGCAGCGTCGATGAGATCACCGCGGACGCCACCCTCGTCTCCGACCTCGGGGCCGAATCCCTCGACCTGGTCGAATTCCGCTTCGAGATGGAGACCAAGCTCGGCGTGGCGCTGCCCAAGTCCAATGTGCTCGACCAGCTGGCGTCGGCGCTCGGCGGGTCGGAGCAGCTCTACGACGAGCGCGGCGGGATCTCCGAGCTGGCCGCCGAGGTGCTGCGGCGCAGCGCGTTCGGCTACAGCGAGGAGCAGGTGCACGCCGGGATGCGCCCGTACGAGGTCGCCGCGGCGGCCACCAGCGCGCACTGGGCGGCGTTCACCCACCGGATCTTCGACCACCTTCCCGAGGCCTGCACCGAATGCGCCGCCGACAAGGCGCAGATCGCGCCGTCCGGCAAGGTCCAGTGCGCCGGCTGCGGTGCCGCGCTGGAGGCGGCCACCGGTGACGAGGTGATGGCCGAGGGCGTCCGCGCGGCGCTGGCCGCGCTGGGGCACGCCCAGCCCGTCGGCTGACCCTGGCCGGCCGCCGCCGAAGGCGTTCGACGTGCGAAAGGAATGCAAGTGAACCCCCACATACCCGCCGGGGCCGGTCATGAGGTCGTGGTGACCGGTATCGGCCTGGTGGCCGGTCGACTGACCGACCCCGAGGCGCTGTTCGACCATCTCGCGCAGGGGAACACCCTCATCGCCGAGCACCCGCTCCACAAGGAGTGGGGCGTGCCCTGCGCCGTCTCGGCCCACATCGACCCCGCGGTACGGCGGTCCCTGGAGGAGGCGGTGCCGCCGGAGGCCCGCCCGCTGGGGCCGGCCGGCGCGCTCGCCTGGCACGCCGCCGCCCAGGCCTGGGAGCGCAGCGGACTGCCGCGGCGCCTGGACTCCGAGCGCGGCGGCGTCTTCCTCGCCTGCAACCGCATGGTGATGGAGCCCGCCGAACTCGCCGGTCTGGCCGACCATGTGGACTTCGAGGCGGGCGCGCTGGACCTGGACGCATACCTCGACGCGGGCGGGCCGGACCCGCGGCGGCACGAGCGGGTCCAGCCGGACACCGCCACCGCGCGGCTGGCCGACTACTTCGGTGCGGCCGGGGTGCTGGAGACGCACGCGGACGCCTGCGCCGCGGGCGGGATGGCCATCGGCAGCGCGTACCGCTACATCCGCAGCGGCACCCTCGACGTGGCGCTGGCCGGCGGCGCGGAGAGCCTGACGACGCTGGCCTCGGTCGCCGCGTTCTACGGGATCGGTGCGCTGGCGCCGGCCGGGGACCGGGACGCGGCGGAGCTGAGCCGCCCGTTCGACAAGGACCGCTCCGGGTTCGTCATCGGGGACGGCGCCGCGTTCCTGGTGCTGGAGTCGCGGGCGCACGCCGAGGCCCGGGGCGCCCGGGTGCTGGCCCGGGTCGCGGGCTACGCCGGGGTGACCGAGGCGGTGAAGATGACGTCCAGTTCCCGCGACGGCTCCGACTACGCCACCTGTATCCGGGCGGCGCTCGCGGACGGCGGGCTGACCCCGGACGACATCGACCACGTCAATGCGCACGGCACCTCGACCGAGGCCAACGACACCTGTGAGGCGGCGGCGCTGCACACCGTGTTCGGCGAGCGGGTGGGCCGGATCCCGGTGACCGGCAACAAGTCCGCCATGGGCCATTCGCTGGCGAACAGCGGGGCGGCCGAGGCGGTGCTGTCGGTGCTCAGCCTGCAGCGGCAGGCCGTGCTGCCGACGCTCAACTTCCACGAGCCGGACGAGGTGACCCGCGGTCTGGACATCGTCACCGAGCAGCGGCACACGCCGGTGACCACGGTGCTGTCCAACTCCTTCGGTTTCGGCGGGCAGAACTGCTCGCTGATCCTGGCGCAGGCGGGGTGAGTGACGCGATGACGAACCTCGATGCGGTGCGGCTGACCGCACCCGGCTTATACACCGCGGCGGGCGCGGACCCCGCGTCGCTGTGGGAGGCCCTGGTGGCCGGCAAGGACACCGGCCGGCCCGACGAGCTGCTCGCCGAGGCCTGGCCCGGCGCGGGTACCGCGTTCCTCGTCGACGACCCGGACGCGGCGACGCTCGGTGTGCACCGGCGGGTGCTGCGCACCTCCGAGAAGCAGGCGCGGATGGCGCTGTACGGGGCGCGGCTGGCGCTGACCGGTCCCTCGGTGACCGGCCCGGTGGGCGGGGAGGGCTGGGGTCTGTACCTCGGACTGCCCACGGTCGACGAGCAGTTGTTGCGGTTCTCCGCCCTGGACGGGCTGCGGCGGGCGGCGGACGACTCGCCCGGTGCGGTCGCGGCGCTCTACGGCCGGGAGGTCCCGCCGTTCAGCGGGCTGTCCCATCTCAACAGCACGGCCGCGGCGCACATTTCGGCGGTGTTCGGGCTGACCGGTGCGATGGCCGCGTACTCCCCGTTCTCCGACGCGGGCCTTTCGGCCCTGGTCGACGGGGTGCTCTCGGTCGCCGAGGGCGAGAACGAGGCGGCCGTCATCGGTGCGGTCAGCCCGAAGGTGCATCCGCTGCTGTTCCCGCAGTACGAGGAGCTGGGCTGGACCGGTGCCGCCCCCGGGGAGGGGGCCGCGTTCCTCGTCGCCCGGCGCGGGCCGGACGTACCGGGGGCGCGGGACGTACCCGCGGCGCCCGATGGTCCGGCGGTGCGGCTGGCCGGTTACGGGCGCGGGTTCGGTGCGGACGGTGCGGACCTGACCTCGGCGCTCACCGAGGCGGTGCACGCGGCGCTGGCGATGGCCGGTACCGACGCCGCGGGGATCGGCTGGGTGCTGCCGGACGCCGGGTGGACGGCGGCCGGCGAGCAGGCCCAGCGCGCCGCGCTCGACCGGGTCTTCGGGCCGGCCGGCGCCCGGCCCGCGGTGGCCGGGGCCGAGCGCGCCACCGGTGTGCTCGGGCCCGCCCATCCGCTGGCCCATGTGGTGCTGGCGCTGCACGGGCTGGCCACCGGGCGGCTCCTCGCGGACGACGGGGAAACCGGACCGCGTGGAGCCGCTGCCGGTCTCCCGGGTGCTGGTGCTGGCCTGCGGCGCACGCGGTCAGGTGTGTGCCGTCGTACTGGAAGGAGCCGGATCATGAGCCGCCGCGTCGTGGTGACCGGACTGGGCGCCGTCTGCGGACTGGGGCTCGACTGGCAGACCGTGTGGGAGGGCCTGTGCGAGGGCCGCTCGGCGATCCGCGGCTGGCAGCCGCCGGGCGTGGACGACTTCCCGGTGCGCTATGCGGCGCCGGTCGACGACGCGGCGTTCGCGGCGCGGTACGGGGCCGACGAGGACCCGGGGCCGGTGGAGCGGCGGGTGCGGTTCGGGCTGGCGGCGGCCGGCCAGGCGCTGGCCGACGCCGGTCTGGCGGCCGGCGGGGACGGGGCGTGGACGGCGGGCCGGATCGGCACCGCGGTCGGCTCGGGCGTACCGGAACGCGACCCGCTGGAACTGCTGCCGGCCCTCGGCGAGGACGGGCAGCCCAGCTGGCAGGCGCTGTACGCGCGGCGCGACCGACTCGACCGGGCCAGCGGCCTGTTCTGCACCAATGACGCGCTGGCCGCCGGGATCGCGGCCCGGCACCGGCTGCGCGGCCCGGCGCTGAACTTCAGCACCGCCTGCGCGGGCGCCACGCACGCCATCGGGCACGGGTTCCGGATGATCCGGCGCGGTGAGGTGGACGCGATGGTGGTGGGCGGCGCCGACTCGGTGCTGAACCTGCCCACCATGACCGGGCTGCACCTGCTGGGGGCGCCCTCCACGTCCGAGCTGTTCGGGGACCGGCTGTGCCGCGCCTTCGACCGGGACCGCAGCGGTCTGGTCGCCGCGGAGGGCGCCGCGATGCTGGTGCTGGAGAGCGAGGAGAGCGCCCGGCGGCGCGGCGCGATCGTCTATGCCGAGGTGGCGGGTTTTGGTAGCTCCCTCGACGCTTATCAGGTCACCGCCCCGCATCCGGACGGCGTGGGCGCGGCGCTGGCGATGCGCCGGGCGCTGGCGGACGGCGGCGTGGCTCCGGAGGCGGTGGACTCGGTCAATGCGCACGGCACGTCCACGCCCCTGAACGATCCGATCGAGACCCGGGCGATCAAGGACGTCTTCGCCGGCGGCGAGCACTACCGGAAGCTGGCGGTGACCGCCAACAAGACGATGCTCGGGCACCTGATCGCCGCGGCCGGCGCGCCGGAGCTGATCGCGACGGTGCTGTCCGTGCGCGACGGCATCGTGCCGCCCACGCTCAACCTGGAGAACCCCGACCCGGCCTGCGATCTCGATTACGTCCCGGACAAGGCCCGGCACCAGGAGGTGTCGGTGGCAGTGAGCAATTCCTTCGGCTTCGGCGGCCTCAACGCCAGTCTGGTGGTACGCGGTTATGACGACTGACCTCCCGAGTACGAACCCCTCGGACGAGCTCCACGACGACCCCAACCCCCGCACCCCGCACACCCCCGGCACCTCCGGTACGGGCTTCGACCCGGACGCGATCGTCGTCACCGGCATCGGCGCGGTGCTGCCCACCGGGCGCGGCCCCGAGGCGCTGTGGTCGGCCTGGCGGCAGGCGCAGCCGGCGCTGTCGCCGTACCGGGACCCGTACGTGCGGACCCGGAAGATCAGCCACTTCGGACACGTGCCGGACGCGCTCCAGGAGGAGAGCCGGGACAGCGTCCCGCACAAACTGCGCAAGTTCGGGACGCCGTTCACGTTCAACGCGGTGCTCGCCGCGCAGGACGCGATGGCGGCGGCCGGGGAGAGCTGGCAGCAGGTGCCGGAGGAGCGGCGCGGGCTGTACGTCGCGCAGGACGACTCCACCGACCTGAGCGCGGCGGCGTTCCACAAGGCGCTGGACAACGCCCGCACGGACCACTCGCCGGAGGCGGGGGTGAACCTGACGCGGCTGGTGGCGGAGGCGTTCGGCAACGCGGCCACCTTCAACCCGTTCACCGTCATCCGGGCGCTGAACAACAACACGCTCGCGCTGATCAGCATCGCGCAGCGGTTCCGGGGCGACTGCGCGGCGTTCGTCCAGGACGCCGGGGCCGCGCTGGGCGCGCTGCAGCGGGCGGCCTTCACGCTGCGCGAGGGGACGTGCGACACCGCGCTGGTGGTCGGCGCCGGCAGCTACAACGAGCCGCTGAAGCTGGCCGCGCAGTACCGCGCCGGCCATCTGACGCCCGGCGGGCCCGACGGGGCGGCGCTGCGCAGCTTCGACGCGGAGCGGGACGGCACCGTTCTGGCCGAGGGCGCGGTGGCGCTGGTGCTGGAGCGGGCCGGGGACGCGGCGGCGCGCGGGGCGCGGCCGCTGGTGACGTTCCTGGGGGCGGCGCTGCGGCCGGCGGTGGACAGCGGCGTCGGCCCGTCCGCCCTCGCCGAGGGCCCGCGCGGGCTGCTGGCCGAGCACGGCCTGACGCCCGACACCCTCGGCGCCGTCCTCGCCGACGGCAAGGGCACCGTCCGGCACGACGCCGCGGAGGCGGAGCTGCTGCGGGCGCTGCTGAAGGACAGCGGGGTGCCGGTCGGCTCGCTGCGGCCGGTCACCGGCACCCTCGGTGCCGCCGGCCCGCTGGCCGAACTCGCCCTGGCGCCGCACCTGTTCGCCACCGGGGAGCTGCCGCCGATCGCGCATCTGCGGACGCCGCCGGACGACGGCACCGACTTCGTCATGGGTGCGCCCAGGAAGCGGCGGATCGACTCCGTCCTGAGTCTGCACAGCACCTTCAACGGGTTCGCCGGAGCCCTGCTGGCCCAGCGGCCGCACACGGACTGACGCACGAGGGGACCACCAACACATGTCGCAGTTCACCGAGTTCGTGCAGCCTCAGATGGGCCGGATCTTCACCGCCCTGGGGCTGGACGTGGAGTACGTCCGGGCGGAGGGCAACACCCTCCACCACCGTGACGAGCAGGGCGCCGAGGTGCCCGTCCTGGACCTGATGGGCGGCTACGGCTCGCTGATCCTGGGCCACAACCATCCCGAGATCGTCGCCCACGCGCACGATCTGCTCGACCAGCGGCGGGCCGTGCACGCCCAGTTCTCGCTGCGGGAGGAGGCCGGCCGGCTCGGCGCCGCGCTCAGCGACGTCGTCCGGCGGGAGACCTCCGTCAAGGAGCCGTACGTCGCCACGTTCGGCAACAGCGGCGCCGAGGCCGTCGAGGCGGCCGTCAAACACGCCGAGCTGGTCCGGGTCCGGGCCGTCGCGGAGCTCGCCGACTCCGTCGCCGCCCATGTGGAGCGGGCGCGGGAGGCGGTCGGCCGGGGCGAGGCCGTCGTCGACGCGGACGCCTTCCACGCCCCGGCGGTGCGGGAGCGGGCGCCGGAGGGCGAGGGCATCGAGGCGCTGCTGGCGGCGGTCGGCGCGCACAACACGGCGGCGCTCGCCACCCGGCCGCTGTTCCTGGCGCTGGAGCGGTCCTTCCACGGCAAGCTCGTCGGCAGCGTGCAGCTGACGTACAACAGCGGCTTCCGGACGCCGTTCGCCCACCTCGGGACGCGGGTGCGGTTCGTGCCGATGGACCGGCCCGAGCTGCTGGACGCCATCGCCGACGAGGAGCGGGTGACGCTGCTCGACGTCGAGACCGACGGCGGGCGGGTCCGGGTCGTCGAGCGGGACCTGCCGGTGATCACCGCGTTCCTGGTGGAGCCGGTGCAGGGCGAGGGCGGCATCCATGCGCTGACCGTCGAACAGGGCCGGGCCATCCGGCTGTTCTGCAACAAGGTCGGCACCGCGCTGATCATCGACGAGGTGCAGAGCGGCCTGGGCCGCTGCGGCGCGTTCCTCGCCAGCTCGCTGATCGGGCTGCGCGGCGACTACTACACGCTGTCCAAGTCGCTCGGCGGCGGCCTCGCCAAGATCTCCGCGATGCTGGTGCGGAAGTCGCTGTACCAGGGCGAGTTCGACATCATCCACAGTTCCACGTTCGCCATGGACGACTTCTCCTCGGGCGTGGCCCGGAAGGTCGTCGAGCTGCTGGAGGCCGGCGACGGGCAGCTCTACCGGCAGGTCACCGAGCGCGGCGAGCGGCTCACCGCGGTGCTGAACGATCTCAAGGCCGCCTACCCCGACGTCATCGAGGACGTCCGCGGCAAGGGCCTGTTCCTCGGCGTGCAGCTGCGCGACCAGGGCGGGGCCCGCTCGATGGTGCTGCGCGGCAGCGCGTACACCGGGTCGCTGGGCTATCTGCTCTCCGGCTACCTGCTGCGGCAGGAACGCATCCGCATCGCGCCGACCGGCAGCGCCGGCAACGTGCTGCGCATCCAGCCGTCCGCGTACCTCACCGACGAGGAGATCGAGCAGGTGCGCGGGGCGCTGGACCGGCTGTGCCGCATCCTGCGCCACGAGGACACCCTGCACCTGGTCCACCCGGCCAGCGACCGCCGGATCCCCAAGCCGCGCGCCGAGATCCGGGACTTCCGGGGCACGCTGCCCGGCTACGAGCAGGACGCGCCGCGGCCGGTGACCGGGCCGGTGCGCAAGGTCGCGTTCCTCAACCACCTCATCGAACCGGCCCATCTGCGGCAGGTCGACCCGGCGCTCGCCGACCTGAGCGACGCGGCGCTGCGCTCGTTCGTCCTGGGCATGGACCCGGTCAAGAAGGCCGCGCCCTACCCCGGCGTACGGATCGACTCGCCGCTCGGCAGCGCCGTGGAGTTCGCGCTCTACCCGCTGATGGTGTCGTCCGAGCAGATGGGCGGCTATCTGGCCTCCGGTGACGTGACGGGGATCCGCGCGGACATCGAGGAGCGGGTGCAGGCGGCCCGCGACGACGGCTGCGCGGTGGCCGGCCTGGGCATGTACACCTCGATCGTCTCGAACAACTGCACCTCGCTGCGGGTCCCGGGCATCGCGCTGACCAGCGGCAACGCGCTGACCGTGGCGATGGGTGTGCAGGCGATGGAGCAGGGCGCGCAGGACCGCGGCTGGAAGGTCGAGGACGCCACGCTGGCCGTGGTCGGCGCGGCCGGCAACATCGCGTCGGTCTACAGCCAGCTGTTCGCCGAGCGGCTCGGCCGGATCGTGCTGGTCGGCAGCCGCCGCGACGGCTCCGTCCGGCGGCTGCGCAACACCGTGCACGGCATCTACCAGGAGTGCTGGTCGCGGATCGCGGCCGGCGGCGAACTGACCGGCATCCCGGCGCGGCTCGCGGAGGAGCCGCTGATCACCAAGTGGCTGGCCGAGGGGCCGGGCGGCGACGACGCCGGGCGCGGCCGGGCCATCGCCGAGCACCTTCAGGAGCGCTACGGCAGCGACCCGTTCCTGACCGTCACCCAGGACAGCGCGGCGCTGCGCGAGGCGCAGCTGGTGCTTGCCGCCTCCAACAGCCCCGAACCGTTCCTGACCGGCGAGCACTTCGCCGACGGCGCGGTGATCTGCGACATCGCGGTGCCCAACAACGTGGTGCCGGGCGTGACCGAGCAGCGGCCCGACCTGGCGTACATGCTCGGCGGGATCGTCGCCACCCCGAACGGCGAGAGCCTGCACCCGTCGGCGCGCGCCTTCCTGGAGGCCGGCCAGCTGTTCGCCTGCATGGCGGAGACCGCGCTGATGGGCCTGGCGGGCCTGGACCGCCACTACTCGTACGGGAACATCAGCCGCCAGCAGGTCATCGACATCGCGGCGCTGGCCGACGCGCACGGGCTGCGGCTGGCCGACTACAAGAGCGCCCACTCGGTCTGAGACCGGACCGCACCGACTTGCGAGAGGACACCATGGAATTCGAAGGCCAGGTGGCACTGGTGACCGGCGGCAGCCGGGGCATCGGCCGGGCCATCGCCCTGAAACTGGCGGAGGGCGGCTGCGACATCGCGCTCAACTACCGCAGCGCCACCCGCGAGGCGGAACAGGCCGCCGAGCGGATCGCCGCGCTCGGCCGCCGCGTCGAGCTCTTCCAGGGGGACGTCTCCGACCCCGACGTGCCGCGGCAACTGGTCGCGGGCGTACGCGCCGCCTTCGGGCGGATCGACGTGCTGGTCAACAACGCCGGCATCACCCGCGACGAACTGCTGGTCAACCAGAGCCTGAAGGACATCGAGCAGGTGCTGGCCACCAACCTCGTCGCGCCGATGCTCACCGTCCAGGCCGTGGCGCCCCTGATGATGCGCCAGCGCTACGGCCGGATCGTCAACATCTCCTCGTCGGCGGCCTCCAAGCCGGGCCGCGGGCAGTCCAACTACGCGGCGGCCAAGGGCGGTCTGGAGGCGTTCACCAAGGCGATGGCGGTGGAACTCGCCTCCCGCGGGATCCTGGTCAACGCGGTCGCCCCCGGCGTCATCAACACGGAGATGACCGACGCCATCCGCAGCCACGGCGACGAGGAGATCATGCGCCGGCTGCTGGTGAAGTCCTACGCCGAACCCGAGACCATCGCCGACGCCGTGGCGTACCTGGCAAGCCCGCGCAACACGTACGCGACGGGCGAGGTGCTCCACATCGACGGCGGCCTGAAGATGGCGTGAGGGGACGACCATGACCGATGACGTGACAACGCCCGGGGTTCCGGGCGTGCCGGGCGGCGGTCCCGCGCCCGGCGAACTGGCCGGGAAGACGGCCGTGGTGACCGGCGCGGCCCAGGGCATCGGCCGGGAGACGGCCCTGCTGCTGGCGGAGGCCGGCGCCGCCCGGCTGATCCTCCTCGACCGGGACGCCGGGCAGCTGGAGACGGTCGTCAAGGAGGCCGCCGGCCTGGGCGCCACCGCCGTGGCCGTCGCCGCGGACCTGCGCGACCGGGAACTGGTCCGCGGCCGGCTCCGCGCCGAACTGCGGGCCGCCGGCACCCTCGACATCCTCGTCAACAACGCCGGCGTGGCCGACGAGAACGGGCCCGACGACGAGACCACCTGGCTGCGGGTGCTGGACATCAACCTGCACGGCACCTTCGCGGTCACCGCGGCCTGCCTGGAATACCTCGTCGACCACGGGCGGATCGTCAACGTCTCGTCGATCCTCGGCAAGGCAGGCAAGATGCGGAACACCGCCTACTGCGCCTCCAAGCACGGCCTGATCGGCTACACCAAGGGCCTCGCCCTGGACCTCGCGGCCCGCGGCATCACGGTCAACGCCGTCCTGCCCGGCTGGATCGACACGCCCATGCTGCGCCGCGAACTCGCCGCGCAGGCCGACGAGATCGGCGCCGACCCGGCCCGGATGCTGCGCCAGGCCCGCAAGGGCATCCCGCTGCGCCGGCTGGTCGAGGCGCGGGAGGCCGCGGAGCTGATCGGGTTCCTGGTGTCCGGCCGGGCGGCGGCGATCACCGCGCAGAGCCTGACCGTCGACGGGGGCTACACCCGTGGAATGTAGCCGGTGGCTGCGCAGACTGGGCCCGGCGCCGGCCGCGGACGGGGCGCCGCCGGCCGCCCGGGTGGTGTGCTTCCCGCACGCCGGCGGCGGCGCGGCCGCGTTCCGGCCGCTCGCCAAGGCGGTGGCGGCGGCCGCCGCCGAGGAGGGGGCCGGCCCGTACGAGGTGCTGGCGGTGCGCTACCCGGGCCGCCACGACCGCCTCCACGAGGAGCGCCTGGAGGACCTGCGCGAACTGGCGGCCCGGGCCTTCCGCGGACTGCTGCCGCTCACCGGCCGGCAGCCCCTGGTCCTGCTCGGGCACAGCATGGGCGCGCTGATCGCCTACGAGGTGACCCGGCTGCTGGAGGGGACGGGCGCCGGCCGCCCGCTGCGACTCGTCGTCTCCGGCGCCTGGGCGCCCTCCCGGGTCCGCGGCGGCACCGTCCACCTGCGGGACGACGACGGGCTGATCGAGGAGATCCGCCGCACCCGGGGCACCGACCCCCGGGTGCTGGACGACCGGGAACTGCTGGCCATGGCGCTGCCCGTGGTCCGCAGCGACTACAAGGCCGTCGAGACCTACCGGCACCGGCCCGGACCGCCGCTCGACACCCCCCTCACCGCGCTGGTCGGGGACGCCGACCCGCTGGTGGCGGTGGACGACGCGGCGGCCTGGCGGGCGCACACCGCCGGGGACTTCCGGCTGCGGGTCTTCCCGGGCGGCGACCACTTCTACCTGACCCGGCACTGGCCGGACCTGGCGCGGGCCGTCGTCGCGGCACCGGACCGGGCGGCCTCAGACCGGCAGGGAGCGGTGCGGCCAGCGGGCCCGGGCCTGCTCCGCGGAGCGCAGGGTGGCGAGCGTCAACAGGCCGCGCGTCCGGCCCGCCTCCAGCAGGTCGGGTAGCGCGGGCAGCGGCGCGAGGGCCGCGATGTCGTCCAGGACGAGGGTGAGTGGTGGGTCGAGCCGACCGTCGGATGACCGTTCGGCCATGCGGCGGCCGTGCTCGACCACGTGCGAGAGGAGTGCGGTGAGCAGCGGCATCGCACCCGGGTCGGTACGCGGATCCTCGACGGGCTCGCCTACCACGTAGAGCGTTCCCCCTTCGTCGATGAATGATTCGAGAAGGAGCGAATCCGCGCGCAGCGGATTGCAGGCGTCCCGGATGTGGATCGACGACAGCGCGGCCAGCGCCCGCCCGACCAACTCCTTGGCCGCCTCCCGGCGTTCGGCGTGCGCGGTGAGCACCGACTCCAGCTCACCGGCCTGCCCGGCGGACGCCTGGGCGCTGGTCCGCAGGATCCGCACCGGCTCCTGCGCACCGCCCGCGGCGTGCGCCCAGCGGTGCAGCTGCCGGAACGGCCGGCCGTCCACCGCGGCGGCGTGCAGCCAGCAGCGCAACAGCGTCTCCGCGGCGTCCGCGAGCGCCGAGTCCAGCGAGCTGGTGGGGCGTACGGGGGCCAGCAGGGCGGCGGCGCGGGCGGCCGCGGTGGCGAGGTCCTCGCAGCCGGCGGTGGGGGACCAGCGCATCCGGGCCGGGGTGTCGAGGCGGTGCGTGGGGTCGTAGGTCAGCAGCGGGCCGAGCTTGGCCCGGGCGTCCTTGGTCCCGGCCCACAGCGCGGGGTCCGTGGTGGCCACGATCAGCGCGCCGGGGGCGGCGGCCGCGACGGTGGTGGCGGCGGCCCGCGCGGCGGCCCGGTCGGCGGTGAACTCGACGCGGGGCAGCGCCGGTTCACCGGGCGCGGCGACCGCCCCGGGCGCGCCCGGGGACGCGGTGCGCTGCTCGGGGACGGGGCCGGACGGGGCGGTGGCGGCGGCATCGGCCGGCGTCCCGGGAACGGCCTGCGCGTCCGGTACGGCCGGGGCTTCCGGGGCGGCCGGTACGGGCTGGGCGACGGGGGCGGCCGGCGTCGCCGGTGCGGCCGCCGCGGCCGGCTCGGCCGGTGCGTCCTCGGCGAGCCCCGCCCGCGCCGCCCGTGCCGACGCCCGGGACTTGGCGCGGCGGGCGGCCCGTACGGCGCGGTAGCGGGTGACCGTCCCCATCGCGAAGATCGTCAGGACCAGCAGGACCATCAGCTCGCCGATGAGGATGCCCCAGAACAGGCCGTACCCGGAGAGCTGGCCCTTGGGGGTGCCCGGCCAGGCGGCGGCCATGTCGTGCGGCGCGGACACCAGATGGCGCAGGGCCAGCGGCGTACCGGAGTAGTCGACGCCCGCCGGCCAGGCGCCGTGCGCGAACAGCCCGGCCAGCCCGGTCGCCGTCCACACCAGCAGGGTCAGGCCCAGCAGGAAGGCGAGCAGCCCGACCAGCAGGGAGTCCGGAATGCCCCGCCCCCGGCCGCCGGGCCGGTCGCGGGGGTGCGGGCGGTCCGGGCGGTGCGGACCTCCGTACCACCCGTCCCGGTCGTCGTCCCGCCGGTCGTCGTACCGTTCGCCGTACCGTTCGCCGTGCCGGCCGTCGTAGGGCCCGTCGTCGTATCCGCGCCTCACGCCACCGTCTCGCTCGACTCGTCTCTCCACCGGCGCTCCATCGCCATCGCCTCGGCGCGCGCCTCGGCCTCCGCGTCCGCCGCCGCGTTGAGTGCGGCCCGGGTGTCGTCGTCCGCCGGCAGCGGGGACGACTCGGTCATCGCCCGGTCGGTGTAGACCAGCGGCCGTTCGGCCTCCGTGATGAGGTGCTTGACGACCTGGACGTTGCCGTTGACGTCCCAGACCGCGATGCCGGGCGTGAGGGTCGGGATGATCTCCACGGCCCAGCGCGGCAGGCCCAGCACCCGGCCGGTGGCCCGCGCCTCGTCGGCCTTCTGCGCGTAGATGGTCCGGGTCGAGGCCATCTTCAGGATCGCCGCGGCCTCCCGCGCGGCCGCCCCGTCCACCACGTCCGACAGGTGGTGGACGACCGCCACGAACGACAGGCCCAGCCGGCGGCCGAACTTCAGCAGCCGCTGGAAGAGCTGGGCGACGAACGGGGAGTTGATGATGTGCCAGGCCTCCTCGACCAGAAAGATGCGTTTCTTCCGGTCAGGGCGGATCCAGGTGTGCTCCAGCCAGACGCCGACGATCGCCATCAGGATCGGCATCGCGATGGAGTTGCGGTCGATGTGCGAGAGGTCGAAGACGATCAGCGGGGCGTCCAGGTCGATGCCCGCCGACGTCGGCCCGTCGAACATGCCGCGCAGGTCACCGTCGACCAGCCGGTCCAGCACCAACGCCACGTCCAGGCCCCAGGCCCGCACGTCGTCTATGTCGACGTTCATCGCCTCGGCCGACTCGGCCTCCGGGTGCCGCAGCTGCTCGACGATGTCCGTCAGCACCGGCTGCCGGTCGGTGATCGTCTCGTTGACGTACGCATGGGCGACCTTGAGGGCGAAGCCGGCCCGCTCGTCGAGGCCGTGGCCCATCGCGACCTCGATGATCGTCCGCAGCAGGGCCAGCTGGCCGGTGGTGGTGATCGACGGATCGAGCGGGTTGAGCCGGATGCCGCCGTTGAGCGCGGCGGTCGGGTCCAGCCGGATGGGAGTTATCCCCAGCTCCTGGGCGATGAGGTTCCACTCGCCGACGCCGTCCTCGCCCTGCGCGTCGAGCACCACGACCTGCCGGTCCCGGAACCTCAGCTGCCGCAGTACGTACGTCTTCTCCAGTGCGGACTTGCCGTTGCCGGACTCGCCGAGCACGAGCCAGTGCGGGGCCGGCAGCTGCTGGCCGTACAGCTGGAACGGGTCGTAGATGTAGCCCTTGCCGCTGTAGACCTCACGGCCGATGATCACGCCGGAGTCGCCGAGGCCGGGCGCGGCGGTGGGCAGATAGACCGCCTGGGCCTGTCCGGTGGAGGTGCGTACCGGCAGCCGTGTCGTCTCCACCTTCCCGAACAGGAAGCTGGTGAACGCCTCGGTGAGCGCTCCGAGCGGATCGAGCATGGCCATGACGTACGCGCCTCCCAGCGGCTTTAGCGGCGGATCCCGGTCGCGAACGGCAGGGTGTTGACGAACGCCCGGTGGTGCTCCCGGTCGCACCACTCCAGCTTGAGGTACGACTTGCCGGCCGAGGCCCGGATGGTCCGCTTGTCCCGGGCCAGTGCCTCCGGTGACCGGGACGAGACGGTGAGGTAGCCGACGAGGTTGACGCCGGCCGCGCCGGACGCCAGGTCCTCGCCGCGCTGGTCGACGCGGCCGTGGTGGGCGACGTCCCGCGGGTCGACCACCCGGTTCATCTTCGCCGCGCGGCTCGCCTCGGCGTCGTCATTGGTCTTCTCCGTCAGCATCCGCTCGATGGCGACCTCGGTGGGCTCCAGGTCCATGCAGACCGCGACCGTACGGATCACGTCCGGGGTGTGGACCAGCAGCGGGGCGAGGAAGTTGACGCCCACCGGGGTCAGCGGCCACTCCTTGATCCAGGCGGTGGCGTGGCACCAGGGCGCCCGGGTCGACGACTCCCGGGTCTTCGCCTGCAGGTACGTCGGCTCCATCGCGTCGAGCTCGGCCGGCCAGGCGTTGCGCTTGCTCATCGCCTGGATGTGGTCGATGGGGTGGTCCGGGTCGTACATCGAGTGCACCAGGGACGCCAGCCGGGCCTGGCCGAGCGGCTGGCGGACCCGGATGTCGGCCTCGGCGAGCCGGGCGCAGATGTCGGTCAGCTCACGGGCCATCACCACCGCGAGCCCGGCGTCCCGGTCGAGCTTCTTGCGCAGCAGCCCGCCCTGGTGCATCCGGGCGGCCCGCGCCATGGTGTGCGCCTCGGAGGCCAGCTCGCGGGTGTAGTGCATACAGGCCACGAGGTACGCGCGGTGCTGCTCACTGCTCGTCGACACCATCGACTGCAGCTGGTCGTAGGAGTCCCGCAGCCACTGCGGGGACGTCCGGTCGCCCCGCTGGGCGACGTCCTTGGCGTGCGCGTCCGGGTCGGCCGGGAGGGTCCGCGCCAGCATCTGCAGCCGCGTCACGAAGCCGTCGCCGTTGGCCACGTGCTTCAGCAGCGTCCCGAACCGGTCGACCAGCGCCTCCTGGTCCTCGCTGTCCCGCAGCCCGACGCCCGGGCCCTCGATCTCGATGGCGGCGGTCACCGTCCGCCGGTCGGCGTGCAGCAGCACCGCGATCTCGTCCGGGCCGAACGGCGCGCTGAGCCAGTTGATCCGGCCGATGCCGGGCGGCGGGCCGATCTCCACCTCGCGGCCGTCCAGCCGGGTGCCGGCCTCCGCCGCGCCGGAACGGTAGACCGCGCCGCCCTTGCGGACCGTGCGCCGGAAACTGCGCCGGATCTCGAACCACCGGTAGAACGTGCGGCCCTTGTACGGGACGTAGACCGCGGCCAGGCCCAGCATCGGGAAGCCGGTGAGGCTCACGATCCGCAGCGGCAGCATGGGCACCAACAGCCCGCACATCATGCCGAGGAACGCGCCCGCGATGATCAGCGCGATCTCGCCGGTCTCGCGGTTCTTGCCGACGATCGCGTTCGGCCGGGCGCGGCCGATCAGATACGTACGGCGGGGTGCGACCGGGTGGGACTGGGTGCTCAACGCCCGTCACCTCCTGCTGTCTTGCCGGTGCGGGCGCTGCTGCTCGGGCCGGGGCCGGGATTCGTACGGGGAGCGGGGGCGGCGGGGGACGGGCCGCGGCCGCCGCCGGTGCGGGAGCTGTGCGCGGCGACGCCGCCGGAGACCGCGTCGGCCGGCCGGGACTGGCTGCCCTGCGCGCCCTGCGGCTGGCCGCCGCCGTCCCCGCCGGAGCGGCGGGTGCTGTGCGTCTTGATGCCCTGCGAGACCAGCGCGGCGGGGGAGCTGAGCACCGCGGCGGCGGCGTTCTCCGCGCCCCGGCTCATCCGGTTGTTCCGCGAGGCGGCGATCTCGTCGCCGAACCCCGGGACGAACCGGTAGATCACCGCGCTCGCGAAGATCGCCAGCAGGATGATGGCGAGACCGGACACCACCGCCGAGATGGCGTTCGGGCCCTTGTCGCCGGAGAGCGCCCCGGCGATGCCCAGCACGATCACGATCACCGGCTTCACCATGATCACCGCGATCATGATGCCCGCCCAGCGGCGCACGTGCCCCCACATGTTCTTGTCGACCAGCCCGGCGTACACCACCGTCCCGAGCAGCGCCCCGACGTACAGCAGCGCGGCCCGGATCACCAGCTCCAGCCACAGCACACCGGCGGCCAGCACGGAGACCAGGCTGACCACGATCAGCATGATCGGCCCGCCGCCGATGTCGGTGCCCTTGGTGAGCGCCTGCGAGAACGACCCGAAGAAGGTGTCGGTCTGCGCTCCCGTCCCCTTCGCGATGATCGCGGTCACCCCGTCGGTCGCCGACACGACGGTGTACAGGATCAACGGCGTGAACGCCGACGCCAGCACGGTCAGCCACAGGAACCCGACCGCCTCACTGATCGCCTCGGTCAGCCGCACCCCCCGCACCGCCCGCTTGGCCACGGCGAGCAGCCACAGCACGAGCGTGAGCACGGTGGACGCGGCGAACACGACGGCGTACTGCCGCAGGAACGCCGCGTTCGTGAAGTCCACCTGCGAAGTGGCGCTCACGGCCTCGGAGAGCTTGTTCACGATCCACGCGGCGGCTTTGGCACAGCCTTTGGCGAGGGATTCGAGGGGGTCGAGGGGGTTGGAATCGGTGAGGCCACCGCCCCCCGGGTCGGTCGTCTTGCTTCCGCCCGAGCGCTGCTCGCAGAGCTCCTTGGCCTTGGCCGTGAGCAGACCGCAGGCGCCTTCGCTGGGCTTCGGTGTCGGCGCCGCGAACGCGCGGGCAGAGAGGACCACCAGGGTGGCCTGCAGCCCGATCAGCGCCGAGGTGACCGCGAGGGCCCGGCGTCGGTTGTTACCTCGCATAGGTGAGCCCTCCGAACCCTTGGACCGCCTTGGACATGTCCTGGGCCGTCGCGGCGGCCTGGTCGCCGCCGACCGGAGCCGGCCCGGCCTTCTGTGTGAAACCGGCGATCTTCCAGTCCCCGTTGACCCACTGGAGCTGCATCGTGGACGTGTACCAGCTCTCCGCGACCGGATTCTGGGAGCCCTGCCCGGCGATGCCGAACAGGAGGGAGTACCAGACCGCGACCTCGGCGGTGGTGTCCTTGAACTTCTCCGTCTTCGTGCCGACCGGGTTCGCCCGGGAGACGAAGGCCATTCCGTCCGGCGCGGTGCCGTTCGCCTTGAGGCCGATGCGGCCGAGGAACTTCGGGTCCGTGTAGACCTTGCGCAGGCTCGCCTTGCGGGCCGCGGCGGCTGCGGGGGTGTAGACGGCATCGACGATCGCGTCACGCCGGTCCGACGCGTACATCTCGCTGCCGCTCAGCGCCACCACATAATTCGCCGCCGCCGACTGCGCCCCCTGTTCCGTCTTGGGGAAGCCCGCGGCGATGCCGCCGTTCTTCGTGGTGACGGGCTTGGTGCCGGTGGGGGTGGTGGGGCGGGCGGGGCCGGGGGCGTTCTTGGGGGAGTCGCCGGAGGTGTCGGAGCCGGTGCTGCCGCTGTCGCCGCGGTTGGCGAAGGCGATGGCCGCGAGGAGCAGGACGATCACGCCGACGACCGTGATGAGGTTGCGGCTGGACAGTCCGCTCCGGGGCCGCCGTCCCGGGCCGTAGGGGTCGGCGCCGCTGTCGGGAAGTCTGGTGCGGGTCTGGCCCGTCTCGGGGCCGCGGTGGCCGTCGCCGCCGTAGCCTCCGTCGTCGCTGAGACTCATCGCCCCTGTGCCCCCTCTGCCTCTGGCGCCGTCGCCTGCCGTGCCGTCGTTGTGCCGCCCACATATGACCGTAGCCGCGCGGGCGGCAGCTCGGGCGCGGGGATACGAGTAGATCTCACGGTGACGGTTCCTCAGATGCGGTGCCGCGGAGGCGAATGGGGGACTGTGGGTTATTTGTACTCATCGCCTCGCTCCGCCTCGGCCGTCGCCCTCTTGCGCCTTTTCGGGCCTTCCTTCCCCCGGATCCACCTGTCCCCGCCCGACGGGCAGCCCAATCGGCCCGCTGGTGGCGGGGGTGCGAAGGGCCCGCGGCGGGCCCGGCGGACCGGGGTGAGTGGGCGTCAGCATGGGGCCTTCACAGGGGGCCTTCGCGGGGGAGGGGTGGCCGGATGGGAGCGGGCGGGGGCACGGGACGGCGGAGGGAGGACAGGCGGGGGCGCAGGGGGTGCGGCGCGGGGACGGACGCCTGCCCGGGTGCGCCCAGGGGCGGCGGTATCGGACCGTTCCGGTCTCGGTATCGGACCGTTCCGGCCTCGAAATCGGACCGTTCCGGCCTCGGTGTCGCGCCGTTCCGGCCTCGGACCGCGCCTGCCCCGCCCGGATTCCGCCCCGCCCGGATCTCGACCCGCCCCGCCCGGCCCTACACCGCCATTCCGTACACGATGGTGAACAGCGTCCCCAGCGAGCCGATGATGAAGACGCCGGTCAGGCCGGCCACGATCAGGCCCTTGCCCTGTTCGGCGCTGAAGGTGTCGCGCAGCGCGGTGGCGCCGATGCGCTGTTTGGCGGCGCCCCAGATCGCGATGCCGAGGCACAGCAGGATCGCCACCGCCATGACCACTTCGACCATCACGCGGGCCTCGTTGCCCAGGCTTCCGAACGGGCCCCAGTCCGGGGCGATTCCGCCGATGATGGTGGTGATGTCGCCCTTTTCGGCTGCAAGGACCATGTGTGACATCTGCGCCATGTGTGAACTCACCGCCCCTTATGGGTCGTTGATGATGCCGCTGCGCCGGCCGGCGCAGGTCGGCCGTTCTCTTCGCCCTCTATCTTCGCTGACAAAGACGCCGTCAGAAGTCGACTTGACGCCTTTCTTCGACGGATCCCATGAGGGTGGCGTGTACGTGCGGGTGCGGGCCACCCATTGAGCCGACGGGTCTCACTGTGTGTATCACGGGGGATAACCGTGAGCAATGATCATCGGTGCGGCGGGGAGGTGCCGCGGACGGCTGCTCCGGCTACTTCGGCGCGTGCGTCATGGCGAAGACCATGACGAGGGCCACCAGGTGGATCGCGAACAGGAAGTACGCCACCCGCCACCACAGGTGACGGTTCATCTGCCGCTGATCGTTCGGGTCCATGGCTCTCGTCCTGGTTCGGGTGTCCCGTGCAGTGTCGCTCATCCGGCGGTGCACGGGGCGCCGCGCGGGGCGGATGTGAGCGGGATCGCGTCCGGGGCGGCGCGCCCCCTGCGCCGCCGGTGTGACGCGCGACGCGCACCGCACGGCCGGAAAAAGGCAGTGAACCGGGCCTGAATGGGGGAGGGTTGGGGGGTGCGGAAATTCTGGGTGGCCGGTGGGCTCGGGACGGGGCTGGTGCTCCTGCTCGGGCTGCTCGTGATCGGTACGTACGTGGCGGCGGCCGGGCTGGCCGGGGCCGGCGGGCGGGCGCTCGGGCTGGCCAAGGGCGCGGTGCCGGCCGCGTACCAGGACCTGGTGCAGAAGTGGGGCACGCTCTGCCCGGCCATAAGCCCCGCGCTGCTGGCGGCGCAGCTCTATCAGGAGAGCGGGTGGAACCCCAAGGCGCAGAGCCCGGCGGCCGCGCAGGGCATGGCGCAGTTCATCCCGGGCACCTGGCAGACGCACGGGATCGACGGCAACGGTGACGGGAAGAAGGACGTCTGGGACCCGGAGGACGCCATCCCGTCGGCCGCCTCGTACGACTGCGAGCTGGCCAGTTACGTGAAGAAGGCGCCGGGCGACGCCACGCACAACATGCTCGCCGCCTACAACGCCGGTGCGTACCGCGTCATCCAGTACAACGGCGTCCCGCCGTACCGCGAGACCCAGAACTACGTGAAGACGATCACGACCCTGGCCAAGAGCTTCGAGGCGCCGCGCGGGCCGGTGGCGCCGTCCCGGCAGGCCGCCCGGGCCATCTACTACGCGCAGGACAAGCTCGGCCGGCCGTATCTGTGGGGCGGGACGGGCACGGCCGCGCAGGGCGGGCGGTTCGACTGCTCCGGGCTGACCAAGGCCGCGTACCACTCGGTGGGCATCGAGCTGCCGCGGGTGGCGAACGACCAGTGGAACGCCGGGCCCCATCCGAAGCGCAGCGAGCTGCTCCCGGGGGACCTGGTGTTCTTCGCGTACGACCTGAACGATCCGCGCTCGATCCACCACGTGGGCATCTACGTCGGTGGCGGGTACATGATCAACGCGCCCTACACCGGGGCGGTGATCCGCTTCGACAAGATCGACACACCGGACTACATCGGGGCGACCCGCGTCACCTCGGATGGCGCAAAAGCGCTCCCCGCCGCGAACGCTGCGTGAACATAGGGCCCTGAACTGCGGTGATGAGTCAAGCTTCGATAACGTCCTGGTGATCATCCGGTGGAGAGTGGAACGACCGGGGCGGTCATCACGTTTCC
Organism: Streptomyces bugieae; assembly: GCF_036352915.1. NCBI lineage: Bacteria > Bacillati > Actinomycetota > Actinomycetes > Kitasatosporales > Streptomycetaceae > Streptomyces > Streptomyces bugieae. The sequence goes on from NZ_JAZBJP010000037.1 coordinate 26,058, forward strand.
TAGGCGTGGGGACGTAGCAGCTCGCAGCAGCACACGCTCGACGACCACGGGGGTTGGCAGCACACGGACGGCGCACGCGCGCGCGAAAGATAAGGGGCCACGGTAGATGGCTGGACTCGCATTCGAGGGGCCGAACCCCGACGTCGACGTGCTCGACGGCATCAACGGCCTCGCGAAGGACGCGCCCCACTGGGTCAACAAGGCCATGGAGTACATCGGCGAGTACGGCATCATCGCCGCCCTCGCCGTGCTGTGCCTGATCGCCTGGTGGTCCGCGCGCCGCCGGCCGGGCGCCGCCGGTTCCGTCGCCGGCCTGGTGTGGGCCCCGCTGGCGGCCGGGATCGCGCTGCTGGCCAACATCCCGATCCGCGAGTTCGTCGAGCGGCCCCGGCCGTTCAAGGACCACGCCGGACTGGCGGTGCTGATCCCCGGCAAGAGCGACTTCTCGTTCGTCAGCGACCACGCCACGCTGACCATGGCGGTCGGCGTCGGGCTGTTCATCGCGCACCGCACCTACGGCCTGATCGGCATCGCGCTGGCGCTCGCGGAGGGCTTCTGCCGCGTCTACATGGGCGTCCACTACCCGACCGACGTGATCGGCGGCTTCGCGCTGGGCACCGCCGTCGCCCTGCTGCTCGCGCCGCTCGCCCAGGCGCTGCTGGTGCCGCTCACCACCGCGATCGGCCGCTCGAAGGTGTTCTGGCTGGTCCGCGCGCCCGGGGTGCCGGCGGACGGCCGTCCGGGCCAGGACGGCGAGGGCAGCCGGGTGGTCGCCTCCGGACCGGCGCTGCCGCGCGGCCCCAAGGAGCGGGACAAGGACCTGGCGGCCTGACGGACGGCCCACCGGCCCGGCTCCCCTTCGAGGGAACGAAGACCTGGCGGATGCGGACGGCCCGGCCCCCACGTGGGGTCCGGGCCGTCCGCATGTCCGCCGGCGGGCTCAGAGCGCCTGCGGGAAGGTGCTGAACAGCCGCTGCGGGTCGTAGGTCTTCTTGACCTCGGCGAGCCGTCCGGCGGCCGCCCCGTAGTAGGCGGTCTTCCAGTCCGTCAGGTTCGGGTCGGTGTAGTTCTGGTACGCGGCGCCCGAGGAGTACCGGCGCATCGCGTCATGGAAGGAATCCAGCCACGCTGTGCGGGTGCCGGGCGAGCCGCTCGCCGGCCAGGACGTCAAGTACTGGGCCAGGAACCGCGATCCGCGGTGCACGAACGCGGTGTCGGTGCGGCCCACGCGGTTGATCGCCCCGCCCAGCGCGGTCAGCGCCACGTTCCCGGCGACGCCCTTGCGGCCGCCGCGCTCGATCTGGTCCATCAGGGTCCGGATGCCGGCCGCCGACAGCGAGCGGTCGAAGAAGTGCGAACGGGCCGCGTAGGTCTCGCGGCCCAGCTGGCCGCCGCCGGTGTGCCCGGGCAGCGAACCCGGCATGTGGCACTGCGCGGAGGTCTTCGACGAGCAGCCCGCGTAGCTCTCCATGGCGTCCAGATAGCCGATCGGGGTGAGGTGCACGGTGGACGCCGGGCCGGGGCCGCCCGCCTGGTCGGCGAGCCGGTCCACGGCGTTCTTCAGGTCGCCGTACGTCCCCAGGGAGAACGCCGCCACCGACACCGCCGGGGTGCCGCCGGGCCGGGCGTCGAGATGGCAGGCGGACCATATCTCGTCCGCCTGCACCGGCCCCCACTTCTGCCAGGACGCGACCACCTTCGCCGCCTTGGCCCACGGCCAGGTCATGTACGCCATCACCGCGCGCGGCGCCGGATGCGTACGGAAGCGCAGCTCGGTGACCACGCCGAAGTTGCCGTTGCCGGCGCCGCGCAGCGCCCAGAACAGGTCCGCGTGCTGCTTGGCGTCGCAGTCGACGGTCTTCCCGTCCGCCGTGACGACGGTCGCGCCGACCAGGCTGTCGCAGGTCAGCCCGTACGCCCGGGAGACCACGCCGTGGCCGCCGCCGAGCGTGAGCCCGGATATCCCGACGGTGGGGCAGGAGCCCCCGGGTATCGTCACGCCGTGCGCCGCCAGGCCCTGGTAGACGTCGATGAGCTTGGCGCCGGCGCCGATGCGGGTCACGCCGCCGGACGGCGCGCCCACCTTCGCCAGCGCGGAGACGTCGATGATGAGCTTTCCGTTGCCGCTGGACCAGCCCGCGTAGGAGTGGCCGCCGCTGCGGATCGCGACCTGGGTGTCGTACCGCCGGGCGAACGCCAGGCATTCGGCGACGTCGGCCGGGTGCTCGACGTACGCGATCGCCGACGGCTTCAGGCTGTCGTAGCGGGTGTTGTAGAGCCGCCGGGCGGCCGCGTAGGCGGCGTCCGAGGCGCGGACGAGCTTGCCGTCCAGGCTCTTGCCGAGCGCCGTCCAGGAGGCCGGGGTGGCCCGGCCGGCGGCGACCCGCGCGGGTACGGAGGCCGCATTGGTCTGCACCGCGTCGGAGCCGGCCGTGGCGGAGGAGGAGGTCGCGCCCGTCCCGCCGCTCTTGTCGTCGCAACCGGTGGCCCAGACGACCGAGGTCGCCGCGAGTCCGCCGCCGGTCTGCAGGAGTGTGCGCCGCTTCACTGGGATGGATCCCCCTCGATGTCGAACGGTCCTGCCCCGTCCGCCGGTGGCCCGGCTGGTCGTCGCGGGGCGGTCACGGGACCGCTGTTGCTTCCCTCACTAGGCAGATGCGTCAGGGGCGTTGGGGGTTCCCGGAACGGATTCCCTCATTCCACGGGGTGTTCGGGGCGGGGCCCGTCGCCGGCCTCCGACACGTGCCGCTCCGCGTCCGTCCGCGCCTGGGAGCGGGCGCGCCGGGCCGGTCCGCGCCAGCCGCAGGCGCAGCGGGCCGTGCAGAAGGAACCGCGTTCGGTGGTGGAGGTCGCATGCAGCGCTGGGTCGGGCACGCGCGCCACGCTACGCGCCTTGGAAGTCGCCAGCGTGACGAGCCCCCGCAACGGTCGTTGAACGGATCGGTCGACGGAACGTCAGGCGCACACGGACGGGACGTCGGACCCTCCCGAGCGGACCGGCCGGCCAGGCCGGTCCCGAAGACAGCGGCCGAGGGGGCTCGTACGCGATGGTGGTGCAGGACAGGCGGGGCGGCCGGACGGCCGCCGTGGCCCTGGCGTGCGGGACGGGTCTGGCGGTCGGACTGCTGACGACGGGCTGTTCCTCCGAAGGCGCCGTGGCCGACGACCACGAGCCGTCCGGCGGGTCCGCCGCCGCGGCCGCCGCCCGGGTCCGCGGCAGCGCCGACGCCCTGCTCCGGGCCCGCTCGGCCCGGGTCCGCACGGCCATGGAGACCGACAGCGGCGGCACCCGCGTCGCCATCCGCGGCACCGGCGGCTACGACTTCACCACCGCCACCGGACGGCTCGTCGTCGTCCTCCCGGACCCGGCGGACCGGCCGGGCGAGGGCCGCCAGCCGATCACCGAGATCCTCGCGCCCGGCGCGCTGTACATGAAGAACCGCGGGGCCGGGGTGCCCGCCGACAAGTGGGTACGGGTGGAGACCGCCGCGCTGACCGACGGCAACCTCGTCACCGGCGGCGCCACCGATCCGCTCGCCGCGGCGGAACTGCTGCGCGGCGCACGGCAGGTGACGTACCAGGGCGAGGAGCGGCTGGACGGCGTGCCGGTGCGGCACTACCGCGGGACCACGGACATCGCGGTGGCCGCGCGGGCCGCCTCGGCGCGGAGCAGGCCGGCGCTGGTCGCCGCGGAGAAAGGGTTTACCACCCACGCGGTGCCGTTCGATGTGTATCTGGACGAGGCGGGCCGGCTGCGCAAGGTGCGCGAACGCTTCCATTTCGCCAATGGCGCGCCCAAGGGGGCATCGGTGACGTCGACCACCGAACTGTCCGGATTCGGGACGCCCGTCGTGGTCCGCCTGCCGGACCGCCGGGACATCTACGCCGGCAAGATCGCCTCCGCGACTCCGTAGGCGCCCCGCCCGTCAGGGCCGGTCGCCGGGAGCGGAAATGGTCCTTCCGTGCCATGCGCGCGGTGTGCGCCCGTCCTTACGCTGGCGGTACCACCGCATGCGCGCGAGGCGCCCGGAGGAGGAGGTGTTGTCCGTGGCCGGCCACCGCCATCCGACGGTCCAGGACCCCGTGGCCCTCGTGGAGATCGACCTGACCGGTGAGTTGATGATCGCGGCGGCGGCTGCGAGCGAGGACCGGCTCAGCCCGGACCGTATCGACGAGGTGCTGGACGTGGAGGCGGACGGAGCCGGAGCCGGGGACGGGGCCGGCGGCGAACCGTCCGGTGCCGCGGGGCGTGGATAGTCCGCGGTCAGCTCCGCAGCATCCGCTCGATGGCCTTGGTGGCCTCCTGGACCTTGGCGTCGATGGCCTCGGGCCCCTTGACCGCCGCGTCGGCGACGCAGTGCCGCAGGTGCTCCTCGAGGAGCTGGAGCCCGAAGGACTGCAGGCCCTTCGTGCTCGCCGAGACCTGGGTGAGTATGTCGATGCAGTAGACGTCCTCCTCGAGCATCCGCTGCAGTCCGCGGATCTGGCCCTCGATGCGGCGCAGTCGCTTGAGGTGTGCGTCCTTCTGCTGTGCGTAGCCGTGGACGCCGTGGGCCGGGGAGGTTTCTGCGGTATCGGTCACGGTGCGGGTGGTGCCTCGGGGGTCGGTTTCCGGCTGCGAGGGGTGGTCGGCCGCGGCGGCTGCGGTGCGGCCGGTGGTGTCGGCGTCCGTGGTCGTCATGGCCGTCTCCCGTGGTATTTAGGCGATCTATATACCCCTGGTGGGTATATGGTACCGAACTTTGCGGGCACTCGTGGTACCCCGTGCAGAGCATGCTGCCCGATGGGCGACACTGAAGGAATGCCGGTTAGCAGTGGCTGGATGATGCGCCTAGCATCAACTCGACCGAATCCGATGCACCCCGAGGATTTCACGTGCGTTTTCGTCTGACCCCCAGGGAGACGAGCTTCTACGACATGTTCGCCGCCTCCGCGGACAACATCGTCACGGGCTCGAAGCTCCTGATGGAACTGCTCGGGGCGGACGCCTCCGCGCGGACCGAGATCTCCGAGCGGATGCGAGCTGCCGAGCATGCGGGAGATGACGCGACCCACGCGATCTTCCACCAGCTGAACTCCTCGTTCATCACGCCGTTCGACCGCGAGGACATCTACAACCTCGCCTCGTCGCTCGACGACATCATGGACTTCATGGAGGAGGCCGTCGACCTGGTCGTCCTGTACAAGGTCGAGGAGCTGCCCAAGGGCATCGAGCAGCAGATCGAGGTGCTGGCGCGGGCGGCGGAGCTGACCGCCGAGGCGATGCCGAACCTGCGGACGATGTCGAACCTCACCGAGTACTGGATCGAGGTCAACCGGCTGGAGAACCAGGCCGACCAGATCCACCGCAAGCTGCTCGCGCACCTCTTCAACGGCAAGTACGACGCCATCGAGGTGCTCAAGCTCAAGCAGATCGTGGACATCCTGGAAGAGGCGGCGGACGCGTTCGAGCACGTCGCCAATACTGTCGAGACCATCGCGGTCAAGGAGTCCTGAGCCCTCAGCCATGGACACCTTCGCGCTCATCGTGACCATTGCGGTCGCGCTCGGTTTCACCTACACCAACGGCTTCCACGATTCGGCGAACGCGATCGCGACCTCGGTCTCGACCCGGGCGCTGACCCCGCGGGCCGCCCTGGCGATGGCCGCGGTGATGAACCTCGCCGGTGCCTTCCTGGGCAGTGGCGTCGCCAAGACGGTCAGTGAAGGGCTGATCGCCACCCCGCACGGCAACCACGGGATGGGCATCCTGTTCGCCGCGCTGCTCGGCGCGGTGGTCTGGAACCTCGTCACCTGGTACTTCGGTCTGCCCTCGTCGTCCTCGCACGCCTTGTTCGGCGGCATGGTCGGTGCCGCGCTGGCCGGCGGGACCGAGGTGATCTGGTCCGGGGTGATCGAGAAGGTCGTCCTGCCGATGTTCATCTCGCCGGTGATCGGCCTGGTGCTCGGCTACCTGGTCATGGTCGTCATCCTCTGGCTGTTCCGGCGGTCCAACCCGCACAAGGCCAAGCGCGGCTTCCGCATAGCGCAGACCGTCTCGGCCGCCGGCATGGCGCTCGGGCACGGCCTGCAGGACGCGCAGAAGACCATGGGCGTGGTCGTGATGGCCCTGGTCATCGCGGACGTCGAGGACAAGAACGCGGCCATCCCGATCTGGGTCAAGCTGGCCTGTGCGATCACCCTGTCGCTCGGTACGTACGCGGGCGGCTGGCGGATCATGCGCACCCTCGGCCGCCGCATCATCGAGCTGGACCCGCCGCAGGGCTTCGCCGCGGAGACCACCGCCGCGTCGGTCATGTACACCGCGTCGTTCATGTTCCACGCGCCGATCTCCACGACCCACGTCATCACGGCCGGGATCATGGGCGTCGGCTCGACCAAGGGCTCGCGCGCGGTCCGCTGGGGCGTCGCCAAGAACATCGTGATGGGCTGGTTCATCACGATGCCCGCGGCGGCGCTGGTCGCGGCGCTCGCGTTCTGGCTGATCCAGTTGGCCTTCGGCTGACGCACCGGCCCTCGGCTGACGCACCGGCCGGAGAACACACCGGCCATCACCACGCAGTGGGCCCGCCCCCCGGGAAGGAGGGGCGGGCCCTTCGCCTTGCGGTGGCACCGCCATGCAGCACCGCAGGACGTCTCTGGGGCGGCCGGCCGGTGGGGCCTAGCCGAAGCGGCCGGAGATGTAGTCCTCCGTGGCCTGCACCGACGGGTTGGAGAAGATCCGCTCGGTCTCGTCGATCTCGATCAGCTTGCCGGGCTGGCCGACCGCCGCGAGGTTGAAGAACGCCGTACGGTCCGAGACCCGCGCCGCCTGCTGCATGTTGTGCGTCACGATGACGATCGTGAAGCGCTCCTTCAGCTCGCCGATCAGGTCCTCGATGGCGAGGGTGGAGATCGGGTCGAGGGCGGAGCAGGGCTCGTCCATCAGCAGCACCTGCGGTTCGACGGCTATCGCGCGGGCGATGCACAGCCGCTGCTGCTGGCCGCCGGACAGGCCCGAGCCGGGCTTGTTCAGCCGGTCCTTGACCTCGTTCCAGAGGTTGGCGCCCTTGAGGGACTTCTCGACGATGTCCTTGAGCTCGCTCTTCTTGTACGAGCCGTTCAGCCGCAGCCCGGCCGCGACGTTGTCGAAGATCGACATCGTGGGGAACGGGTTGGGGCGCTGGAAGACCATGCCGACGGTGCGGCGGACCGCGACCGGGTCCACACCGGTGCCGTAGAGGTTCTCGTCGTCCAGCAGCACCTTGCCCTCGACGCGGCCGCCGGGGGTGACCTCGTGCATCCGGTTCAGGGTGCGCAGGAACGTGGACTTGCCGCAGCCGGACGGGCCGATGAAGGCGGTCACCGTGCGGGGCTCGATCGTCATCGAGATGTCGTCGATGGCCTTGTGGCCGCCGTAGTACGCGGAGAGGCCGCTGACGTCGATTCGCTTGGCCATGGAAATCACTGCTTCTTTCGCGGGGGTACGTCTGGTCGCTGGGTGGGCCGCGTCAGCGACCGGCGTGCTTGGGGGCCTTCCAGCGGGCGATGCCGCGGGCCACCAGGTTGAGGATCATGACGAAGGCGATGAGGACCAGTGCCGCGGCCCAGGCGCGGTCGTAGGAGGCCTCGGAACCCTGCTGCCACTGCTGGAACACGTACAGCGGGAGCGACTGCTGGGCGTCTTCGAAGGGGTTGTTGTTGATCGTCTTCGCGCCCCACACCAGGAGCAGCACCGGCGCGGTCTCGCCGGTGATGCGGGCGATGGCGAGCATCACGCCGGTGGTGATGCCGCCGATCGACGTCGGCAGGACGACCTTGAGGATGGTGCGCCACTTGGGGACGCCCAGGGCCAGCGAGGCCTCGCGCAGCTCGTTCGGGACGAGCTTGAGCATCTCCTCGGTGGAGCGGACCACGACCGGCATCATCAGGATGGCCAGCGCCATCGACCCGGCGAAACCGGACGGGCCGAAGCCGAGGATCAGGATCCACACGGACAGGACGAACAGGCCGGCGACGATCGACGGGATGCCGGTCATCACGTCGACGAAGAAGGTGACGGCCCGGGCGAGCCGGCCGCGGCCGTACTCGACGAGGTAGATCGCGGTGAGCAGACCGACCGGCGCGGCGATCAGGGTGGCCAGGCCGACCTGCTCCAGGGTGCCGATGATCGCGTGGTAGATGCCGCCGCCGGGCATGGCGTCCGGCAGGGTGCCCATCGAGTGCGACAGGAAGTAGCCGTCCAGGACCTTGCTGCCGCGGGCGACGGTCTCCCACAGCAGGGAGGCCAGCGGGACGACGGCGAGCAGGAAGGCGACCCAGACCAGGCTGGTGGCCAGCCGGTCCTTGGCCTGCCGGCCGCCCTCGACGGCCGCGGACAGCACGAAGGTGCCGGCGATGAAGAGCAGGACGGCGATCAGGCCCCACTGGACGGTGCTGTCCAGTCCGGCGGCCAGCCCGATGCCGCAGCCCGCGCCGGCCGCGACCAGCGCGAGCACCGGCGGGGTCCAGCGGGGCAGCCGGGCCTGCTTGAGGGAGACCGGGAGCGGATTGCGGTCGTTGGCGACCGTACGGCGGTCCGTGATCACGCTCATGCGGCGGCTCCCGAGTACTCCTTGCGGCGGGCGATGATCAGGCGGGCCGCGCCGTTGACGAGCAGCGTGATCACGAAGAGGACGAGACCGGAGGCGATCAGGGCGTCCTGGCCGAACTGGTCGGCCTCGCTGAACTTGCTGGCGATGTTCTGCGCGAACGTGCCGCCGCCCGGGTCGAGCAGGCTGGCGCTGATCAGGAAGCTGGGCGAGAGGACCGTGGCGACGGCCATGGTCTCGCCGAGGGCGCGGCCGAGGCCGAGCATGGAGGCGCTGATGACGCCGGAGCGGCCGAAGGGGAGCACCGCCATCCGGATGACTTCCCAGCGGGTGGCGCCGAGGGCCAGCGCGGCCTCCTCGTGCATCCTCGGGACCTGGAGGAACACCTCGCGGCTGACGCTGGTGACGATCGGCAGGATCATGATCGCGAGCAGGATGCCGACGGTGAACAGCGAGCGGGCGGCGCCCTGGGAGTAGCTGAAGATCCCGGTCCAGCCGAGGTAGTCGTTCAGCCAGCCGTAGAGGCCGGACAGGTGCGGGACGAGGAAGAGCGCGCCCCACAGGCCGTAGACGATGCTGGGCACCGCGGCGAGCAGGTCGATGACGTAGCCGAGCGGCGAGGCCAGCTTGCGCGGGGCGTAGTGCGAGATGAACAGCGCGATGCCGACGGCGACCGGGACCGCGATCAGCATGGCGATCACCGAGCTGACGACCGTGCCGAAGGCGAGCACCGCGATGCCGAACTTCGGCTCGGTGCCGGTGGCGTTCCAGTCGAACGTGGTGAGGAAGTCGGCCTTGTCGCCGGAGATGGCGAGCACGGACCGGTAGGTGAGGAAGACCGCGATGGCGGCCATGATCACCAGCAGGGCGATGCCGGAGCCCCGGGAGAGCCCGAGGAAGATCCGGTCACCGGGGCGGACCGCCTTGCCCGAGACGGACGGACGCGCGTCCCCGGGTGGTGGCGGGTTGTCGGCTATGGAAGAAGCAGTCATGGATTCTCCGGTCTGCGGAGTCCCGGGGGACTCCAGGCGCGGCGGTGCACCGGACGGGCGGCGGCCCGAAGGGGGCCCTCGTCAAAGGGCCCCCTCGGCCGTGTGGCGACGGTCGGGCCGCCACCCGGGGTTGGTCAGGAGAGGGTCTTGACGGTGGCGCGGACCTTGTCGGCGATCTCGGTGGGCAGCGGGGCGTAGCCGAGGGCCTTCAGCGCGTCCTGGCCGTCCTTGCTGGAGACGTAGGTCAGGAAGGACTTGGTGGCCGGCAGGGTCTCGGCCTTGTTGCCCTTGTCGCAGGCGATCTCGTACGTCACCAGGGTGATCGGGTAGGCGCCCTCGGCCTTGGTGGTGTAGTTGAGCTGCAGGGCCAGGTCGTTGCCCTTGCCGACCTGCTTGGCCTCGGAGATGGCCTTGGAGGCGTTGTCGACCGTGGCCTCGACCGGGGCCTTGGCGCCGGTGTTCAGCTTGACCGTGGGGATCTTGCCGGAGGTCGCGTAGGACAGCTCGAAGTAGGAGATCGCGCCGCTGGTCTGCTTGACCTGCGAGGAGACGCCGGCCGAGCCGGACGCCGCCTGGCCGCCGGTGCCCTCCCACTTCTTCGCCGGCTCGTGCTTCCAGTCGCCGGGTGCGGCGCCCTTGAGGTACTTGGTGAAGTTGTCGGTGGTGCCCGAGTCGTCGGAGCGGTGGAAGGCCTGGATCTTCAGGTCCGGCAGCTTGGCGCCCGGGTTCAGCTTCTTGATCGCGGCGTCGTTCCACTTGGTGATCTTCGAGTCGAAGATCTTCGCCAGGGTCGGGGCGTCCAGGACCAGGTTGTCCACGCCGGGGACGTTGTAGCCGACCGCGATCGGGCCGCCGACCATGGGCAGGTCGACGGCCTGGCCGCCCTTGCAGACCTGCTTGGACTTGGTGACTTCCTCGGGCTTGAGGGCCGAGTCGGAGCCCGCGAAGGCGGTCTGGCCCTGCAGGAAGGTGGTCACGCCGGCGCCGGAGCCGGTCGGCTGGTAGTTGATCTCGGTGTCCTTGCAGGCGCCCGAGTAGTTCTGCACCCAGACGTCCATGGCGTTCTTCTGCGCGGACGAGCCGGACGCGAGCAGCTTGCCCTTGCCCTCGCACTTGATGTTCGAGGTCTTGGCGGCGCTGCTGCCACCGCTGCCGCCGGTGGTGTCGTCGGAGCCGCACGCCGTCAGGGCCAGGGCACCGGAGACGGCGAGAGCGCCAACGGCGAGGGCGCGAACCCGGTTCTTGCGCTGAAGCTTCACTGTCGGGAATTCCTTCCTGGGGCGCGCCGCATCGTCGGCGTGCGAGGTGATGAGGTGTGTGGTGACCGCCGTGGGGGTGCGGTTGAGGCGTGTTTTCTGCCGTGTCGCGCTTGCCTTCCGGGCGTGACGCGCACTCGGTACGGCCGAAATTAGGCAGATCAAGTGAAGCCGCCGATGGAGGGGAGTGAACGCAGGGTGAACCTCGGCCATCGGCTGGGTGCGTGGAAAGAAGTGCTCGCCCACCCGTACTAAAGGGCCCGTCGCTCTGTTGAATTACCGGCCGGTATGGCAGCATCCGCGCCGGAGAGTTGACGCGAATCGGTGCGGAACGACCGGAGGTGGCTGGTGGGGAGCCAGGGGGCACGACAGGGCGTTCGGGGTGTACGGGGTGTACGGGGTACACAGGGTGTAACGGGCGTAACGGGCGTAACGGGTGGACCGGCCGTCACGGGCCGCCGGCTGGCGGTGTGCACCGCCGTCGTCCTGTGCGCCACGGGCCTGCTGGGCGCCACGGCGTCCACCGCGTACGCCGACGACCCGAAGGACCCGCCCGCGGGCTCCGGGAAGGCCTCGAACGACGCGGACGCCGGCGCCCGCCACCTCGACGACGTACGCAAGAAGATCGACGCCCTCTACCGCAAGGCCGAGCAGGCCACCGACGCCTACAACGCGGCCAAGGAGCAGGTCGAACGCCAGCAGAAGGAGATCGTCAAGCTGGCCCGCACCATCGACCGCACCCAGCACGACCTGGCCGCCCTCAAGCGGCAGGCGGGCGCCCTGGCCAGCGCGCAGTACCGCGGCGGCGGGCTGCCGGCCGAGGCGAAGCTGATGCTCAACGCCGATCCGGAGGCCTTCCTCGACAACGCCACCCTGGCCCGCAAGGGCCAGCTGGCCGCCAAACGCGTGATCAGTCAACTCTCCCGTCTCCAGGGCGATTTGCAGAACTATTCCGACGCCGCGACCGACCGCTGGGAACAGCTGGAGGCGAACCGCAAGAAGAAGGAAAGCGCCCGCAAGGACATCGAGAAAAAGATCGACGCGGCAAAGGAGCTGGAATCCCGGCTGGCCGCGAAGGAAAAGGCCCGGCTGCAGAAGCTGGAGGACGAAGCGGCCTTCCGGGAGCAGCAGAAGTGGCTCGACTCGGGCGTACTGGACGAGATCAGCAATAAGGCGTCGGCGGCCGGCCGCAAGGCGATTTCCTACGCCACCGCACAGCTCGGCAAGGATTACGTGTGGGGTGCCGAGGGTCCGGACACCTTCGACTGCTCCGGGCTCACCCTGCGCTCCTGGCAGCACGCCGGGCGGACCATTCCGCGGACCTCGCAGGAGCAGTGGCGGCAGCTGCCGCACGTCGCCCTGCAGGACATGCGGCCGGGCGATCTGATCATTTATTTCTCCGATGCCAGCCATGTCGGGATGTATCTCGGTGACGGCGCGATCGTGCACGCCCCGCGGCCCGGCCGGCAGGTGACGATCACCGGGGCCGGCTCGATGCCGATCCTCGGAGTGGTCCGGCCGGACGGTGACCCGCGGCACCATGACGCGGATCACGTCCGCGATAAATGACCGGATTGTTTCCTCTCCGAGAGTTGCCGGCTTGTCGCCGAATGCACTCAAGCGGGGTGATATTCGTCATTCCGCATTCCCCCCGGCCCAGGTCAAATGCCTTATCGGCCGCGGCATATGACGATGGCCGATTGCCGACGGCCATTCCATACCGCTTGGTTCTGGCGCTATGGTCGCCTGTCAGTGCCCGGTGCGTGCCCGTTCGACAGACCGACGAGCGGAGCGGAGCCGGGCACCGTGGTGCGCCGGTCGGCGCCCATGCGCCCCTCGGGGGGAGGGAAGGAAGCAGACCGATGCCCGTACCCGTACCGCACCAGCGGACGGTCGTGCTGCCGCACCAGGCAGGACCGGTGGACGACGCCTGCGCGCGGACCGCGCGGGTCGCCGACGCGCCGGGCGCGGGGGACGCGACGGACCGGGGCACGGACGCCCCGGAAATCGAACAGCGACTTTCGGCCGATCACGGCCCGGTCAGCCAGGGCCTGACCCTGCTCCTCATCGGCGAGGACCCCAACAGCCACGTCCCCGACATGTGGGACTGGGCCGGCCGCAAGGTACGGCTGCGCACCGCCCGCAACCTCACCGAGGCCGAGCGGCTGCTCACCGACGACGTGCACTGCATCCTGCTCGACCTGCCGCCGGCCGAACCGGCCGACCGCGCCGCGGGCGAGCGCGGCACCGCCCCCGGCAGCGACCCTGGCGATGCCTTGGGCATGCTGCACGACGTCCTGCGGCTGGCCCCCTCGCACGCCGTCCTCGTCCTCACCTACGAGACGGACGCCGAGCGCGCCGCCGACGCCGTGCGCGTCGGCGCCCAGGACTACCTCTTCCGCGACGAACTCGACGGCGCGGTCCTCAGTCGCGCCGTGCGCTACGCCGTCGAACGCAAACGCGCCGACCTCGCCCAGCGCCAGCTCACCGAGTCGCGGATGCTCGCCCAGGAGAACGCCCGGCTGGAGCGCGGACTGCTGCCCACCCCGCTGCTGGACGGCTCCGACCTGCGGTTCGCCGCCTGCTACCGCCCCGGCCGCAGCCGCGCGCTGCTCGGCGGCGACTTCTACGACACTGTGCGCACCGCCGACGGCACCGTGCACGCCATGATCGGCGACGTCTGCGGCCACGGCCCGGACGAGGCCGCCCTCGGCGTCGAGCTGCGGATCGCCTGGCGCGCGCTGACCTTCGCCGGACTGTGCGGCGACGAGCTGCTCGCCACCCTCCAGAAGGTGCTGGAGCACGAGCGCGCGGACGACGAGATCTTCGCGACGCTGTGCACCGTCGACATCTCCGCGGACGGCCGCCGCGCCGGACTGTGCCTGGCCGGCCACCCCGCGCCGCTGCTGGCCCGGGCCGGTGAGCGCCCGCAGCTGCTGCCGTACGAATGCGGCGGCCCGGCGCTCGGCCTGCTGCCGGAGGCCCGCTGGCCGCGCCGCCAGGTCGAGCTGGGCGGCTCCTGGAGCCTGATGATGTACACCGACGGCCTGATCGAGGGCCGGATCGGCGAGGGCAACCAGCGGCTCGGCCAGGAGGGCATGGCGGAGCTCGTCGGCCGGCAGATGGAGTCCGGGCTGCGGGGCGACGCCCTGCTGGACGCGGCCGTCCGGGAGGTACGCGACCTCAACGGCGGCGAGCTGACCGACGACGTGGCCGTGCTGCTGCTGGACCGCCGCTGAGCGGCGCGGCAGGGGGCTTGCCGAACGAAGGATTCCGAGGGCCCCGGAGGGCTCAGCGGGGGGCTCAGCGCCCGCCGTTGAACGGCCCGTAGGGCCCGTCCGAGCTGGAACCGCCGCGCCGCGGACCGCGGCCACCGCCGGAGACCGCACGCAGCGCCGGCCGGACGTCGACGGTGTAGACGATCACCGCGATCACGCCGATGATCGGCAGGAACGACATCACCGGCAGGATGAACAGCAGGGCCGTGGCGATGGCCAGGAAGATCAGCCACATGCCCTTGGTCTGCTTGCTCGCCGCGCGGTAGGCGTCCTCGCGGCGCACCGCGGCGTCGATCAGCATCACGGCGGCATAAATGCCCAGGGCGAGCTGCGCCCAGCTCAGAATCGACTGGAACCCGTAGATCAGCACGCCGTCCTCCGCCCGTTCGCCTGCCGTGTGGTCTGGTGCAGTGTGGTCCGACTGCCCGGCCATCGAGGGCCGGGGGGCCGCCGGCTGCCGCCCGTGCGGCCCCACCGTACCCGCACAACGGGCCGGGCACGCCAGGGTGTGCCCGGCCCGGCCGTGATCCGCGCCTCAGTGCGCGGTGCGCGGCCGTGCGCTCACTTCGCGGACGGCGGGGTGCTCTTCTTCGCCGGCGCCGGCGCCGGCGAAGGCTTGCGCTGCGCGACCGGCTTCTTCGCCGCGGCCGGCTTGGCCTGGGGCGACGTGGTGGCCTTGGCCGACGAGGCGGTCCTGCTCTGCGTCTTGGAGCCGTTGGCCGTGCCGGTCTTCGCGGTGCCGCTCTTGGCGGCGGGCTTGGCGGGGGCCGGCTCCGGCTCGATCGCCACCGCGACGTCCTCGGTGCGGTTGGCCACCTCACCGCGCCAGGTCGCCACCGCGCCCCGGCCGCGCTCGGCCAGCTCCTCGTAGCCCTCCCGGGCCTTCACCGCGGTCTCGGCGACCCGGCCGACGCCCTGCAGCGCCAGCTCCTGCGCCTGGTCGCGGAACTTCTTGAAGTCGCCGTCGAGCGACTCCAGCAGATCGGCCAGCTTCTCCTGGGCGTCCTTGGCCTGCTTGGTGACCAGCGCCTGGACCTCCTTGGGATCGGTGCTGCGGACGGAATCGAAGCGCTTGGGCGCCTCGGCCCGGAGCCGCTCCACCAGCTGCGGCACCTCGCCGAGCTTCTCGGCGGCCAGATCGATGGTGCCGGCCACGGCGTAGAGCGGGGTTGCGTCGGTCAGGACCTTGCGGAGCTCATCGGTGTTGATGGCCATGACGTGGTTCCTCCTGGAACGAATCGGTTGCTCAGGTGGCGTGCGGGCCGTCGTCGGCCTCGGTCTCATGGGCGTCCGCCTCGCGTCCGTCCGCATGGCCGCCCGCTGCCCGGTCCTCGCGGCTGACCAGTCCGTTCTCCTTGCGGAAGGACTCGTAGATCTGCAGCAGGACCTGCTTCTGTCTCTCGTTCAGCGCCGGGTCGGTGAGTATCGCGGTCTGCACCTCGACCCCGTCCAGACCGCGTCGCTCATCCAGAATTCCGGCCTGGACGTACAGCGTCTCGGCGGATATCCGCAGCGCCTTGGCCAGCTGCTGGAGGATCTCCGCACTGGGCTTGCGCAGGCCGCGCTCGATCTGGCTGAGGTACGGATTGGACACCCCGGCGGCATCCGCGAGCTGCCGCAGGCTCAGCTGCGCGGTGCGCCGCTGCTCCCGCAGGAACTCGCCGAGATTGCCGACGTTGAGTGATGCCATGCCTCGATGGTGCCTCGCCGTGCTAACTATTGCAAGCAAGCGCTAGCAAAAGTGGTACGTGCGGGGGCGAGGGCTCGCACACCGGTCAGGAACGAAGAAGCACGGCCTGCCGCCCGCCCGTAGCGTGAACTGCACGACGAGGCGCCTTCCCGCGACCCGGCGGGCACCATGGCAGTTCCAGCAGAGGGAGACACCGATGAGCATGGCCCCGAGGGCGGACGGGCAGTCGCCGGCGCCGCACGTCGCCGACCGCCACGAGTGGATCCGCGTCCACGGCGCACGCGTGAACAACCTCAAGGACGTCAGCATCGAGATACCGAAGCGCCGGCTGACCGTGTTCACCGGCGTCTCCGGCTCGGGCAAGAGCTCGCTGGTCTTCGACACCATCGCCGCCGAGTCGCAGCGGCTGATCAACGAGACCTACAGCGCCTTCGTACAGGGCTTCATGCCGAACCTGGCCCGGCCCGAGGTCGACGTCCTCGACGGGCTGACCACCGCGATCGCCGTCGACCAGCAGCGGATGGGCGGCGACCCCCGCTCCACCGTCGGCACCGCCACCGACGCCAACGCGATGCTGCGCATCCTCTTCAGCAGGCTCGGCAAGCCGTACGTCGGCCCGCCCGGGGCGTTCGCCTTCAACGTGCCCTCGGTCAGCGCGTCCGGTGCGATCAAGGTGGAGCGCGGCGCCAAGAAGGCGGAGAAGGTCTCGTTCAACCGGGTCGGCGGCATGTGCCCGCGCTGCGAGGGCCGGGGAGCGGTCTCCGACCTGGACCTGTCCCAGCTGTACGACGACAGCAAGTCGATCAACGAGGGCGCGTTCACCGTCCCCGGCTACACCGGCGGCGGCTGGAACTCCCGGCTGTACGCGGAGTCCGGCTTCTTCGACCCGGACAAGCCGATCCGCAGGTTCACCAAGAAGGAGCTGCACGACCTCCTGCACCGCGAGCCGACCCGGATGAAGATCGCGGGCATCAACATGACCTACGAGGGTCTGATCCCGCGCATCCAGAAGTCGATGCTGTCCAAGGACACGGAGTCGATGCAGCCGCACATCCGGGCGTTCGTGGAGCGCGCGGTCACCTTCACCACCTGCCCCGACTGCGACGGCACCCGGCTCGCCGAGCACGCCAGGAAGGCCAAGATCAAGAAGATCTCCCTCGCGGACGCCTGCCGGATGGAGATCAGGGACCTCGCCGACTGGGTGCGCACCCTCAAGGAGCCGTCGGTGGCGCCGCTGCTCACCGCGCTGCAGCAGACCCTCGACTCGTTCGAGGAGATCGGCCTCGGCTACCTCTCGCTCGACCGTCCGGCGGGCACCCTCTCCGGCGGCGAGGCGCAGCGCGTCAAGATGATCCGCCACCTCGGCTCCTCGCTCACCGACGTCACGTACGTCTTCGACGAGCCGACCGCGGGCCTGCACCCGCACGACATCCGGCGGATGAACGACCTGCTGCTGCGACTGCGGGACAAGGGCAACACGGTGCTCGTCGTGGAGCACAAGCCCGAGGTGATCGCGATCGCGGACCACGTCGTCGACCTCGGCCCCGGCGCCGGTACGGCGGGCGGCACCGTCTGCTTCGAGGGCACCCTCGACGGGCTGCGCGGCAGCGACACCGTCACCGGGCGCCACCTCGGCGACCGCGCCTCGCTCAAGGACGCGGTGCGCACGCCCGACGGCGTCCTGGAGATCCGCGGCGCGACCGCGAACAACCTGCGGAACGTCGACGTGGACATCCCGCTGGGTGTGCTCACCGTGATCACCGGCGTCGCGGGCTCCGGCAAGAGCTCCCTCGTGCACGGGTCGATCCCGGCCGCGGAGGGGGTGGTGTCGGTCGACCAGGCGCCGATCCGCGGCTCCCGGCGCAGCAATCCGGCGACGTACACCGGGCTGCTCGACCCGATCCGCAAGGCGTTCGCCAAGGCCAACGGCGTCAAGCCGGCGCTGTTCAGTGCCAACTCCGAGGGCGCCTGCCCGACGTGCAACGGCGCCGGCGTCCTCTACACCGACCTGGCGATGATGGCCGGCACCGCCACCACCTGCGAGGACTGCGAGGGCAAGCGGTTCGAGGCATCGGTGCTCGACTACGCCTTCGGCGGGCGCAACATCGCGGAGGTGCTGGCGATGCCGGTGACGGAGGCCGAGGAGTTCTTCGCCGCCGGGGAGGCGCGCACCCCCGCCGCGCACAGGATCCTGCAGCGGATGTCCGACGTGGGCCTCGGCTACCTCACCCTCGGCCAGCCGCTCACCACCCTCTCCGGCGGCGAGCGGCAGCGGCTCAAACTGGCCACGCACATGGCCGAGAAGGGTGGCGTCTACGTCCTCGACGAGCCGACCGCCGGCCTCCACCTCGCCGACGTCGAGCAGCTCCTCGGCCTGCTCGACCGGCTCGTCGACTCCGGCAAGTCGGTCCTGGTCATCGAGCACCACCAGGCGGTCATGGCCCACGCCGACTGGATCATCGACCTCGGCCCCGGCGCCGGCCACGACGGCGGCCGCGTCGTCTTCGAGGGCACCCCGGCCGACCTGGTCGCCACCCGTTCCACCCTCACCGGCCAGCACCTCGCGGAGTACGTCGGGAGCTGAGGAAGGCCGGGCAGCGGGCCGCCCGCTGCCCGGCCCCCGCTGGTCGCCGGCGGGTCCCCGAAGTCCCCAAAACCATCCGTGACCTGGGCAAATACTCGATAATGGAGGCATGTCGACACGTCACGACGACAGGAGCGAACCCTTGGCCACCACCCCTGACCTCCGCCCGGACGCCCCCGCCGCCGGCGCCCGTTTCTCGCCGCTGCAGGACCTGATGTACGGCCACATATACGCCGATGCCGTGCGCGCCGTCATCGTGCACGGCATCGCGGACCTCCTGGCCGACGGCCCGCGCACCGCCGAGGACCTGGCCGAGCGCTCGGGCACGCAGGCCGTACCCCTGCGCCGGATCCTGCGGATGCTCGCCACCCGGGGGCTGTTCCACGAGGAGGACGGGGCGTTCGCCCTGACGGAGAGCGGGGCGGGCCTGCGCGCCGATGTGCCCGGCTCCCAGCGCGCCACCGCCCTGCTGTTCACCGACGAGATGTTCCGCCGGTCCGCCGAGAACATCCCCGACACCCTGAGAACCGGGGAACCCGGCTTCGAAACCGCCTACGGCGTCCCCTTCTTCGCGCACCTGTCCGCCACACCCGACAAGAGCCGTCTCTTCGACGCCGCGATGACCTCGCGCACCGGCCAGGCGGACGAGGACATCGCCGGCGCCTACGCCTTCCCCGACAGCGGCACGGTCGTGGACATAGGCGGCGGCCGGGGCGGCCTGCTCCGCGAGGCCCTCACCCGCTCCCCGGGCCTGCGGGGCGTCCTCTTCGACCGGCCCGAGACCGTCGCCGACCATCTGCTCGACACCCCGGAGCTCGACGGCCGCTGGCGCACGGAAGGCGGCGACTTCTTCACCGCCGTACCGAAGGGCGGGGACCTCTACCTGCTCAAGAACATCCTGCACGACTGGCCCGACGCGGATTGCCTGCGCATCCTGCGCACCATCCGGCGGGCCGTGACGCCCGGCACGCGGCTGCTCGTCGTCGACGCGGTCCTGCCCGCCGACGGCTCCCCGCACCCGGCCCTCGCCCTCGACATCGTCATGCTCATGGTCGTCCGGGGCCGCGAACGCACCGCCGCGGAGTTCGAGGACCTCCTCACCCGCTCCGGCTTCCGCCTCCACCGCATCGTCCCGACCCGCGCCATGTCCTCCCTCATCGAGGCCGAGGCCACCGGCGAGGCGGTGCCGGACTAGGCCGCGGACGGCGCGGCGACCGCGGTCCGGTAGGCGTCCAGGGCGGGGCGGGGCGCGCGGCCGAGGAGCGTCCGCAGCGCGTTCGCCTCGATGCCGGAGCCGTCCAGGAAGCCGCCGGCGATCGCCGAGTACGTGCCCACCAGCATCGGGACCTGGTACGGCAGCGCCCCGCCGGACGCGGCGATCGCCTCCCGGGCCGCGCCGAGCGAGCCGGGTTCGTACGAGCCGCCGACCGCGTCCGCCAACTCGGCGCCGCCCAGCGCCCGTTCGCCCACCAGCTCGTACACCCGCCCGGCGTGCCGCTCCGGCTCGGTCGCCACCCGTGCCGCCACCGCCGCGAGGTCGGCGCGGGCCACCGCGGCCAGCCGGCCCGTGCCCAGCGGCGCCGCGATGGTGCCGTCGGGTCCCGGAGCGGCGATGGCGGCGAGGAACTCGGCGTAGAGCCCGTTGCGCAGCACCGTCCACGCCAACGGGCTGCGGGCGAGGCGGCGTTCGGTCCAGCGGTGGGCCAGCGCGTACGCCAGGTGGTCGCCGTCGCCGCTGAGGCTGGTGTAGACGAGGTGCCGCACGCCCGCCTTCTCGGCCGCCGTGATCGCGGCGTCGTGCCGGGCGATGACGATGTCGTCCTCGCCGTACCCGGCGGAGATGAGCAGCAGGGTGTCCACGCCGGTGAAGTCGAGGGAGGCCGGGTCGTCGAAGTCGATGCGGCGCCGGGGAGCTTGAGTGGGCCGGGGGGCCTGAGCGGCCTGAGCGGCGTGGGTGGAATCCGTGGTGGATTCGGGTGTGCGGGTGCCGAGGACGACGTCGTCCCGGCCGGCCAGTTCGGCGGCGACGAGTCGGCCGAGGGCGCCGTTGGCGCCGGTGATCAGAATCATGGGATCCCCCTCCTGAGCTGTGTGGTCCCATCATCCGGAGGGCAACTTCGGCGCGTAAGGAGGCACTTTGATGTCAGTAGGGCACACGGGGGTAACCACCTCGGCGGAACCGGAACCGAGACTGGGGGCGGGGTCGGAAGCGGGGCCGGGGTCGGAATCAGGGTCGGCCGGGACGGTGATCGTGTGTGAGACGCCGCAGGACGAGTGCGGTGTCCGGGACGCACTGGACCGGCTCGGGGACAAGTGGTCCGTCTACGTGGTCGTCGAACTCTCCCCCGGCACCAAGCGGTTCAAGGAGCTGCAGCGCGCCATCCCCGGCAACATCTCGCAGCGGATGCTGACCCTCACCGTCCGGCGCCTGGAGCGCGACGGGCTGGTGAAGCGGACCGTGTACCCCACCGTTCCGCCCAAGGTCGAGTACGAGCTGACGGAGCTGGGGCGCAGCCTCACCCACCTCGTGAAGGCCCTCGCGGACTGGTCGATCGCCCACCGCCCGGCCATCGCCGCCTCCCGGGCGGCCTGGGACGCCGCGCACACGGACGGTGCGCACGCGGACGGTGCGCACACGGATGGTGCGCACGTGGACGCCGCGCACGCGGACGGTGCGTAACGGTACGTCCCGAGGGCTGAGCCTCCTTCCGCCCCCCGGCCCCTGGCCCCCTTCCGCCCCGGCTTCCGGCTCACTCCCTGAGCCAGAAGCTGGTGGCGTCGAGCCAGGCGTCGAGCAGCGCCGCATCGCCGACGACCTCGACGCCGCCGCCGGGGCCACCGGGGGCGAACCGCCGGCCGTAGACGAACAGCAGCAGGTCCGCCAGCGGGCCTCGGGCGGTGACGGCGGCCGGGCCCCCGCCGCGGCGCGAGGCGAGCGTGTCGCCCTCCAGGCCGACCAGCCATTCCGCGCCGGCATCCGGGGCGGTGCCGGTGGCCCGGAAGCACAGGGTCCGGCCGCCGGCCAGGAGGGCGGGCAGGTCGGGCCTGGTCTCGAATACGGGCGGCAGGTGGCCGAAACTCATCCACTCGTCCAGGGCGTCGAGGGCGACCTCGTCGTCCACGGTGAAGTCCGCCCCGACGGCGAAGGCCGCGTCCGCGCGGTGCACCACCGTCTCGTGGGTCATACGGCGGGCCCAGAAAACCGGCGTGCCACCGGGGGCCACGGTCCACACCGCGGCCTCCGGCCCCGCCGTCCGCAACGCGTCCGCCAGTTGCCCGGCACCTTCGGTGAGCCACCCGGCGAGTTCGGCCGGGTCCTGGTCCGTCGCGTCGGAGACGTTGTTGATCCGCTCCTCGGACACCGGCCCGGTGGCCCGGGTCCGCACGATCGTCTCCACCCAGCGATGTGCTTCGCCCAGGTGGCGCAGCAGCTGGCCGAGGTTCCAGCCGGGGCAGGCGGGGACGGGGGTGGCCAGTTCGGCACCCTCGACGTGGGACACCAACAGGGCGGTCTGCGCGACGATTTCGGAACAGTGGCGGTCATAGCTCATCGAAGCCATCGAGGGAGACATGGCGTCACGATAGGGCGCCACCGGACCGGCCCTCATCGGATTTCCCGCCGCGGTTTCCGTGGGCCGCCGGGTCCGGCCGGGTCCCGACGATCACCGTGGCGTACAGCTCCTCCGAGCGGGCGATCCGCGGGCGCAGCCCCGCCCCGGTGAACGCCTCGACGGCCCGCGGCGCCTGCCGTTCGCTCGTCTCGACCAGCAGATGCCCGCCGGGCGCCAGCCACTGCGGCGCGGCCCCGGTCACCCGGCGCAGCACGTCGAGCCCGTCCACCCCGCCGTCGAGCGCCACCAGCGGCTCGTACTCGCGGGCCTCCGCGGGCAACAGCCCCACCTCTTCGGTCGGTACGTAGGGCACGTTGGCCACCAGGACGTCGACGCGGCCGCGGAGCCCCGGGGGCAGCGGGCCGAAGAGGTCGCCCTCGTGGACCGTGCCCCCGACGGGCCCGACATTGCGGCGGGCGCAGCGCACCGCGGCGGGCTCGACATCGGCCGCGTACAGCTCGACCCGTTCCAGACCGGCGGCCAGTGCGGCGCCCACCGCTCCGGAACCGCAGCACAGATCGACGACCACGGTGGGCCGCCGGCGCGCACCGGGCTCCGGGCCGACGGGCCGGCGCCGCAGGCCGAGCGCCTGCTCCACGAGGAACTCCGTACGGCGGCGCGGCACGAAGACACCCGGGTCGACGGCGATCCGCAGCCCGCAGAACTCCGCCCAGCCCAGGACGTGTTCCAGGGGCTGGCCGAGGGCACGGCGTTCCACCATGGCGGCGAGCTCATCGGGCGTACGGGCGGTGGCGCACAGCAGCGCCGCCTCGTCCTCGGCGAAGACGCAGCCGGCGGCACGCAGCCGGGAGACGACGTCCGGGGGTGGAGGGGGTGCGGAGCGTGCAGGGCCTGGGGGGCCTGAAGAGCGTGAGGGTCGTGCCAGGTGCGATGACGGCATGTGTGGTGAGCCTTTCGGGGCGCCGAGGGCGGCCCGACTCACCTGTGCCGGAAGGTCACCTGAAGCGGTGGACCACGCGGACGGGAGACGGGCGCGCCTGCCTGAACTGGCGGGGTATCGGTCTCACCTCCTCGGTCACTCCACTGCTGGGACGGCACACAGTACCTGACGGCGTGTGAGCGAGTGTCACTCGTTCGAACTGATTTTCAGGAAAGTACTTGTCGAAGTGGAAAGTACTTGGCATGCTGAAAGCACGGGTTCGGCGGGGGAGCCGAACCGATGGAACGCCAGGGGGGACTGACATGCCGGAGCAGGCATACGCATCCGAGGACGCGGCGGCCGCGCTGGCCCGCGCACAGGAGTTGAGCAGTACGGTCCGGGCGAGCACGAAGTGGTCCGTCCGCTATCAGGTGATCTACGGCTGTGGGTCCGGGGTGATGGTGCTGGCCCTCGGATTGCTGGGGCAGCCGTACGGAGTGGTACTCGGCAGCATCTTCTGGTGCGCCACCGTGGGCGGACTGTCGGTGTACGCGGCCCGGCAGCGGGTGGCCCGGCGCGGCTTCGGCCGCTGGCGCGCCGGCCTGATCATCGCCTGGGGCCTGCTCTACAACGCGGTGCTGGTGCCGGGCCTCATCTGGTTCCGGGGCGTCACGGCATGGTGGGTGGCCGGAGCGGTGCTGGTGGCCCTTCCGGGGCTGATAGGCGGATATGCGGAGGCCCGCCGGTGAGCACCTCGCGGCAGTTGCCCCAGGGGGCTCACCCGCGGCACGGGCTCGACGAGGTCATCCACGCGCCCGTCCGCTTCTCCATCGTGGCGACCCTGGCGGCCGCCGACAAGGCCGAGTTCGCCTTCGTCCGCGATACCGTGGAGGTGAGTGACTCGGTCCTCTCGCGCCAGGTCTCCACCCTGGAGAAGGCCGGCTACGTCGCCGTCACCAAGGGCCACGTCGGCAAGCGCCCACGCACCTGGCTCGCCCTCACCTCCGACGGCCGCACCGCGTTCGCCGCCCACTGCCAGGCCCTGCGCGCCATAGCCGAGGGCGCGGGCTGACGAGGGGCCGGGACCGAGGCCGGAACCGATCCCGCCCCGCGCCGTGTTGACTTGGAGCGCACTCCAACTCCTACCGTCCAGAGCGGGGTTGATCACACGACCCGCCCGGCCCGTCCAGGAGGTAGCAGCACTATGACCGCAACGACCATTCCCACGCGCAAGCTCGGTGAGCTGGAGGTATCCGCGCAGGGGCTCGGCTGCATGGGGATGAGCCACGGTTACGGGGAGTCGGACGACGCGCAGTCGATCGCCACCGTCAACCGGGCGCTCGACCTCGGCGTCACCTTCCTCGACACCTCCGACTTCTACGGCGCGGGGCACAACGAGGAGCTGATCGGCCGGGCCATCGCCGGGCGGCGGGACGAGGTCGTGCTGGCGACGAAGTTCGGGTTCGCCAACCGCCTCGGCGAGCCGACCGCGATCCGGGGGGACGCGGCGTACGTACGGCAGGCATGTGACGCGTCGCTGCGCCGGCTGGGGGTCGACCACATCGACCTCTACTACCAGCACCGGGTCGACCCCCAGGTGCCGATCGAGGAGACCGTCGGGGCGATGGCCGAGCTGGTCGCGGCCGGCAAGGTGCGCCACCTCGGGCTGTCCGAGGCGAGCGCGGCGACGCTGCGCCGGGCGCATGCGGTGCACCCGATCGCCGCGCTGCAGAGTGAGTGGTCGCTGTGGACCCGGGATCTGGAGCAGGAGGTCGCGCCGGTCTGCCGGGAGCTCGGGATCGGGCTGGTGCCCTTCTCGCCGCTGGGGCGAGGCTTCCTGACCGGGCGCTACACCAGCGTCGAGGGGATGGCGGAGACGGATGTGCGCCGGACCCAGCCGCGGTTCGCCGACGGCAACCTTGAGCAGAACCTGGCCATCGTCGAGAAGCTGAACGAACTCGCCGGGGAGAAGGGGGTCACTGCCGGGCAGCTCGCGCTGGCCTGGGTGCAGCACCGCGGGGACGACGTGGCGCCGATCCCCGGAACCCGCCGGCAGAAGTACCTGGAGGAGAACATCGGGGCGCTCGCCATCGAGCTGTCCGCCGAGGACCTCGCCGCCATCGACGCCGCGGCCCCGGCCGGCCAGGTGGCCGGAACCCGGTACGACGAGGTGAGCCTGAGCTTCGTCGACGGCTGACCGGCCGGGGCCGGCCACCCCGGCCGGCTGGTCCTCGCGGGCCGGCTACGCGGGCGACATCACCTCGTAGAGGTTGCCGGAGTCGTCGGCGAAGAACAGGCCGCGGGGGCACAGCGGGTGGTCGATGCGGCCGTTGTCCGGGGTGGCGGGGTCGTTGCCGTAGGAGACGCCGGCCGCCTCGATGCGGGAGAGGATCCCGTCGAAGGTCTCGGGGTCCACGTCGAAGGCGAGATGGTGGCCTTCGGCATCCGGCACGGTCATGAAGTCAAGGGTGAGCGTCTCGTTGACCCGAACCGGCGCAAAATGCCCCAGCCGACCGGCCGGCGGAAGCTCCGGCAGCCCCATGACCTGCGCAAAGAAGCGCGCAGTGGCACGGTGGTCGACGGCTGGGACGATCGTGTGGTTGAGGGTCACGGGCATGTGGGGCTCCTGAGGGTTGGGGCGGACGGGCACGGTCACTCGCGGCTCGCGGCTCGTGGCTCGCGGCTCGTGACTGGGGGAAGCGATCGTTCGTCGTTGCCGGGGCGCGGTGGTTGGCCGTTGGCGGGGCGGCACGCGTCGTTGCCGGGGTGCGGGGGCGCGGCGTGCGTGCGTCATTGCCGGCCCGGACGACGGGCCGTTGCTGAGGATGCGGCCATGCGTCGTCCGAGGGGACGGCGGCTCGTCGCTGTCGCCGCGGCGCGGAGCGGGTTCGAGGTGCCGGGTTCGAGGTGCCGGGTTCGTTGTCGCCGGGGCGTGGTGGTGCGTCGGTGGAGGCGGGGCGGCAGGCGGCGGTGCGTGGCCTGAGGGGCGGAGTGGGGGGCCGCGGGTGGTCTTACGTGTCGTTGCCGGGGTGGGTGAGGGTGCCGTGGAGGAGGACGGCGATGAGTTCCTCGCTGGTGAGGGGGGCGTCGGCCTCTGAGACAGGGCTGGGGAGGCGGGTGAAGAGGAGGCCCAGGAAGGCCCCGGCGACCTTCTCGGGGGGCAGCCGGAAGGCGTCCCGGTCCGGTTCGATCAGCTCGGTGACGGCTTGACGCAGCGCGGCGACGGACCGGGCCCGGGGGTCCTCCGGCGGTCCGTCCGCCTTGGCCCCGGCCTCCGGGGTGACGGGGCCGGGCTCGCGGCCGCGGCCGCGGAGGTGGCCGGAGGCGTGCAGGGAGCCGACGACCGTACCGATTCGCTCCATATGGGCGCGCAGCGCCTCGGCCGCTTCCGTCAGCCGGGCGGCGAGCGGCTCGTCGAGGGAGACCGAGGCCAGTTCGCGCAGGACGTGGTCCGTGCTGACCGCCTCGCGGACGCAGGCGTCCAGCACCTCGTCCTTGTCCTTGAAGGCCCGGAAGATCGTGGCCTCGCCGATGCCCGCCGCGCGGGCGATCTGACTGGTGGTGACGGCCGCGCCGTACTCCGCCACCAACGGCAGCGCGGCGGCCACGATCATGGCCCGGCGCTGTTCCACACTCATGCCGGGTGCGCGCCGGCGTGCAGGTTGTGGGGTCATGCCTCCATGCTACGGAGTGAGTGCTCACTCCGTCAATCGTTCTCCTCGGCCGGTCTTCCAGCCACGCCTGGTCCTCCGCGCCTGGTCCTCCGCGCCTCGCCATCCGCGCCTCGCCATCCGCGCCTCGCCATCCGCGCCTGGCCGCGCGCCGCGCATGACCGCCGAACGCTCCGTAGACTTCTTGCAGCGGATTGCTCGCAGCGGATTGCTCGCGCAGCAGATCTTTCGCAGCGGGCTCCTTGCGGGCCTGCGGGCTCCTTGCGCGCTCCTCGCTGTGGGCTTCGTGCGGCGCGCGGTGGGGCTCGTCAGCTCTTGTCGTCGCGGCGGGTCCCGTCGTTGCGGAGTGCGGAGTGCGGAGTGCGGTGCTGCCGGGGCGCTCTTGCGGGTGCTCTTGCCGTCGTCGTGTGGAAGGGCGGCGTGTCATGGACTGGAAGCTCGAACTGGTGCCGGTTCCGGTGGCCGATGTGGAGCGGGCCAAGCGCTTCTACAGCGAGCAGCTGGGCTTCGACGTCGACCACGACGTCTCGGTCGGCGGCCGGGCGCGCATCGTGCAGCTGACCCCGCCCGGATCGGAGTGCTCGATCGTCATCGGGGCGGGTGCCGGGGTCACCGAGGTGCCGCCCGGTTCCGTGCAGGGGCTCCAGCTGGTGGTGTCCGATGTCGCCGCGGCCCGGGCGCAGTTGGTCGAGCGGGGTGTGGCGGCGAGCCCCGTGCAGCACGTCGAGGACGGCGCGCTGGCCGACGGTCCCGGTGGGACGTGGAACTCGTTCGTCTACTTCACCGACCCCGACGGCAACGGCTGGTCGTTGCAGGAGGGGCCCGAAGGCGACGGGTAGGCCACCCCGCAGCCGGCCGCCCGGCACCGTTCCCCGTATCGCCCCGCCCGTCTCCCGAAGTCGTGTCTACGATCGCGGGATGGCGACGGTTCGGGAGCAGGAAGCGTTTTTGCGGGCGTTCCACGCGGCGCACCCCGCGGTGACCGTACGGACGATGGCGCACGGGCGGGCCGAGGGCGGGCGGTCGAGCTACGAGATCCTCCGGGACCGGGTGGCGGCCTGCGACCGGGTACTGGATCTCGGGTGCGGTGACGGGCTGTTGCTCGAACTCCTCGCCGAGCGGGGCCGGCGGCCCGGCCGGGCGCTGGCCGGACTCGACCTGTCCGCAGAGGAGTTGGCGCTGGCCCGCCGCCGCCCCGGTGTCGCCCAGGCCGACCTGCGGAGCGGACGCGCCCAGCAACTCCCCTTCGAGGACGGCCGGTTCGACGGCTGTGTGTCCCATATGGCGCTGATGCTGATGGGTGAGGCCGAGCAGGTCGCGGCCGAGGTGGCACGGGTGCTGGCGCCCGGCGGCACGCTGGCGGTCGCCGTGGGCGGCGGCGCGGCCGGGGACGAGGGGTATGCGGCGTTCCTGCGCGTGGCCCGGCCGCTGTTCGAGGCCGCACCCGCCGGCCAGCGGATTCCCTCGCTCGGCGACCGGCGGTTGCGGAGCCGCGAGGGGTTCGACGCGGTATTCGGTCCGGCCGGGTTCGGGCCCGTGCACTGGGAGACCGTACGGATCGATCTGACCGGACCGCCGGAGCGCGTCTGGGCGACCGTGGGCGGCATCTACGACCTGGGGCCGCTCGACCCCGCCGTCACCGCGGAACTACGGGTCCGCTTCGCGCGGGAGGCGGCGGCCCTGGCACTGCCGGACGGCCGGATCCCGTGCGCGATGCGGGTGCACATCGCCACGGCGGTGCGGGACGCGTGACTCCCGCCCCCACTACCCCGGGTGCCGTTGGTCGTACGTGGCCTCCAAGTGGGACATGTGGGCCGTGCCCCAGGCGCCGAGGGGAGCCAGCGCCTCGTTGAGGGAGCGGCCGGCCTCGGTGAGGGAGTACTCGACCCTCGGCGGCACCTGGGGGAAGGTCTCGCGGTGCACGATGCCGTCGGCCTCCAGCTCGCGCAGCTGCTGGGTCAGCACCTTCTCGGTGATCTTCGGCAGGCCGCGGCGCAGTTCGCCGAACCGGTGCGGGCGCTCGGCCAGCGCCCACAGCAGCAGCACCTTCCATTTGCCGCCGATGACGTCCACCGCGGCGTCCAGCCCGCATTCGTACGGCTTGTTGCGTGCGCTCATGACCGGGCCCGGCTCCCCCTGATGGCGTCCTGACGAGTTCTGGCGAGTGCTGACGCGTTCCGACGCGCTCCGGTGTGCTCCAGCGCGTTCCGACGCGTTCCTCCCGCCGGCACAAGTATCCAGGGCCGGGGAGCGGTTGGTGGGCGACGGTCGGCGCGCCCTCAGAGCCCCTGGGCGGCCATCCACTCCGGGTCCGGGTCGATGGTCTGGAGGACCTCGATCAGGGTGCCCTCGGGGGCCCAGACGTTGAAGCGGCGCTGCCCCCAGGGCTCGTCGCGCAGCGGTACGGCGATCGGGACCCCCTTGGCGCGCAGGGCGGCCTCCTCGCCCGCGGCGTCCTCCACCATGAAGCCGAGGAGGGCGCCGGCGGTCTTCTGGTGGCGGAAGTCCACAGGCATGGCCTCGTGCCCGCGCAGGGTGAAGTCCAGGGCGCAGTCGGGGTGTTGGGGGTGCTGGAGGCTGGCGTACCAGTCGAGCTCGACGAGCGGCCGGAAGCCGAAGTGGTCGACGTAGAAGCGGGTGCTGGCCGCGACGTCGTCGGTGAGCAGGGCGGTGCCGAACTTGGCGAAGCGCATAGGGATCCTCTCCGGGCGCGGCCGGGCGGTCCGGCGGCGCGGTGGTGTGCCACCGGGTCAGGGCGGTTACGGCCCACCACCGGTGCAACAACTCCAGTTGTAGTACTCTGGCTGTAGTGGTTGCAAGAGGAATTCGAAAATTTCCAGAGAATCCGAGATGTCCGAGGCGTCCGAGGCGTCCGAAGCTCCAAGGTGTCCGGGGTGCTCGGGGTGGCGAGGTATCCGGGCTTTCCCGGGCTTTCCCAGGCTTTCCCGGACTTCCAGGGTTTCCGAGGCGCTCGGGATCCCGGTGTGCCGGGGATACGGTCGGCAAGATGCGAGGTGGGCGAGATGGTGCGTAATCCGGAGCGGCGGGCGGCGTTGGTGGATGCCGCGATCGAGGTACTGGCGCGGGACGGTGCGCGCGGGCTCACCTTCCGGGCCGTCGACGCGGCCGCGGGGGTGCCCGGCGGCACCGCGTCCAACTACTTCTCCAACAGGGACGATCTGCTGGCCCAGGTCACCGGCCAGATCCACCAGCGGATCGCGCCCGACCCGGACGAGGTCGCCGAGGTGATGGCGGCGCCGCGCGACCGGGCGCTGGTGGCCGACCTGATGCGGTGGATCAACCGCCGGGTGACCGAGAACCGCACCGGCTATCTGGCGATGCTGGAGCTGCGCCTGGAGGCGACCCGCCGCCCCGAGCTGCGGGACGAGTTGACCCGGGTCATGCGGGCGACGCTCGACGACGACATCGGCTTCCATCTGGAGAGCGGGCTGCCGGGTGACCGGACCGCCGTGCTGCTGACGTATCTTGCCATGACCGGGCTGATGCTGGAGCAGCTCACCCTGCCCGGTGTGGTGCCCGCCGAGGAGACCGACGGGCTGATCGCCGCACTCGTCGACCGCACGATCGGGCCGGCGGGGGAGCCGGGATAACGGCGTTCCGGCCGGGCTGGTCCGCAGGGCCCGTAAGGGTGGACCCCAGGGGCCCGTAAGGGTCGGCCCCGGCCCCGGTTGGGGGCGCGCCCTACCCCCGTAAGGGTGCGCCCCGGCCCCAGTGAGGACGCGCCCTACCCCCGTGAAGGCGCGCCCCCCCGTAACGACCCCGTAGGGGCGCGGACTAGCCCCCGTAAGGGCGTGCCGTGCGGGCCTCGCGGAGGGCCAGGGCCCACCACTCCAGCTGGCGGAGCAGGGCGTCGGCGGCTTTTTCGGCGGGGGCCGGGTCGTGCAGCCGGCCCTGGTCGTCGAAGAGGTTGCCGGCCAGCGCGAAGCTCACCGTTTCGCGCACCGTCGTCGCGTGCAACTCGGCGAAGACCAGCCGCAGTTGCTCGACGGCGCGGAGCCCGCCGGAGATCCCGCCGTACGAGACGAAGCCGACCGGCTTGGCCCGCCACTGCGGGAACAGCAGGTCGATGGCGTGCTTGAGCGGGGCCGGGAAGGAGTGGTTGTACTCCGGGGTGATCACCACGAACGCGTCCGCCTGTTCCACGCGCTTGGCGAAGGTCTCGTACTCCTCGCTGCCGTGGCGCAGCTCGTACGGGCGGACCTCGGCCAGGTCGATCACATCGAGGTCGACATGGGCGCGGGTCTCCGCCTGCCGGGAGAACCAGTTCGCGATGACGGGCGCGAACCGGCCCTCCCGGGTGCTGGCGACGATCACTGCGAGGCGGTAGGTGTGCTCGGACATGCGGGTCCTCCGTGGCGGACGGCCGGGGTCGGTGGACGGCGGGATCGCCGTCGGGACCCGACGCTAAGACCTC
The DNA here is from genome assembly GCF_036352915.1 of Streptomyces bugieae. Taxonomy (NCBI): domain Bacteria; kingdom Bacillati; phylum Actinomycetota; class Actinomycetes; order Kitasatosporales; family Streptomycetaceae; genus Streptomyces; species Streptomyces bugieae. The sequence goes on from NZ_JAZBJP010000037.1 coordinate 57,025, forward strand.
AATCAAACTTGAGGTCAAGCACGCCCCGGGACCGCCGCCACGGAGGACCACCCGGCGGGACGGACGACGCCGATCACCCCACGCCGATCACTCCACGCACCGCACGCCGATCACCCCACGCACTCCACCTCGATCACTCCACGCCGAACAGCTTCAGCAGCTCCGTCTTCTGGAACATCCGCGCCGTCTCGATCGCCGACGGCGCGCCCGCCGACGGGTCGGCCCCGTGCGCCATCAGTACCTTGACGACCTCGTCGTCGCCCTTGAACACCGCACCGGCCAGCGGCGTCTGGCCGCGGTCGTTGGGGCGGTCGGGATCGGCGTCGCGCTGCAGCAGCGCCTCCACCGTCGCCGGGTGGCCGTGGTACGCCGCCAGCATCACGAGCGAGTCGCCCTTGTCGTTCGTCAGATTGGCGGGTACGCCGGCGTCCACGTACGCGGCGACGGTGTCGGTGTCTCCGTGCCGCGCCAGATCGAACACCTTGGACGCGAGCTGCAGTACCTCGGGGTCATGCGCATGCTCGATCGACTCGGGCCCCTGCGGCTGGGGATTCGCGTCGCTCATGGTCGCCGGCCTCCTGCTGTCGTGAGTGGTACCTGCATGATCGGTGCGGGACGAGTGCGTGATACCCGTGCGGTACCTGCGTGCACTTGTTCCTGCACCGTCATCGCCACTTTATGCAGGCCATCGCCCTCCCGGCAGCGCCGGCGCACCCCGCGTCGGCGCCACCCCAGGGGAGTCGGCGCCCGAGGGCCGGGTCAGAACGCCGCGCGGATCTCGCCCACCCGGACCCCGCCGCCCAGCAGCGGGACCTCCGCCAGACGGGACAGCACCGGCGCGTCGACGCCCATCAGGCGGAGGGTGCGGGCGAGGACCGGGCCGAGCGCGCGCCCGGCACCGTCGTCGATCTTGAAGGCCAGCGCCCGGCCGTCCGGCAGGGCCAGCGCCTGCACCGCCTCCGCGCCCATCTTGGACAGCGTGCCGGGCAGTTCCTGCATCAGCCAGGTGTCGGGGCGGCGGGTGCCGGCGACGTACTCCGGGTGGGCGCGCATCGCGTCCGCCACCCGCCGCTCGGGCGTGCCCGGGTCCGCCAGCACGAAGTACCGGAAGGCGCGGGCCAGGCCCGTCAGGGAGAGCGAGAGCAGCGGGGCGCCGCAGCCGTCCGTACCGACGTGCGCGACGTCCTCGCCGCTCGCGCCGCGCACGGCCTCGGCCACCAGCTGCTGCAGCGGATGCGCCGGGTCCAGGTACGAGGCCAGCGGCCAGCCGTTGCGCGCCGAGGCGGCGAGCATCGCGGTGTGCTTGCCCGAGCAGTTCATCGCCAGCCGGTCGCGGACCTGGCCCGCGGCGAGGTACGACTCCGCCTCCTCCGGGTCCAGCGGCAGGTCGGGCGGCGTCTGGAGCTGGTCGGCGGTCAGCTGGTGCTCGGCCAGCATGGTCCGGACGAGATCGAGGTGGAAGGACTCGCCGGAGTGGCTCGCGGCGGCCAGCGCCAGCCGCTCGCCGGAGAGCTCAAGACCCGCGCGCAGGACGGCCGCGGCCTGCATCGGCTTGTTCGTGGAACGCGGGAAGACCGGCGCCGTCACATCGCCCAGCGCCGTCTCGACGCTGCCGTCCGCCGCCAGTACCACCAGCGAGCCGCGGTGCCGGCCCTCGACGAAGCCGGAGCGCACGACCTCCGCGAGGACGGGGGAGACGTCCTCGGGGGAACGCGGGGTCGGAACGGATATCGGGGTGGGCGAGGACGAGGTCATCGGCGGCCTTCCGGACGGGGACGGGGGCCGACCCGCGCCCGGGAGGCTCGTGGCCCGTCAGGACAGCAGGTCGTCCACTTGTGCTTCGCCTTCACGGTACCTGCGGGCGATTTCCGCACTGCACTCGTCGGTGGTGCGCTGCAGCGCCCCACGGCGCTGCGAGACCTGGCGTTCGTAGCGGATCAGCCGGCCCATCGCGTCGTGCAGCTCCTGGTCGGTCCGCGCAGTGAGGTCGGACAGCTCGACCTCGCCGAGCATCTCGTCCGCCATCCTGCGGTACTCCTCGCTGTGCGGTGTGCCGAGCGTCACATGCCGGGCGGACGAGCGGTGCCGCGACGGCAGGTCCGTGAGGATCTCCGGCAGCCGGTCCAGCAGCGGGGAGTGCTGGGCGGTGCGGCGGGCGATCTCGGCCCGCAGGATGTCGATCCGGCCCTGCAGCAGCCGCCGTAGATAGCTCAGATCGGCCTCCTCCTGCTGCGAGTCCCGGCGTACGACGCGCAGCTCGGGCAGCCCCAGCCCGGAGAGATCGGGTGTGCCGGCCGGGCGGCAGCGGTCGCGCTGCTGCGGGGGGCGGGGGTGCTGCGCCTGGCCTGCCTGGAGCATGGGGCCGTCCTTGGTGCCGGCCGGCTCACCGGGAGCCGCTGCCGTGGTCGTCGTGGTGGCTGTGGTGGATGTGGTGGGGGATGCGGTGGTGGTCGTCGACGCGCCGGGGGCCGCCGGGGCGGCGGGTGCCGACCGGCCGGTGCCGGACGCGGTGGTGGCGGCCGGAGCCGGTGGTTCGGTCGGTGTCGTACGGGCGCTCGGTACGGGACCGGGTGTCTGTCCGGCGCCGGCAGTGCTCATGAATGGTTCCGTCCCCTCGTCCGGGCCGCGTCCAGGGCATGTTGTCCATGAAACGCACCACGTGCACGCATCGTGCCACTCTGTGCGGTCCTTCTGCAGGGCCATGGCACCCGAACGGCCCCCGTAGGGGCACGGCTGTCCGAAGCCGTACCGCCGCCCGGCATGATGGCGGGTATGCGAGCCGTGGTGCAGAGAGTTGACGGCGCCCGCGTCGAGGTGGCGGGCGAGACGGTCGGGGAGATCGTCGGGGAGGGGCTGTGCGTACTGGTGGGCGTCACCCACGACGACACCCCGGAGAAGGCGGCACAGCTCGCCCGCAAGCTGTGGTCGGTACGGATGCTGCAGGGCGAGAAGTCCTGCTCGGACACCGGGGCGCCGCTGCTGGTGATCAGCCAGTTCACTCTCTACGGTGACGCGCGCAAGGGCCGCCGTCCCACCTGGAACGCCGCGGCCCCCGGCCCGGTCGCCGAACCGCTCGTCGACGAGGTCGTCGCCCGGCTGCGGGCGCTGGGCGCCCACGTCGAGACCGGCCGCTTCGGCGCGCAGATGAAGGTCTCGCTGACCAACGACGGGCCGTTCACGGTCCTGGTCGAGGTGTGAGGGGCGGGCGGGCCGGGGTGGGGGCTCGGGGCAGCGGCGGCCGCAGGGGGACGAGGCGCCGGTGAGGGCCCGTAGGGGGGAGGCGAACGGATTCCCTAGGGGAAGCGAACGCCCCCTGCGGGGCCACAACGTGGTGGAGCGGGGTGGGTATTCCCCCTACGGCTCCACCACCACCTCCTGTGCCGCCGCCGTGCCGCCCGCGGTCAGTTGTGCGTCCACGGGGACGTTGCGCTTGACCAGGGCCAGCGCGATGGGGCCGAGTTCGTGGTGGCGGGCCGAGGTGGTGACGAAGCCGAGTTGGCGGCCCTCCTCGCCGTCGGCGGCGAGCCGGACCGGGGCGCCGTGCGGGGGCAGGTGCACCTCGCTGCCGTCCAGGTGCAGGAAGACCAGCCGGCGCGGCGGCTTCCCCAGGTTGTGGACCCGGGCGACGGTCTCCTGGCCGCGGTAGCAGCCCTTCTGGAGGTGGACGGCGGTGCCGATCCAGCCGAGCTCGTGCGGGATGGTGCGGTGGTCGGTCTCCAGGCCGAGCCGCGGGCGGTGCGCCTCGACGCGCAGCGCCTCCAGCGCCAGCACGCCGATCGCCGGGCCGTGGGCGTCCGCGAACGCCGGCAGCTCCGCGCGCGGCAGGAACAGATCACGGCCGTGCGCGGTCTCCCGGACGACGGTGCCCTCGGGGGCCTCGGTGATCGACCCGGCCGGCAGGTGGACCACCGCGATCTCGTCGGTCCGGTCGGCGATCTCGACCCGGTAGAAGAACTTCATGCTCTCCAGGTAGGCGATCAGCGCCTCCTGGCCCCCCGGCTCGGTGTGCAGCCAGGTCGTCTCCCCGTCGTCGACGAGGTACAGCGCATGCTCGATGTGGCCGTGCGCGGAGAGGATCAGCGCCTCCGTGGCCTGGCCGGGCGGGAGTTCGCTGACGTGCTGGGTGAGCAGCAGATGCAGCCAGCTCAGCCGCTCGGGGCCGCTGACGGTGACCACGCCGCGGTGCGAGAGGTCCACGAAGCCGGTGCCGTCGGCGAGGGCGCGCTGCTCCCGGAAGAGGTCGCCGTAGTGCGCGGCGACGCCTTCGTCGGGGGCCTCGGCGGGGACGGCGCCGGGCAGCGACAGCAGCGGGCTGACGGGTGATTGTCGCAGCATGGGCCCAGCCTACGACGCGGTCGCGGCTTTCGGCCGGGGTGGCTTCAGCCCTCGTCGCCGGCGGCCTTGGCGCGGCAGCCCGCACACCGCCCGAAGATCGCGAAGTGCTTCATATCGGTCTCGAAGCCGAACTGTTCGCGCAGCGTCGCGGTGAACGGCTCGGCCACCGACAGGTCCGCCTCGATGACCTCGGTGCAGTCCCGGCACACCAGGTGGATGTGGTGGTGGCGGTCGGCGAGGTGGTACGTCGGCGCGCCGTGGCCGAGGTGGGCGTGGCTGACCAGGCCCAGCTCCTCCAGGAGCTCCAGGGTCCGGTAGACCGTGGAGATGTTCACGCCGCCGGCCGTCTTGCGTACCTCGGTGAGGATGTCGTCCGGGGTGGCGTGTTCCAGCCTGTCCACGGCCTCCAGGACGAGCTGCCGCTGCGGGGTCAGCCGGTATCCGCGCCTGCGGAGGTCGCTCTGCCAGTCGGTGGTCACCACACCGCCAGTGTAGGAGGGTGGACGGCGGCGGGGTACGCGCCGCGTCAGCCCCCGGCCGTACCTCGGGTCAGCCGCCCGCGCGTACACCGCGCAGATAGCGCGCCAGGGCGCCGACCGCGGCCGGGTTGCGGGGGCTCTCGACGAGCTCGGCGTAGTCCATGACGTGGATCCGCCGGTGCTTGATCGCGGAGACGTGGGCGAGCGGCGGGTAGGACAGCAGGAACGCCTTCTTCTGTGCGGCGGAGGTGTCGCCGTAGTCGTTGACGACGATGACGTCGGGGTCGCGCTCGACGACGGTTTCCCAGCCGACGGTCGTCCAGGAGTCCTTGAGGTCCGCCATGGCGTTGACCCCGCCGGCCTTGGTGATGATGTCGTGCGGACCGGCGTACCGGCCCGCGGTCAGCGGCTTGTCGCGGCCGTCGTCGTAGAGGAAGACGGAGGGCCGGTGGGCGGGGGCCCGGTCGGCGGCCTCGGCGATCTGCCGCCGGTAGCGCTTCACCAGGGCGGCGGCGCGGTCCTCGACGCCGAAGATCTTCCCGAGGTTCGTCAGGTCGGTGTAGAGCGCCTCCAGGGGCGGCATGACGCCGCGGGCGCCGCCGTCCGCGCCGTGCCGGCAGGACTCGGTCAGCACGTAAGTGTCGATGCCGAGCTTCTCCAGGGACGCCGGGGTCAGGCCGTTGTCCTCGCCGAAGCCGTAGTTCCAGCCCGCGAAGACCAGATCGGCCCGGGCGTCCAGGGCGAGTTCCCTGGTGAGGGTCTTCTTCGACAGCCAGGGGACCCGGCCGTAGGCGGCCTTCCACGGGACGGCGTCGACCCGCCCCTTGTCGTCCGGCATGACGTAACCGGCCATCCGGTCCGCGAGGCCCAGCGCGAACATGATCTCGGTGATGCCGACGTCGTTGGTGACCACCCGGCGCGGCGGGTGGTCGTAGGTCTTGCGCACCCCGCAGTTCTCGACGGTGACGGGGCGGTGGCCGGGGCGCCCGCCGGCGGTCTCCCGGCCGGCGGTGCCGGCGCCGGCGGGATCGTCGGCGACCCGGGCGCCGCAGCCGGTCAGGGCCAGGGCGAGGACGGTGAGCAGCGCGGCGGAACGGCGGGGCATGACGGGTCCTTAGGACGAGGCGGGCGGCAGACGGTCGAACAGCAGCTGGACGGCGCCGGATTCGGGGTGCCGGACGCGGTGGGCGCGCACGCCGAAGACCTCGGCCAGCAGCTCGGGGGTGAGCACGTCGTACGGCGGGCCGGCGGCGGCGATCCGGCCCCGGGAGAGGACGTGGAGCTCGTCGCAGTACCGGGCGGCCAGGTTGAGGTCGTGCAGGGCGGTCAGCACCGTCAGCCGTGCCCCGGCGGCGTCGCCGTCCCGGACGAGGGCCAGGACCGCCAACTGCTGGGCGATGTCGAGGTGGTTGGTCGGTTCGTCGAGGACCAGGACGCGCGGCTCCTGGGCCAGCGCGCGGGCGATCAGCACCCGCTGCTTCTCGCCGCCGGACAGCCCGAGGAAGCCCCGCCCGGCCAGATGGGCCGCGCCGACCCGGGCCAGGGCCCGCGCGCACACCGCGGTGTCCGCGGCGCTCGGCCGGCCCGTGCCGCGCTGGTGCGGCAGCCGCCCCATCGCCACGACCTCGGCCACGGTGAAGTCGAACTCGGTCCCGGACTCCTGGGGCAGCGCGGCCAGCAGCCGGGCCCCGGCCCGGGCGTCCATGGCGTGCAGGTCCGCGCCGTCCAGCCGGACCGCGCCGGCGGCCGGGGGCAGCGCGCGGTAGACGCAGCGCAGCAGCGTGGACTTGCCGCTGCCGTTGGGGCCGACCAGGCCGACGACCCGGCCGCTCGCGGCCCGCAGGGTGATGTCGTGGACCAGCCGGGTCCCGGCCACCTCCACCGACAGACCGGTGATGTCCAGCCGCATCAGGCACCGCCCCCGAACGTGTAGCCGCGCCGCCGCATCAGCAGCACGAAGCACGGGACCCCGATGACGGCGGTGACCACGCCGACCGGCAGCTCGACGGGCGCCAGCAGCACCCGTGAGACCAGGTCCACCCACACCAGCAGCACCGCGCCGACCAGCGGGGCGACGGCCAGCACCCGGCGGTGGTCGGCGCCGGTCAGCATCCGCGTCACATGCGGCACCATCAGCCCGACGAAGCCGATCGCGCCGCTGACCGCGACCACCGCGCCGGTGACCGCGGCGGCCACCACGAACAGCTCCCGGCGCAGCCGCCCGGCGTCCACCCCGAGCGTGGCGGCGGTCTCGTCGCCCATGGCCAGCGCGTTCAGCCGGCCGGCGGAGAGCCGCAGATGGACCAGCGCGGCGGCCACCGCCACCACCGCGATCGGCAGCGATCCCCAGCCGGCCCCGCTCAGGCTGCCGAGCAGCCACATCATGGCCGAGCGGGCCGCCTCGCCGCGGTCGGCGGTGAACACCATCAGCGTGCTGATCGCGGAGAAGCCGTAGTACATCGCGGTGCCGGTCAGCACCAGCCGCAGCGGGGTCAGCCCCTGGGCGGTGCGGGCGGCCGCGTAGACCAGGGTCATGGCGAGCAGCGCGGAGCCGAACGCGGACACCGACAGCGCCCAGACACCGAGCCCGCCCAGCGCCCCGAAGAGCAGTACGGCGTTGGCGCCGACCGCCGCGCCGGAGGAGATGCCGAGGACGAACGGGTCGGCGAGCGCGTTGCGGACCAGCGCCTGGACGGCCACGCCGACGGCGGAGAGCCCGGCGCCGACGACCGCGGCCAGCAGGGCCCGCGGGAAGCGCAGCTCCCACACGATGGTGTAGGCGGAGACCTCGTCGGAGGTGATCGTGCCGCCGGTCAGGCCGGCGGTGAGGTGGTGGACCACCTCCGCCCAGCCCACCCCGGCGGCGCCGAGGCCGGTCCCGCACAGCACGGAGCCGAGCAGGGCGAGGAGGAGCGCGGCCACCAGGGGCGCGGTGCGGGCGGGGCGGGCCAAGGGGCGGACACCTCAACGCTCGGGCCGCGTCCTGGGGGAAGGAAGGAGCGGCGGCCCGGCGCGCTGGTGCCCGGCGGCGTCCCCTCGCAGTCCACGGCGAGTTGTCGGGAACGTGCGCCGCCGCGGGCGATCGGACTTGCGGAAGGAGGCTTCCGCTCACCGTTGCGGGTCAGTGCCGGACTCTCACCGGACTTCCCCCGCGGGGGCGCGTCAAGCTGTGCGTGCGGGCCGGTCAGCCCTGGTACGGAGTGCCGTCGGGGTTGAAGAAGGAGACCCCGTCCGGCATGTCGTCGGGCAGGCTCTCGGCCCACTCCTTGAGGCCGGCGACCTTCTTCAGGTGCGCGGACATGTACGGCCGCAGCGGCACGTCCGGGGTCGACTTCTCGCCGACCCACATCAGGTCGCTGTTGACGTAGCCGTAGAGCCGCTTGCCGCCGCTGTACGGGCCGGACGCGGCGGTCCGCGCGATGGCGTCGGTGGCCAGGTCGATCTGCGGCTTCTGGTGGGCCAGCTCGCCGTACCAGACCTCGACGACGCCCTGGTCCCGGACCATCACGACCTCGACCTTGCGGTCCGCGTCCACCCGCCAGTAGCCGCTCTCGCTCTCCAGCGGGCGGACCTTCTTGCCCTCGGAGTCGAGCACCCAGCTGTGCGAGGTGTACTCCAGGAAGTCACGGCCGTCGTGGGAGAACGTGACCTCCTGCCCGAAGTTGCACTTCTCGGCACCGGGGAAGTCGGCGACGCCGGCGCCCTCCCAGTGGCCGAGGAGGAAGGCGAGCGGCACCAGGGCCGGGTTCAGGTCGGAGGGGATCTCGATCATGAGAGCTCAGGCGATCTGTAGAGAGGGGAAAGGGGTGTCCGCGTGCGTCAGCGCTGGCCCTGGAACAGCTTCGCCCAGGTCAGACCGGCGAACGCGATCACGCCGACGGCGACCAGGACCAGCAGGGTGGTGAAGAATGCCTCAAGCACGGGTGCGCTCCTTGGACGGAGTGAGGAAGTAACGGACCGCTTGCGAGTCTAGTCGGCGGCATCGGCCACGGCGCTGTGAGGTCTGCCGCCGGCCCGCGCCTACTCTTGCCTCATGGCGAAGAAGCTCGTGATCAAGGTGACGGCGGGGACGGATGCACCCGAGCGGTGCTCGCAGGCGTTCACGGTGGCGGCGGTGGCGGCGGCCAGCGGCGTCGAGGTGTCGCTCTGGCTGACCGGGGAGTCGGTGTGGTTCGCGCTGCCCGGGCGGGCGGCGGAGTTCGAGCTGCCGCACGCCGCACCACTGCCGGAACTGATCGACGGCATCCGCGCGGGCGGCGGCGCGATCACGGTCTGCACGCAGTGTGCGGCCCGCCGCAACATCGAGCAGAAGGACCTGATCGAGGGCGCGGGCATCGCCGGGGCCCAGGTCTTCGTCAGCGAGATCATGCCGGACGACGTGCAGGCGCTGGTGTACTGACCGCTCGCGGGTGCCGGCCGCGGTGGCCCCTGACCGCCCCCGGGCGGTCGGGGGACGCTACCGCGGTTGCTTGTCTACCGCGGGTGCTTGTCGTCGCCGCGGTCGTCGAGCTCCCGCCACCAGCGGTCCGATTCCGGGTCGCCGGACTCGTCCCACCAGCGTTCGCCGGGCTCGCGGCGGTTGCCGATGATCGCCGCGACCGGCGGGATGACCATGGCGACGACGCACATGCCGACCGCGACCGGCACCGACCACAGCCGGACCACGCCCCAGGCCAGCACGAACAGCACGAGGCACACGCCCATCAGCACGAAGTACCGGCGGTGACGGCGCTCTGCGGGCGTCCGTTGGTGCGCGTACACAATTCCACGGTAAATCCGCGGGGGTCCGGAAAGAAGCCGGGGCGCGGCCCGGTTCCGGGGCCGGGGCAACGCGAAGGGCCGCACCCCCGCCAAGGCGTCCAAGCCTCGGGGGTGCGGCCCTCACGGCCGTACGGAAGGTACGGACAAGGGTCGCCGTCAGACGGCGATGGCGACCTCCGCCAGCCCGCCCTGCTGGGCGACGACGGTGCGGTCCGCCGTGGCGCCGGGGACGAGCGCGCGCAGCGTCCAGGTGCCCTCGGCCGCGTAGAAGCGGAACTGTCCGGTCGCGGAGGTGGGAACCTCGGCGGTGAACTCGCCGGTGCTGTCCAGGAGTCGGACGTAACCGGTGACGGGCTGGCCGTCGCGGGTCACGCTGCCCTGGATCGTGGTCTCACCGGGCTTGATGGTCGAGGCGTCCGGGCCGCCGGCCTGTGCTCCACACATAGGGGTACTTCCTTGAGGGGTTCGGGGGAGAAGCCTTGTTTACTTGTTGGCGCCGAGCTCGATCGGGACGCCGACCAGGGAGCCGTACTCGGTCCAGGAGCCGTCGTAGTTCTTGACGTTGGTCTGGCCGAGCAGCTCGTGCAGCACGAACCAGGTCAGCGCGGAGCGCTCACCGATCCGGCAGTAGGCGATGGTGTCCTTGGCCAGGTCGACCGACTCCTCCTCGTAGAGGGCCTTGAGCTCCTCGTCCGACTTGAAGGTGCCGTCGTCGTTGGCGTTCTTCGACCACGGGATGTTGCGGGCGCTGGGCACGTGGCCGGGGCGCTGCGACTGCTCCTGCGGCAGGTGCGCGGGGGCGAGCAGCTTGCCGCTGAACTCGTCGGGGGACCGGACGTCGACCAGGTTGAGGCTGCCGATCGCGGCGACGACGTCGTCACGGAAGGCGCGGATGGAGGTGTCCTGGGCCTTCGCCTGGTACTGGGTGGCCGGGCGGTTGGGGACCTCGGAGCCGTCGACCAGGTCGCGGGAGTCCAGCTCCCACTTCTTGCGGCCGCCGTCGAGCAGCTTGACGCTGTCGTGGCCGTAGAGCTTGAAGTACCAGTACGCGTAGGAGGCGAACCAGTTGTTGTTGCCGCCGTAGAGGACGACGGTGTCGTCGTTGGCGATGCCCTTGGCCGAGAGCAGCTGCTCGAAGCCCGCCTGGTCGACGAAGTCGCGGCGGACCGGGTCCTGGAGGTCCTTCTTCCAGTCGATCCGGACCGCGTTCTTGATGTGGTTCTTGTCGTAGGCCGAGGTGTCCTCGTCGACCTCGACGATCACGACCTTCGGGTCCTCGAGGTGGGCCTCGACCCAGTCGGCGTCTACGAGGACGTCGCTACGGCTCATGTTCTTCTCCTCCGGGGCAGTTACGGGGGCGGTTGGGGAAGTGGCACGCGGGTACGCCGGGCGCGCGCCGGAGGCTTCCGGACGGCCCACTGACGATCGTCGGGGCGCCGGAGCGGCGCGGTGCGGGGGACACGCGGGGGATTCGGCCGGAGCGGCCGGCCGGCCGGGCGGGCGAGGGGAACACCCCGGGCTCGTGACGAGCTTGGGGGAGGGGCGCACCCCGTCAGACAGGGCGACAGAGCATGGCGGCGACGCGGCACAGGTCCACTGCCCGCCGCTTCGTGAGGACCGCCAGTCCCCGCGGACGGGAACGGCTCAATGCGCTCTGCATGGCACCGATCGTAGGGACGCGGAGCCGGGCATGTCACCGGCGTGTCGAATGGCGAGACGCGTCTGTCCGCGATGTGGGATGCGCGCCGGGATCGGGCGGCCACGGGCCGGGCGCCGGAGGTCGTTCGGCGGTGGGGGGTCTGGGGTGCGGACCCGGGTGTCTCAGTAAATGGACGACCGAGTGGTCGGGTCGGACGGCGGGCCGGGTGGCGGGCCGGTGGGGCGGCCCGCCGCGGGCGCCCGGGGTCAGCCGGGAAGCTTGACGTCCGTGCCGGAGGCGGAGATCGACAGTCCGTCGGCCAGCGTCGCCACCTTGTCCAGCTTCAGGTTGCCCGGCAGCTGGTCCAGCTTCCAGTCGTGGTCGGTCTGGGCCCGCACCTTGGACTCGCAGCCCGGCAGCGCGCGGCACATCGCGGGCAGCCCGTCGGCGCGCAGCCGCACGGTGGTGCCGTGGACGATGCTGATCGAGCCGGTCACGTCCAGCGAGCTGAGGAGCGGCAGGTTCGGCGAGATCTTGACCTGGCTGCGGCCGTTCTTCTGCCCGCCGTAGGTGATCTTGACGCCGCCGCCCGCGGCCTTGGTGAGGTCCGCGTAGCTGATCCGGGCGTTGCCGGTGGCCGTGGCCGCGCTCTCGATGGACATGTAGTCGCTGGTCAGCGCCACGTCGTGGAACTGCGCCGACAGCTTGTCGATGCGCAGCGCGTGCCCGCCGGCGCGGGCCTCGATCCCGCCGAGCTCGGCGTCCACCTCCTGCAGGTCCCGCCCGGCGACCTGGGTCAGGAACGGGAAGCCCTTGATGGTGACCTCCGGGTTCTTGTCGAGCCCCTGGCTGCTGCGGATCTTCTCCGCGGCCTTGTCCTCGACGAGATTCACCGCCACCCGGTCGGCGGCCACGAAGAGCCCGCCGAATATGACGACGAGGACCAACAACACCTTCAGTGCACGCATCGAACCACTACCCCCACACTGGGCCGGCACTGCCCGGCCGGCCCCGTCGCTTGGTGTGCAGGCCCCCTGCCTGCGATCCGGACGGTCCCCAGGGGCCTGTCCGGTGGATCAGACCCTAAACGACGCCTTCCCCAAAGGGGAGCGGCGGCCGCGGGCGGGCGCCGCCGCCACCGCGGCCGCCGCGGCGCTG
>NZ_JAZBJP010000038.1:0-65023 GCF_036352915.1 Streptomyces bugieae
ACCCACCCCACCCCCTCGGCGAAAGCCCGCTAAGCCCCCGCCCCCGCCCCTCCTCACACCTCCGCCCGCACCTCGTCCACGTGCCGCACGAAATCCGCAACTGCCGTACGGACGTCCTGCGGTGTCCAGTCCAGGGCGGGCGCGGCGATCGTGACCTCGGTCAGGGCCACTCCCGGCGGTTCGGTCAGGCCCCGTTCGAACCAGCCGCGGAACAGCGCCGTCCTGCTCTCCTCCGCCTGCCGTATGACGGCCTCGTCCAGGACCTCCGACGGGTACGGCAGCCACACCTGGAACTGATGGGTGTGCGGCACCTCCGGGTTGACCCTGAACCAGGGCACGCCGGCCGCCATCAGGCCCTCGCGCAGCGCCTGCGCGACCACCTTGGCGTGGGCGACGTACTCCGGCAGCCGGGGGAGTTCGCGGTCCAGGCCCGCCAGGGCGGCCAGTGCGGCGGGCCACTGCTGGAACAGCTGGCCGCCGTAGCGGTGGCGCCAGGCGCGTGCCTCTGCGACGAAGTCCTCGGAGCCGGCGAGCGCGGCGCCCGATATGCCGTCCAGCGACTTGTAGTAGGAGACGTAGACGCTGTCCGCGAGCGCGGCGATCTCGGGGAGGGTACGGCCGAGGTGCGGGCCGCACTCCCACAGCCGGGCGCCGTCGAAGTGCACCACCGCGTCCCGCTCCCGTGCGGCCGCCACCACCGCGGTCAGCTCGTCCCATTCCGGCAGGACGAAACCGGCGTCGCGCAGCGGGAGTTCGAGGGCCAGGGTTCCGAACGGCTCCTGCAGGCCGTAGATCTCCTCGGCGGTCGGCAGCCGGGGCGCGCGGGTCGGATGGACCATCCGCAACCCGCTGACCACCGCGTACGCGTCCCGTTCGTGCATCTCTAGGTGGGAGAGCGGATGGCCGGCGACCGTCGCATTGCCCGTACGCCCCGCCCAGCAGCGCAGTGCCACCTGCTGCGCCATCGTGCCGGTCGGGAAGAAGGCGGCGGCCTCCGTGCCGAGCGCCTCGGCGGTGCGGCGTTCCAGCGCGCCGACGATGCCGTCGTCGTTGGCGTAGACATCGGTCAGCTTGTCCAGGTCGTACGCGGTGGGGGCGTCGGCCACCAGGCGGTCCAGCCGCTCGCGGACCGTCTCGGGCCGCGGGGCCGGCGCGAGCGACCGCTCCACCCGGCGCAGCGCGGCGATCCGCCGCGCATCCCGGGAGCCGTCGCTCCCGGCCGCCGTGCTCGCGCCGTGGTCGTGCTGCTCCCCCTCGCTGCCGTCCCCCGCGGATGCCGGGCCGTCGGCAACGCCCTGGGCGATGCCTTCACCGACGCCCGCTTCGGCACCCTCATGGTCACCCGCGCCGGCACCCTCACCGTCGCCCGCGCCGATGCCCATGTCGCTCTCCTTCATGATTCCCCTCATCCCCCTCGTCCCCCTGGTCCTGCGTGAGCCTGAGCCTGCCTTCGGCCTGCGCCCACCCCCACTCGCGTGCCGTTTCGCCTGTGCGGTGGGTTGCCGTCGGGACCGATCATGACGCAGCCGCGCACAGCCCGCGAGCCCTGTGGAAAACTCTGTGGAAAACTCTGCTGGGGGATCTGGACAACTCTGGTGAGAGATCCCCGTCTCACCCTCCGTACAGCTCTGAAGTCCCCCGGAAACACTCGCGTAGCATGGCGAGGAATCGTCCGGTACCCCCTGAGGACTGGAACGGAAGGCCATCGCCACGTGAACGCACATCCGCCCACCGAGGCCCAGGACCGCCCCGCCCGGCTGACCGTCGGGGTCGTCGGCGCCGGCCGGGTCGGCCCCGCACTGGCCGCGTCCCTGCAGCTCGCCGGGCATCGCCCGGTCGCCGTCTCGGGGGTCTCCGACGCCTCCGTCCGGCGGGCCGCCGAGCTGCTGCCGGACGTCCCGCTGGTCACCCCGGCCGAGGTGCTCGCCCGTGCCGAGCTGGTCCTGCTGACCGTCCCCGACGACGCCCTCGCGGGCCTGGTGAGCGGCCTCGCGGAGACCGGCGCCGTACGGCCGGGGCAGCTGCTGGTGCACACCTCCGGGCGCTTCGGAACGGCGGTGCTGGACCCGGCCACCCGGGCCGGGGCGCTGCCGCTCGCGTTGCACCCCGCGATGACGTTCACCGGCACCTCCGTGGACGTCCAGCGGCTGGCGGGCTGCTCGTTCGGGGTGACCGCGCCCGAGGAGCTCCGGATGGCCGCGGAGGCGCTGGTCATCGAGATGGGCGGGGAGCCCGAATGGATCGCGGAATCAGATCGTCCGCTCTACCACGCGGCGCTGGCCATCGGCGCGAACCACCTGGTCACCCTGGTTGCCCAGTCGCTGGAGCTGCTGCGTGACGTGGGCGTGCAGGCACCGGACCGGATGCTGGGCCCGCTGCTCGGCGCCGCCCTCGACAACGCGCTGCGGTCCGGCGACGCCGCACTGACCGGCCCGGTGGCGCGCGGTGACGCGGGCACCGTCGCCGCCCACGTCGCCGAACTGCGCCGGCACGCCCCCCAGAACGTCGCCGGATACCTCGCGATGGCCCGGGCGACCGCGGACCGGGCGCTGGCCCACGGGCTGCTGAAGCCGGAGCTGGCCGAGGACCTCCTCGGCGTGCTCGCCGGTTCCGCCCCCGACTCCTCGACCGCCCCCGACTCCCCATCCGGCCCCGGCCCGAACGGCCCGGGACCGGACAGCCCCGGCCAGGACGGCCTCGGCGAAGACGGCCCCGACCAGGACGGCCGCGGTCCCGATGCCTTCGGTAACGGCCCCGAGGGAGACGAGCGATGACCCTCCTCCACACCGCCGCCGCGCTCCGTGACCTGCCCCGCCGTAGTGGCACGCGGGCCGTCGTCATGACCATGGGGGCGCTGCACGAGGGCCATGCGACCCTCGTCCGCGCCGCCCGCCGCCGGGCCGGAGCGCAGGGCCAGGTCGTCGTCACGGTCTTCGTCAATCCCCTGCAGTTCGGGGCCGGCGAGGACCTGGACCGCTACCCGCGCACCCTGGACGCGGACGTCGAACTGGCCCTGGCGGCCGGCGCGGACGCCGTCTTCGCGCCGTCCGTCGACGAGGTCTATCCGGGCGGCGAACCGCAGGTCCGGATCACCGCCGGGCCCATGGGGACGCGCCTGGAGGGGGCCAGCCGGCCCGGTCACTTCGACGGCGTGCTGACCGTCGTCGCCAAGCTGCTCCACCTGACCGCGCCCGACCTCGCGTTCTTCGGGCAGAAGGACGCCCAGCAGCTCGCCGTGATCACCCGCATGGCCGCCGACCTCAACTTCCCCGTCGAGATCATCGGCGTCCCCACGGTGCGCGAGGACGACGGTCTCGCCCTCTCCAGCCGCAACCGCTATCTGTCCGCCCCGGAGCGGCGCACCGCGCTGGCGCTGTCCGCGGCCCTGTTCGCGGCCCGCGACCGGCTCACCGCCGAGGAGGCGCTGCGCGCCCGGGCCGCCTGCACGGCCCACGCCGCCCAGGACCGTTCGGCGGCGCTGGCCGCCCTCGGGGAGGACCGGGCGGCCGCCGACGCGCACGCCGTCGCGTACGCCGCCGCGGCCCCCCGGCACGCGCCGTCCGTCGCGCGCGCCGCCGCCCGCGCCGTCCTGGAGGACGCCGCACGGCTCGACCCGCCCCTGGTGCTCGACTACCTGGCGCTGGTCGACCCGTCCGACTTCACGGAGATCTCCGACGCGTACGTGGGGGAGGCGATCCTGGCGGTGGCCGCCAAGGTCGGCACCACGCGCCTCATCGACAACCTCCGCCTCACCTTCGGCGCGGAGTCGCCGGCCTCCGGCGCCGCTTCCGGATACCGCGACGACGCGACGCCCGTGCACCAGGAAGCCGCGTCCGCCGCCCGCGAGCGGTCCGCCCCCGCGACCGCCGCACCATCCACCCCATCCCCCGGCCCCCTCGGAGCGACCCGATGACCGCGCCCGCCACCGGAACAGCCACCGGCCCCGTACCCGGCACCGGCATACGCCTCAAGGCCCCCGCCCCCGGCTGGGCCATCGAGGCCGACGTCGTCGTCGTGGGCTCCGGTGTGGCCGGGCTGACCGCCGCCCTGCGTTGCGCCGCGGCCGGCCGGCGGACCGTCGTGGTCACCAAGGCCCGTCTCGACGACGGCTCCACCCGTTGGGCGCAGGGCGGTATCGCCGCGGCCATGGGGGAGGGCGACACCCCCGAGCAGCACCTGGACGACACCCTCGTCGCGGGCGCCGGACTCTGCGACGAGGCGGCCGTACGCCTCCTGGTGACCGAGGGCCCGGACGCCGTCCACCGGCTGATCGCGGCCGGCGCCCGCTTCGACACCACCCCGGGCGGCGACGAGATAGCGCTCGCCCGTGAGGGCGGCCACCACCGGCGCCGGATAGCGCACGCCGGCGGCGACGCCACCGGAGCGGAGATCTCCCGCGCCCTGGTCGAGGCGGTCCGCGCCGCCGGACTGCGCACCATCGAGAACGCCCTCGTCCTGGACCTCCTCACGGACGAGGCCGGCCGTACCTCCGGCGTCACCCTGCACGTCATGGGGGAGGGCCAGCACGACGGCGTGGGAGCCGTGCACGCCCCGGCCGTGGTCCTCGCCACCGGGGGCATGGGGCAGGTCTTCTCCGCCACCACCAATCCGGCCGTGTCCACCGGCGACGGCGTCGCCCTCGCGCTGCGCGCCGGTGCCGAGGTGTCCGACCTCGAATTCGTGCAGTTCCACCCCACCGTCCTGTATCTGGGCCCGGAAGCGGAGGGCCAGCAGCCGCTGATCTCCGAGGCGGTACGGGGCGAGGGCGCGCATCTCGTCGACGCCGACGGCGTCCGCTTCATGGTCGGCCAGCACGAGCTCGCCGAACTGGCGCCGCGGGACATCGTCGCCAAGGCGATCCTGCGCCGGTCGCTCGAACAGGGCGTCGAGCACATGTACTTGGACGGCCGGCACTTCGGCGCCCCGATGTGGGAGAGCCGTTTCCCGACCATCCTGGCCGCCTGCCGCAGCCACGGCATCGACCCGGTCACCGAGCCGATACCGGTCGCCCCGGCGGCGCACTACGCCTCCGGCGGCGTCCGCACCGACCTGCACGGCCGCACCACGGTGCCCGGCCTCTACGCCTGCGGTGAGGTGGCCTGCACGGGCGTCCACGGAGCCAACCGGCTCGCCTCCAACTCCCTTCTGGAGGGCCTGGTCTTCGCCGAGCGGATCGCCGCCGACATCGCCGCAGGCGGCTTCGCGCCGCGCCCCGCGGACGGCCCCGCCCCGGTGGCCGGCGGGGCGCCGGCCGCGCCCCGGACGACCCTCCCGCTGCTGGCGCCCGAGACGCGCACAGTCGTCCAGCGGATCATGACCGCCGGCGCCGGCGTGCTGCGCAGCGCCGAGAGCCTCGCCCGCGCCGCCGCCGAACTCGACCGGGTCCACCGGGAGGCCACCGAGGCGGCCGCCCAGGAGGCCGGCGCCCCGGAGGCCGCGCAGAAGGCCCCCGAGCCCGGTGTGGAGGCCTGGGAGGCCACCAACCTGCTGTGCGTCGCCCGGGTGCTGGTCGCCGCCGCCCGGCGCCGCGAGGAGACCCGCGGCTGCCATTGGCGCGAGGACCACCCCGACCGCGACGATGCCTCCTGGCGCCGGCACTTCCGCATCACCCTGGACGCGGACCGCGCGCTGACCATCCGTACGACCGAGGACGCCGGCTTCCCGCCGGCCCTCCCGTAGCCCGCCGGGCCGCCCGCCCGAAGACCCCCACCGACCACCCCATCCCGAAGACGGAGCCCATCCCGTGAGCAGCACCCCCGACGACCTCCCCCTCCTCCAGATCGGCGGGCCCAGCGGCGGCACCCCCACCGGTGGCTGCGGCGACGCCTGCGGCTGTGGTGGCGGTGACGACGCCTCGTACGAGCTCGACCCGCTGACCTGCGGGCTCGACCCCGATCTGGCCGCGCTCCTGGTGGCCGCCGGGCTCGACCCCGTACAGGTCGAGGACCTCGCGCACCTCGCCATCGAGGAGGACCTCGACCAGGGCGTGGACGTCACGACCGTGGCCACCGTCCCCGAGGACGCCGTCGCCACCGGCGACTTCACCGCCCGCGAGGCCGGCACGGTCGCCGGTCTGCGGATCGCCGAGGCGGTGCTGTCCATCGTGTGCACCGACGAGTTCGCGGTCGAGCGGCACGTCGAGGACGGCGACCGGGTCGAGGCCGGCACCAAGCTGCTGAGCGTCACCACCCGCACCCGCGACCTGCTCACCGCCGAGCGCAGCGCGCTCAACATCCTGGGCCGGCTGTCCGGCATCGCGACCACCACCCGCGCCTGGGCGGACGTCCTGGAGGGGACGAAGACCAAGGTCCGCGACACCCGGAAGACGACGCCGGGACTGCGCGCCCTGGAGAAGTTCGCGGTGCGCTGCGGCGGCGGCGTCAACCACCGGATGTCGCTGTCGGACGCCGCGCTGATCAAGGACAACCACGTCGTCGCGGCGGGCGGGGTGGCCGAGGCGTTCACCGCCGTACGGACCGAGTTCCCCGGTGTGCCGATCGAGGTGGAGGTCGACCGGATCGACCAGATCCCGCCGATCCTCGCCGAGGGCGCCGACCTGATCCTGCTGGACAACTTCACCCCGGAGCAGACCAAGGAGGCCGTCGAGCTGGTCGCGGGCCGCGCGATGCTGGAGTCCTCCGGCCGGCTCACCCTCGCCAACGCCCGCTCCTACGCCGAGACCGGCGTCGACTACCTGGCGGTGGGCGCGCTCACGCACTCCTCGCCGGTCCTCGACATCGGCCTGGACCTGCGCGAGGAGGACGGCGGCCGCGAGGACGACGGCGAGGAGGCCGGCTCCCGGGACGCCGAGCCGCGTGAGGACCGCTGACCGCCATGCTGCTGACCATTGACGTGGGCAACACCCACACCGTCCTCGGGCTCTTCGACGGTGAGGAGATCGTCGAGCACTGGCGGATCTCCACCGACGCCCGCCGCACCGCCGACGAACTCGCCGTGCTGCTGCAGGGCCTGATGGGCATGCACCCGCTGCTCGGCGACGACCTGGGCGACGGCATCGAGGGCATCGCCATCTGCTCCACGGTGCCCTCGGTCCTCCACGAGCTGCGCGAGGTCACCCGCCGCTACTACGGCGACGTGCCCGCCGTCCTGGTCGAGCCGGGCGTCAAGACGGGCGTGCCGATCCTCATGGACAACCCCAAGGAGGTCGGCGCCGACCGCATCATCAACGCCCTGGCCGCGGTGGAGCTCTACGGCGGCCCCGCGGTGGTCGTCGACTTCGGCACGGCCACCACGTTCGACGCGGTCAGCGCGCGCGGCGAATACGTCGGCGGGGTCATCGCGCCGGGCATCGAGATCTCCGTGGACGCGCTGGGCGTCAAGGGCGCCCAGCTCCGCAAGATCGAACTGGCCCGGCCGCGCAGCGTGATCGGCAAGAACACCGTCGAGGCGATGCAGTCCGGCATCCTCTACGGCTTCGCCGGCCAGGTCGACGGCGTGGTCCACCGGATGGCGCGGGAGCTGGCCGACGACCCCGACGAGGTGACCGTGATCGCCACCGGCGGCCTCGCGCCCATGGTCCTCGGCGAATCCTCGGTGATCGACGCGCACGAGCCCTGGCTCACCCTCATCGGGCTGCGCCTGGTCTACGAGCGGAACGTCGCCCGGTCCTAGGAGCCGGTGGCCCGGGTGGCGGCCGCCCGTGCCCGCCGTACCGGTTCTGTCGGGTTCTGCCGCGCCACCATTCACGAATTAAGCCGGTTTTGTCGGAATCGGTCGTAAAGTCGCCACATGCCAATGCCAAACGGAACCCGCGGCGGCATGGCGTTCAGCGCCGATGAGTTGCGTGTGCTCCGTCGCGCCCTCGCCCATGCCCTGACGACGACGTCCTCCGCCGCCCCGCCCGGCACTCCCGGGCCGGAGCGCGACCGGGACATCCAGGAATACCTCCGGCTGGCCGAGGCGGTCGACGAGGCGGTCCGCGAAGGCGGCCGGCTGCGCACCTTCCTGCTGGCCGACCTCGCCCGCTACCGCGACGCCCTGCCCGGCTCGGCCGCCGGCTACCTCGGGCAGCTGAAGGAGGCGCTGGCCGCCGGGCACGTGCCCGGCCCCGACGACCTCGCCGCACTGCGCGCGCTGCGCACCCGCTGCGCCGGCGGGGCCGAACACGCGCGCCGCAGCGCCCTGCTGCGCCACTGCGAGCAACTGGCCGAACAATCCGTACGGGTGCGGCTCCGCGCGCTGCCTGGCGGCCGCTCAGGGGCCCGCAACGGCCGGGACCAGGAACCCGCGCGGGAGCCCGAACCCAAGCGGCCCGCGCAGCCGCAGCGCGAGCCGCGGCCGAAGGCCCCCCGCCCGGACCGCCCCATCCCCACCCCCGGCGAGGTCTTCCCGCCCCGCCGCAAGCCCGCCCCGCCCCCGGAGAGCCGCACCGCCTGAGTGCTGCGTACCCTGGTGCGTACCCGCGGCGGCTTACGCCCTATAAGGAGGCCATACGCCATGGATTACGTCGCAGCCCTGCTCCCGCCCGTCGTGATGGCGGTGGCCTTCACCTGCCTGATCGTGACGATGATCAAGAGCCAGGGCGGTGCGAACAAGTCCAAGGAGGACGCCGCCGTGGACGCGGCGCTGGCCCGGGCCGAGTCCCCGGGGCAGAAGCCCACCGCGCACGGCGCCTGATCCGCCGGCCGCCGCACCGGCGGCCCGCACGCACCCACGGCCCGGGACCGAGCGTCCCGGGCCGCCTCCTTTTCCGGCTTTCCCTCCTCCAAACGCAACGAGATCAACGGGCATTCTGGACATCTCCCACTATTGTTCTTGTGTGCCGAGACGCTTGGGTGATCTGGAAGACGCGGTGATGACGCGGGTCTGGGAGTGGAACCGCCCGGTCACCGTTCGAGAAGTCCTGGAAGATCTCCAGAAGGAACGGTCGATCGCCTACACCACGGTCATGACCGTATTGGACAACCTCCATCAGAAGGGCTGGGTACGCCGCGAAGCAGAAGGCCGCGCCTATCGATATGAGGCGGTCTCCACTCGCGCCGCCTACGCCGCCGCACTGATGAACGAAGCGTGGTCCGCCAGCGACAACCCCGCCGCCGCACTTGTGGCCTTCTTCGGCATGATGTCGCCGGAACAACGGCAGGCTCTGCGCGATGCCGTACGGATGGTGCAGGTCGACGAGCCGGCGGAAGACCCGGAAGAGCGGGAAGGCACCGAAGGTCCACAAGAGGCCGCCGGACAAGGCGAACGGACGGAACAGGCCGGGCCCGTGGAAGAAGACCGGACGCCCGCGCCACCGGAAGCGGCCGGCGAAGGCGGATCCGGCGAAGGGGATGAACCCGGGGCGAACGCCGACGGCAAGGGGCGATAGCGTCCCGGCATGCCCGCGCATTCAAAAGGCCTCACCGTCCGCCGCGCCAGGACCGGCGATGTCCCCGCCGTACGCCGTCTCATCGACGCCTACTCCCGCGACGGGATCCTGCTCGACAAAGCCACCGTCACGCTTTACGAGGACATCCAGGAGTTCTGGGTCGCCGAGCGCGACGAAGACGCCGAGGTCGTCGGCTGCGGCGCACTCCACGTGATGTGGGAAGACCTGGCGGAGGTACGCACCCTGGCCGTGGACCCGCAGCTCAAGGGGGCCGGCGTGGGTCATCAGGTGCTGGAGAAGCTGCTGGCCACCGCGCGCTGGCTCGGAGTGCGGCGCATTTTCTGTCTCACCTTCGAAGTCGACTTCTTCGGCAAGCACGGCTTCGTCGAGATCGGCGAGGCCCCGGTAGACGGTGATGTCTACAGCGAGCTGCTGCGTTCCTATGACGAGGGCGTTGCCGAGTTCCTCGGCCTCGAACGAGTGAAGCCCAACACCCTGGGTAACAGCCGGATGCTTCTGCACCTGTGATGAGTGTTCTATGTCCGAATCGCTCCCCTATCTCATGGCTACGGAAGCATGCGTTCCCCGGTCTGCGGGCAAGTGAACCCTACCCAAGGGTTTGTGTTTTTCCCGGAAAAGCGGTTTGCTTTCCGTCGTAATCCGCATTCGATGAAAGGGAAACCGGTGGCACAGAAGGTTCAGGTTCTTCTTGTCGACGACCTCGACGGCGGCGAGGCCCACGAGACCGTGACGTTCGCGCTCGACGGTAAGGCCTACGAGATCGACCTCTCCGACAGCAACGCCGAGAAGCTGCGTGAGTCGCTCGCGGACTTCGTGAAGGCCGGCCGTCGTACCGGTGGACGTTCCGGCGGTCGCGGCAAGGCGCGTGCGGCGGCTTCCGCCGGCAGCCAGGACACCGCGAAGATCCGCGCTTGGGCGAAGGAGAACGGCTACAACGTCAATGACCGCGGCCGTGTCCCCGCCGACATTCGCGAGGCATTCGAGAAGGCCAACGCCTGATCTCCGCACACGCGGTCCGATTGGGCATTACGAGCACGCAACAACCGGGCACGGTGGCACTCCGTCGCCGCCGCGCTCACGAGCCGTACGAGGTCGGGGACGCCTCCACCGTCCCCGATTCCTGCCCCGAACCCCGTGGCGGGCAGGGAATTCTCCGCCTCGTGCCCGGTCCGGGGAGGTCGCACCCATACCGCGGCCTCCCACGAACCGAATGCAGCAGGCGATGAGGGGCCGAAGGGGAACGCCGGCGCGGGCATCCGGCCGCCGGCCCCCCGCGCCGTGAGATCCCCGGCCAGCGGGCCCCACTCCAGCCATTCCAGGATTCCCGGGAGTTCCTCGGCACCGCCCGGCGCGACGAGAACGAGCAATTTCGGCCGGTTACCCGGAGGGTTCGCGTCGCCTCCCGGCCGCAGCAGCGCCACCGGGCCCAGTAGCGGCCACCGCCGCAGCACCGCGCTCCCGGCGTCGGCCGGCATCTCCAGCACGTCGAAACGCACCCCGGTCAGCAGCTCCAGCGGCTCCGTGGGCGCCGTCGGCCACCCCATGCCGTCCTCGTACCGGTGACGGACGGCGGCGAGCGGACCGAGGGGACCCGGCGGACCGGAGGCATCGTGCGGGCTGTGCGGGCTGCGGAGGCGCGGGAGCACGCGGGGCATGCCCGGTGCAACTGCCCCCGACCACGGAAGTTACGGTGGGTGTGGCCATGCATACGGAACGTGCTCGCGTAAAGGGTGTGGCGGGGCTTTCGGCAGCGCGTGGATGTTCGCCCGTAGCGGATGGAAGCGGCTCGCGCCGCATGGAGTGTCAGAGGCAGCGGGTAAGACAGTCTCAGTGGGAAGAGACGGTGTGACCGGCGCACGAAGCGCCTCGGCCCGGCTTTCGGCGGGATGCGGGCGGCGTGTCGGGGAAGGGCGCGTTCGCCACGGGCGTAGTGGCGGAGGGCGTATATGCCTGGCCTGCGGGAACATCGTCTCGCACCATCGAGTTGGAGCAGATGTCAGCTGTTCGGCAGTAAATTTCCCCGCCGGTGCGGGGGTGATCCGGACGGGTGTCGGCAGTTGGAATGAGCTGTCCCGCCCCGCGGGACTAGCATGCGGAAGGACAGGGAGGGGACCGACCCCTAACTGCCTGACCGCTCTGAGGAGCGATTAACGATGTTCGAGAGGTTCACCGACCGCGCGCGGCGGGTTGTCGTCCTGGCTCAGGAAGAAGCCCGGATGCTCAACCACAACTACATCGGCACCGAGCACATCCTCCTGGGCCTGATCCACGAGGGTGAAGGTGTCGCCGCAAAGGCCCTGGAGAGCCTCGGCATTTCGCTTGAGGCGGTCCGTCAGCAGGTGGAGGAGATCATCGGTCAGGGCCAGCAGGCCCCGTCCGGGCACATTCCCTTCACCCCCCGTGCCAAGAAGGTCCTGGAGCTGTCGCTCCGCGAGGCCCTCCAGCTCGGCCACAACTACATCGGCACCGAGCACATCCTGCTCGGCCTGATCCGCGAGGGCGAGGGCGTCGCCGCCCAGGTCCTCGTGAAGCTGGGCGCCGATCTCAACCGGGTGCGGCAGCAGGTCATCCAGCTGCTCTCCGGCTACCAGGGCAAGGAAGCCGCCACGGCCGGCGGCCCCGCCGAGGGCACGCCCTCGACCTCCCTCGTCCTGGACCAGTTCGGCCGCAACCTCACGCAGGCCGCTCGCGAGACCAAGCTCGACCCGGTCATCGGGCGCGAGAAGGAAATCGAGCGCGTCATGCAGGTGCTGTCGCGCCGTACGAAGAACAACCCGGTCCTCATCGGCGAGCCCGGCGTCGGCAAGACGGCGGTCGTCGAGGGCCTGGCCCAGGCCATCGTCAAGGGCGAGGTGCCCGAGACCCTCAAGGACAAGCACCTCTACACCCTCGACCTCGGTGCCCTGGTCGCCGGCTCCCGCTACCGCGGTGACTTCGAGGAGCGCCTGAAGAAGGTCCTCAAGGAGATCCGCACCCGCGGCGACATCATCCTGTTCATCGACGAGCTCCACACCCTCGTGGGTGCGGGCGCCGCCGAGGGCGCGATCGACGCCGCCAGCATCCTCAAGCCCATGCTGGCCCGGGGCGAGCTGCAGACCATCGGTGCCACCACGCTCGACGAGTACCGCAAGCACCTGGAGAAGGACGCGGCCCTGGAGCGCCGCTTCCAGCCCATCCAGGTCGCGGAGCCGTCGCTGCCGCACACGATCGAGATCCTCAAGGGCCTGCGGGACCGCTACGAGGCGCACCACCGCGTGTCCATCACGGACTCCGCGCTGGTCGCCGCGGCCACCCTGGCCGACCGCTACATCTCCGACCGCTTCCTGCCGGACAAGGCGATCGACCTGATCGACGAGGCCGGCTCCCGGATGCGGATCCGCCGGATGACCGCGCCGCCGGACCTGCGCGAGTTCGACGAGAAGATCGCCGACGTGCGCCGGGAGAAGGAGTCCGCGATCGACTCGCAGGACTTCGAGATGGCCGCGGGCCTGCGCGACAAGGAGAAGCAGCTCCTGTCCGCGAAGGCGAAGCGGGAGAAGGAGTGGAAGGCCGGCGACATGGACGTCGTCGCCGAGGTGGACGAGGAGCTGATCGCCGAGGTCCTGGCGACGGCCACCGGCATCCCGGTCTTCAAGCTCACCGAGGAGGAGTCCTCGCGTCTGCTGCGCATGGAGGACGAGCTCCACAAGCGCGTCATCGGCCAGAAGGACGCCATCAAGGCGCTCTCCCAGGCCATCCGGCGCACCCGTGCCGGCCTGAAGGACCCCAAGCGTCCCGGTGGCTCGTTCATCTTCGCCGGCCCGTCCGGTGTCGGTAAGACCGAGCTGTCCAAGACGCTGGCGGAGTTCCTGTTCGGCGACGAGGACGCGCTGATCTCCCTCGACATGTCGGAGTTCAGCGAGAAGCACACGGTCTCCCGGCTGTTCGGCTCGCCCCCCGGCTACGTCGGCTACGAAGAGGGCGGTCAGCTCACCGAGAAGGTGCGCCGCAAGCCGTTCTCCGTGGTCCTCTTCGACGAGGTCGAGAAGGCCCACCCGGACATCTTCAACTCGCTGCTGCAGATCCTGGAGGACGGTCGCCTGACCGACTCCCAGGGCCGGGTCGTGGACTTCAAGAACACCGTCATCATCATGACGACGAACCTCGGCACCCGGGACATCTCCAAGGGCTTCAACCTCGGCTTCGCGGCCCAGGGCGACACCAAGTCCAGCTACGAGCGGATGAAGAACAAGGTCAACGAAGAGCTCAAGCAGCACTTCCGCCCCGAGTTCCTCAACCGTGTGGACGACACCGTCGTCTTCCACCAGCTCACCGAGGACGACATCATCCAGATCGTCGACCTCATGATCGCCAAGGTGGACGAGCGGCTGAAGGACCGCGACATGGGCATCGAGCTCAGCGGCACCGCGAAGTCGCTGCTGGCCAAGCGCGGGTACGACCCGGTGCTCGGCGCCCGTCCGCTGCGCCGCACGATCCAGCGCGAGATCGAGGACGCCCTCTCGGAGAAGATCCTCTTCAGCGAGCTGCGTCCGGGCCACATCGTGGTCGTCGACACCGAGGGCGAGGGTGACAGTGCCAAGTTCACCTTCCGCGGCGAGGAGAAGTCCGCCCTGCCGGACGCCCCGCCGATCGAGTCCGCGACCGGCGGTTCGGGTCCCAACCTGAGCAAGGACGCCTGAGCGGAAACGCCTCACCGCGCCACGCGGCCATAGCGCCCCAACCGAATAAAACGGAGCAGGTGCACCGGAACTGCCCGGAATCGTACGAAACGATTCCGGGCAGTTCCGTTTCCGTTTGCGGATACGTGCGGATACGGGTGCTCGGTATACGGCGGATACGCACGATGCAGTAGATACGGATGAGACACCCGACGCCGCGGAGGCCAATCTTCCGGCGCGCTTCCCGCGGCACTTCCGCACACTTCCGGGATGCTTCCGCGCGCTTCCGGAACCATTAGCTCCGGTGATTACCGCCGCACCACCCGAATTCCGTCCGGAACCCCCTGCACCGGCGGAATACGGTGGCCGATCCGCAGCGTGTCCAGATTCGGAAAGGCGGACAGCCACTCCATCGAAACGCCGAGGTCGTACGCGAGCCACAGCCGGGTCAGGCCCTCGGCCGGCGCGATGCCCTCGACCAGCTGGTCCGGGGTGAAGTACCCCGCGATCCGCAGGTGCGGACGGCCGCCCAGCCGGCGCAGCGCCTGCAGTTCCTCCGGACCGGACACCGGGAAATACAGCTCGGCCGGATCGAGGTGGGCGATGATCTCGCGGGCGTAGCGGGCCGTGTCGTAGCGCCGCCACGCCCCGGCGAGCTGCGCCCGGATGTCGTGGTGCGCCCGGTCGCGCAGCCCCGTCAGATAGTCGATCGCCATGTCGTCCGCGATCGACGTGGCGGTGATCGCCAGAAGCACCGCCTCCGGGTCCGGGGCCTGGGTGGGGTCCGGCAGCATCTCCAGCACGATCGGCCCGATCCAGCCCAGCGCCCGGGCCGCCGACGGCGTACCGGGACGCACCATGTCCCGGGTGAAGCGCTGCACCCGCGCCCGGACCGCCGGATCCAGCTCGGCGGCGTGCTCCAGACAGGCCGCCGCCAGCAGCTTGCGGTGCCGGGCCTCCGCGGCCCGCACGCCCGCATGCGGGGCCAGCAGCCCGTCCAGCAGAGCCGCGCACTCGTCCGGCCGGGCCAGCGCCACCGCCATCCGGATGACGTCCTCCCACGCGTCGTGGTGCGCGTGCTCCAGCAGCAGCGGGAAATCGTGCCGCTGTACCACCGCCCGCGCGGACAGGTAGTCCTGGAACGTGCGGTGCACGAAGTCGACGGTGCCGGGCGTCGGCTCCCGCAGCAGCCCGGTCCGGTTGAGCAGATGCCGGAACACCTCCTCCGGCCCGCCCTGCCGGGCGGCGTCCGGAACGGCCGGCAGATGCTCCGCCAGCGTCGCGACCGCCGTCGCCCGGTCCATCTCCGAACGGCCGTGGATCAGCATCCAGTGGGCCAGCTTCTGCAGCAGCTGGATCTTCGGCTGCCGGGTCAGCTCCACCCCGTCGGGCGCCCCCATCGCCCGCTCCCGGTCACGCCGCTCCAGCAGCATCGACAGCGCCGCGTCGTAGAGCTCCTTGCGGCCGTGCGGCAGATAGCCGCGCCGGTCGCGGTGGAGGGCGCACAGCAGCCCGCACATCAGCGGATTGGTCGCCAGCCGCCCCAGATCGCGGGTGATCCGCACCGCGTTCAGCAGCGTCCGCTCGTAGCCGGCGAGCCGGTCGAGGTCGGTCGGGCGCTGCTGGGCCGCGGCCCGGTGCCAGCGCTGGATGAACGCGGCGACGTCCTCCCGGCTCATCGGCGCCAGCGCCACCTCCCCGAAGCCCTCGTCGGCCAGCCAGTTGCCGGGCACCGCGGACGGCCGGGAGGTGACGATCCAGACGTTGTCCGGGTAGCGGCCGGTCCACTCGCCGAGCTTGCGGCGCAGCTGCTCCCGCTCGTCCTCCGGCGCCTCGTCGACCCCGTCGACCAGAAGCAGCGCCCGCCCCTCCGCCAGCACCCGCTCCGTCCAGCCGGCCGGCGCCCGGCCCGCGTCCGGATAGCCGACCGCGTCCAGGAACGTCTCCGGGGCGGGCAGCCCCGCACGGGCGAAACGGCGCACCGGCAGCAGGAACGGCACCCGGCCGCGCAGCTCCGCCAGCGCGTCCGGCAGCTCGTCGCGGGCCGTGGCGACGGTCAGCCACTGCAGCAGCGTCGTCTTGCCGGACCCGGCCACCCCGCGCACCAGCACCCGCCCGCGCCCGGCCAGCGCCCGCTCCGCGGGCAGCGGCGGATCGTCCTCCGGGGACCCCGGCTCGCACTGCAGCCCCAGATAGGCGGCGTCCAGCGGCCAGCTGTCCGGGGAGTGCGCGAGGTCGATGCCGTAGATGGTGAGGTGGTTGTGCAGGGCGGCGGTGCGCCGCGCGTACTCCTCCTCGAAGGCGTCCTCGTCGACGGCGTCCTCCCCGGAGGCGGAGCCGGTGCCGGTGCCGGGGCCGTTGGGGGTGGCGGATTCTCCGGGGGCGCGTTCCGGTGGTGCGGCGGCCGCGGCGTCCGGCCCGTGGATCAGCTCGGCGAGCGTACGGGTCTGCTCGGCGAGGGTGTGCGCCACGTACGGCGACCGCCGGGTGAGGAAGTACAGGACGTGCCGGGCCACCACGTCCACCAGCAGCCCGTACAGCCGCGCACGGTCCCCTGCGAGCGGGCGCGCGGCCCCGGGCACCCGCGCGCACAGCCGGCGGGCGAACTCCGCGGGCAGCAGCCGCGCCGCGTCGACGTCGTCCATCCCGGTCTCGGCGAGCGCCCGCAGCGTACGGGCCAGCGCGGCGGCCAGGTCCGGGTCCCCGGCCCCCGTCGCCCGCGCGACGAGGGACGCGGCGAGCTCGTCCAGGTCGGACGCGCTCAACTCCGGCTTCTCGCCCGTGAACGACACCAGCAGCGCGATCGGAACGGGCCGGCCGACCAGCTCGGTGACCGGCCCGTCGGTGCGGAACAGCTTGCGGACGAGGGGATCGACGGTGTGCGGGGCGAGACGTGCGGCGAGGCTCGTGGGATCCATGGACTTCCCGTAACTGCGGTACCGGGCAGGGACGTTGAGCGCCTGTACCCGTCCCAGCCTATGTGCGGGGGCGGGGGTGGAGGGTGAGTTCGACGCCGGGCGGGAGGTCGGGGGCGGGGTCGGGGCGGAGGTTGTAGAGGCCGACTTCGCGGAGCTCGGACAGCCCGGTCAAGGGGGGAAGGGGGATCGGGGCGTCGATCGAACCGTATACGTTGAGGCTGGTCAGGCAGGGAAAGGCCGGAAGCAGAGTCTCCAGCAGCACGCTCAGCCGGGCAGCGGACAGCCGGGCCGGATTGACCAGGTCGAGGGTGGTGACCTGGGGGAGCCGGACGCCCGGCGGAAGGTCCAGCGACCACACCTCGTCGGACGCCAGGCCCACGGACAGCCAGCGCAGTTCCGGCAGTGCGGCCAACTCGGCCCACTGCTCCTCGCCGAATCCGTCCGTGAGCCGGGGGAGAGACAGGGTGCGCAGGCTGGGCCGGGAAGCCAGACCCACGAACTCGTTTCCGAGGGGCTGGCCAAGCCCCAGAAAAGTCAGCGAATCACCCGTGGGCAGCGCCGCGATACCGTCCGGCAGCCGGGTGTAGAGGTTCAGGTCGGTGAGGCCGGTCAGCGCGTCGAGACCGGGCGGGGTCGGCAGATCCTGATCCGGCGGCCCGGACAGGTTCAGCGTGCGGAGGCCGAGGTCCGCGAGTGGGACGAGGCTTTCGACCGAGGGGCACCCCCACAGCGACAGAAACTCCAGGTTCGGGAACTCGCGGAGGAAGCCGAGGTCGGTGATCTCCGGGTTCTCCGTGATCGTCAGACTTCTGAGCGGCTCGTGGACCAGCTCGTCGAGGAGCTCGCGAGCGGTGTACGAGCCGCTCACCACGATGCGTTGCCGGCCTCCGAGCGCCTTGAGCAGGCGCAGCTCCTCGGTGGACTCGGCGGTGATCGTCACCCTCTCGTCGAGGTGTCGCAGGACCTCCCGGGCATAGCGCTCGGTATCGAACGTCCGCCAGGACGCGGCGAGTTGCACCCCGACGCGGGCCGAGGCATGGGAACGGAACCGCTTGATCACCTCCAGCCCCGCATCCGACCCGACCAGCGCCGCCGTCGCCACCACCTCCTGCGCCTCGTCGTCCTCCAAGCCGTCCGGTCCGGGCAGCAGCTCCACGACCAGCGGCCCCACCGAGGACAGCAGCCGTGACTCCTCCCGGCTCCGCGGCGGCAGGATCGCCCGCGCCCGTGCGTTCACCTCCTCCCGTACGGCCGGGTCGAGTTCCGTCGCGTGCTCCAGGCAGGCCAGGGCGAGCAGGTGGATCCGCAGCCCGGTCAGGGGGTCGGCGGCGCAGTCGCCGCGGGTGAGCAACTCCCTTAGGAGTTCGGCCCGTTCGCGCGGGCGGGCGTGCGCCACCGCCAACCGGATCACGTCCTCCCACTGGACGTCGTCCGCATGCGCCACCAGCAGCCCGATGTCACCGTCCTCGACGGCCGCCTTGGCACCCAGGTAGTCCTGGAACGTGCGGTGGACGAACTGCACCGAACCGGCCACCGGTTCGCGCAGCAGTCCGCTGCGCAGCAGCAGATGGCGCAGCACGGCCGCCGCGTCCCCCTGCCGGGCGGCCGCCGGTACCGCCGGCAGCGCCTCGCCGACGGTCCGCTCGGCCCGTTCCCGGTCCAGCTCCGTCCGGCCGTTGCGGATCAGCCAGTACGCCAGCCGCTGCAGCAGCTGGATCTGCGGCTCGTCGTTCAGCTCGATGCCCGTGGGGGCGGTCATGTCGCGCTCGCGGTCGCGGCGGGAGAGCAGCATGACCAGCGCCGCGTCGTACAGCTCCTTGCGGCCGGTGGGCAGATAGCCGCGCCGGTCGCGGTGCAGGGCGCAGATCAGCCCGCACATGAGGGGGTTGGTGGCGAGCCGGGCGAGGTCCTGCTTGGTGTGGACGGCGGCCAGCAGCGACTGCTCGTACGCGTCGAGGCGGGCGGGGTCCTCGGCGTCGCGGCGGGCCGCGTCGTGCCAGCGGCCGATGAACGCGGTGACCTCGGCGCGGCGCAGCGGCGCCAGCGTCAGCTCGTCGAAGCCGTCGGGGGCGAGCCAGTCGTCGCGCACCGCGGAGGGCCGGGTGGTGACCAGCCACAGGTTGTCCGGGAACGCGTCGAGCAGATCGCGCAGCCAGTGCCGGGCCTGTGCGCGCTCGCGGTCCGGGATCTCGTCCAGCCCGTCGACGAGGAGCAGGCCCCGCCCGGAGGCCAGCACCCGGTCGGTCCAGCCGTCGGGCCGGGCGCCGGACAGCGGGCAGCCGACGGCCGCCAGGAAGCGGTCCGGGGTGGGCAGCGGCGCGCCGTCGCGGGTGAGGGTGCGCAGCGGCAGGACGAACGGGATCCGGCCGTAGAGGTGGGGGAGCGGCGTCTCGCCGGGGGCCTTGGTGCAGGAGACGGCCAGCCACTGCACGAGGGTGCTCTTGCCGGAGCCGGCCACGCCGCGCAGCAGCACCCGGTCGCGGCCGGCCAGGGCCTGGTCGGCGGGGAGCGGGGCCGGGGCGCCGGCCGGGTGGGCGCCGTCCTCCTCCCACGGGCCGGGGGTCTCCGGTCCGCGTCCGGCGGCCGGTGTCGCCGCGAGGCTCATGTACGCGGCGTCGAGCGGCCAGCGGTCCGGGGAGTGGGTCAGGTCGATGCCGTAGATGGTGAGTCGGCTGTGTTTGCGCGCCACGTAGGTGAGATAGCTGCGCTCGAAGGCGAGGTCCGCGGCCCGCGGGGAGGGGTGCCGTTCGAGGAACGCGTCCATGGTGGCGATCAGGCCGTCCAGGCTGCGGCTCTGCTGGACGAGGGTGCGGGCGACGAAGGCCGACCGCTGGCTGAAGAAGTGCACGATGTGCAGGCAGGCGGTGTCGAGCAGGGCGCGGTGCAGCAGCTCGGCGTCCCGGGACAGGTCGCGGGCGGCGACCGGGGCCGCGGTCAGCAGGCGGTCGGCGAGGGCTCCGGCGCCGAGCCGGACGGCCTGTACGTCGTCCATGTCGAGGTCGCCGAGGGCGTGCAGGGTGGCGGCCAGCGCGTCGGCCACCGCGCGTTCCTCGTCCTCGGGGACCGGGCGTTCGCCGGGGCCGCGGTTGCGTAACGCCCGCCGCACCAGTTCCGCGGCGAGTGTGTGCAGGTCCTTGCGGGTGAGGGTGCGCTGCTCGCCGGTGAAGGACACCAGGGCGGAGATCCGTACGGGGGCCGGGACGAGGCCGGCGCCCGGCCCCTCCTTGACGAAGAGCTTCCGGACGAGCGGTGCGACCGCGCCGGACGCGAGTCGTATGCCCACTGCTGACGGGTCCATCGTGCGCGCCGCCCCCCCCGTGGCCGGTGGTCCGTGACCGGTGACGTGGCCGTCACGCAGCCGGTGATGTCGTGGGGCCAGGCTAGCCGGGACGGTGTGGCGGCGGTCACGGAATTCGCGATCCCGCGCGCCCGGACAATCCCTTCGCAATAACCGGATGGGCGCCCGCGAGTAATGCGGGTCACAGCTCTCCGGTAATCCAGGTCACATTGACCGGGTAACCCAGGTCACAAAGGAACCGGTCCGGTGGTGACATGGCGCACAGCCGGTTTCGGGCCTACTAGCGGAATTAGAAGAAAGGGCGGGCGGCGGGGCGGGGGTTTTCGGGGGCTGAGGCGGGGCGTGGTGGGGGCGGGGGCCGGAGCGGCACCTCCACCTGGGCAATGTACGGGTAAAAGGCCTGATCAGCAGCCATTTCATGGGCAGTCCAGCTGTCCGGTATGCGGTGATTCATGCCGGTCATGCAAAGGTCCAGGCGGAATGCAAGAGGTTCTTTCCCGACGGCTTTCGTACGGGCCCGCTTAGTAGCGGAGGGTCTTGGCCAGGCGGCCCCGACCGGTTACCAAGGAATGGCGCTACCGGGCCGCAGCCGGGAAGTCGCGAAATTCCTGATCTCTCTGATCTCCCAGATCTTCCTGATCGAATTCCGGAAGGAAAAAACCCGCATGTCGAAGTTCGCCGCCATTCGCCATTCCAAGAACTCCGCCGGTACCCCGAAGACCGCGAAGTCCCTGCTGCGCCGCCGGGCCGCCGTGGTGGCCGCCGGTGTCGGTGTGACCGTCGCGCTCGGCGCCGGTGCCGCCTCCGCCGCCGACGGTGGTCTGCTGGGCCTCACCTCGCACGTCGGCTCGACCGTCAGCGCGCAGGCCGACGCCCAGGCCAAGGCCGCCGCCGACGCCAAGGCCACCGCGGCCAAGGCGAAGAAGGACGCGGCCAAGAAGGCCGACGCCTGGGTCAAGCCGGTCGACAAGTACACGCTGGGCGAGCCCTTCGGCATTCCCGGCAGCCACTGGGCCCACAAGCACAGCGGCCAGGACTTCGTCGTGCCGAGCGGCACCGCGGTCAAGTCCGTCCATAAGGGCACCGTCATCAAGGCCGGCCCCTGGGGCGGCGGTGACGGCCCGGCGTACGGCAACGCCATCGTGATCCAGCACGAGAACGGGACGTACACCCAGTACGCGCACCTGTCAGTGATCCAGGTCCACGTCGGCCAGCAGGTCGGCACCGGTCAGCAGATCGCGCTGTCCGGCAGCACCGGGAACTCGACCGGCCCCCACCTGCACTTCGAGGTCCGCACCGGCCCCAACTACGGGTCGGGCATCGAGCCGACCGGATTCCTGCGGGCTCACGGCGACGCCGTCTGAGCTGAATCCGGCCGGGCTGGCCGGCGGTTCGGCGGGTTCGCCGCCGTGACCAGTTCTGTGGCGACCTCGAGGATGGCCTTGCGCTTCTCCTCGGGGTCGCCTTCGACGTGCTGCATCGCGAACATGCCCGCGTGCATGGAGAAGAGCGCGGTGATGCAGCGCACCTGATCCGTCAGCTCCGCATCGTCCTCCTTCAGGAGGCCGAAAAGGGTCAGCATGCGCGCCTTGAAGGTCTCGCCGATGCTCAGATCGCGCACCGTGGCCTGGTTCTCCTGCATGAAGCGGAACAGCGGCTCGGCCGAACGCAGCGCCTCGTGGTAGCGGCGGATCACCTCCAGCTTGGTCTGAAGCGTCCGCGGCTGCCCCTCGGCCCAGGCGATCAGCTCGTCACAGGGCCGGCCCAGGTCCTGGAACAGGCTGATGACGATGTCTTCCTTGGTCTTGAAGTGGTAGTACAGCGCCGCCTTCGTGACGTCCAGCTTCTCGGCGATCTCCCGGAGCGAGGTCTTCTCGTAGCCCTGTTCGGAGAACAGCTCCAGAGCGACGTCCTGAATGCGCTGGCGGGTGTTCCCCCGGCGCTGCTGCCCTGTGCTCATGGTGCTCTCCTGCGTCGTCGATGCTGGTGGGAGGCGTGCCCAGGACCGGGCCAAAGAAACTTACTTGACGCCCGGCTAGTTAGCCGCCTACCTTCCTCACTGTACTGAACTAGCCGGGCGGCAAGTAAGTAGGAGAGGGAAGGCAAATGGGGAAGTCGCAGTCTGCGACCCCGACGGGGGACGGAAGAACGGCGGCGGCCGGGGCACAGGCCCAGGCCGCGCCGGAGGGCAAGCAGCCGGCGAGCGTGCGGCTGGTGCTCTTCGCGCTGATGATCGCGATGCTCCTCGCGATGCTGGACAACATGATCGTCGGCACCGCGATGCCGACCATCGTCGGTGATCTGGGCGGGCTGGAGCACCTGTCCTGGGTCGTCACCGCCTACACGCTCGCCACCGCCGCCTCGACCCCGATCTGGGGCAAGCTCGGCGACATGTACGGCCGCAAGGGCGTCTTCCTGACGTCCATCGTGCTCTTCCTGATCGGCTCCGCACTGTCCGGCATGGCCCAGGACATGGGCCAGCTGATCGGCTTCCGCGCCGTCCAGGGACTCGGCGCCGGCGGCCTGATGGTCGGCGTCATGGCGATCATCGGCGACCTGATCCCGCCGCGGGAACGCGGCAAGTACCAGGGCATGATGGCCGGCGTCATGGCCGTCGCCATGATCGGCGGCCCGCTGGTCGGCGGCACCATCACCGACCACCTCGGCTGGCGCTGGAGCTTCTACATCAACCTGCCGCTCGGCGCGGTCGCGCTGATCATGGTCACCGCGGTGCTGCACCTGCCGAAGAAGCGCTCCCAGGCCCGCATCGACTACGTCGGCTCCGCGCTGCTCACCCTGGGCATCACCTCCCTCGTCCTGATCACCACCTGGGGCGGCACCGAGTACGACTGGCTGTCGCCGCAGATCATCGGCCTCGGCATCCTGGGCGTCCTCGCCCTGATCGCGTTCATCCTGGTCGAGCGCAAGGTCGCCGAGCCGGTGCTGCCGCTGCACATCTTCCGCAACGGCAACTTCTCGCTCGTCACCGTCATCGGCTTCCTCGTCGGCTTCGTGATGTTCGGCTCGATGACCTTCCTGCCGCTGTTCCAGCAGACCGTGCAGGGCGCCTCGGCCACCAACTCCGGCCTGCTGCTGCTGCCGATGCTGCTGGCGATGATGGCCGTCTCGCTGTTCGCCGGCCGGGTCACCACCCAGACCGGCAAGTACAAGGTCTTCGTCGTGGTCGGCAGCGGCCTGCTCACCGCCGGCATGGCCGTACTGTCCCTCATGGACACCGGGACCACCCGCTTCACCTCGGGCGTCTACATGGCCGTGCTCGGCGCCGGCATGGGCTTCCTGATGCAGACCACGATGCTGATCGCCCAGAACAGCGTCGAGCTGAAGGACATGGGCGTCGGCTCCTCGTCCGCCACCCTCTTCCGCACCATCGGCGGCTCCTTCGGCGTCGCGATCCTCGGCGCGATCTTCACCAACCAGGTGCAGTCCACGATGGCCGCGCGGCTCGGCAAGGCCGCCGGCGACAAGATGGCCGGCGGCGGCGCCCAGATGGACCCCAAGCGCCTGCCCGAACTCCCGCCGATGGTCAAGGACGCGTACGCGCACGCGGTGGCGAACGGTGCCCACCAGGTCTTCCTCTGGGGCGCCCTGGTCAGCATCATCGGCTTCGCGGCGGCGTGGTTCCTGAAGGAGGTCCCGCTGCGGGGCGGGCCGGCGGCGAAGGCGGCCGCGGACCCGCAGGGCGGGGCCGCGGAGGCGGAGCGGGTCGCGGCGGCGGTCTGACGCGGCTGACGCGGCTGACGCGACTGACGCGCGCCGTACGTACTCGGCCGTCCCGCCGCGGTGGTCGCTCGCCGTTACGCCTGCGGCGGGCGAGCCGCTGCGCAGGGCTGTCGGGTGCGGTGACGGACCTCCGGCCCGCCCCCTCCCGTTGTGGGTGGGGAAAAACCCTGAGTGGGGGTGCACGTGACTGGTCGCGTGCACCCCCACTCAGCTATTTCCCCCACCAACGGGAGGGGACAGACCGGAGGACGAAGTCTGTAGGGCTGTCACCGCACCCGACACACAACCGCCCGCCGCATGGGGGTACCTCCCACGCCCTTCAGGCAGTGGGGGAGCAACGGCGAGCAACAACCGCGGCGGGACGGACGGGTACGTGGGAGGCGCCGCACAGCGCAGCGGAACGGTGGGCTATCTATCCGGAAGATGAATGACCGGAAAGCTCCCCGTACTCGTCGGGGCGTTCTCCGGCAGCCAGAGGACGGAGATCGCGCCCGTCGAACCGTCCGTCAGCTCGTCCGCGTTGCGGAAGGTCAGACGGGCGCCCAGCACGCGGGCCTGGCCCGCGGCGATGGTCAGGCCCAGCCCGTGGCCGCGGCCCGCCCGGTCGCTGCTGCCGGTGCGGAACCGGCTCGGGCCCTCGCGGAGCAGCGCCTCCGGGAAACCGGGCCCGTGATCGCGCACCCGCAGCACCCGGCCCTCGACCGTCACCTCGATCGGCGGCTTGCCGTGCCGCGCCGCGTTCGCGATCAGATTGCCCAGGATCCGCTCCAGCCGGCGCGGATCGGTGGTCGCCTCGGAGTCCCGTACGACATCGATCTTGATGTCCGGGTCCAGGGCCCGCACCCGGCGGGTCACGAACTCGCCCAGCGCCACGTCCTGCAGCTCGGCGCGCTCGGCGTAGCCGTCCAGCCGGGCCACCTCCAGGACGTCCTCGACGAGCGTCCGCAGCGCCTGCGCACGATCCCGGACCAGCTCCGACGGGCGGCCCGGCGGCAGCAGCTCGGCCGCGGTCAGCAGACCGGTGACCGGCGTGCGCAGCTCATGGGCGATGTCCGCGGTCACCCGCCGCTCGGCCTCGATCCGCTCCTGGAGCGCGTCCGACATGGCGTCCACCGCCCACGCCAGATCGTCCGTCTCGTCCCGGACCCGGCCGCCGACCTCGTCACGGATCCGTACCGAGGTGTCCCCGTCGGCCAGCTTCCCGGCCGCCGCGGCCGCCTTCCGCAGCCGCTTCGACAGCCGCCCGCCGACCAGTACGCCCAGCGCACAGCCGCCCACCACCACGGCGGTCGAACCGATCAGCAGCGCCTGGTCAAGATCGTCCAGAACGGCGAACCGGTCCGGGAACCGGTCGTGCATCGACAGCACCCGGCCGTCGCTCAACGGCGTCGCCGCCCACACCTCCGGCGCCGTCTCCCCGGTGTCCTGCAGATACGTCGCGCGCTCGTTCTCCGCGACCTCGCGGCGCAGCGGCTCCGGCAGCGCCGGATCGTCGATCTTCGCCCCGAACTGCAGCCGGCTGGTCGACTCGAAGATCTTCTGGGTGAAGTTCAGCCGCTCGACCTGCACGTCCCGGCTGTTGTCGAGCATGGAATGGCGGGCCGCGTTGTGCACGACGAGGCTCAGCGCGATCGCGACCAGCGCTCCGACGAGCGCGATCGCGGCGCTGAGCTTCCATCTCAGCCCTGTCCGCAGGGCCAGCCTCACCACCGGCGGCGTCAGCCTCTCAGCTTGTATCCGAAACCGCGGACCGTCTCGATCCGGTCCTGGCCGATCTTGCCGCGCAGCCGCTGGACATGGACGTCCACGACCCGGGTGTCACCACCCCAGCCGTAGTCCCACACCCGCTCCAGCAGCCGGTCGCGCGAGAGGACCGTACCCGGCGCGTTGGAGAACTCCAGCAGCAGCCGCATCTCGGTCGGCGTCAGCGCCACGTTCTCGCCGCCCTTGCGGACCTCCATGCCCTCGGTGTCGACCTCCAGGTCACCGAAGCGCAGCACCGCCTCGTCCGGGGCGTCGTCCGCCGCCGCGGCCGGCTTGGCGCCGTCCGGGCCGCTCGCGTGGCCGAAACGGCGCAGCACCGCACGGATCCGCGCCACCAGCACCGCCCCGTCGAACGGCTTGGTGACGTAGTCGTCCGCGCCCGCCTCCAGGCCCAGCACCACGTCGATCGAGTCGGCCCGCGCCGACAGCATGATCACCGGAACCGTCGACTCGTCGCGGATCCGCCGGCACAGACTGACCCCGTCCAGTCCCGGCACCATCACATCGAGCAGCGCGATGTCCGGACGGTTCGCACGGAACGCCTCCAGCCCCGCGAGCCCGTCCGGCATCGCGGTGACCACGAATCCGTCCCGCTCCAGCGCGAGCTGCGTCGCCTCACGGATGACGTCGTCGTCCTCGACGAAAAGCACATGGGTGTCGGCCATGCGGTTGTCTCAACCCTCCGACCCCGCGCCGCTGTCCCCGGGCGCCGGGATGCTGTCGACGGTGGTCTTGCTGTAGTCGGTGTGGTACTGGTCGGACTGGGTGAAGCGGCCGCCCGCCCAGTGGTACGTCGTCACGTCCTCACCGGACGGACAGCACACCTTGTCGCCGGCCGCGTAGGTCTGCTTCGAGACCTCCAGCTCACCCTTGTTCACCGCGGCGGAGACCGACGGCTGCTCATTCGCATACACGTTGTCATACCCGTCCTTCGCCCCGCTGTCCCTGCGGTACACGTAGGACCCGATCCCCACGGAATCCGCGCAGGTCATGACGTTGACGATGACATCGGGCGACGAACCGCCGGTCAGCGACGCATACGTCACCTCCACCGGGTACTCGTCGGCGGCGCACGGCTTGTACAGGGACTTCTTCACGTCCGCGCCGACCCTCGGATCGTCCCGCATCAGCCGGACCGCGTCGACCTTCTTGTACCCGGCCGACGAGGTCGGACTCGGCGCGCTGCTCGCCGCCCCCTTGGGCATCGGGGTGCTGCTCGCCGACCCCTCGCTGCGCACACCCTCGCCCCCCGGATTGCACCCGGCCAGCAAAAGGCCGACGGCGGCCACCCCCGCCGTGGCCGCGCCGCCTCTGGTCAACCCGATCCTGGTCAACCTGTTCCTGGACAATCCGCTCCTGCTCACCGTGCTGCTCGCACAGCCGCCGATCCCGCTGCTGCTCGTTGAGTGACTGAGTTGAGTGACTGAGCTCAGTGACTGAGTTCAGTGACTGAAGTGAAGGTATTCGTTGCTGTGTGATGCCGTTCGGCGAAGCCGACCCTGAGGTGTTCCCCGAGGCGCGTCCCCCGAGGTCTTCCTCGAGGACTCCCCTGGGGTGTTTCCCGAGGGCTTTCCCCGAGGTGTTTCCGAGGTGTTCCCTGATGTGATTGTGACGCGTCGACCCATGAACCGTACGGCTCCGGACCACGTGACCGTTTTCACACATTTGTCATGCGTGTGATCACTGAGGGCTCCACCCGCACGTCAGGCCGCGCACCGGCCCGCGCCACCCGCCGTCAGGCCGCGCACCGCTCCTGGTCCTGCCGCGCCCGGTCCTGCTCGCCGCGCTCCAGCATCCGCGCGTCGATGTCGCGGGCCTGCAACTCCTGACGCAGCCGCGCCAGCGCACGGTGCAGCGTGCTCTTGACCGTACCCGTGGACATCCCGAGCGCGGCAGCCGTCTCCTCCGTGCTCATCTGCTCCCAGTGCCGCAGCACGACGACGCTGCGCTGCTTGGGAGCCAGCACCCCGAGGATGTCCATCAGCAGCGCCCGGTCCGCGCGCTGCTCGGTGCCGTCGTCCACGCTCGCGTCCGGAAGCTGCTCGGTGGGCACCTCCTCCAGCTTGCGGGCCCGCCACCACTCCGTACGGGTGTTGATCATGACGCGGCGGAGGTAGGCGTCGGCCAGCGACTTGTCCGCGATCCCGTCCCAGCGGCCGTACGTGCGCACCAGCGCCGTCTGCAGCAGGTCCTGGGCGTCGACCGGATCGGGCACCAGACGCCGGGCGCTGCGCAGCAGGGCCTCCTGCCGCGTCCGCACGTACTCTTCGAAGTCCAGTACCTTGCCGCCGCTGGTCGCCATCCCGACGCCTCCGATCCGCTTGCGATTCCCCACGTTGACTGCGCTGGCGGTCATCTCCAGCACGTGGAAGACGCTACGGAGGGGGTGTTGCGGCGTAATGTGCGTCGGCCCCACAGCGAGTGCACGGAAAACCCTCGGTTGTGTAACAGCGCGCCGGGGGTCATACCTCGGGGGGACGGCGACCCCCGCGCCGTCATACTCCGGACGGACAACACCCCCGCCGAAAGGCCCATGAGGCGCACGGCATCCGGCACGACATCCGTCACGGCGCACGTGACGGCACATGTCACGGCACATGTCACGGCACCTTCACAAACATGTGGTCCGGCACAGCGCCGCCCGGCCGAAGAATCACCATCCAGCCAACTACCGACCCTTTTCGGCCGTGAAAGACAGTCAGGGGCGGCTACGGGCGCAGCCGCCCCTGGAGGTGCGGGGTGCCGGGGGTGTACGGGGCGCCGGGCGGACGGCCTCGCTATACGGCGGACGGAGTACGGCGCATGAGGTACGGCGCATGAAGTACGCACGCACGAAGGCACGGCGCGATCGCGCACGGGCGACGGATGGGCAGGGCGGCGGTTAGGGGTGAGCGACGGTTAGGGACGGGTGCCGGTTGGGGGTGAGCGACGGTTAGGGACGGGTGCCGGTTAGGGGTGAGCGACGGTTAGGGACGGGTGCCGGTTGGGGGCGAGCGGCGGTTAGGGACGGGTGCCGGTTGGGGGCGAGGGACGGTTAGGTGAGGGTGCCGGTCGCGCACGGGCGCCTGCGGCCCGCGCCCGCCCGCCCGGGGCCCGGTCGCGCACCGGCGCGGCTACGCACGGGCGGACCGGCACCGGTAACTCGGCCGACTACGTCGGCCGGGACCGTCGATCGGGGCCGTTCGTCGACCGACGGCCCGCCTACGACAGCGGCAATCGGTACCGTCCGCCGCCCAGCGGTTCCACCAGGCCGTCCGAGACCAGCCCGTCCAGCGCCCGGGCGCGCTGCACCGGCTCGTCCCACACCGCGTCCAGCACCTGCTGCGGAACCGGAGCCACCGCCTCCCGCAGCACCGCGAGCAGCTTCCCGCGCACCTGCCGGTCGGTACCGGCGTACGTCTGGGTGCGCCGCGGCGGCCCGTCGTGCGCCGGGGAGCCGGCCAGCCGCCACGCGCACCGCGAGGCGATCGGGCAACGGTGGCACTCCGGCGTGCGCGCCGTGCACAGCAGCGCACCCAGCTCCATCGTGGCCGCCGCCCAGCGTGCCGCCAGCTTCTCGTCCTCGGGCAGCAGTTGGCGGGCGAGCTTGCGCTCGGCGGCGGTGGTGGCGTTCGGCGGGAACTGCCGGCCGGCCACCGCGCGCGCGAACACCCGCCGCACGTTGGTGTCCAGCACCGCGTGCCGCTGCCCGTACGCGAACGAGGCGACCGCGGCGGCGGTGTACTCGCCGACGCCGGGCAGAGCCAGCAGCTGGGCGTGCTCGCGCGGTACGTCACCGCCGTGCCGCTCCTGTATGGCGGACGCGGCGGCGTGCAGCCGCAGCGCGCGCCGCGGATAGCCGAGCCGGCCCCAGGCGCGGACCGCCTCGCCCGGCGCCTCGGCGGCCAGGTCGGCGGGGCGCGGCCAGCGGGCCAGCCACTGCTCGTACACCGGCAGCACTCTGCTGACCGGCGTCTGCTGGAGCATGAACTCACTCACCATCACACCCCAGGCGCCCGCCTCGGGGCGGCGCCAGGGCAGATCGCGGGCATGCTCGTCGAACCAGTCGGTGACCGGCCCGTGCAGCGCGGTCCCGTCTGCGGCCTCCGCGGCCGGAACGGCGGCGGAAGCGGTCTCGGCGGCGTCGGACGTGGCAGATGAGGTGACAGGCGTCGAAGTCATGGCACCGACGATCCTGGCACGTCCGCACGCGCCCAGGAAACGCACCGGCCGCGCCCCGCCGCACGCCCACCCACTCGCAGGACGGCCACATACGCACGCCTGGCCGCTACCGCCGGTACGCCACCCCCACGACCGCCTCCGCAAACTCACTACAATCCGAGGGAACTGATTACTCTCCGTAATCGTTGCCGGGATAAGAAGGAGGCGACAAGGCGAAACAAGGCAAGGCGAAACAAGGCATGGCGGGTCCAGGCGATAACGGGGCGCGGCGGGGCGCGCAGGAAAATGCGCAGGACGCAGGACGCAGGACGCAGGACGCAGGACGCAGGACGCAGGACGCAGGACGCAGGACCCAGGACCCAGGACGCACGACGCAAGGCGCAGGGACACAGAGCACAAGGCGCAGGACACAGGGCGCAAGGCACACGGCCGGGATGCGGGTATGGCGAAGAAGACGAACGACAGCGACGGGCAGATGCCACAGATGCCAGAAGTGAGCGACAGGCGTACGGCGAGGGCGGGCGACAGTGCCGGCGAGTCCGTGCGCGGTGGCGAGGCTGCGTCCAGCAGCGAGTCCGTGCGTGACGGCGAGTCCGTGCGTGGCGGCGCGACAGCTGTGAGACCTGTGCCCTGTCCGCACGCGATCGAGCAGGCGCTGGCCGCTCACACGACGATCACCCTGGCGTACGTGGACGAGGACGGCCCGCAGGCCTGCGCGGTGCTATACGCCACCGGCGCCGCCAATGACGAGGTCGAGGCGGCCGAGGTGGGCGAGGCGGCGGGGGAGGTGGAGACGGCCGACGCGGCGGAGACAGGTGCGGGCGCGGTCGGCGGGCCGGTGCTGTACTTCGTCACCTCGGCCACGACCCGCCACGGCCGGGCCCTGGCCGAGCCGGGGGCCCGGGTCGCCTTCACGGTGCAGCGCGACGGCCAGGAGTGGAGTGCCCTGACGGGGATTCAGGGCCGAGGTCGCTGCCGACCTCTGTCGGGCGCCGAGCGGGCCGTCGGCTGGCGCGCCTATACCCGGCGCTTCCCCTTCGTCGAGGCGGACGAGCGGCTCCGGGCCGCGTTGGAACGCACGACCCTTTGGGAGCTGCGTCCTGACTGGCTGCGGCTGATCGACAACGGCCAGGGGTTCGGTCACAAGGAGGAGTGGCAGCGGCCGGAGGGGGCGTAGGTGCTGGGCGGTGCCGGGGGGCGCTGCCCGTAGCGGTGGCAGTGGCGGCAGCGGTGGCAGTGGCGGCTGGTCGGCGGGTTGGCCGTGGGGGGATGGGTGGGGTTGAGCGGGGTGGGCGAGGGGGGATGAGGGGTGGTGGATGAGGGGTGGTGGATGGGTGGGGTTGGTGGGGCGGAAGGGACGTGTGTGGCGGGTTGGGTGGGTGTGGGTGGTGGGGGCCGGGCTGATCATGGGAAAAGTTGCAGTCTGATGCGGCGGGTAGTGGCCGGTGCGGCTGCTGATCTCTCGTAGAGTTTCCGCGTGGGATCACTGCGCAATCCGATCGGGCCGCTTCCCTCCTCCATCTACTGGCGGCGGAGGGCCGTTGCGCTGGCCATCGTCGTCCTGCTCGCCCTACTGGTCGTGTGGGCCCTCAACTTGGGCGGCGGGGGCAACGGTGGCGACGAGGGCAAGGGTGGTGCGCACGGGAAGGGGCCCGCGACGTCGATCACGCCCGGACCCTCGTCCGCGGGCCCGGCGATCAGTCAAAAGCCGGGCGGACGCGGTGAGTCGGGGTCCGGAGGGGAGTCGGGGGACGACTCCGGGGCCAGCGGCGGTGCCGGCTCTTCGGGCGGCGGGAGCGGTGGCGCCGGCGGCGAGGACGACGGGGCCGGTGGTGGTTCCGGGGGCGGGGCGTCGGCCGGTGGTGCGGGAGCCGGCGGGCCGATCGGGCAGGGGTCCGGCAAGGGTGTTCCGGCCAGTTCTTCGTTGCCCAACTGCACTGATCCGAAGGTCGAGTTGGTGCTGCGGAGCGTCAAGGACTCGTACGCGCCGGACAAGAAGCCGAAGTTCGAGCTGACCATCAAGAACACGGCCGACGCGGCCTGCAAGGTGGACCTCGGGCGGAAGGCGACGGTGCTCACGATCAGCGACGCCGCGGGTGGCGACCGGGTGTGGGCCTCGAACGACTGCCCC
The DNA here is from genome assembly GCF_036352915.1 of Streptomyces bugieae. Classification (NCBI taxonomy): domain Bacteria; kingdom Bacillati; phylum Actinomycetota; class Actinomycetes; order Kitasatosporales; family Streptomycetaceae; genus Streptomyces; species Streptomyces bugieae. The sequence continues at coordinate 32,024 of NZ_JAZBJP010000038.1, forward strand.
TCGGGCACCGCGCCGGCGCTCTTGCAGGTGCCGGCCAACGGCTCCGTGAAGCGCACCGTCGAGTGGGACCGGCGAGCGAGCGGACCGCAGTGCGCGACGCCCAGTTCGGCCACGGTGCCGTCCGGTAAGTACCGGATCGAGGCCAAGGTGCCGGGGCTGGAGTCCGCCCGTACGTCGTTCGTTCTGGCCGAGGACTGAGCGTTCACCGTTTTTACCGCGTTCACCTCTTCACCGCGTTTACCGCGTTCACCTCCTTCACTGGTTCATCGTCGGCCGTTCGTTGATCGCCATTCGCTGATCGATGTTGGCCGTAGGCCGTCAGCCGTCAGCCGTCGCCGTCGGCCGTCGTCGGTTGGCGGCTCGCCGTAACGCTGAGCGCTGTGGAGCCTTGGCCGTTCCCGTTCCCGTTCCCGTTCCCGTTCGCGTTTGCGTTTCCGTTCCCGTTCGTCGTACGTCGTTGGGCGTGGGGCGTCCCTGATCCGGAGGCGGGGCCTCCGGTAATTCCGCTGGTGGGGATTTCGCTGATGGCGTGCGGTGCTGGTCCGGGCCGACGGGGTCCGGCACAGTCGGCGGTATGAAGCTACTGATGCTGGGCGGTACGGAGTTCGTGGGGCGGGCGGTCACCGAGGCGGCGGTGGCGCGGGGTTGGCAGGTGACGGTCTTCCACCGGGGGAGGCACGCGGCGCCGGAGGGCGTGACGGCCTTGCACGGTGAACGGGGGGAAGCGGGCACGGAGGGTCTCGCGGCGTTGCGGGAGGGGGAATGGGACGCCGTCGTGGACACCTGGAGCGGTGCGCCCTCGGCGGTGCGGGACGCGGCGCGGCTGCTGGCCGGGCGGGCCGGCAGGTATGCGTACGTGTCCAGCCGGTCGGTGTACGCGTATCCGGCGGCGTACCGGCTCGACGAGGACGGGCCGCTGGTGGCGGGGTCCGCGGACGCCACGGACGCCGAGGACTACGCGGCGGCCAAGCGGGGCGGGGAGCTGGCGGCGCTGGACGCGTTCGGGGAGCGGGCGCTGCTGGTGCGGGCCGGGCTGATCCTCGGGCCGTACGAGAACATCGGGCGGCTGCCGTGGTGGCTGGGCCGGATCGCCCGTGGTGGGCCGGTTCTGGCGCCGGGGCCGCGGGAGCTGGCGCTGCAGTACATCGACGTGCGTGACCTCGCGGAGTGGACGCTGGACGCGCTGGAGGCCGGGCTCGGCGGGGCGTACAACCTGGTGAGCGAGATCGGGCACGCCACGATGGGGGAGCTGCTGGAGAGCTGCGTGAAGGTCACCGGCTCGGATGCGGAGCTGCGCTGGACGGCGCCGGAGGACGTGCTCGCGGCCGGTGTGGAGCCGTGGACCGAGTTGCCGGTGTGGCTGGCGACGGATGAGTCGCGGGATGCGATGTTCGGGGCGGATGTGTCCCGTGCGCTGGCGACGGGGCTGCGGTGCCGGCCGGTTGCGGAGACGGTGGCCGATACGTGGGCGTGGTTGCGGAGTATCGGCGGGGTGGCGCCGCAGCGTCCGGACCGGCCGGTGGTGGGGCTGGCGGAGGAGAAGGAGGCGGCGGTCCTGCGGTAGGGAGGTCCCGGGGGTTTCGGGCGGGCCACCCAGCTCAAGGGCGGCGGGGAGGGGAAGGTGACGGGTGGGGGCCCTTAGACGTTGTTTCAGTTGGTGAGTCGGCGGTAGCTGATGAGGGCTGCGGCGATGCCGACGAAGGCCAGGAAGTGCTCGGCCTTTCGCTCGTAACGGCGGTGCAGCCTTCGGCATCCGGCCAGCCAGGAGACCGTTCTCTCGACGACCCAGCGGTGTCGGCCGAGCCGCGTGGACGACTCGATGCCCTTGCGGGCGATGCGGTGGCGGATGCGACGCTCACGAAGCCATTTCCGCAGGTGGTCGTAGTCGTAGCCCTTGTCGGCGTGGAGCTTGGCCGGACGCCGGCGGCGCGGGCCGCGGCGGGAGCGGATGGGCGGGATCCCGCGCACGAGCGGCTCCAGGCCGAGGCTGTCGTGCACGTTGGCGCCGGAGATGCCCAGCGACAGCGGCACACCGTTTCGGTCGGTGATCAGGTGGATTTTCGATCCCGGCTTGCCGCGGTCGGTCGGATTCGGTCCGGTCAGTGGCCCCCTTTTGCCGCCCGGACGCTGACGGAGTCGATCGCACACCGCGACCAGTCCAACTCGCCCCGGGCACCGAGCTCGTCAAGGATGACGCGGTACAGCCTGGCCCACACCCGATCCCGGCTCCACTGGGCAAAGCGCCGGTAGACGGTGGGCCAGGCCGGCCCGAACACCGGCGGCAGTTGCCGCCAGGTGCAGCCCGAGGTGGCCACGAAGATGATCGCTGCCAGGCATGCGCGGTCACCGGCCCGTCGGCGGCCGCCGCCTTGCGGGCGTATGACCTCCGTCGGCGGGACCACCCGCCGGAACAGCACCCACAACTCGTCCGGTACCAACCGCTCAACCAGATCCGTCATGCACGGCTCAACGAGCGATCACACCATCAGAAACGGCGTCTTAGGGGGGAGCCGAACGGATCCCGTAGGGGATGCGCGGGCCCCCTGCGAGGCCACAACGGCAAGGGGGAGGTGGCTATTCCCCGCCCACCTCCTGCAGCCCCCACCTACACGTACCGCTCCAAGATCGAGGACTCCGCCAGGCGGGAGAGGCCCTCGCGGACGGAGCGGGCGCGGGCCTCGCCGACGCCGTCGACGGTCTGGAGGTCGTCGACGCTGGCGGCGAGGAGTTTCTGGAGGCCGCCGAAGTGGTCGACGAGGCGATCGATGACGGTGCCGGGGAGGCGGGGGACCTTCGCCAGGAGGCGGAAGCCGCGCGGGGAGACGGCGGAGTCGAGGGTCTCGGGGGCGCCGCTGTAGCCCAGCGCGCGGGCCACGTTGGGGAGTTCGAGGAGTTCCGCGTGGGTGAGGGAGTCCAGCTCGGCGAGCGCCTCGGAGACCGTGCGGGCGCGCTTGGCGGTGGGCTCGGGGACGTAGTCGCGGACGACCAGTTCGCGTTCCGGTTCGACGCCGGCGATGAGCTCTTCGAGCTGGAGGGCGAGGAGCCGGCCGTCGGTGCCGAGTTCGACGACGTACTCGGCGATTTCGGTGGCGATGCGGCGGACCATTTCCAGCCGCTGGGCGACGGCGGTCACGTCCCGTACGGTCACCAGGTCCTCGATCTCCAGGGCGGAGAGGGTGCCGGCGACCTCGTCGAGGCGGAGCTTGTAGCGCTCCAGGGTGGCGAGGGCCTGGTTGGCGCGGGAGAGGATGGCCGCGGATTCCTCCAGGACGCGGCGCTCGCCGTCGACGTAGAGCGCGATCAGCCGCATGGACTGGCTGACGGAGACGACGGGGAAGCCGGCCTGGATGGAGACGCGCTGGGCGGTGCGGTGGCGGGTGCCGGTCTCCTCGGTGGGGATGGAGGCGTCGGGGACGAGCTGGACGCCGGCCCGGAGGATCTTGGTGATGTCCTTGTCGAGGACCAGTGCGCCGTCGAGCTTGCAGAGCTCGCGGAGGCGGGTGGCGGTGAATTCGACGTCGAGGACGAAGCCGCCGGTGCACATGGTCTCGACGGTCTTGTCGAAGCCCAGGACGATCAGTCCGCCGGTGTTGCCGCGGAGGATGCGTTCCAGTCCGTCGCGCAGGGCCGTGCCGGGGGCGACGGCGCTCAGCGAGGCGCGCATCAGGCTCTCGGTGCCGGATCCCCCGCCGGACCTGCCGGGAGTCGATGCCCGGTCGTTGGCTGCCACTGCACTCCTCCGTCGCACGGTCTGTCGGTCCGCGGGCCGCCCGGCCCTTGCTGTGGTTGACGTACCACCGGAGCGTACGTGGCCGACAGGCAATTCTGCGGTGACGGGCGAGACCAGGGCAAAGTCTACCGGCGCACACCCTCCTCCTGTGGGGCCTCCCGGCGTACGCGCTTGGGCAGGACGGTGAGTGCCTGTCCGACGTCGGCGACCTCCAGGACCCGCATGCCGTCGGGGATCTTGCCGGGGTCGGTGGGGACGAGGGCGTGGGTGAAGCCGAGCCGGGCGGCTTCGGAGAGCCTGCGCTGGACGCCGGTGACGCGTCTGACCTCGCCGGCGAGGCCGACCTCGCCGATGGCGACGAGGTTCTTGGGCAGGGGGGTGTCGCTGGCGGCGCTGGCGAGGGCGAGGGCGACGGCGAGGTCGGCGGCGGGTTCGGTGAGCTTCACGCCGCCGACGGTGGCGCTGTAGATGTCGCGTTTGCCGAGGGCGCTGATCCGGCCGCGCTGTTCCAGGACGGCGAGCATCATCGAGACACGGGAGGTCTCCAGGCCGGAGGTGGTGCGCCGGGGTGAGGGGATCTGGGAGTCGACGGTGAGCGCCTGGACCTCCGCCACCAGCGGGCGGCGGCCCTCCAGGGTCACCGTGAGGCAGGTGCCGGGGACGGGTTCGTCGCGGCGGGTCAGGAAGAGTCCGCTGGGGTCGGCGAGGCCGGTGATGCCTTCGTCGTGGAGTTCGAAGCAGCCGACCTCGTCGGTGGTGCCGTAGCGGTTCTTGACGCCGCGGACGAGGCGGAGGCGGGCGTGCCGGTCGCCTTCGAAGTGGAGGACGACGTCGACGAGGTGTTCCAGGAGGCGGGGGCCGGCGATGGCGCCGTCCTTGGTGACGTGGCCCACGAGGAGGGTGGACATGCCGCGTTCCTTGGAGGCGCGGATGAGGGCGCCGGCGACCTCGCGGACCTGGGCCATGCCGCCGGGGGCGCCGTCGATCTCGGGGGAGGCGACGGTCTGCACGGAGTCCAGGATCAGCAGGGAGGGCTTGACGGTGTCGAGGTGGCCGAGGACGGCGGAGAGGTCGGTCTCGGCGGCGAGGTAGAGGTGGTCGTCGAGGGCGCCGATGCGGTCGGCGCGGAGCCGGACCTGGCTCGCGGATTCCTCGCCGGTGACGTAGAGGGTGGGGTGGTCGGCGGAGGCGGATTTGGCGGCGGCGTCCAGGAGGAGGGTGGATTTGCCGACGCCGGGCTCGCCGGCGAGGAGGACCACCGCGCCGGGGACCAGGCCGCCGCCGAGGACGCGGTCGAGCTCGTCGACGCCGGTGGAGCGGGCGGTGGCCTGCTTGCCGTCGACCTGGCCGATGGGCAGGGCGGCGGTGGTGACCCGGCCGGGCGCGGTGGTGCGGACGGCGGGGGTGCCGCCGAACTCCTCGACCGTGCCCCACGCCTGGCATTCCGGGCAGCGGCCGAGCCACTTGGCGGTGGTCCAGCCGCATTCGGTGCAGCGGTAGGAGGGGCGTTCCTTGCCCGGCGCTTTACGAGTTGCCATGGGGTTCACGGTAGCGGCGGGGTCCGACAACGCCGCGGGCGACGCCGCGCCCGGGCCGTATCGCCTCGGTCCGGGCCGCCTGCCGTCGTTGCGCCGCCCGCCCGCGCCGTTCGTTGCGCCGACCGGGTGGCGCACGCCGCGTGCGTTCCTGGTGCCGTGGCCGGGTCGTGTCCCCTTTTGAGGGAGATGGTCACCCGTAAGGGTTAAAAGTGGTCCGGGAGAGTAAGTCCGGCTGCATCATCCGCCTACCGTCGCCGGGGTGATGAGCAGCAGGCCCGAGCACCCCACGCACTCCACCGGCGCACACCGGTCGCGCGGCGACGACCGGCGCCGGAGCCGTCCGCAGTCCGCCCAGCCTTCCTCCCGGCCCCTCCAGCCGCCCGTCCCGGGTGCCCCGGACGAGCCCGGTGACGGCTATCAGCCGTATCTGGACGGCCTGTTCACCTACTGCCTGTCGGTGCTGTGCGAGCACGACGCGGCGACCGCGGTGCTCGGCGAGATGCTGGCGCTGGCCGAGCGGCACCACCACCGCCGCCCGGCCGACCCGGCGTTGCACCGCGCCTGGCTGTACGCGCTGGCCCGCTGGGCGTGCCTGCGCCGGCTCGCCGAGCGGACCGGCGCCGGCGCCGGCGGCGACACCGGTCGCGCGGCGCCGCCCCGCGACAGCGAGCGGCGGCAGCGCGAGCTGGCCGTGCTGGCCTGGCCGGAGGCCGCGGGCACCGCTCCCGGGCAGCGGGAGGCGCTGGAGCTGTCGGTGCGGCACCGGCTCTCCGCCGACGAGGTCGCCGCGGTGCTCGGCGCCGACCCGATCGCCACCCGCGCGCTGCTCGCCACGGCCTCCTGCGAGGTGGAGCGGACCCGGGCGGCGCTGGCCGTCGTCGAGTCCGGCCGGTGCAAGGAGGTGGCGCAGCTGGCGGGGGACAGCAAGGTGCTGCTGGGGGCGGCGCTGAGCCGGGAGCTGGTGCGGCACGTCGACGACTGCGCGACCTGCCGGCGGACCGCGGAGCGGGCCACCGCGCCGGGGCCGTGGCCGGGCACCGCGCCGGCGGCCCGGGGTTCGCTGCCGCTGGTCACCGCGCCGCAGGAGGCGGTGCTGGGGGCGCTGGCGGCGGCCCGGCGGTCCCGTACGGGCCGGGCCGACGGCTCCGCGGCGGCCGGGCGCCGGGGCCGCTCGGGTGGGCCAAACGGTTCTCCTCGCTACGACCGCGGCGGTTTCCCGGTGGGCCCGCCGCCGGACCGGTCGGCGCGGCGGCGCCGGCTGCGCGCCCGGGCGCTGACCACGACGGTGGTCGCCACGGTCATCGCGGCGCCGGTGCTGGCCCTGTGGGCGGCCTACCGCGGTGCGCCCGCCACAGGGGAGACCGTGGCGGACGGCACGCCCTCGGTGACGGCGAACGACACGGACGCCGGGGCGCGGCTGGACGGCCGGTACGAGAACGCCGGGAACGCCCGGACCACGCCGTCGCCGGCCATCAGGGGCGACGGCCCGACGCCGGACGTGTCGGTCGCGGTGATCGGCGCGGACGGCACCCCGCTGCGGCCGGGCGAGGCGGACCGTACGGTGTCGGGTCCGGGGCGGCTGACGGTCGCCGCGCAGCCCAGCGGCGGCACGACGGCGATCACGATCAGCGCGTCCGGTGGCGAGCCGGTGCACTGGACGGCGACGCCGGGCGCGGCATGGCTGCAGATGAGCCAGACGGCGGGCTATCTGCGGCCCGGGCAGTCCACGACGGTCACGGTCTACGTCGACCACGACCGGGAACCGGCGGGCCACTGGCGGACCCGGATCGCCATCCGTCCGGGCGGCACCGCGGTCACGCTGGAGGGTTACGGCGGCGCCGGCCCGGCGACCGCCCCGCAGGGCCCGTCGCCGGCCGACCCGTCGCCGTCGCGTCCCCCGCACACGCCGGCGCCCACGCACCCCACACCCGCGGATCCGACGCCGGCCCCGTCGCAGTCGAGTCCGACGCCCGGCCCCTCGGACCCTTCGCCGACGCCGTCGCCGAGCGGTCCCACGGCGACCTCCGGGGCGACGCCCTTCAAGCCGTCGGACACCCCGTCGCACACGACCCGCCCGGCCCGCTGAGCTGCGGACCGGGCGGGGAGAGCGGTGAGTGCCGTGGGTCTACGGCCGGGGGTCCGCCGGGTGCGGGGCCATCGGCAGCTGTGCCGCCAGCCGCTGTTCGCACAGTTCGGCGAGCTTGGCGTAGCCCTTCTTGCCCATCAGCTCGGTCAGTTCCGGCTTGTAGGAGACGTAGACCGGTTCGCCCGCGCCGTGCGCCGAGGTCGCGGAGGTGCACCACCAGTGCAGGTCGTGGCCGCCGGGGCCCCAGCCGCGCCGGTCGTACTCGCCGATGGTGACCTGCAGCACCTGGGTGTCGTCGGGCCGGTCGATCCAGTCGAAGGTGCGCCGGATCGGCAGCTGCCAGCAGACGTCGGGCTTGGTCTCCAGCGGCTCGCGGCCCTCGCGCAGCGCGAGGATGTGCAGCGAGCAGCCGGCGCCGCCCTGGAAGCCGGGGCGGTTCTGGAAGATGCAGGAGCCCTGCCAGCGGCGGGTCTGCCGTTCGCCGTCCTCGTCGACCTCGACCCAGCCGGTCTCCGTGCCCACGTCGTGGAACTGCCACAGGTCGGGCGTGAGCCGCGCCACGTGCTCGGCGACCCGCTTCTCGTCGTCGTCGTCCGAGAAGTGCGCGCCGAGCGTGCAGCAGCCGTCGTCCGCCCGGCCGGCCTGGATGCCCTGGCAGCCGCTGCCGAAGATGCAGGTCCAGCGGGACGTCAGCCAGGTCAGGTCGCAGCGGAAGAGCTGTTCGTCGTCGGCCGGGTCGGGGAAGGTGACCCAGGCGCGGGCGAAGTCGAGTCCGACCTCGTCGGCCGGGGGCTGGTTCCCCTCGGCCGCCTGGGCGCGCCGCTTTTCTGCCTTCTTCGGCGCTTTTTCGTGCTTCGCCTTTTTCGTCTTTGCCACGACTCCAGCGTAAGGCGCGCCGCGCGCCATCCGGACGGGGCGGGCCACGCACCGCGCCGGGGCCGCCGGCCGTACCGCTCCCGGCAACGGTACGGACCGCGCCGACGAGCCGTGCCGGGCGTCGCGTTAGGTTTCCCCGTATGAGACTCGGTGTCCTCGATGTGGGTTCGAATACGGTCCATCTGCTGGTGGTGGACGCACACCCCGGCGCGCGGCCGCTGCCCGCCTACTCGCACAAGGCGGAGCTGCGCCTGGCCGAGCTCCTCGACGACGGCGCGATAAGCGATGCCGGGGTGGAGCGGCTGGTGGCCACCGTCCGGGAGGCGCTGCAGGTGGCCGAGGACAAGGGCGTGGAGAGCGTGCTGCCGTTCGCGACGTCCGCGGTGCGGGAGGCGTCCAACGGGGAGGACGTGCTGCGCCGGGTCGCCGAGGAGACCGAGGTGGAGCTGCAGGTGCTCTCCGGTGAGGACGAGGCGCGGCTCACGTTCCTCGCCGCCCGCCGGTGGCTGGGCTGGTCCGCCGGCCGGCTGCTGGTCCTCGACATCGGCGGCGGGTCGCTGGAGATCGCCTACGGCCTCGACGAGGACCCGGACGTGGCGGTGTCGCTGCCGCTGGGCGCCGGCCGGCTGACCGCGGCCGCGCTGCCCGGCGATCCGCCCGACCCGGAGGACGTGCGCACGCTGCGCCGCCGGGTCCGGGCCGAGATCGCCCGCGTGGTGAGCGAGTTCAGCCGCTACGGCACCCCCGACCAGATCGTCGGCACGTCCAAGACGTTCCGGCAGCTGGCCCGGATCGCCGGTGCCGCCCGCTCCGCCGAGGGCCTCTACGTCCAGCGGGAGCTGACCCGCAAGAAGCTGGAGGAGTGGGTGCCGAAGCTGGCCGGGATGTCCGCGCGGGAGCGGTCCGAGCTGCCCGGGGTGTCCGAGGGGCGGGCGCGGCAGCTGCTGGCCGGGGCGCTGGTCGCCGAGGCGGCGATGGACCTGTTCGGCGTGGAGACCCTGGAGATCTGCCCGTGGGCGCTGCGCGAGGGGGTCATCCTGCGGCGGCTGGACCACCTGCCGTAGGGGGCGTCCCCCTGGGGCCGGGCCGGGCCGGGGCGGCGGTGCGTAGGGCGGCTGCGGCGGTTGCCGGACGGCCCCGGGCCGTGGGCGGAGGCGAAGACACGCACGTGAGACTCGTCACGCCGTCGATCGGCCCCGCCACCTGCGTACCCCCCGCCCCACAAGCCACAACGGTGGGCGGCGGGGGTCCGGGCCTCCCGCCCCGCGCACAGCTCCGGCCCTTACGCTGTCCCTCGTGACAGAGCCAGTGGTGCGCATCCCGGATGCGAAGGTCGCGCTGTCCACGGCCTCGGTGTATCCGGAGTCGACGGCGACGGCCTTCGAGATCGCCGCGCGCCTGGGGTACGACGGCGTCGAGGTCATGGTGTGGACCGACCCGGTCAGCCAGGACATCGAGGCGCTGCGCCGGCTCTCCGACTACCACGGCGTGCCGGTCCTGGCCGTGCACGCGCCCTGTCTGCTGATCACCCAGCGGGTCTGGTCGACCGACCCGTGGGTCAAGCTGCAGCGCGCCCGCAACGCCGCCGAGAAGCTCGGCGCCTCCACCGTCGTCGTCCACCCGCCGTTCCGGTGGCAGCGCAGCTACGCCCGGGAATTCGTCCGCGGGGTGTGGCGGATGGCGAACGAGACGGACGTGCGGTTCGCCGTCGAGAACATGTACCCGTGGCGCTACCGCGACCGCGAGATGCTGGCGTACGCCCCGGACTGGGACCCCACCAACGACGACTACCGGCACTTCACCGTCGACCTGTCGCACACCGCGACGGCCCGGAACGACGCGCTGGACATGGTGGAGCGGATGGGCGACCGGCTGGCGCACGTCCACCTCGCCGACGGCAACGGCTCCGCCAAGGACGAGCACCTCGTACCGGGCCGCGGCAGCCAGCCCTGCGCCGAGGTGCTGGAGCGGCTGGCCGCGAACAACTTCTCCGGGCACGTGGTCGTCGAGGTCAACACCCGCCGGGCGATGTCCGCCGCCGAACGCGAAGCCGACCTGGCCGAGGCGCTGGCCTTCACCCGGCTCCACCTGGCCTCGCCGACCTGGGTGCCGGGGTCCTGAGCGGGGCGGGTCCCTGACCGGGGCGGAGTGGCCGACGACGGGGCCGCAGCCGGGTCGGCCGCAGCCGGTCCCGCCGGGCTACCCAGGGGCGCTGTCCGTACTCCGGTCACCTGTCTCACATACCGGAGCCGGTGTCCGGATCTTGGATCAAGAGCGTAACCTCGGGATCAGCTGCGGTATGCCGCTGCTGCTGTACGGCTGAACGTACGTATCCCGAGGGAGTGACCATCGTGCCCGAGCTGAGGTCCCGCACCGTTACCCATGGCCGCAACATGGCGGGCGCCCGCGCCCTTATGCGCGCCTCGGGCGTAGCGGGCGCGGACATCGGCCGCAAGCCGATCATCGCCGTGGCGAACTCCTTCACCGAGTTCGTGCCGGGCCACACCCACCTCCAGCCGGTCGGCCGGATCGTCAGCGAGGCGGTGAAGGCGGCCGGCGGCATCCCCCGCGAGTTCAACACGATCGCCGTCGACGACGGCATCGCCATGGGCCACGGCGGCATGCTCTACTCCCTGCCCTCCCGCGACCTGATCGCGGACAGCGTGGAGTACATGGTCGAGGCGCACTGCGCCGACGCGCTGATCTGCATCTCCAACTGCGACAAGATCACCCCGGGCATGCTGAACGCCGCGCTGCGGCTCAACATCCCGACCGTCTTCGTCTCCGGCGGCCCGATGGAGTCCGGCCGCGCCACCCTCGTCGACGGCACGGTCCGCACCCTCGACCTGGTCGACGCGATCTCGGACGCGGTGAACGACAAGATCTCCGACGCGGACATCCTCCGCATCGAGGAGAACGCCTGCCCGACCTGCGGTTCCTGTTCCGGCATGTTCACCGCCAACTCGATGAACTGCCTCACCGAGGCCATCGGCCTCTCCCTGCCGGGCAACGGCTCGGTGCTGGCCACGCACACCGCCCGCAAGGCGCTGTACGAGAAGGCCGGTCGCACGGTCGTCGAGCTCACCACCCGCTACTACGAGGGCGGCGACGAGTCGGTCCTGCCGCGCAACATCGCCACCTTCGACGCGTTCGAGAACGCCATGGCCCTGGACATCGCCATGGGCGGCTCGACCAACACGATCCTGCACCTGCTCGCCGCGGCCCAGGAGGCCGGCGTCCCGTTCGGCCTGGAGGCCATCGACGCCGTCTCGCGCCGCGTGCCCTGCCTGGCCAAGGTGGCCCCCAACGTCGCCAAGGACCGCACGTACTACATGGAGGACGTGCACCGCGCCGGCGGCATCCCGGCCCTGCTCGGCGAGCTGCACCGCGCCGGACTGCTCAACGAGGACGTGAACTCCGTCCACAGCCCCTCGCTCGCCGACTGGCTCAAGACCTGGGACGTGCGCGGCGGTTCACCGTCCGCGGAGGCCGTCGAGCTGTGGCACGCGGCCCCCGGCTGCAAGCGCTCCGCCGAGGCGTTCTCCCAGTCCGAGCGCTGGGAGGCGCTGGACGAGGACGCCGAGGGCGGCTGCATCCGCTCGGCCGAGCACGCCTACTCCAAGGACGGCGGCCTCGCGGTCCTCAAGGGCAACCTGGCGGTCGACGGCTGCGTCGTGAAGACGGCCGGCGTCGACGAGTCGATCTGGACGTTCGAGGGCCCGGCCGTGGTCTGCGAGTCCCAGGAACAGGCCGTCGAGAAGATCCTGAACAAGCAGGTCAAGGACGGCGACGTGGTCGTCATCCGCTACGAGGGCCCCAAGGGCGGCCCCGGCATGCAGGAGATGCTCTACCCGACCTCGTACCTGAAGGGCCGGGGCCTGGGGAAGACCTGCGCACTGATCACCGACGGCCGCTTCTCCGGCGGCACGTCCGGCCTGTCCATCGGCCACGCCTCCCCCGAGGCGGCCGGCGGCGGCACGATCGCCCTCGTCGAGGACGGCGACCGGATCCGCATCGACATCCCGAACCGCACGATCGAGCTGCTGGTCGGTGAAGAGGAACTCGCGGCGCGCCGCGAGGCCCTCGGCGGCGTCTACGCCCCCAAGAACCGCGAACGCAAGGTCTCCGCGGCCCTGCGCGCCTACGCCGCGATGGCCACCAGCGCGGACAAGGGCGCGGTGCGGGATGTGAACAGCCTCGGCTGATCCACGGCTAGGACAGCAGGGAGGCCCCCGTCGTCTGACGGGGGCCTCCCTGCTTGTTCCCTGCCCGGGCCCTCAGAACTTCTGCTGTTTGGCCCCGGGGGGCAGGAAGCAGGGGGTGCTGACGGAGAGGCGGAGGGTGTTGGGGGGTTTGACGGAGTCGGCAATGAGAGAGAAATTCTCTTTCTCATGGTAACCGTCGAGAATTACCTCGTGAGAATGGGGGCGTTCTTCGTAAGAAGAGACGTCCATGCCACCCTGCTTCTTGAGCGCGGCCCGGAGTTTGCGGACCGCTGGAATGTGCTCTTCCTGCGGGAGGTCGGCATATGCGGTGTAAGTCAGGGTGTACCGGCCATCGTCCGCAACCTCGTCGTTTTGGCCGACGCAGTCCTCGAAGTCGGTGAAGGGGCTGCCGAATCTCTTGCCGATCTTGACTCCCGCATAGTGAGCCATGGTGGCGGTGTACTGCTTGGCCCAGGCCAAAGAGTCCTCACGGCTCTTACGCGGCAGAGCCTTGTTGGGGTCGTCGGCAGGCTGAGACATACATGCTCCGGTGAAAATGATGACCGAGGCGGTCAATGCGATCAGGCGGGTTCGCCTGAAAAGCTTGATCGTCACCTCCGAGTGCTTTTTCTCCAAGGGACTTCCTATATGTCGATGGGCGTGGGCGGAGCCTTCTTCGGTTCGTGGCCGGCAATGATCCGGCCCTGATTGGCAAGGCTTTCGCTCTTGTCGTCCCAGTAGCCGCTGTGTCCGTGGGTGTCAGTGACGAACCGGGTGCCGCCGAAGGCCGTGGTGTTCGGGTCGGGACCGAGCGTCAGATCCTGCGCTTGCCTGATGAAGTCGTCGTCGGCGATGCCTGTGTAGAAGTGATCGGCGCCGACGTGGAGATCGGACGCGCTGCCCACTGTCTCTCCCGGGCTGCCGACGACGGAAATACTGTCGGCGTCCAAGCCGTTGCCGCCGGAATCCGCGTCGCCGACCACCGTGGCCCCGTAGCTGTGCCCCAGCACCGTCATGTGCGCACGGTCCGGCCCTTCATGCGAGGCGCGCAGACCATGGGTGAAATCCCTCAGATCCGGTGCCGCGTCGTCGGCTCGGGTAGTGCCGGCGACGGCGAGGTTCGGGGCATCGTCACTGGGAATTTCAGGAGCGTCGTAGCCCAGCCAGTAGACCATCGACGTGGTCGCCCCCGGCTCGGCCCGCTCGGCCGACCTCTGCAACTTGTCGATCCGTGACAGCTGGCCGCCGGTTGAGCTCATGTCCGTTGCTGTGCCGGGAACTTGCACACCGACGTTGTCAGCGGTGTCCGGATTCCCCATGGCGATGACGGCCTTACCGTCCTCGGCACCGTCGAAATCCAGGAGGTAGAGCTTTTTGTTTTCCGGTGCGCCGTCACGTTTGTCCAGTTCGGCCTTCAGGGTCTCAAGGTTGTGACGGTGTTCCGGAATGCCGGGGACGCCTTGGTCGCTGCCGTCGACGAAGTTGAGCTGCTGATCCAGCGCGAGCCGGTTCGCATCGTCACGGACGGTGCTGGGAAGGCCGTTCGTCTTGCCGATCTGCTCCGGGTACATGGTGGCGTACTCCTGGCGCGATGCCTCGTCGAGTCCCTTCCACCAGGCGGCCGCGTCTTTGGGGTCCTTGGGGATCTGCGGCCCCTTGACGCCCAGGTCCTTCATGGCCTGCCGGGTGTCGGCCGCGGACTCGGCGGACATGTGCTTGTTGGTGCGGTCCATGATCTCGCCATGGAGTTCCGACAGTGCGTGGTGACCGTCGGTGCTGGCCTTCCGCGCGTCCTTGACCGCGGTGTCGATCTCCTCCTGGAAGTGCTTCATCCGGTCCAGCTTGTTCTGCGCCTCGTCCGGAGACTCGTCCGCTTCGCAGATGGCTTCTCCCACCGAGCCGGAGTCGTCGACGACGAACCCCTCGGACTCCGCGCTCCGTACCGCGTTGCGTAAGTCCGTCTGCGCCTGCTCCATGCGGAACCGAACCGTCTCGATCGCCTTCGAGATGGTCATCGCCTCGGTGCGGACCACATTGATGCGCATCTCTATGTCTTCGAGGAATGCCAGGGCGGCCTTGGCGTCGTCCCCTTCCCAGGAGACGTGCAGCGGACCGGTCACCTTCGTACGGTGGTGGTCGAACGCGCTGTCCATGTCCCGCGAAACCCGCTGCCAGGAGTCGGCGGCGGCCGTCATGTCCGCGAAGTCCTGCTTCAGCAGGCGTGCGTAGTCGGAAGCCACGGGCTCATCCAAAGGGGTTGTCGTCGGTGCGCACGGGAGCCGCGTCCCGGCCGGGTCCCGTGAGAGCCTCGCCCGGGTCGTAGACGGGCATCGCGGGCTTGGCGTGCAGCATGTCGTCCGTGCTGGGTGACGGTGTACCGGGTGGCGGCGGCTGGTACTCGCCGACGGCCTCGCGTACCGGGTCGGCGCCGGGTACACCGGGGCGCGGCAGTCCGGCGTACACCGTGGAGCCGGGCCCGCTCCCTGAGGCGGGGGCCGAGGCAATCACGCCCACACCGTCCCCGTTGAAGTCCTCGAAGTCCTGATCAACCATGTCTTCGTTCCAGTCATGGTTGTCGGCGGTATCGCGGAGATTACCGGCGCCCTGCAGCAGACGCTTGTGCAGACCGTCGAAAGCGGGCTTCCAGGTCTCACTGATCATGTGCAGCGCTGAGGCGACGGACCATCCGTTGGCGGCCTCCGCAGCCGTACCGGTCTCGGTGACGGCCTTGTCGCACGTTTTCTTGATGTCGTCGGCGATAGCGCTCTCGGCATGCGCCGACGCGCGTAATTCGCCCGGCTGGACCGACATCTTGCTGGACAATGAACTCCCCCTCGATCGTCACTCTGTGCGAAGAAACGCTACCAAGTGGCCCCACCGCGGACTCGGGATGTTCGGGCCAGCGCGAGCGGAAGGTTTTGGCGGCGCTGCGCGCGTACGCGGCGATGGCGACCGGCGCGGACAAGGGATCCGCGAAGCCGCGCAGGCCCACGTGGGTGCCGGCGAGGGAACCGACGGAGACGATCCGGCCGCACTCGCCCCTCACACGGGCGGCCGCGCAGATCGCGCCGCGTCCGCCAGCGCTCGCGCCGTCGCCGCCCAAAGGAACTGACGACCTGCTCCAACTCCGGCCCGCCGCCCGCTGCCACCCCCGCTGAGCAGCCCTTTCGTGCCCTGGGCGGCGTAGTTCGCCTGGATGAGGCACGTCGGCATGCTCTCCCGGTACCGCTGGAGCCTGGATGCATGACCCGGATGGATGCAGGCTGACTGGCTGTCATGGGCAACGCACCCACCACCGACATATCCATCCCCTCCGCCACGGACGTCCAAGCTGCCCCCACTGCCGGGCTGCTGGCCGGGAAGGTCGCCTTCGTCACCGGCGCCGGGCGCGGCATTGGTGCCGCCGCGGCGCGGCTGTTCGCCCGGGAGGGCGCCCGCGTCATGCTGGCGGCCCGTACCGAGGCCCAACTCAAGTCGATCACCGAGGAGATCCGGGCATCGGCGGCACCGCGCACTACGTGCGGTGCGACCTGCGGACTCGGCGAGCGTCCAGGCCGCCGTCGACCGGGCGTGGAGCTGCACGGCAGGCTCGACGCGGCCTTCAACAACGCCGCGACGAGCGTGCCACCGGGCCCGATGGACCAGGCCCGAGAGGTCGACTTCGACCACGCCTATGAGGTGAACCTCAAGGGCCAGTGGCTAGCCATGACCGCCAAGGTCGCCGCCATCCGTCCCACCGCCGGGGACGGGAGCCATCGTCAACAACTCCAGCATCGGCCACCGAGTCGGCCGCCGTTACCTACGGCCCGGAGGGCATCCGCGTCAACGCCATCGCGCCCGGCGCCACGCTCACCGAGATGATCCGCGCCTGGGAGGAGAACACCCCCGGCGTCCTCGAGCGGCTCACGGCGCAGACCCCGCTGCGCCGCATCGCCGACCCGGACGAGATCGCCCAGACCGCCGCCTGGCTCCTCAGCGACCGCTCCTCCTACGTCACGACAGTGTCCTCCGGGTGGACGGCGGCACCCGGGCCTGACCGAGCCGTGACCCCTGTCGCGTCGGCGACGGGGGCCGGTGCGTTGTCGCAGCACGGTCACGTCAGGCGCCGGACAGCCGCCCGCCCTTCACGGATGTGACGAACGCCGACCAGGCCGCCGCGGGGAAGACGAGCGCGGGGCCGTGGGGGGCCTTGCTGTCGCGGACGGGGACGAGGGACGGGAGGTCAGGGGAGATCTCGATGCACTGGCCGCCGTCCGGGTTGCTGTAGCTGGACTTTCGCCACGTGACTGTGCTCAGGTCGATGGCTCGCACGGCGCTTCCTCCAACATCCGCATGACGAACTTCCGCGATTCAGCCGGGCTCAACGCCAGGTCACGCACCGCATCGTACGCGCGTTGCAATCGCTCAACCGGCCCGGTTTCCTCGATGAGTTCACCACGATGGGCGTTTTCGGTGTAGGCCACGGTTCGGCCGTCGGGGAGTCGCAGGAACATGACGTCGGTGCTCACGAGACCGTGCGGACCAGAAGCGTCAGGCAGCACGTGGAGGGTGACGTTCGGGGTCGCGGCCGCGTCGGCGAGGTGCTCCAGTTGCCTTCGCCATTCCGTCGGGTCCTGCAACGACGCGCGCAGCACGGCCTCGGAGAGGATTGTCCGGAACGGCGGTGCCTCATCGCCCCTCAGCAACTCGCGGCGTCCTATGCGCGCTTCCACCTGTCGCGCCAGGTCTTCACCCTTGGCGCCACCTACCGCAAGCACTTCGCGTGCGTAGCCTTCCGTCTGCAGCATGCCCGGGAAGACGCTCACGCCGAAGTGCCACAAGCTCAACGCCTCGGCCTCCAGCGTCATGTACCGCCGGTACCGCTCCTTGAACTGCGTAGGGTCCCCCGCCGCCAACTCCCAAAGCGTCAGCAGCAGTCCGGGCGTCCCGTAGTGCTGGTCCAGGGCCTGGACGACCTCGGGGCTGCCGAGGGTGTGGCCGGATTCCATTTTGCCGAAGAGGGACCAGTCCCAGCCCAGTGTCTCGCCGAGCTGGCGGAGGGTGTCGCCCTTGCGGGAGCGGAGTAATCGCATTTCCTCCACGAAGCGTTGGCGCGGCTCCTGGCTGCGGCCGGTGACCGCTCGTCTCGGCGGCATGGCGACCTCCTCCGTGGAAGGTGTGGAACTTACGTCTCGGCGCGGCGAAGTACGCCCGGCAAGGGGTATTCGTGCCCTTCTCCGCATGCATCCTGGTGAGGGCTGGAATACGCAGAGTAGTCGGCCTCCGGAGTCCCGGCAGGGAAACGACAGAAGGGTTGGTTGGTCCATGACGGCGGAACGGTTCAGCGGGCACGCGGCGGCGGAAGCGGCACGCGATGAGTTGATGAGGGCACTGGCGCGGACCGGGATCGTGCTGCCCTCACTGAGTGTCGACCCGGTGTCGTACAGCTACCCACACCCCCGCCCGCTGATCGAGTTGGGGCGGTGCAACCTGGAGACGACGTTCAAGCTGATCGCCGCGCTGAAGAAGGCGGCCGGGCGGTGAACGGGCCTTCCCGGCGCCTCACCCCGCGGCAGCGGCCCCCGCACCGCGTGCCGTTGCCGCGGCACCGCAGTCCGTACGCCTACGACGCCCTGAGCGGGCCGATGTTCATCGACACCCCGCTGCGGCCCGTACGCCCCTACCAGCTCGCGGGGTCCTTCAGCGGGGCCGACAACACCGTGCCGTCGGGCGCCGCCGCGTAGATCCGGCCGCGGCGGGGGTCGGTCCAGGGGGCGGGCACCGACTCCAGGAAGCCGTTGCTGCGGGTGCCGGACAGCCGTGGCCGGGTCTGGCCCACGACCCCGCCGTTGGCGGTGTCGACGGCGATCAGCCGGCCGTCGGCCGCGCTGAAGAACAGCCGGCCGCCGCTCACCACCGGCACCGACCCCCGGCTGACCGACGTCTCGGTGTACCAGTGGTGCGCCCCGGTGGCCTGCAACGCCCCGCCCTCGCCCAGCAGATACACCGTCTCGCCGTGCACGACCGCCGACACCTGGTCCGGCGAGCCGGTCACCGGCAGGGTGCGGGTGCGGCCGGTGGCGGGGTCGTACCGGAGGACGGCGGTGGTGCGGTACGACAGTTTGGGGTCGGTGACGGTGAGGAACAGCGGCCCGGGCCCGCCCGTTCCGGCCCCACCTGCGCGGGCGGGACCGGACGTGCCGGCCGGTCCGGCCGGGGTGAGGAGGCCGGGCAGCCGGTGCGCCCAGCGGACCGCGCCGGTGGCCGGGTCGATGGCGGTGACCTGGGAGTGGGTGCCGTCGGCGGTGGGCTCGGCGGCGTACGCGGTGCGCGGCGCGCCGGCGAACGCGGTGAACAGCGGCAGTTGGTGGCCGGCGAAGCGCTTGCGCCAGCGCTGCCGGTGGGTGGCGCTGTCCAGCGCGGTGACCGTACCGTCCGAGGCGGTCAGCAGCACGCGGTCGCCGATGACGGCGGCGCCGCCCTCGTAACCGGAGACGTCCGTGCTCCAGCGGGTGGCGCCCCGGCCGCCGGGGGAGGGGTCGAGGGCCGAGAGGCGTGTGCCGTCGGCGGAGAAGACGTACAGCAGCCCGCCGGAGAGCACGGGCGCGGTCGGGGTCGTGGCCCGTTTGCCGGCGGGGGCACCCTTGTGCCGCCAGGCCACGTGGCCGGTGTCCGGGTCGAGGCGGGCGGCGGGGAGTCCGGACTGGCCGCAGAAGACGGCGCCCGAGCCGCCGGTGCAGTACGGCATCTCGGCGTCGTGGCCCGGGGACCGCGTGAGGAGTGTGGTCCGCCAGGGGCGGGCGTCGCCGGTGGCGGTGTGGGGCGGGTGGGTCTGCAGCGCGGAGTCCTGGCCGGAGCCGGGGGACAGCAGCCGGACGCCGGCGAAGACGGCGGCGCCGGCGACGGCCACGGCGAGGGCGGTGAGCGCGGGGCGGCGCAAGGGGTGACGGCCACGGGCCGCCAGGGATGTTCCCCCTCCCGCCCGGGGCTTTCCTCCTCCCGCCCGCGGCTCTTCGGTCCCGCCCGGGGGTTCGGGCCGGGCAGGATCTGCTCCCGGCGCGGCGGCGGTGGGTCCCGGCGGGGCGGGCGGCTCGGTCACCGGGGCGGCGGCCCGTACGTGCGTGGTCTCCGCCCGCGAGGGGGTGGCCGCGGCCCGTACCGCGCCGCCGCGCTGCTCGGGAATCCGCGGGCCCGGACCGCTCGGACCGAGGCCCGGGCCGGGAGGGTTCAGGCCCGGATCCGGCACCGGGCCCGGGGACCGCGACGACAGCAACGGTGCACCCGAGGGCGGTGCACCCCGCGCCCCGGCCTCCCCCGGCGGCACGCCCGCCGTCAGTCCCGCCACCGCGCCCGGCACCGGGTCGTCCTCCGGCGCGTCGGTCCGCAGCAGCTCCATCAGGGCGTCCGGCGTCGGCCGGTCCGCCGGGTCCTTCGCCAGGCAGCTCTCGATCAGCGGCACCAACTCCCGCGGTACGCCCGCGAGATCGGCGTCGTCGTGCACCACCTGGTACGCGACGATGTACGGGCTCTCCGAGTCGAACGGGCCGCGCCCGGTGGCGGCGTGCACCAGCACCGAGCCCAGCGCGAAGACGTCCGCCGCCGGGCCGACCTCGCGCGGCCGCTGGAACTGCTCGGGCGCCATGAACGGCGGCGTGCCGATCAACTTGCCGGTCTCGGTGCGCATATCGCTGTCGGACGGCCGCGAGATGCCGAAGTCGATGACTTTCGGCCCGTCCGCGGCGAGCAGCACGTTCCCGGGCTTCAGATCGCGGTGCACGACCCCGGCGCGGTGGATGTCGCGCAGCGCCTCGGCGAGTCCGGCGGCCAGCCTGCGCACCTCGCCGGGGGTCAGCGGGCCGTTCCGCTTCACATGGTCGGAAAGCGTCGGGCCGGGAATGTGGAGGGTGGCCATCCAGGGGCGTCCGGCGTCCGGGTCGGCGTCCACGACGGGGGCCGTGAAGGCCCCGCTGACCCGGCGGGCGGCCGCCACCTCCTGCCGGAACCGCCCCCGGAACTCCGGGTCCTGGGCGAATTCGGCATGGATGACCTTGACCGCGAGCAACAGTCCGGAGGAGGAGCGGGCCAGATGGACCACGCCCATACCGCCGGCCCCGAGCCGCGCTTCCAGCCGGTATTTCCCGGCGTATTCCGGACGCTCCGCTTCCGGGCCGACGCCGGAATCGCGCAGCGCTGGCATGGTTCCACCCCCGTGTCATTCCCCGTGCCAATCGGTCGCAGGTGCGACGCGCGGAGCCTAGTCGATGACACGTGCGAAAGCGCTGAGGCTTGCTAGCGTGCGCGTGGCACAACCGGCCCGGCACCGCCGGGCTGACACGCCGGCCCGGCACCGCCGGCCGGACAATCGTCAACGGGGGAATCGACATGACGACACAGGAATCCGCGGAACCGGTCGACGGCGGCCAGGTGCTCGCCGCAGCCGGGGGGCTCAGCTACCCGGTCGCGCCCGGCTACCGCGTCAAGGTCCGCAAGGGTCCCGGCACCGACTACCCGGTCGTCCGGCTGCTGGCGGAGGGCGCACGGATCGAGATCCGCTGCCAGCGGCACGGGGAGCGGGTCAGCGGCCCGTACGGCACCTCGGACATCTGGGACAGCATCGGCCCCGGCCAGTACATCTCCGACACGTACGTCCACACCGGCAGCGACGGAATGGTCGCGCCGCGCTGCATGTGAGCGCGGGACGGCGTGCGGGCGCGGGACGGTATGTGAGCGCGGGACGGCGTGCGGGCGCGGGACGGTATGTGAGCGCGGGACGGCGTGCGGGCGCTGGGCGGCGTGGGGGCTGCTGAGTGCCGCACGGCGTGAGCACGGTACGGGTGCGTGCCGCTGCGCGGGCTGCGTGCTGTATGGGCTGAGTGCCGTGGGGCGTGTGTGCCGAATGGGGTGAGTGGGCAACCCGTCCCGGACAGGGGCCCGGGGATAATCGGTGCCATGAGCGACGAGCAGACGCCGCCTCCCGGCCGTCCGGACGCCGGCGGGCCGGAGAGCGGTCCGGAGAGCGGCCCGGAGAGCGACGGCCCGCAGCCGGAGCCGATCCGCTTCTTCGGCACCACCTGGGTCCATCACGACGGCGGCTACCCGCTGCGCCGGGCCGGCGTCGCGGTGGGCTCGCTGGCGCTCGCCGCGGCCGGGGCCGTCGTGCTGCGCTTCGCGTTCCAGGGGCTGGAGATCGCCGCGGTCGGCCCGTTCGTCGGCATCCTGGTGGTCGCCGGCTTCGCCATCTGCAGCGCGCTGGCCTTCCGCCGCACCTGGGACGGCTTCGTACGCCGCCCCGGCTCGTCGGCGGCGGGCGCGGCCGACTCGTCGGGGCAGAGCCTGATGCTCATCGGTTTCATCGGGTCGCTGCTGGCGTACTTCTGCCGCAGTCTCGTCGAGGCCCCGGGGGAGCGGCTGCACCGCGCGGAGTACGCCGAGGCCCGCGAGCGCCACGAACGCCGCCGCAGCACCCGTACGGGCAACCCGGCGGCCCGGAAGCCCAAGAACCCGAGGCGGCCCAGGAACCGCCGCTGAGCGGCCCAAGAGCCGCCACCGAGGGGCCCAAGAGCCGCCGCTGAGGGGCCGGGTGGCGCGGACTTCCGGTCCGCCCAGGCCTGTGGGCCCGTGAGCCCGCCAACCGGGCGGGGCTTGCGCTCCGGCCCGGCATGGCGCCGTGCCGGGGTGCGGCGGGCCCGGATGCTGAGGTCCTCCGAACCACGCGGGAGAGACCATGGGCCACCACACCGGCCTGCGACAGGCCCCGAAGACGACCTCCCTCGGCGCTGAGCATGCCGACCCCGGCCAGCCGGGGGTCATCGGCATCGCGCTCGCCGCGGTGCTCGCGGCCGCCCTCGCGCAGGGATCCTGGCAGTGGTTCTCCACCTACATCGGGGTGACGCTCCTCGCGCTGATCTTCACCTTCCACCGGCTGCCGGCGCGGACGCCCGGTCCAGGCTCCGCGTACCTGCGGAGCCTGGCGGCGTACTCCCTGGTCGTCGGCCTGTGCGTGGCGATCACACTGGCGCCCGCGCTGCAGCGCTGGGCATGGCTGTTCCCCATGCCGGGCACGCGTGCCGCGTGTCCTGCGGTGGGCAGGTACGAGGGCATCCGGGTGGAGGCCGCGCTCGCGCACCTGGCCGGTCGCGACGGCGTCGCCCTGGCTCATGCACAGGCGGCCCAGAGCCATGTCGCCGTCGCCGACTGCCTGTCGGCCACCACGACCGTGTGGCTGCCCGTGTACGGCGCCGGGGCGGCCGTACTGACGGGCCTGTGCGCCTGGTCCCTCGACCGCGCCCGGACAAGGAGGGCGGCGGTCACGACCCCGGCCCCGGCCCCGGCCCCGGCCGACCGGAACGGGTGACGCACGGGGGCCCGCGGGGTGCACCTCTCCGCGGGGTGCGCCTCTCCGCGGAATAGGGCGCACCTCGGGATTCGCCGCACCTCGGAAATTCGCCGCCAGCCGTGGAATACCTCTCACCGCGCGGGAGTTGTGGACCCGCAGGGGGCGCGTCCGTCCCCTACGGGATCTGTTCGCCCGCCCCCTACTAGGGCCCCCTGCCCCCGGCCCCCGGGCCGCCCCCAGGCCCACCCCCCAGCCCCCCAGGCCCCCCGAGGCCACCTACCGAGCGGAACCCGCCCCGTACCGTTCCGCCATCGCCGCGAATACCTCCCGCTGCTCCCACCGCGTCTCGTCGAGCATCGTCACCACGCCGTACGACGTGAGGTCGGCGCCCTTACGGGTGTTGAACGCGGCGAAGGTGAACCACAGCGCGGTGTCCACGCCCTCCTCCTCGAAGACGTCCAGCAGCTCGCCGAAGTAGCGCACCTGCTCGCTCTCGTCCGGCACCGCACCGGCCGGCGGCTGCCAGGCCAGCCCGCCCCGCTCGCCCGCGCCCCGGTAGGCGCAGGTGCCGAATTCGGTCACCGCGACCGGCTTGCCGTGCGCGAAGTGCCCGCGCACCTCCTCGCGGAACCTCGCCGCGTTGTACGCCGCCCGGTACGCGTCCACGCCCACCAGGTCGAACGGCCGCCAGTCGACCTTCTCCCAGGGGCCCGAGGCGTAGGTGATCCGCCCGCCGAAACGACCCCGCACCAGCTCCGCGACCTCGGCGAGGAACGCGTTGAGCCGCTCCTGCACCGGCCCCAGCGACATCCACCAGTCCCGGTCCCCGGTCACCATCGCGTCCAGCCGCTCGCCGTACTTCTCACCGGGGATGAAGCCCGAGCAGAACGCGCTGATCTCGCAGCCGGCGACGAACACCACCTCGGCCCCGCCGGCCCGTACGGCCTCGGCGCGGTCCGCGCAGTCCGCGAAGAACGTCCGCAGCTCCGCCGGCCCCAGGTCCACCGGGAACGGCGCGAACCACACCTCCAGCCCGGCCTCGGCCGCGCAGCGCGCCGCCACGCTCAGCCGCTCCGGATCGCCGCCCGATATCCGCACCGCGTCGCAGTGCAGTTCGCCGGCGATGACCGCCATGTCCTTGCGGACGGCCTCCTCCGCGAAGCTCTTCCGCGAAAGGTCCTCGCCGGGAAGGAAGCCGGTGTCGTAGTTGATTCCCCGTGCGCGCATGGTCTGTTCCGTTTCCCCTCGGGTCAGTCTCTGCTGGGTCCGGTGCTGTGGTCGGTGTGGGGCGTGGAGCTGTGGTCGGTGTGGGGTGTGGTGCTGTGGTCGGTGTGCGGCTCAAGGCCGTCCGCCAGCAGGGAGAACGCCAACTCGACGTCCTCGGCGAGCTGTTGGCGGGCGTCGTCGAGCGAGGCGCCGTCGGCCAGCCGGCGGAAGAACGCCTCCTGGAGCGTGACCAGCGACGCGCTGATCTGGGCTGCCATCAGGACGGCGGCCATCTCCCCCCGTCCGCCGGAGTCCCCCCGTCCGCCGGAGTGCCCCCGTCCGCCGGAGTCCCTCCGCCCGCCGGAGTCCCCCCTTCTGTCGGAGTCCCGTTGCCCGCCCTCATCCCTGATCGCTTCGGCCTCGGCCTTGAGTGCCTCGGCGAGCTGTTGCCGCTGCTCGTAGAGGAGGGCGTTGGCGGCGGCGCTGAGGGTGGGGCTGTCGAAGATCACCCGGATCCGGGAGACCAGCACCTCGGGGTCGAACCCGGTCATCGGCCCGGCCGCCAGCGCCCGGAAGTGCGCCCGGAGTGCCGCCAGCGGCGACTGCCCGGCCGGCCGCCGGCTGACGATCCCCGCCAGGTCGTCGTCCCCGACCCCCTGGAGCGCCAGCGACTCCTTCGTCGGGAAGTACGCGAACAGCGTCGCCTTGGCGACCTCGGCGGCTTCCGCGATCTCGTTGACCGTCACCGCCTCGAACCCGCGCTCCGCGAACAACCGCCAGGCCACGGCCGCGATCCGCTGCCGCGTCTGCTCCTTCTTCCGCTCCCGCAAACCAGCCATGACAGGACTATACCCAGACCGAGCCTGAAAATGAACCCGGTCTGATTTTTGTGCTTCTTGTGCTTCTGGTTTTGGTGCTTCTGGATTTTCGCGAAGCGGCGGCGCGACGGGGCGGCCGCGCGGCAGCATGCCCGTATGACCGGCACCCCGCCCCCGCCCGTCCAGCCGCCGCCCCCGGGCAGCTTCGCCCGCTCCTTCGACACCGTCGCCGGGCAGTACGCGTCCGCCCGGCCCGGCTACCCACCGGCCCTCTTCGCCGCGATCGAGGAACTGGCCGGACGCCCGCTGGCCGGTGCGCGGGTGCTGGACGTCGGGGCGGGAACGGGCATCGCGACCGGCCTGCTCGCGGCGTGCGGCGCGCGGGTGACCGCCGTGGAGCCCGGTGCGGCCATGGCCGCCGAACTGCGCGCCGCCCATCCGGACGTCCCGCTCGTCCGCGGTATCGGCGAGGCGCTCCCGTTCTCCGACGACGCGGGCTTCGACCTCGTCGGCTACGCCCAGGCATGGCACTGGACCGACCCGGCGCGCTCCGTCCCGGAGGCGCTGCGCGTGCTGCGGCCCGGGGGCGCGCTCGCGCTGTGGTGGAACCTGCCCGACCCGGACGTCCCCTGGGCCGCCGAACAGGAGGCCAGGCTCGCCCGCCGGCTCCCCGGCTACCACGCCCACCCGATCGCACCGGAGGCCCCCGACCTGCTCCGCGGCCTGGGCCTCGGCCTGCAGCCGGAATGCCGCGTGCTGCACTGGACCCGGCGGGTCCCCCTCGGCACCCACCTCGCCATGCTCGGCAGCCGCTCGTACTTCGCGGCCCTCGGCCCGGCGGCCGCCGCCCCCGTCCTGGAAGCCGAACGGGCCGCCCTGCTCGACGTCTTCCCGGACGGCACGGTCGAGGAGGCGTACGCCCTCGACCTCACCGTCGCCCGCCGCCCGCCGATGTCACACCCGGCCCCGCCGCGTCGTCCCTAGGGGCGGGCCCCGGAGGGGCCGGACCTCGACCCGGCGGCGGACCGGGGCGGGACGGGCGTACGGAGCGAGGGAGACACGGCACGTGGCGGAAGCGAGCAGGGACACCGCAGACAGGAACGCCACAGGCGGGAACACCGCAGGCAGGGACCCCGGCCCGGCCGCGAGCAGCCACCCCGGCCCGGCCGCGAGCAGCCACCCCGACCCGGCCGCGAGCAGCCACCCCGGGCGGCCGGCCGAGGGCCACCTGGCGACGTTCGAGGCGGAGCGGGGACGGCTCTGGGGGATCGCGTACCGGATCACGGGGACGGTCAGCGACGCGGACGACGCCGTGCAGGAGGCCTGGCTGAGGTGGCAGGCGCTGCCCCTCGACCCACCCGTGGACAGCCCGCGCGGCTTCCTCACCACCGTCGTCAGCCGGATCTGCTACGACCTGCTGGGCTCGGCCCGGGCCCGCCGCGAACGGTACGTCGGGCCCTGGCTGCCGGAACCGCTGGTCGACGGCACCGGCGCCGACCAACTGCCCGGCAGCGCGTACGGCGACGCACCGGAGGACCGGGTCACCCTCGACGAGTCCGTGGGCATGGCCCTGCTCACCGTCCTGGAACGGCTCACCCCCGCCGAACGCACCGCCTTCATCCTCCACGACGTCTTCGCCGTCCCCTTCCCGGACGTCGCCGAGGCGGTCGGCCGCACACCCGACGCGGTACGGCAGCTGGCCTCCCGCGCCCGCCGGCGGGTACGGGCCGAGGCGCCGCGCCGGACCGTCGACCGGGCCGAACACCGGCGCACCGTCGAGGCGTTCCTGTCCGCCGTCATCGGCGGCGACCTCGACGCGCTGCTCGCCGTCCTCGACCCCGAAGTGGTCTGGCGCTCGGACGGCGGCGGCCGGGTGAGTGCCGCCCGCCGCCCGGTGCTGGGCCGCGAGAAGGTTGCCCGCTACGCGCTGGGCCTGGTCGCCCGCGGTGCCGAACGCGGACCGGTGCGGGTCGCGCTCCAGCAGGTCAACGGTGCGACCGGGCTGGTCTTCGCCGACGCGGCGGGGCGCCAGGCCGGGGTGTTCGCCTTCACCGTCCACGATGGACGGATCACGGAGGTCGACGCCGTGGTCAACCCGGAGAAGCTCGGCCACGTCGATCTCGACCGGGCGCTCACCCCCGGCCAGGAGTGACGTCGCCCCCGGCCCGCGCCCCCGCTGTCACCTTCCCGCTGTCGCCTTCCCGCTGTCACATTCCCGCTGTCACATTCCCGCTGTCACATTCCCGCCTCCCGTGTCGTCCCCTTCCGGCGACGCCGCACCGGCCCCGGTGCGGCGCGTCCACCCAGGAGGACGACATCCCGCCCAGGGGGACGTCGTGAACGCCATGAAGAGGACGTCATGAAGACGCCCAGGAGGACGCCATGCACGCCGAGGAGGACGCCATGAACGCCCAGGAGGACGCCATGAAGAAGATGAACAAGATCGCGAACGGTGTGACGGACCACCGGCCGCGCGGCGCCCGCCCCCGCACCCGTAAGGCCGCAAGCGGCAGGGTCGTCGTCCTCGGCGGCGGCTACGCCGGCATGATGGCCGCGCTGCGGCTCGCCCCGCACGCGCGCGTGACCCTGGTCGACCCCGACGACCGGCTCACCGAACGGGTCCGGCTGCACGAAGTCGCCGCCGGACGCCCCGAAGTCGCCCATTCCCGGGCCGAGTTGCTGCGCGGCACCGGCGTGGAGCACCTCGCCGCCCGGGCCACCGCCCTCGACCCGGACGCCCGCGTCGTGCACACCGACCGCGGCCGCACCCTCCGCTACGACCGCCTGGTCTACGCCCTCGGCAGCCACACCGACCCGCGCGGCGCCGGGCAGCGGTCCTTCACCGCCGAGACCGCCACCGCCCTCCACCGGCGGCTGCTGACCGGACCCGGCGCGCTGGCGGTGGTCGGCGGCGGCCTCACCGGCATCGAGATGGCCGCCGAACTCGCCGAGGCCCACCCGGAGTGGCAGGTCCGGCTGCTCACCGGCGGCGAACTCGGGCCGGGCCTGTCGGCCAGCGGCCGGACCCACGTACGGACCGTCCTCGACCGGCTGCACGTCCGCGTCACCGAGGGCCGGCGGGTCACCGACGCGGACGACCTGGACGCGGACGCCGTGGTGTGGACGGCCGCCCTGCGGGCCACCGGGGACCTCGCCCGGGACGCGGGCCTCGACACCGACCCGGCCACCGGCCGCATCCGGGTCGACGCCGCACTGCGCTCGGTCAGCCACCCGGACGTCTACGTCGCCGGCGACGCGGCCGAGGCCCGGTCCCCGCGGGCCGGCACCCTCCGCATGGCCTGCGCCACCGCCCTGCCGACCGGCGCCCACGCGGCCCGCGGCATCATCGCCGAACTCCGCGGCACCGCGCCCCGGCCGCTGACGTTCGCCTACTTCGTGCAGTGCGTGAGCCTGGGCCGGCACGACGGCCTGATCCAGTCCGTACGCGCCGACGACACCCCGCGCGAAACGGTCCTGACCGGCCGCCCGGCCGCCCTCGTCAAGGAACAGGTGGTCCGCTCCACCCGCCGCTTCCTCACCCTCACCGCCCGCCACCCGGCGGCCATCCGCCTGATCCCCAACGTCAGCTAGCGGGCCTCCTCAGAACACCACCCCGCCCGGCACACCCCCGTCCGGCACACCCCCGCCCGGCACCACCCCGCCCGGCACCACCCCGCCCGGCTCAGAACACCTTGTCCGGCTTCCCCTTCCCGTACAGCCACGCGTCGAAGAGGGGCTTCAGGTCCACGTCCGTGCGGGCCTGGCAGAAGGCGATGAAATCCTTCGAATCGGCGTTGGAGTAGCGGTACTTGGCCGGCCACTCCTTCAGGATCCGGAAGAACGTCTTGTCACCCACGGCCCTGCGGAGCTGCTGGAGCAGCATCGCGCCGCGCTCGTACACGGCCGTGCCGGTGACGTTCTTCGCCGCGCCCGGGCGGCCCGGCGGGAAGTCCCAGCGCTCGTTGTGCGGGTCGTCCTTGTAGAGCGCGTCGAACTGCTGCTGGGGTGTCTTGCCGCCCTCGTGCTCCCCCCACAGCCACTCGACGTACGTCGCGAAACCCTCGCTGAGCCAGGTGTCCTGCCAGGTCTTCGGCGTCACCGAATCGCCGAACCACTGGTGCGCCATCTCGTGCACGACGGTCACGGTGTCCGGCGCCCCGGCGTAGACCGGCTTGGTCTGGGACTCCAGCGCGGACCAGTCGATCCGCGGCGGGGTGTGGTCGACGATCGCGCCCGCCGAGGAGAACGGGTACGTCCCGAACAGCCCGCTCTCCCACTTGATGATCTCCGGCAGCCGGGCCAGCGGCTTCCGGCTCGCCGCGGCCTCCGCCGGGTCCACCGCGACGTACAGCGGCAGCCCGCCGGGTGTGCGGGAGGTGTGGACGTCGAACGTGCCGATGGTGGCGGTCGCCAGATAGCTGGCCATCGGCTCCGGGTTGTGCCAGGTGAACGTGGCCTTCCCCTTGGACACCTTCGCCGACCGCAGCTCCCCGTTGGCGACGGCCGTGTAGCGCCGCGGAACGGTGATCTTGAAGTCGTAGGTGGCCTTGTCCTCCGGGTGGTTGTTGCCGGGGAACCACGTCATCGCGCCGGCCGGCTCCCCCGACACGAACGCCCCGTCGGGCGTCTTGACCCAGCCCTCCGTCGACCCGTCCGGGTCCTTCAGTTCCTGCGGCGTGCCCGCGTACTCGACGGTGGTACGGAACTGGGTGCCCTTCGCGATCCCCACCGGCGGCCGCACCGTGAGCTTGTGGCCCGTGCGGGAGAACGACGCGTCCTTGCCGTCGACGCGGACCGCGGACACCCGCAGCCCCTCCAGGTCCAGCTTGAAGGAGCGCAGGTCCTGGGTGGCCCGGGCGGTGATCTCCGCGGTCGCGTCCAGATGCTTCCGCTTGACGTCGTAGGCCAGGTCGAGGCCGTAGTGCCGTACGTCGTAACCGCCGTTCCCGAGCGCCGGGAAGAGCGGGTCGCCCACCCCGCCGCTGCCCGCCGTCCCGGTGGCGCTCAGGGCGGCACCGGTGCAGGAGGACAGCAGCAGGGCGACGGACAGCGCGGCGGTCGCCCCGCAGCGACGAAGGGGCCGGCGGTTCACAGCGCTCCTCGGGGTCGGTGGTCACCAGCTCCTGACCCTACGGTCATTTCCGCCGGAACGCCGCTCTGTTGTTGTAACGGCCCTTCGACGCCGTAAGGCCCGTTACTGGCGATACCGCCCCACCGGGCTCTACGGGTCTACGGGTCTACGGGGCTACGGGGCCATGGGGCTACGGGGCTCCGGGGCTCCGGGGCTCCGGGGTCACGGGTCTCCGGGCCTGCTGACCGCCGGGAGGTCCGCCCTCCCGGCGCACCGGCCACCGCTCACCGGCGCACCGCTCACCGACTTCAGGGCCCACAGGTTTCCGGTCTCCCCGGTCTCCCCGCCTCCCCGGTCTCCCCGCCTCCCCGGTCTCCCCGCCTCCCCGGTCTCCCCGCCTCCCCGGTCTCCCCGCCTCCCCGGTCTCCCCGGCCTACGGAGCCACGGACGGCGTGGTCCGCCGCGCCGTCCCGTCCGTCCCGTCCGGCCCGCGGCGCTGCTCCTCCCAGTTGCCGAGCGCGGCCGCACACGCATGGTCGAGATGGCGCAGCCCGGACAGATCCAGCTCGATCTCCCGGTCCCGGGGCAGCGCCTCCAGCTGGTCGAGCAGCTTCGGCAGCCGCAGGAACGTCGCATGGCCCACGGCCCGTACCCGGATCGGCCCACTGCCCTCCAGGCCGGTCACCTCCAGGTGCACCTGCGACGTCTCCCACGCCGACTTCGCGACGGCCAGCAGCAGCCCGAGCAGCACCCCCTCGAACATGTTGGTGGCCACGATCGCCACCGCCGTCGCCGCCAGCACCACGGCCTCACCCCGGTGCTCCCGCCACAGCGGCCGCCACGTCCTCACCGGCAGCAACTTCCATCCCGCGTGCACCAGTACGGCCGCGAGCGCCGCGATCGGAACGACGCCCAGCGCCACCGGGAACACCGCCGCGAACACCAGCAGCCAGACCCCGTGCAGCACCCGCGACGCCTTGGTCCGCGCCCCGGCCTGGACGTTGGCGGCACTGCGTACGATCACCGCGGTCATCGGCAGCGCGCCGAGCAGGCCGCACACCGTGTTGCCCGCGCCCTGGGCCAACAACTCCTTGTCGTAGTCGGTCTTCGGCCCGTCGTGCAGCCGGTCCACCGCCGCCGCGCTGAACAGCGATTCGGC
Organism: Streptomyces bugieae; assembly: GCF_036352915.1. Taxonomy (NCBI): domain Bacteria; kingdom Bacillati; phylum Actinomycetota; class Actinomycetes; order Kitasatosporales; family Streptomycetaceae; genus Streptomyces; species Streptomyces bugieae. The sequence continues at coordinate 63,028 of NZ_JAZBJP010000038.1, forward strand.
GGAGGCGATCAGCGCGAAGGCGAGCACGGTGCCCAGCACCCCGGCCACCGCACCGGCCTCCACCAGCCGGGCGACATCCGCCCCGCCCGGCGGCTGGACCACCTCCAGCAGCCCGGAAACCTCCACCCGTGCCACCGGCAGATCCAGCACCGCCACGGCGACGGTGGCCAGCGCCACCGCGACCAGCGGCGCGGGCAGCACCCGCGCAGCGCGCCGCCACTTCGGCCAGAGCACCAGCACCGCCAGCGTCGACACCCCGACCGCCAGCGCCACCAGCGCCGGGTCGGACCCGATGGTGTCCACCGCGAGGTTCGGCAGCCCGCCCAGATTCGCCGGCCCGTTGCCCGGCGCCTTGGCGTCCACCAGGGCGTACAGCTGGCCGGCAATCAGCACCAGCCCGATTCCCGTCAGCATCCCCTGGACGACCGCGACGGAGATCGCCCGGAACCAGCGCCCCAGCCGCAGCGCCCCCATCACCAGCTGCAGCACCCCGGCGCTCAGCACCAGGACACCCAGCGCACCGAGCCCGTACTCCTGCACGGCCTCGTAGACCAGCACGGTCAGCCCCGCGGCCGGCCCGCTGACCTGCAGACTGCTGCCCGGCAGCAACCCGGTGAGCAACCCGCCGACGATCCCGGTGACCAGCCCCAACTCAGCCGGCACCCCGGACGCCACGGCCACCCCGACACACAGCGGCACGGCAACGAGGAACACCACGAGCGAGGCGGTGACATCGGCCCGGATGTGGGACGGGCGCGCCGCACGGGGCTCACGCGCCGCACGCGCGTCATGGGGTCGTGCGACGTCGTGACGTGAAGGTCGTGAAGGTCGTGAAGGTGTGGCCTTCCGGGACGACGTGTCCTGCCGGAAGGAAGTGTCCTGCTGGGATGACGTGCCCTGCCGGGACGATCGGCCCCGCCGGGACCATATGGACGGCTGGACGGAACGTCCGCGACGTACTCGGAACCTACGCATGAGATGCCTCCAGCGAATCGGAACGCGGCGGCCCAGCACACGGACACACACGGCAGGCACGAACCAGGACGGCCGAATACGGGCACGAGGCCGCACACGAGCGCGTACGGGTCCGCACCGGCACGCGCGAACCGTGCGGCAGGCGCCATGAAGGGTGCGGAGCGATGACGGCTGGATTCCGTCGAATGCGCGGGCCGGGGGAGGGCCCTGGGGCAGCTCTCAGCTCTCAGCAGCGGAAAACGAGGTGATGGACCGGCAGTTCACCCGATCTCGACAACGGCACGGCCTGCCGCCCCGTCAGCGGCGCAATGATCGCCGGCCCACCCTCAACGGTCCGCACGGGCGCGGCGATCGACACCACGTTCCCCGACGGCACGGGAGCACACAGCGAACCGGAGGACCGCCCACCCCGCCGCCCCGGACAACGCCCCCGGGCCGCCTGATGATGCTCGAACCCATCCCCAACCACCGGCCCATCAGCAGCCACTCGCCCAGACTCGGCCGCTCGTCCGAACTCAACCGCTCGTCCGAACTCGGCAGATCGCCCCGACTCGACAGATCGCCCCGATTCGGAAGATCGCCTTGCCTCAGACAAGCGCCAGGATTCACCGGTGGTGTAGCCGCCCGCATCCGCGCCCGCGCCCCCGTGCCCGGCCGGCGAGGCCGAAGCACCCCGCCCGTCCGCCCCGTATACACCCACGCCAACGGAGGGAGGTGAGGCCAACCCCGGCACGAACGCCACAACGAGGCCCACGACAACGATCACGACGATCAACAGGAGCCGGCCGAGGCCGCCGACCCGGATCTTCGCCATCGTCGCCCCTTCCGGCGCGGCTGGACAGGTCACCCCATTGTGTCGAGCCTCAGCCGCCAAGCCGCAACTCGTCAGGTAACCACCCTGTAAACGCGGAGTTATCCAACAGGACGGAATGGTTCCGTTCGCGCCAGCGCCCGCCGGCGCACCCCACCCATCCCCACGCGCCACCCCGCACCCCACTTCCACCCCCACCCCACCCCGCCC
>NZ_JAZBJP010000039.1:0-63750 GCF_036352915.1 Streptomyces bugieae
GGGGGTTGGGGGGGCGGCACGTGGGCCGGGGGAAGCCCCGGGCCCTGGTGAGGCCGGGCCCGGGGGTGGCCCCAGTGATGGCGCCGGGGGTGGCCCCGGGGGCCCCGAGGCGGAGGGCTATTCGATTTCTACCCGGCCGGAGGGGGCGGGGTTGGAGGGGGAATTAGGGGTGGAGGCCGAGGAGGACTTGGTGGGGGACTGGTTGTCGGGGGTGCCGAGGTTGCGGCGGACCGAGTCGAGGATGGTGAGGCCCTGGCCGACGAGGCCGGCGGCGATCTCGCCGAGGCCGTCGGTGCCGTTGAGGACGTTGACGTTGGCGTTCGACAGGCCCGCGGAGGCTTCCTTGACGATCTGGGGGAGCTGGTCGATGAGCATCCGGTCCAGGGCCACACGGTCGTACGAGGCGGCGGCCTCGGCCTGGATCTTCATGCGCTCGGCCTCGGCCATGGCCAGGAGCTTGATGCGCTCGGCCTCGGCCTCGGCGGGCTTGACGACCTCGGCGACCAGTTCCTGCTGGCGCAGCAGGGCACGACGTTCGGCGAGCTCGGTCTGGGCGGCGAGGACCTCTTGCTGCGCGTGGGCCTGGGCGAGCGGGCCGGCCTGCGCGGCGTGGGCCTGGGCGCGGTCCACCTCGGCGGAGTACTCGGCCTGGACGACCGCGGTCTGCCGGTTGTACTGGGCCTGATTACGGGCGGCCTCCTGCTGCGCCTCGACCGCGGCCTGGGTGGCCTGGGCCTGGGCGATCTGGGCCTGGCGCTGGATGGCGGCCTTGTGCGGGGCGGACATCGCCTCGATGTAGCCGGTGTCGCCGTCGTCGATGGACTGGATCTGCAGCGAGTCGACGATCAGGCCGATCTTGGCCATCTCGGTCTTGGACGTCTCCAGCACCTCGGTGGCCAGCTTCTGCCGCTCGGTGACGATCTCCTCGACCGTCATCGAACCGATGATGGAGCGCAGGTGACCGGCGAAGATCCGGCCGGTCAGGACCGACATCTGGTCCTGGTCCGACAGGAACCGCTGGCCGGCGTTGACCACGCTCTCGGTGTCGTTGCCCACCTTGAACGCGATCACGGCACGGACGGTGAGCGCGATGCCCTGCCGGGTCACACAGGTCTCGGCGACCTCTGCCTCGCACATCGCCAGGGTCAGGAAGCGCACCTTGCGGAACACCGGCAGCACGAACTTGCCGTGACCGGTCACCACCCGGAATGGCGCGCCGCCCTGTCCACGCCTGCCACCCGAGATCAGCATGGCTTGATCTGGGGCGGGAACGCGGTAACCGAACATCTTCGTCTCCTCAGCCGGCGTTGCCGGCGTCGCCGGTCAACGCGTCCAACGGATCGGTCCACTCCATGACGTCGACCTGGCGATTGCCACGGGACTCGATCACAAGCACGGTTGCCCCTACTGGAAGGGGCTCGGCGGACCAGGCGAGAAAGGCCTCGGAGCCACCCCTGACCCGCACCAGAACCTCACCGGGACCGGCAGCCCCGCGAGTGCCGATCAGGAGCACTCCCGTGCAGCCGATCACCGCGTCGTCCTGCACCATCGGCGGCTGCCCTCCCCCGTTACGTTCCTGGAATTCGACATTAGCGCCCTCGCACGCGGGGGCCTATGGGGGGATGTCGGTGAGTTGGAGTGTCGGCTCCGACCGCCTTTCGGATCTACCGCATCCGCCGGCCGGGCGGACGGGCCCGACGGGGTTCATCGCGGCGATCAAGGACGGGGAGGTGGGGCGGGGTGCCTGAGGCGAGCGGTTGGCGCAAGGCGTCGTACCGCGGTTCGTCCGAGGGAGGCTGCGTCGAGGTCCTCGACGGCCACCCTGCCGGCGTTCCCGTTCGGGATTCCGAGGTGAGGGGTGGGCCGGTTGTCGTGTTTCCCGTCGGAGCCCCGGGGGGGAGGGGGGAGTTCGCGGCGGCGGTCAGGGCTGGGGCTTGCGGGCCGTTGCCTTGAAGAAGGTGTAGTGGAAGGTGCCGTCGGGGTCGGTGGTGCGGCGGAGGTCGGTGATTCCGCGGTTCCAGGCGGCCGTGGTGGTGAGCCCGGCCGCCAGTGCCTCGTCGCGTACGGATTCGATCATGGCGATGAAGGTCTTGCGGGTGAAGCCGTCCACCAGGGTGGGGCGGGTCGCGTCGGCGTAGACGGTGCGGGGGCGCACGGTGATCGCGGCGTACCCCGCTCGCGCGAGCAGGGGGTGGAGTTCGCGGCCGATCAGGGCGTTGCCGCCGGCCGCGGACTGGAGGCGTACTTGGTGGTCGATCACCGTCTGCGCGTGGCGGCTGTCCGGGTGGAAGAGCGCCGAGCCGTGGTCGCCCTCGATGACGGTGAGGGTGCCGCCGGGCCGTAGGACGCGGCGCAGTTCGGCCAGCGCCTGCGCGGGGTCCTGGAGGTGTTCCAGGACGAAGCAGGTGAAGACGTGGTCGAAGGAGGCGCGAGGGAAGGGGAGTTGGCGCAGGTCGGCGTGGCGCCAGGTGACGGGGGCGGCGGGGGCCTGGGCCGTGACGTGGGCGCGGGCCTGGGCGAGTGACTCCTCGGAGTGGTCGACGGCGACGATCTGCGCGCCGGGGCTGCTCCGTACGAGGTGGACGGTCTGCGCGCCCACCCCGCAGCCGGCCTCCAGTACGCGGCTGCCGGGCTCGTATGCCGTACCGGCGTGCAGCAGGGCGGCGAGGGTGTCGGCCTGGTCGCCGAGGCGGCGGGTCTCCTGGGGTGAATAGCCGTGTACATAGGGGGAGTTGGTGGCCGGGGCGTGGTTCGTGGTGGGCATGGGGACAGCGTCGCGCGGATAATGGATCGGTGAACAGGTCCAAAGGCGGGGTGGCTGAGGGGTCCATAAGGGCGGCGGGGACCTCCGATTTTCTTCAGCTGGACATCGGGGAGGCGCCGGCCGGGGGACGGGCCGACTGGCTGGCGCGACGGCTGCGGGAAGCGATCGCGGACGGTCGGCTGCCGGTCGGGAGCAGGCTGCCGGCGACCCGGGTGCTCGCCGCTGACCTGGGGGTTTCGCGGGGCGTGGTGACCGAGGCGTACCGGCGCCTGGGGGAGGACGGGCAACTGGCGGGGCGGGGGAGGGGCGGGACGGTGGTCGTGGCGGCGCCGGTGGCCGGGCCTGGGGTCCGTGCTTCGGGTGGCGCGGTGGCCGGGCCTGGGGTTGGCGCTTCGGGTGGCGTGGTGGCCGGGCCTGGGGCCCGTTCTTCAGGCAGCCGGGTGACCCAACGTCGGGTGGGCGGGCCTTCGGTCGGCTCGGTGGTCACTTCTACGGCCGATCCGGTGGCCGATCCGGTGGGCGAACCGGCGGGTGAGGCGGCGGGCGGGGCGGGCTCGCCGGAGCCGTTCGCTTCCTGGGCAGGGTCGGGCTTCGGGTCGGGGGTTGGGACGGGCTTCGGGACGGGGGCTGGGTCGGGCTTCGGAGCGGATATCGGGCCCGACGTTTTCGATGTGCTGCGGGCGGCGCCGGCGCGGATCGATCTGTCGCCGGGCGTACCGGATCTCGCCGCGTTTCCGCGGGCCGCCTGGCTGCGGGCCGAGCGGGAGGTGCTCGCCGGGTTGCCGGCCGCCGGCTTCGGCTACGGGGATCCGCGGGGCGCGCTCGCGCTGCGGCGAGCGGTCGCCGGCTGGCTGGCGCGCTACCGGGGGATCGCGGTGGATCCGGAGGAGGTGATCATCACCGCGGGTACGGCGCAGGCGCTCGGGCTGGTCGCGCAGGTGCTGCGGGGCGCGGGAATCCGGGAGATCGCGGTGGAGGATCCGGGGTCGCTGGGGGCGCGGCAGCATCTGCGGTACTGGGGCGTGGCGACGCCGCCGGTGGGGGTGGACGAGGAGGGGGTGCGGGTCGAGGAACTGCGGGCGAGCGGGGCGCGGGCGGTGCTGCTCACGCCGGCGCACCAGTTCCCCACCGGCGTGGTGCTGGGCGGTGCGCGGCGGCGGGAGCTGATGCGCTGGGCGGCGGAGGCCGGCGGGCTGATCATCGAGGACGACTACGACGCCGAGCACCGCTACGACCGCCCCCCGGTGGCCGCGTTGCGCTCGCTCCTTCCCGAGCAGGTCTGTTACGCGGGCAGCGTGTCCAAGCTGCTCGCGCCCGCGCTGCGGGTGGGCTGGCTGCTGGCGCCGCCGGCGTACCGGGAGGCACTGGTCGACGCCCGGCGGTTCGCGGACCTCGGCAATGCGGTGCTGCCGCAGCTGGTGCTGGCGCGGCTGATGGAGACGGGTGAACTGGAGCGCCGGCTGCGGTGGGTGCGGCGGCGCCACCGCCAGCGCCGGGACGCCATGATCGCCGCGGTCCGGCGCCATCTGCCCGGCGCGACCGTGCACGGCGCGGCGGCGGGGCTCCACCTGACGCTGACGTTCGGGGTGCGCGACCTTCGGCCGTTCGGGGCGCACGACCTTCGGGGCTCCGTCGACTCGGCTCGTGTGGTCGACGTGGAGTGGGCGGCGGCCGCGCTTGAGCGGGGCGTCAAGGTGCAGCCGCTGTCCTGGCACCGGCAGCGGGCGGGGGCGCCGGGGCTGGTGCTCGGCTATGCGGCGCGGACGGCGGGGGAGATCGCGGAGGGGGTGGCTGGGCTGGGGGGGGGGGGGGGGGGGGGGGGGGGGGGGGGGGGGGGGGGGGGGGGGGGGGGGGGGGGGGGGGGGGGGGGGGGGGGGGGGGGGGGGGGGGGGGGGGGGGGGGGGGGGGGGGGGCCGCGGGGGGCGGACGCCATGACGCGGAGGGCGGGCGTCTGATCGCGCTCCCTGCCTGGCCTGTCTCACCGTCTGTCTCACGCCTGCCTCTGCTGCGTCTGCCTCACTTGCCTCACTGCCTGTCTCTGCTGCGCCTGTCTCTGCTGCGTCTGCCTTACTGCCTGCCGCTGCTGCCTCCTCTTATCCGGCAACGATTACGTAGCGTGATTAGTTCCAGCCTGAGAGTAGCAGAGAGTTAGGGGGGTGAGGGGGCGTGGGGTGAGGGGGTGTGGGGTGTGGAGTGGGGTGTGGAGTGGGGTCAGGCGAAGGGGAGAGGGTGGCCCTTTTCGTGGTCGGGGCGGGGGCCGAAGATGCGGCGGGCGGACTGCTGGATGGGGACGTCGTGGATGCCGGCTTCTCGGCGGCGCATCAGGCCGTACTCGTCGAACTCCCACAGCTCGTTGCCGTAGCTGCGCCACCACTGGCCGTCGGTGTCATGGCTCTCGTATTGGAAACGGACCGCGATGCGGTTGCCGTGGAACGACCAGAGTTCCTTGCGCAGCGCGTAGTCCAGTTCACGGGCCCACTTCTGGCGGAGGAAGGCGACGATCTCGTCGCGGCCGCGGAGGAAGGTGTCGCGGTTCCGCCAGATCGAGTCCTCGGTGTAGGCGAGGGCCACTCGTTCCGGCTCGCGGGTGTTCCAGGCGTCCTCGGCGGCCTGGACCTTCTGCAGGGCGCTCTGCTCGTCGAACGGGGGGAAGGGCGGGCGTGGTGATGTCATGGCGCATTCCTCTCGGAGAGGGGGTGGCGGGGTGGGGGTGGGTAGGCGGGTTCGAGTGAGGAGAACGAGCGTTCTCTGGTGGTGTGTGGGTTAGTGTAGAGAACGATCGTTCTCTACGCCAGGGGGCTCCCCGATCGGCCCCGCCCCTGCCTCCCCCGCCTCCCGGCCGGCTTCCGGTCGGCCCGACCAGCCCGGACGTGCCCCATGCGCCAGGAAGAAGCCCGTACGGCACACGACGAGAGCCCCAGGGCTCACGCCGAGACCCCCACGGCTCACGACGAGACCCCCACGGCTCACGACAAGGCCCCCACGGCTCACGGCAAGACCCCCACGGCCCTCGGCGCGGCCCCCGCGGCTCACGGCGCGGCCCCTGCGGGGCGTGACAGGGCCCGTACGGCTCATGGCGACGAAGTCCGGGTGCGGATACTCGATGCCGCGGAGGGGCTGTTCTACGGGCGCGGGATTCAGGCCGTGGGGATGGATGAGCTGCGGGCCGCCGCGGGGGTTTCGCTGAAGCGGCTCTACCAGTGCTTTCCGGCCAAGCGGGATCTTGTCGAGGCGTATCTGCTGCGGCGGGACGCGCGGTGGCGGGCGGCGCTCGCGGAGTACGTGGACGCGCGCGGCGGGGGGCCGGAGGGGCGGGTGCCGGCGGTCTTCGACTGGCTGGCGGAGTGGTTCGCGGAGCCGGACTTCCGGGGGTGTGCCTTCCTCAACTCGTTCGGGGAGCTGGGGGCCACGTCGGAGGAGGTCGCGCGGGCCGCGCGGGAGCACAAGCGGGCGCTGGTGAGCTACCTGGACGGGCTCGTGAGTGACCTGCCGGGTGAGCTTCCGGTGCGGCAACGCGCCTTGCTCGCCGGCCAGTTGGCGCTGCTCGTCGACGGGGCGATCAGTGCGGCCGCCGTCGCGGGGGAGGCGGGGGCGGCCCGGCAGGCGCGGGCCGCCGCCGAGGTGCTGCTGGCGGCGGCCCGGTCGGACGGCGCGGAGCCGGCGGCTTCGTAGCGACAGCCGACGGCCCCGTAACGGCCCCTAGGCCAAGGCCCGTTCCAGGCTCGTCAGGGCCGATGCCAGTTCCTCCGACGTGATGGTCAGGGGCGGGGCGAGGCGGATGGTGGAGCCGTGGGTGTCCTTGACCAGGATGCCTTCCGCCAGGAGGCGTTCGCTGATCTCGCGGCCGGTGCCGAGGGCCGGGTCGATGTCCACGCCGGCCCACAGGCCGCGGGCGCGGAAGCCGGTGACGCCCTTGCCGGTGAGGGCGGCCAGGCCGGTGCGCAGCTGTTCGCCGAGTTCGGCGGCGCGGCGCTGGAACTCGCCGGTGGCGAGCAGCTCGATGACGGCCGAACCGACCGCGGCCGCGAGCGGGTTGCCGCCGAAGGTCGAGCCGTGCTGGCCGGGGCCCAGGACGCCGAGGACCTCGCGGCGGGCGACGACCGCGGAGACCGGGACGATGCCGCCGCCGAGTGCCTTGCCGAGGAGGAGGACGTCGGGGACGACGGATTCGTGCTCGACGGCGAGGGTGGTGCCGGTGCGGCCGAGGCCGGACTGGATCTCGTCGGCGATGAAGAGGCAGCCGGCCCGCCGGGTCAGTTCGCGGACGCCGGTCAGATAGCCCTGGTCGGGGATGATGACGCCGGCCTCGCCCTGGATGGGCTCGATGAGGACGGCGGCCGTGGTGTCGTCGACGGCGGCTTCGAGGGCGGCGAGGTCGTTGTACGGGACGGTGCGGAAGCCCGGGGCGAAGGGGCCGAAGCCGGTGCGGGCGGTGGTGTCGTCGGAGAAGCCGACGATGGTGGTGGTGCGGCCGTGGAAGTTGCCGTCGGCCACCACGATCGTCGCGCGGTCGGCCGGGACGCCCTTGACGTCGTAGGCCCATTTGCGGGCGACCTTGATGCCGCTCTCCACCGCCTCGGCGCCGGTGTTCATCGGCAGGACCATGTCCAGGCCGGTGAGCTCGGCGAGGGCCTCGGCGAAGCCGGCGAGGCGGTCGTTGTGGAAGGCGCGGGAGGTGAGGGTGAGCTGGTCGAGCTGGCGGTGGGCGGCCTCGATGAGGGCCGGGTGCCGGTGGCCGAAATTCAGTGCCGAGTAGCCGGCGAGCATGTCGAGGTAGCGGCGGCCCTCGACGTCCTCGACCCAGACGCCCTCGGCGCGCGCCACGACTACGGGCAGCGGGTGGTAGTTGTGGGCCAGGACCGGGCCCTCGGCCCGGATCAGCTCGGCGGACGAACGGGGCGCGCCGACGGGGGCGGTGGGGGCCGGGGCGGTGCGGACGGGTGCGGTCATGAGCGGATCTCCTGGGTGCAGCACTTGATGCCGCCGCCGGCCTTGTGGAACTCCGAGAGGTCGACGGGGACGGGGACGTAGCCGCGCGCGGCGAGCTGGTCGATCAGGGCGGTGGCCGGCGGCGCGACGAAGACGTGTCGGCCGTCGGAGACGGAGTTGAGGCCGAACGCCATGGCGTCGTCCCGGGTGGCGAGCACGGCCCCGGGGAAGAGCCGGCGCAGCACCTCGCGGCTGCCGGACGAGAAGGCGCCCGGGTAGTAGGCGATCTCCGCGTCGCCGGTGCCGGGGTCCTCGGACAGGACGAAGAGCGCGGTGTCGAGGTGGTAGAAGTACGGGTCGACCAGCTGCAGGCCGATGGTCGGGACGCCGAAGTGCTCCTGCACCTCGTCGTGGGCCGCGCGGGAGGTGCGGAAGCCGGTGCCGGCGAGGACGTAGCGGCCGGCCGGGACGAGGTCGCCCTCGCCCTCGCACAGGGCCTCCGGGCGGTACACGTCGTAGCCGGCGGCCTTGAACCAGGTCTCGTACTCGGTGGACTCGGGGCGGCGCTGCGGGGCGTGGAACCGCGAGCCGAAGACCCGGCCGTTCACGACGAGCGCGGAGTTCGCCGCGAACACCATGTCGGGCAGGCCGGGGACCGGCGGGACGGTCTCGACGGTGTGGCCGTGTGCGCGGTAGGCGTCGGCCAGGGCCTCCCACTGGCGGGCGGCCAGGGCGGTGTCGACCGGTGTGCCCTCGCGCATCCAGGGGTTGATGGCGTAGCGCACGTCGAAGTGGCGGGGCTCGCACATCAGGTACCGGCGGGGGCGCGCCACGCGGGCGGCTGCCGGGACGGGGCTGTTCGCACTGCTCGGGGTGCTCGTCGCACTACTCGTCGGCACAGAAGTATCCCTTCCTCTCCGGTGAGGCAGGTGGGTGACGGCGATCGATGGGTCATGACGCAGTGTCACTGATCGTCACCCGGGCCTTACCACGGTAAGGAGGGGTGGATTCCGGCCACAAGCAACAAATGCTGCGCATGTAGGCAGGAATCCTGCGTGGTTTCGCTCAGATGCGCTTGTTTGCTGCTTGGGCGCCGGCTTCCGGGCTGTCCGGGAGGAGGTGGGAGAGGACCATGTAGCTGATCGTCTTCCGGATGAACGGTTCGGTCCGGATCCGCTCCAGGACCTCCTCGAAGTGCTCGACGTCCGTGGCCCGCACGTGCAGCAGGGCGTCGGCGCCGCCGGTGACGGTCATCGCGGCCGCGATCTCCGGGTGGTTGCGGACGACCTCGGCCAGCCGGCGGGGCGGCGCGGCGCTGTCGCAGTACACCTCGACGTACGCCTCGGTCAGCCAGCCCAGGGCGGCGGGGCGGACGGTGGCGGAGAACCCGGTGATCACGTTGTGCTCGCGCAGCCGGTCCACCCGGCGTTTGACCGCGGTGGACGACAGCCCGATGGCCGTCCCGATCTCCGCGAAGCTCGCCCGGCCGTTGTCGAGCAGCGCCGCGATGATCTTCCGGTCGAGGTCGTCGAAGGGCACGGCCTTGTGGGTCACGGCTGGACCTCCCTGTCCTTACCAGTCCTGCGTGAGCACGTGATCGCCTCAGTGTGCGTGATCGCCGCGGGTGCGTGTGAGCGCGTGATCGCCGAACGGTGTGCGCGGTGTGCGCGATCGCCTCACGGTAGCGGTCCGCCGGCGCCGGGCGGTGGCGCAGCCCCGGGGCCGTCCCGCAAACCGGCAGTTCAGGAATCTGTGCAGGTCAGATGGGGTGGCGTAACCTCGCGGCAACAGCGGTCCCCTAGCGTCGCGGGCGTAGGGAGGAGGGATGCGGATGGCGGCGGAACAGGGGCGGCGGGCGGATCAGGCGCGCCGGGTGGCGCATGTGCTGCGGGGCCAGGTGCTGCGCGGGGCGTTCCCGGACGGGGTGCTGCCGGACGAGCGGGCGCTGGTGGCCGAGTTCGGTACGTCGCGGAACACCGTGCGGGAGGCGCTGGGGCTGCTGCGGGACGAGGGGCTGGTGGAGCGGCGCCGGGGAGTCGGCACCGTGGTGGCGGGGCGGACGTACCAGCATCCCCTGGGGGAGCTGTCCGGGCTGGCGGAGGTGCTGCAGCGGCACGGCGTGGTCGTCAACGAGGTGCGGGAGGCGCGGAGCGTGCGGCCGCCGCTGGCGGTGGCCCGGCGGCTGGGGCTGGCGGAGGGGGCGGCGGCGGTCTATCTGGAGCGGCTGCGGCGGGTGGACGGGGCGCCGTTGTCGCTGGACTGCACGTATCTGATTCCGGAGGTCGGGGAGCCGCTGCTGGCGCGGGGGCGGGCGACGCTGGAGCGGCAGGACGTCTTCGATCTGATCGAGCGGGTGGCGGGGGCGCCGCTGGGCCGGGCGGAGGTGTCGGTGCGGGCGGTGGTGGCGGATCCGGCGACGTGTGAGGTGCTGGCGATGCCGGAGGGCGGGGCGGTGCTCGCGGTGGAGCGGCTGACCCGGCTCGCCGACGGGCGGCCGGCCGATCTGGAGTTCATCCATCTGCGCGGGGACCGGTTGACGCTGCAGGCCACGCTGGACCGGGCGCGGGACGTCAACTCCGTTGTGGAGTGAGCGGGTTGGGGCCGCGCCGGGGCGGCGTGGTGCGCTGACGGTCGCGATGTGCCTGTGCGTCACGCTGGTGGTGGGCATGGTGTCCGCGGTCAATCTGGCGCTGCCGGACCTGTCGGCGAGTGCGCTGCGTCCGTCGGCGCAGGCGGTGGTCTGGGTCGTGGACGGCTATGTCGTGGTCTTCGCCTGTCTGCTGGTGCCGGCGGGGGCGCTCGCCGACCGGTGGGGGCGCAAGGGGACGCTGCTGTGCGGGCTGGGGGTGTTCGCGCTCGGCGCGGTGGTCTGTGCGGTGGCGGCACGGGTGGGGTGGGTGATCGCCGGGCGGATGCTCAGCGGGGTGGGCGCCGCGGCCGTGTTGCCGACGACGCTGGCGCTGCTGGTGGAGGGGCGCGAGGACCGGGCGCGGCGCAGGGCGATCGCGGTGTGGGCGTCGATGACGGGGCTCGCCGCCGTGTTGGGGAACGTCGGGGGCGGGGCGGCCATCGAGTTCGGGAGCTGGCGGACGCTGTTCCGCTGTGTGGTGCCGCTGGCGCTCGGTGCGTTGCTGCTGGTCGCCGCGGTCGCCCCGGCCGGGGTGGCCGGCGGCCGGCCGCATCCGGTCCCGGCGGGCGGCAGTGCCCTGTTCACCGGGGGCTTCCTGGCGCTGCTCTACGGGATCGTCAGCGGGCCGGGGGAGGGCTGGGGGAGTCCGGTGGTGCTGGGGGCGTTCGGCGCGGCGGGGCCGCTGCTGGCCGGCTGGGCGCGGAGTGAACTCCGTTCGGTGCGGCCGTTGTTGGATCCGCGGTTGTTCGCGCGGCCGGCCGTGCGGGCCGGGGCGGTGGGCATGGCGGCGCTGTTCACCGGCATGTTCGGCCTGTTCTACCTCAACGGCCAGTATTTGCAGTACGCGAAGGGGTACGGGCCGTTCGGCGCGGGGCTGCGGCTGCTGCCGATGGCCGGGGCGCTGCTGGCCGGGCCGCGCTGCGGGCTGCTGCTGGAGCGGGCGGTCGGGCGGCGGGGCGCGGTGGTGGTGGGCATGCTGGTGCTGGCCGGCGGGCTGTGCACGGTGTCCGCGGCCGACGCCCGCACCCCGTATCCGCGCTATGCGCTGGGTGCCGGGCTGACGGCGCTGGGCTGCGGGATCGCCACGCCGCTGCTGTCGCACGCCATGATGGCCGCGCTGCCGCCGGAGCGGGCCGGGACCGGGTCCGGACTGCAGAGCCTGAGCCGGGAGTTGGGCAGCGCGGTGGGCATCGCGGTGACCGGCACGGTGACCACCGCGGTCTTCACCGCCCGGCTGCCCGCGGCGCTGGCCGGGCCGGGCGCTCCGACGACGGTCGCGGCGGCCGAGGCCCGTACGTCCGACCCGGGGGTGCGGGACGCGGTCGTCACGGCGTTCACGGACGGTCTGCACAGCGCGACGCTGATCCTCGCCGCCGCGCTGGCGGTGACGGCGGTGCCGGTGGCGTGCTGGATGCCCGGGGAGCGGGGGCGGTGAGGCCGGGCGGGCGCGGGGCCGAAGGGTCCCGCGCCCGTCGCCGTCAGGACTCGTAGACCGGCTCCACCCGTTGGAGCCCCGCCCGTTCGACGACCTGGGGGCCGAGTTTCGCGGCGCGGGCGATCAGGGCCTGGGCGTCCCAGTCGGTGGGCCGGCCGTGCCACAGGCGGAGCCGGCCGGCCACGACGACGGCGGCGATCTGGTCGCGGTTCGCGAGCCGGACGAGTTCCCAGCGCAGGTCGTAGGAGGGGGTGAGTTCGGGGACGTCGAGGTCCACGACGAGGTAGTCGGCGGCCTTGCCGGCGGCGATCTCGCCGGTGACCTTGCCGAGGCCGACGGCGTCGGCGCTGTGGGTGGTGGCGTGGTCCAGCCACATCCGGCCGGCGCCGCAGACCGAGTCGCCGGAGCCCAGCCCGTACGCGAGGCGCTGGGCGGTCTCGCCGGCGTCGATCAGGCGGAAGCCGTCGCCGCGGGTGCCGTCGGTGCCCATGCCGAAGCGGACGCCCAGGGCGGCCAGCATGGTGGCGTGGGCGACGCCGTTGCCCTTCCAGGCGCTGGCCACCGGGTTGTAGCTGATGGCCGCGCCGGAGTCGGCGAGCAGCCGCATCTCGGTGGGCGTGAGGAGGGTGGCGTGGGCGCCGAGGGTGTGCGGGCCCAGGGCGCCGATGTGGTGGAGATATTCGACGGGGCGCCGGCCGACGCTCTTCAACGAGCGTTCCACGGAGGCGAGGTGCTCGTTGACGTGGATCTGGAGGACGGCGCCGGCCTCGGTGCACAGGGCGGCGGTCCTCTTGAGGGTCCCGGCGGGGGCGTCCTCGGGGACCGCGATGGCCAGGGAGGGGTGGACAAGGGGGTGGCCGTCCCACCGCTCCAGGTGGGCGGGGCCGCCGGTGCCGTCGGAGACGATCTTGGACAGCACGCAGCGGATGCCGGCTTCCTCGGTGCCCTTGGCGATCGCCGCGACGTCGACGGGGGCGCGGGTGCCGGCGTCGGCGACGGTGGTGAAGCCGCCGCGCAGCGCCTCCAGGGCGGCGAGTTTCGCGGAGACGTAGGCGCTCTCCTCGTCGAGGGCGTGCTCCAGGGGCTCCCAGACGGTCTTGAAGATCTCCGAGGGCTGGCCGAAGGACTGGGCCTTGCCGAAGCTCTGGGTCAGGTGGTGGTGCGCGTCCACGAAGCCGGGCATCAGCAAGTGGCCGTCCAGGCGGACCGGTTCGAGGTCGCGGTGGGCGGCGATGAGCGCTTCGGCCGGCCCGACGGCGCGGAACGTCCCGCCGGAGACGAGGACCGCGCGGTCGCGCACCGGGCCCTCGGGCAGGAGCAGCAGCTCGGGCACGAGCAGCTGCCGGTGGCCGTGGAAGTCCTCGGGCCGCGGCCCGTGGTGGGGTGCGGCGGCCGAGGCCGGGCTCGTACCGCCGAGTCCCGATGCGCCGATGAGTCCGCCCATGCCGGCCAGGAATCCCCGCCGGCCGAATCCGCTGTGCTGTTCGTTCGCCAACCCGCTCGCCTGCTTCCCGTACTCCGGTACGTGGTGCGTACCGTTCGCCGATCCGTCCCCGGGGTGGCCCGACCCTAGGACCGGGCCAGAAGCGGAACAAGGGTTCCGGCATACGGGATTTACGAGGTGGGGCGGGGGGTGGCGCTGGGCCGGGCGGTGGCGGTGGCGCGCCTGGTCAGGAGGGGCGGACCGGGCGGGGAGGGTGGCGTAACCTCGCCGAAACATGGGGCGGGCGGGGATCCGTAGCGGCGTACGGGCCCTCACGGTCCCTGCCGGGCCCCGCGTGGGATCCTGGTGCGTCATGGATCTGCCGGGCGGACGGTGGACGGACGCGCGGCGATGACGAGGATGCCCCGATGAGACTCTGCTTCCTGGTGGAGGAGCAGTACCGCCACGACGGCATGCCCCGGGACGTGATCCGCCAACTCGGCGCCTGGGGCCATCAGGTGGACGTCATGTGGCCGGGCCGCTCGTTGATCCCGATATCCGAGTCGGTGCGGGCCGGCAGCCATGACGCCTGGGTCCTCAAGACCGTCTCGGGCGGGCCGGGGCTGACCCTGCTGGAGGCCGCCGCCGCGGTCGGGCTGACCACGGTCAACGACGCCCGGGCGATCCGCGGCGTCCGGGACAAGGCGCTGGCCGCGGTGATCGCCCGCACCCACGGCCTGCCGGTGCCGGTGACCTACGCGGCGGCCCGGGCCGAGGAGTTCGCGGAGCTGCCCCCCAGCGCGTTCCCGCTGGTGGTGAAGCCCGCGGACGGCAGCTCGGGGCGCGCGGTGCGGCTGGTCGAGAGCCCCGGCCGGCTGACCGGACCGGACGCGCCGGAGCAGGCCGGCGGGCTGCTGATCGCCCAGCCGTACGTCCCCAACTCCGGTACCGATCTGAAGGTCTACTGCGTCGCCGGTGAGCTGTACGCCACCGAGCGGTGCTCGCCGCTGCACCCCGGGCACGACGTACCGGAGCGCCAGGTGCCGCTCACCGCCGAGGTCGCCGGGATCGCGGCGGAGATCGGCGCGGTCTTCGGGCTCGACCTCTACGGCGTGGACGTGCTGCTCGGCCCGGACGGGCCGGTGGTCGTCGACATCAACGACTTCCCGAGCTTCCGTCAGGTGCCGGACGCGGTGGCCCGGGTGTCGGCGGCGGTGCTGCGGCTCGCCGGCGGGGGCGGCGGGAACGGCACGGGCCGCGGCCTGCCGGTGCCGGCCGCCGCGGCGCCGCCCGCGCCGGAGACCGTCCCGCTGGCGGCGATCGGCGGCGACCGGTGAGGATCGGCCTGATCACGGCCGATCCGGCGCACCCGGTGCTGGCCGCGGCCACCGGTGTGCTGACCGGGGACGGCCACCGGGTCGAGCACCTGGACCCGGACGGCGAGGCGCCCGGCCCGGACCGCGGCGCGCTCGCCGACGTGTACCTCCTCAAGGCACGGACGCCGCGGGCGCTGGCGCTGGCCGCGCGCCTGGAGTCGTACGGCGTCCCGGTGCTCAACTCCGCCGCGGCGACGGCGCGTTGCCAGGACCGGGTGGCGATGGCGGAGCTGGCGCGGACGGCGGGGCTGCCGTTCGCCGCGACCCGGCCGGTGGACGCGATCGAGGAACTGGCGGCGGCCGGGGAGCCGGCCGGGCCGCTGGTGGTCAAGAGCCGGTACAGCCGGCGCGGCGACCTGGTGGCCCGTGCCGACACCGCCGCCGAGCTGCGGGAACTGGCGGCCGCCTGGCCCGAGGAGCCGGTGGTGGTCCAGGAGTTCACCGCGAACAGCGGCTGGGACCACAAGCTGTGGGTGGTCGACGGGCGGCTCTTCGCCGGGCTGCGCCGCTCGGAGCTGGCACCGGACGGGCGCGGGCCGACCCGGCCGCTGCCGCCCGGTGACCTGCCCGCGGGCTGGGCCGAGCTCGCGCTGCGCACCGGCGGGGTCTTCGGCCTGGCGGTCTACGGCGTGGACGTGCTGCTCGGCCCGGACGGCCCGGTGGTCGTCGACGTCAACGCCTTCCCCGGCATACGGGGGCAGGCGGGCGCGCCGGAGGCACTGGCGGAACTCGCCCTGCGCACCGCCCGCACCGCTCTCCCCGCCCGTACCGCCTGTGCCACCCCCACGACCGGGGAAACGAACACGCGGCGTCGGAAAAGCGTCTGAAGTGATCATTGGTGCGGGGTCGAACGGGCAGAAAGCGGCGGTCGTGGAGGCTCGTCCTCCGCAACGTCTAACGCGCCGGACCCCGGGGTAGCGCTGGCTCCGTTGAGGGGGCGTGGTTCGGCGCGCCTTCCTTCCGCACGTATGGGGAGAGGCCAGCAACGGTGACACAGCCATTTGAATTGCCCCACTTCTACACGCCCCACCCGGCGCGGCTGAACCCGCACCTGGAGGCGGCGCGCACACACTCCCGCCGGTGGGCCCGCGAGATGGGGATGCTGGAGGGCTCGGGCATCTGGGAGCAGCGGGACCTCGACGCCCACGACTACGCCCTGCTGTGCGCGTACACCCACCCCGACTGCGACGCGGACGCGCTCTCGCTGGTGACGGACTGGTACGTCTGGGTCTTCTTCTTCGACGACCACTTCCTGGAGACGTTCAAGCGCACCCTGGACCGGGAGGGCGGCAAGCAGTACCTCGACCGGCTGCCCGCCTTCATGCCGATGGACGACGCCACGCCCGTACCGGAGCCGACCAACCCGGTCGAGGCGGGCCTCGCCGACCTGTGGGCCCGCACCGTGCCGCACATGTCGCGGGACTGGCGCCGGCGGTTCGCCGAGAGCACAGAGCACCTGCTGAACGAGTCCCTCTGGGAACTGTCCAACATCAACATCAACCGGGTGCCCAACCCCGTCGAGTACATCGAGATGCGCCGCAAGGTCGGCGGCGCGCCCTGGTCCGCGGGCCTGGTCGAGTACGCGGCCGGCGCCGAGGTCCCGGCCGCGGTCGCCGCCTCCCGGCCGCTGCGGGTGCTGCGCGACGCCTTCTCCGACGGCGTCCACCTGCGCAACGACCTCTTCTCCTACCAGCGGGAGACCGAGGACGAGGGCGAGCTGAGCAACGGTGTCCTGGTGCTGGAGACCTTCCTGGGCTGCACCACCCAGGAGGCCGCGGACGCGGTCAACGACCTGATCACCTCCCGGCTCCAGCAGTTCGAGAACACCGTGGTCACGGAACTCCCCGCGCTGTTCCTGGAGACCGGCCTGGACGCCGGGTCCTGCGCGGACGTGCTGGCGTACGCCAAGGGGCTGCAGGACTGGCAGTCCGGCGGCCACGAGTGGCACCTGCGCTCCAGCCGGTACATGAACGGCGGCGGAGCGGCGGCGGCCGGATCCGCGCAGCCCTGGTCGCCGTTCGCCGCCGCCGGTCTGGGCACCTCGGCGGCGGACCTGAGGACGGCGCTGAGCACCGCCGGCGCGCTCCGCTTCCGCAGCCACACCCACGTGCCCCACCAGAAGGTCGGCCCGTCCCGGATCCCCGACATCACCATGCCGTTCGCCCTCAGCCTGAGCCCGCACCTGGACGGCGCCCGCCGCCGGGTCATCGACTGGGCGCACCGGATGGGCATGCTGCGGCCGCAGCCCGGGGTGCCGCTCTCCGACGTCTGGGACGAGCCCGCGATGGCACGCCACGACCTGGCGCTGTGCGCGGCCGGCATCCATCCGGACGCCACCCCGGACGAACTCGACCTCGGCTCCCAGTGGCTGGCCTGGGGCACCTACGCCGACGACTACTACCCGCAGGTCTTCGGCCGGACCCGGGACATCGCCGCGGCCAAGGTCTGCACCGAACGGCTGTCGGCGTTCATGCCGCTCGACGCCGCCGCGCCCGTCCCGGAGCCGGTCAACGCCCTCGAACGGGGACTTGCGGACCTGTGGCCCCGCACGGTGGCGGCGATGGCGCCACCGGCGCGCCGGGACTTCCGGCAGGCCGTCGACGTCATGACGGCCAGCTGGCTCTGGGAGATCGACAACCAGATCCAGAACCGCATCCCCGACCCGGTCGACTACATCGAGATGCGGCGGGCGACCTTCGGGTCCGACCTCACCATGTCCCTGTGCCGGATCGGCCACGGCCGCCGGGTGCCGCCCGAGGTCTACCGCACCGGCACCGTGCGCGCGCTGGAGAACTCCGCCGCCGACTTCGCCTGCCTGATGAACGACGTCTTCTCGTACCAGAAGGAGATCGAGTACGAGGGCGAGGTGCACAACGGCGTCCTCGTCGTCCAGAACTTCTTCCAGTGCGACTACCCGAGCGCGCTGGCCATCGTGGGCGACCTCATGACCTCGCGCATCGAGGAGTTCCAGCACATCGCCGCCAAGGAACTCCCGGTCGTCCACGACGACTTCGGGCTGTCCGCCGAGGCCCGTGAGGTGCTCGACGGCTACGTCCACGAGCTGGAGAACTGGATGGCCGGCATCCTCAACTGGCACCGCGGCTGCCGCCGCTACCTCGCGTCCGAACTCCGCCACCCGATGGGCGCGCCGGGCTGGCCGGGCGTCCCGGAGGGCCTCGGCACCTCGGCGTTCCGGCCCGTGCGGCGGCCGGTGCCGAGCGTCGGACAGCCGTAGCGGGGCGGGCCCGTGGGACCGCGGACCACGGGCCCGCGCCATGCCCCCGTGCCCCTGCTGTGCGCACTACCGCGTCAGGTGCCTCGGACCTATGGTTCATGACCCCGTGGGACGCGGGGCGAGGTGAGGGGGCGCGGGATGACGGCAGGCGGGTCGGCGGCGGGGAGCGCGGCGGGCGGATCGGCATCACGGCGGGCCCAGGAGGCCCGGCGCCAGGAGCGGCTGTTACGGGAGCAGTGGCGGGCCGCCCGCCAGCGGGCCGAACGCTGGGAGGCGGCGAGCGAGGGGGAGCGGCGGATCGCCGCCCAGCTGCTGATGCTGACCGAGCGGGGCTGGCGGCTGCTGGTGGACCGGCGCTGGCCGGGCACCCGGGCCGCCAACGTGGACATGCTGCTGATCGGGCCCGGCGGGGTCTTCGTCATCGACGTCAAGAACTGGCGGGCCGCCCCGGAACCGTCCGGCGGGCGGCTGCGGGCCGGCGGGTTCTCCCGTGACGAGCACCGGCGCAAACTCCTCGCGGTCACCAAGGCCGCCGAGGGCGCGGTGGCCGCGCTGGGCATGTCACCGGTGGCGGTCCGCCCGCTGATGGCCTTCGCCGGCCAGCGCGTCGACACCGAACTGGGCCGGCTGCGGCTGCTGGGCGAGCACGAGATCGGCCCGGCGCTGCTGTCGGAACGCACCCGGCTCTCCGCGGGCTCGGTGCGGGCGCTCGCCGAGCACCTGGGCCGGGTCTTCCCCGAGTACGAGGACCCGGCGGCCGACAGGACGGGCGCCCGGACCGCGCGGTACCGGGCCGGGACCACGCCGGCCGCACCCTCCCCGGCGGACGACGGCCTCTTCGACCTCGACGGGCTGCGCCAGGCCGCCCTGGACGAGGCCCGGCGGGCCCCCATCGAGCGGTGGATGACCTTCCTCGACCCCGACCAGCTCGCGCTGGTGCGCCGCAACTGGGCCGGCCCGGCCCGGATCAGCGGCCCGGCCGGCACCGGCAAGACGGTGGTCGCGCTGCACCGCGCCGCGTACCTCGCCCAGCGCACCGGCGGCCGCGTCCTGTACGTCACCTTCGCCAACAACCTGCCGCGGGTGCAGGCGACGTTCCTCACCACCATGGCCCCCGCGGTGGCCGACCGGATCGAATTCAGCAGCCTGCACCACTGGGCGCAGACCTACCTCCAGTCCCGCGACGTACCGGTGCGCCTGCACCGGGAGAAGGCGGAGACGGCCTTCAGCCTCGCCTGGAAGCACCTCGGCCGGGACAGCTGCCTGGCGGAGATCGATCCGCTGCCCCGCTACTGGAAGGAGGAGATCGACCACGTCATCAAGGGCCGCGGGATCACCTCCTTCGACGAGTACGCCGCACTGCCCCGCCTGCGCCGCCGCACCAGCCTGCGCCATCCGCACCGGCAGGCCGTCTGGGCCCTCTACGAGGCGTACGAGGCGCAGCGCAGAGAACGCGTGGTGCACGACTTCAACGACGTGCTCTCCCTCGCGCTCGCCGAGACGGCCGGCCGCGGTGGCCACTCCCCGTACACGGCCGTCGTCGTGGACGAGGTCCAGGACCTCACCCTGGTCGGCGTGCGGCTGCTGCACTCCCTGGTGGGGGACAGCCCCAACGGGCTGCTGCTGGTGGGCGACGGCCAGCAGGCCGTCTACCCCGGCGGGTTCCGGCTCTCGGACGCCGGGATCGACATCCGCGGCGACCGGGGGCAGGTGCTGCGCGCCAACTACCGCAACAGCAAGGAGATCGTGGACACCGCGCTGTCCGTCGTCGCCGGGGACGCCTTCGAGGACATCGACGGCTCGCGGACCCCGGGCCGGCGGGACGTCGACCTGACGTACCACCACGGCGAGGTGGTCCGCGCGGTGCTGCCCTCGCCCGCGGCGCACGACGCGGCGCTGGTGGCGGTGCTGCGCGGCCTGACCCCGCAGGAACTGGCGGACTCCGCGGTGCTGTGCCCCGCCACCCGCGCCATCGAACGCTACCGGCGGCTGCTGACCCGGGCGGGCGTACGGGTGTGCCTGCTGGAGAGTTACGACGGGCGGCCGGTCGCGGCGGTGAAACTGGGCAGCTACCGGAGGGCCAAGGGGCTGGAGTTCAAGCGGGTCTATCTGCCCCGTCACGAGGCGAACCTGACGGACGGGAAGGAGGCGGAGGAGGACGGCGGGACCGCCCGTGAGCAGGGAGAACTGATGCGGAGCCAGCTCTTCGTGGCGATGACCCGGGCGCGGGACGTGCTGTGGCTGGGCAGCGTCCGGCCGAGCGGCACGGCGGGTGAATCTGCGCGCCGGGAGGAATAGGACAAAACGGTCTCGGGAATGTTGGGTCCATGCGACGCAAGACCGCTCTTCTCGGCGCCGTGGCCCTCACCGGAGCGCTCAGCGCGGCGCTCGCCGTGTCCGTACCGCCCACGGCGCGGGCCACCACCGGCACCATCATCTTCCACATGCGGCCGGGCAACCGGCAGTACCAGATCGTCGACCCCGGCGACGACCACTGCTACGGCCTCGGGCCCGGGGGCGGCGGGGTGGTGAACGACACCCCGCTCGACCTCGTCCTGTGGCCCTCGCGCGACTGCACCGGCAACCCGATGGCCACCGTCCGGGCCGGCACGGAGGCGGTGTTCGCCCGCTACGGCAGCCTGCAGCTGGCCCCGTCGGACGACTACCAGGAGGACCCGCCGGCGGCCGATCCGCCGCGCGATGAGGACCCGCCGCGTGATGAGGATCCGCCGCGTGATGAGGATCCGCCGCGCGACCAGGACCCGTCGGGTGATCAGGACCCGTCGGGTGATCAGGACCCGTCGGGTACCGAGAATCCGCCGGGCGACCAGAACCTCCCACCGGGTTCCGAGAACCCGCCGTCCGCCGTCCACCCGCCGTCGGCCAAGCCCTCGTCACCGCCCGCGGCACGCCACTCGTCCACGCATCCGTCGACGCACTCGTCAACGCATCCGTCAGCGCCCTCGGTACGGCGCCCCGCCCGGCACTCGTCCCCGCACTCGTCCCCGCACACGGCCCGGCACTCCTCGCCGCACGCGGCGCGGCACTCCTCGCCGCACGCGGCGCGGCACTCGTCGCGCCACGCGTAGCAAAGGCCGACCTCCCAAGGGGCGGTGGGCCGGATGCCCGAGTTGCCGGACGTCGAGGGCTTCCGGCGGACGCTCGTCGCGTGTGCGCGGGGCCGGGTGATCCGGCGGATCGAGGTGTACGACGAGGGCGTGCTGCACGGGGTGAGCCGGCAGCGGCTGCGCGGCGAGCTGGAGGGGCGCCGGTTCACCGAGCCGGAGCGGCACGGGAAATGGCTGCTCGCGCACACCGGCGGCCCCACCCTGCTGCTGCACTTCGGGATGACCGGACGGCTGGTCTGCTGCTCCCCGGACGATCCGGTCCACCCCCACGACCGGGTGGTCTTCACGCTCGGCCGCGAGCGCCAGCTCCGCTACCGCGACCAGCGCAAACTCCAGGGCCTGTGGCTCATGGACCCGGCCGGTACGGAACGGATCCTGAGCCGCCAGGGCCCGGACGCGGGGAAGGTGGGCCGGGCGGACTTCCGGGCCGCGCTCGCCGGGCGGCGCGGCAGCCTCAAGGCCGTCCTCATGGACCAGTCGGTCCTCGCCGGGCTCGGCAATCTGCTGGTCGACGAGATCCTCTGGCGCACCGGCCTGCGTCCCGGCCGCCGCGCCGGTGACCTGTCCGCCGACGACTGCGACCGGCTGCACACCGAGATGCGCCGCACCCTGCGGGCGGCGGTCCGGGCGGGCCGCGTCCCGCCGCGCGACTCCTGGCTCACCGGCCGGCGCGACGACCCCGGCCCGTCCTGCCCGCGCTGCGGCACACCACTGCGCCGGACGCGGGTCGCCGGGCGGGGCACGGTGTGGTGCCCCCGCTGCCAGCCGTGAACCCGACGTACCGTGCCGTGCCGTGGCCCGAGGCGATCACCCCGAGGAGGAGCCCCGATGAAGTCCCCCGTCATCGCCCCGTGCCTGGGCGTGCCCGACACCCAGGCGGCCTGCGACTACTACGAGAGGCTCGGCTTCACCGCCCTGCCGGGCACCGACGACTCGGACGACGACCTGCGCATCCTGCTCTTCGACGGCGCATTCGCGTTCATGGTCTACCGGGACCAGCACCTGCGCGGCTGGCTCCCGGTCCTCAAGGACACCCCGGTGGGCGCGTTCGGCATGTTCTACCTGGCCGTCGAGGACTTCGAGGCCTACGTCGAACGGATCCGCCCCCTGGTCAGCGTCACCAAGGACGTGCTGACCCACCACGGCCAGAAGCTCTTCTACTTCACCGACCTCAACGGTTACGTGGTGGGGGTCACCCAGCGGCAGACGTGGTGAGGCGGGGCCCCGGCCCCGGTCGACGGCGCGTCAACGTGCCCTCGTAGGAGGGGCGACGAGTGGCCCGGCCGCCTTGACGGTGCGGAGCACCGGTGCGGTCTCCAGGGCGTGGATCGCGCGCTGGCCGCCGAGGCGGTGGGTGAGGTAGCGGTGCAGGGCCGCCGGGTCGGAACAGAGGGCGTGCGCGACCACGTTCGTCCGGCCGGTGGTGGCGGCGACGAAGGCGAGTTCGTCGTGTCGGGCCAGGGCGGTGGCGACCTGCTCCAGGCGGGCGGGGGCCACCGTCATCCAGAGCAGCGCCTGCGTGGTGGCGCCGAACAGCGCGTCATCGCATTCGACGTCGAAGAACAGCGCACCGGAGGCCCGCAGGGCGGCCAGCCGGCGGGCGACGGTGGCCGGTGACCAGCCGGTGGCCGCGGCCAGTTCGGCCTGGCCGGCCCGGCCGTCCCGCTGCAGCGCGGCCAGCAGCGCCTGGTCGCCGTCGGCCGGCGCGGCGCCCGCGGAGGGGGAGGGGGCGGCGTTCTCCCGTGCCGGTGGCGCGAGTTGGCGACGCTGTCGGGCGTCGAGGACGTTCGCGCGGCCGCGCCAGGCGGTGGGGCCGCCGAGGTAGGTGTGCAGCAGGTAGTGCGCGGAGACCGCGGCGATGCCGGCGGTGCGCGGGATGTCGTGCAGCAGGAGGGACCGGCCGTCGGCGCCGCCGGCCGGGGTGTGCACCACGGCGATGATCTCCGTCCCGCCGGAGGCGAGCTTCACCCACGAGGTGTCCGGCCGCCGGGCCAGCGCACGGGCGAGGTCCTGGGCGCTGTGCGGGGTCGCGGTGAGCCGGACCAGCCACTGGGCCCGGCCCGCGCGGTGCGGATCGGCCAGCCCGACGACCCGCAGACCGGCCTCGGCGGACAGCCGCCGGTAGCGGCGGGCCACGGTCTGCGTCGAGACGCCCAGCACCTCGGCGATCCGGCTGAACGGCGCCCGGCCGTCGAGGTGCAGTGCGTGGATGAGCCCGCGGTCGATCTCGTCGAGCGGCATACCCGGGCCTCCTGGCCGTGCACGGATGGACGAATTCCTCGCCGAACGGGCCCGTGGTGGAAAGAAACTGCGAGTGGAACCCCCTGGCTGGAACGTTCACCGTACGCGCCCGCAGGCTCGGCCGTGCATCCGTGACGGCCGAAGGGACACCCCATGCCGAACCACCCCTTGTCGAAGAGCTCCGGGCCGGCCCGCCCGCTGCCGGCCCGCCCGGCCGGTCCGCCGGCCGCGCCGTACCCCCGGCGCCGAACCGCGCTGGCGGCGCTGCTGCTCGCCGAGGCGATGAACCTGCTCGACTCCACGATCATGACGGTCGCGGCGCCGGTGATCCACGCCGACCTCGGCGGTCCGGCGTCCGGCATCCCCTGGTACAGCGCCGCGTACACGCTGCCCTTCGCGGTGCTGCTGATCACCGGCGGCCGGCTCGGTGACATCGCCGGCCGCCGGCGGCTGCTCCGCCTGGGGATCGCCGGCTTCGTCCTGGCCTCCACGGTCTGCGCGCTGGCCGTCTCCCCGGCGATGCTGATCGCCGCGCGGGCCGTCCAGGGCGCCGCGGCCGCCCTGGTCATCCCGCAGACCATCGGGCTGATCCGGGCCATGTTCCACGGCGACGCGCTGGCCCGGGCCATGGGCAGCATCGGCCCGGTCATGGGGCTGGCCGCGGTCTGCGGGCCGGTGCTCGGCGGGGTGCTCACCCACGCCGACCTGCTCGGCTCGTCCTGGCGGGCGGTCTTCCTCGTCAACCTCCCGCTCGGCCTCGCCGTCCTCGCCGCGACCCCGCTGCTGCCCGAGGACCGCTCGGAGCGGCGGCCGCGGCTCGACCTCACCGGCACGGCGCTGGCCGTCCTCGGCACCGGACTGCTCGTCCAGCCGCTCCTCGACGACGGGCTGCCCCGCTTCGCGCTCCGGCCCTGGGCCGTCCTGGCCGGCGGGCTCGCCGTGCTGACCGTCTTCGGGCTGCAGCAGCGCCGCCGTGCGCGTAAGGGCCGTAGCGCGCTGGTCGAGGCGGGACTGTTCCGCGGCCGCGGCTTCCCCGCCGCGCTGGCCGCCTCGCTGCTGTTCTTCGCGGTGGTGAACGGTCTGATGATGGTCGTCGTGCTGCAGCTCCAGCTCGGCCTGCACACCGACGCCCGGTCGTCCGGGCTCACCCTGCTGCCCTGGTCGACCGCGATGGCGGTGGCGTCCTGGAGCGCCGGCGCCCATCTGGTGCCCCGCTACGGCTCCCGGGTGATGTTCGCCGGGCTCGCCGCACTGCTCGCCGGCGCGCTGGCCGCCGTCGCCGTCTACGCCACCGCCCCCGCCGCCTCCTACCCGTGGCCGCTGCCGGTGGCGCTGGCGGTCTGCGGGCTGGGACAGGGGCTGTTCGCCGTCCCGTTCTTCACCACCGCGCTGCACCGGGTCCGGCCGCACGAGACGGGCTCGGCGGCCGGGCTGCTCAACGCCGCCCAGCAGCTCGGCGGCACGCTCGGCACCGCACTGCTCGGCGCGGTCTTCTTCCACGCGTTCAGCGGCCCCGCGGTCCCGTCGGCCGGCGTCACCGGCGCGCTCTTCGCGCTGCACGGCGTACGCGATGCCTTCTGGGCCGCGGTCGCCCTGCTCACCTGCACCGTCGTCGCCGCGGCCGGTATGCGGTCAAGTCCCGTGGCGGCCACGGCGGGTGATCGGTGAACGGGCGATCCGGGACCGGGGAAAGGCGGCTGCGGAGAGTGATGAATTGTCCACTCTGTGCAGGAAAATTAAGAATTTCAGCTTTCGTCTGAAATTTCACGTATTTTCCTTGTTGTCAGTAGGTGGGCGACGTAGCTTGGGAGTTGACGCCACCGGTAACGGGGCGTCGGAAAGGAAACAATCAAGGAGGCAGCATGAGCTTCCGGAAAGTCTTCCCGCGCAGGAACAGGCGCGACTGGGACCGTGACCGGGACCGCTACAGGAGGCGTCGCCGCAGGTACGGCCGCCGGCACAACAGGCGCCGTTTCTTCGACTACGACTACTGACCCACACCTCTGAGTTCGAGGCAGGCTCGCGTGGCGCGCGGGTCCGCCTCGTGCGTTTGAGCGGGTGTGCGTGAGGGCCCCTCAGCGGCCTTTCCGCCCGGTCCGACCAGCTGACTGATACGGCGTGGCCATCATGCATCTGCGCAGCTCGCGACGGCGGCCGGTGCGCACCGAGACGCCACCGGCCCCGGCGCCGACCGAAGCCTTCGCACCGCCGGCGGCGTCGACACCGCCAGCGCCCCAACCGGCCTGGGATCACGCGTCCGTTGGGGGCGGCCCGGAACGGCAACCCCCGGACCGGGAGCCCGCCTCCGAAGGATTCGGCCGGGGCCTGTGGGGCCCGCTGGCCGATCCCACCATCCGCACCCGGCGCGTCGGACTCAAGGAGTCGCTCCGCCGCTTCTGGCCGCTGACCAAGGGCGACCGGCGCTGGCTGCTCCTGGTCTGCCTGTGCGCCGTCGCCGCCGCGCTCACCGAGACCGCGGCCATCCTCCTCTTCGCCCAACTCACCGACAACGCCCTGCAGAAGGGCTCGGTCAGCGCCTTCTGGCAGCCGGCCGGGCTGTGGCTGACCGTGGCCGTCATCGGCGCGGTGGTGGGCTACCTCGGCAACTCGCTCGCCGCCTGGACCGCCGAGCGCTTCGTGATGCGCCTACGTGCCCGGGTCTTCGCCCATCTCCAGACGCTGCCGCCGCACTTCTTCCAGCGCAACCGGCGCGGTGACCTGGTCGAGCGGCTCACCGGCGACGTCGACGCCATCGAGCAGCTGGTGGTCTCCGGGCTCGTCCAGGCGGCCACCGCCCTCTTCGGCGTCATCTTCTACGCCGGCGCGGCCCTCTGGCTGCGCTGGGACCTCGCGCTGGCCACGTTCGTGCTGGCACCGGTGTTCTGGAGCGCCACCCGCCGCTTCACCGGCCGGGTCAAGGAGGTGTCCCGCCGGGAGCGCGCGGCGGACGGCGCGATCACCTCGGTCGTCGAGGAGGGCCTGGTCAACGTCGTGCTCACCCAGGCGTACAACCGCCGGCACGAGGAGGAGAAGCGGCTGGACCGGCAGGCCCGCGCCTGGTTCCGGGCATCGGTGACCAGCGCCCGCCTCAACGAGCTGTACGAGCAGGTCGTCGAGCTGCTCGAAACGCTCTGCGTCCTGGCGATCATCGGCCTCGGCGCGTGGGAGATCTCCGCCGGCCGGATGACCCTGGGCCAGCTGCTCGCCTTCGCCGCGTTCGTCGGCTACCTCTACCCGCCCATCCGCTCCCTGGGACAGCTGGGCCTGACCGCCACCGAGGCCACCGCCGGCTCCGAGCGCCTGCTGGAGATCCTCGACGCCCGCCCCGCGGTCACCGACCCGCCGCCGTCCCTCGTCGCCCCGCCGCGCTTCACCCGCGCCCTCGGCGAGATCGAGGTCCGGCACGTCGGCTTCCACTACCCCGACAGCCCCGACGAGGTCCTGCACGACCTCTCCTTCACCGCGGTCCCCGGCGAACTGCTGGTCCTCACCGGCCCCAGCGGCGCCGGCAAGTCCACCCTGGCCGCGCTGCTGCTGCGGTTCTACGACCCCGACACCGGCACCGTCCGCCTCGACGACATCCCTGTCCACCAGATGCCGCTCGCCCAGCTGCGCCGCAACATCACCCTGCTCCCCCAGGACACCCTCGTCCTGCACGACACCATCGAGGAGAACATCGGCTGCGGCCGCCCGCACGCCACTCACGAGGACGTGGTCCGCGCCGCCCGCGCCGCCGACGCCGAGACCTTCATCTCCGCCCTCCCGGACGGCTACCGCACGGTCATCGCCCCGGGCACCGCCCGGCTCTCGGGCGGCCAGCTGCAGCGCGTCGCGATCGCCCGCGCCATGCTGCGCGACGCCCCCGTCCTCGTCCTCGACGAGCCCACGACGGGCCTGGACATCCTGGCCACCCAGCGCATCCTCGCCCCCCTGCGGCGCCTCGCGGAGGGCCGCACCACCCTCGTGATCTCCCACGACCTGGACCTCGCCACCGACGCCGACCGCATCCTCGTCCTCGACCGGGGCCGCCTCGTCGAATCCGGCACCCACCCCGAACTCCTGGCCCACAACGGCCTGTACTCCACGCTCTTCCACGCCCACCCGCCGGGCCACGCACGTGAGGAACCCCGTTCATGGTCGCTCCTGCCCTGAGGCACGGTTCGAGGTCGCGTGGTGGCATGGCGTACGGGGGCCTGTGCCGATTCAGTTGGCCCGCTTCAGCACGTCCGCCGGTACATCCGCGACGATCCTCGGCTCCTGTGAGCCCACATACGCGAGATAGACCTCTTCCCGTGCCCGGGAGATCATTGCCTGGAAACGAAATCTGGAATCTAGGGTCGTCGGGTCCTCGGTGTACTGCTCGAGGTCGGGCACGAAAAGACTGTCGAACTCCAGCCCTCGTGCCGTCGATGCGCTGGTGATGAGGATTCCAGGCCTGTCAAAGTTCACCCGGGAGCGGTGCACGTCATTCGATACGTAGGCCTGGACGTGGGATTCGTGCCTCCGTTGAGCAAGTTTGTACTGAAGAGTGCCCACCAGGGCCGCCGTCCGACAGAGCACGCCGATGCCTGACTGTGGATGGGCCCTTGCATAGCGGATCAGCTCCTCTGCGAATTCGTCGAGCGAGCGCATGCGCACGAGGAGGGGCACGGTGTGCGAACGTGCGGGAGCGGGGAGGGGGCTCGCGGTGCCCGCTCGATAGTGCGACGCGAGTCTTGCGACCTCCTGCGTCGATCGGTGATCACCGTCCAACCGCACCTCACCGAGGCCTGCACCGAGTCTGGCCCGCATCTCGTTCAACGTGCTCTGTCGGTCGCCGATGCACCTATTCTCGTCGGCGAAGACGCTCACGTCGGCCCCCAGCGCGGTGCACAGCAGGTAGAAGTCGCGCGGCAGGTCCTGTCCCTCATCGATGACGAGGCTCGGCAAGGTCGAGCGTGCAGTGCGATGGTTCGGAAGCAGCCGTAGCACCTCCGACCAGTCGTAGCTCCATTCCCCCTGTCGGCCTTCGGGGGGAGGGCGATCGAAATGTTGCCGCCAGAAGCCACGGAACCAGCGGTGAAACGTGGTGAAGCGAACGTCCGTCGCCAGGCTCCCGGCCCTGCTCGCCGAGTACTGGAACAGAAGATTTGGGTAGCTGAGCATCACGACCTCTTTACCGACGGTGCTCAGCATCCAGGCTCTGTAGAAGGCGGCGGTGGTCTTTCCCGACCCCGGGGGGCCGGAGATCAGATAACGTCCCCCGGAGGCCAACTCCAGTACTTCGTACTGCGTCGGGGACAGCTGAAGGAGAGAAGGGATTCGGCTTTCCCGCATCGGCTCATGGGGTCCCAACGGTACTGGTGGCCTCCTCCAGTGCCGCGGCGATCACGGGTGCGAAGAAGCCGGCCACGGCCCCTTCACCAGTGATCAACGTGCGGTCGAGCAAGGCATTGCCCGTCTCGCAACTGGTCTCGGGCAGCAAGCAGCAAGCATGGCAGGCGGCACGGTTGACATTGGCGAAGCCGCGGCCTGTGGGATCGGCGCACAGCGGGTCGTTCGAGCACCACTGGGCGCTTTCCAGCATTCTGACCATGGTCTCGATGAGGTTCGGTGGTTCTCCCTGGCGCACGAGACCGCCGAGGGTGCCTTCCGCATCACCGGCTGCCGTGTAGATCAGGATGCCCGCCTGGAGGGGGCGGGTACGGTCGGGCTCAGGGCTCTTGGCGTAGATGCGCTCGCGGAGCGACGCCGCGTTGTATCCGCTGTCGAAGGAAAGCTGGCGGATGAACAGATGGGCGAGCGTGTGCAACATGACGTACCGCGGTCGCAGTGCCGGGCCGGTGCGTTCGCGCAGGCGGTCCCGCTGGAACGTCGTTTCCACGTCCGCGTCCATACTCGCAGCCCATTCCGCGACCGCCGGTAGCGCCTCCCAATCGAGCAGGCGCTGTTCATCGAAGGCGAGAAAGACGCCTTCGCCGTACGACTCGAAGGCGGGTAGCCACTGGGGCCTTTTTGCCACCGGATTCACGGAGATGAGGCGTTCACGTGTGCCCGGCTCGTACCGCCAGAAGCCCTCCAGTGCCCGGACCTCGCGAAGACGATCGGCGACGATCACGTTTGCCACCCGGTCTCCGATCAGTCTCCGGGACAGCGGGTCGTCGTCACCTGCCCCCAGGCCTACGTCACGCACGGTGAATGCGGCGGTGCTTTCGGCCTGGGCACGAGGGTCGGTGAATGCCCGCCACTCGGCTTCCGAGAGATCTTCCTGTCCTTCAGTGGTGACGACCTGCCCGGCGATTTCCTGTTGGTGACGCCGGAGCAGCTCCCTCACGAACTGCTCGGAAACCCCTGCTTCCTGGGCGATGACCTGTATGTAGAGCGCTTCGAGCGGCTGGCCCTCGGCAGACGACAAAGACATCCAGAGATGGTTGTCGTGCACGGCCTGGGTGCGCTCGTCCAGCGCGGCGTGCGTCCCCGTGCTCGGGATGTCCAGGGCGGAGTGCACCGAAGGGAAGTAAACATTGCTCGCACCGCGCTGCACGGCTTGTGGCGTTTCCGCGCACTCGACGGCCTCGTCTCTGCACTGCCAGGGCTGCTTCCCGGAGCACCGAATGTTGGCTCGCTTGAGTGCATCCTTCGTGTCGATTCCGCTCAGCGGGCGGGAGGCCTTGCAGGTGATGCAACGTACCGAGAGGGAGTCCAGGCCGGCGGAACGTTCGGAGAGGTCGAAGGCGAGAGTTTTGACGGCGCACTGACGCTGATCCGGGGTGTCCGCCCTGCTGTGGGCCCACCATCTCCAGTCGATGTCGGAGAGGTGGCCGTCACGACAGATCTGGACGAACCTCATCGGGGCCAGCTGAGGATTACGCGTACACCGGCCGCAGGTGGGGGTTTTATCCCTCTGCTCGTTGCCAGGCCCCCACACATACATGCGTCGGCACTGCGGGCAGAACAGCCAGTTCGGGAATCGCGCATACACGGGGCCGACCCGGGAGACGTACTCCGCCTTGCCCGAAGGAATCACGGGAGCCGCCCGGAAGCCGGCAACGTTGAGCCGGGCGGCAAGTCGAGGGGAGTGCACGGGGCTGCCGTGGCCTCCCCAGGTGCGAATGTCCGCTGCCACAAACGACTCGCCCCGCAGGTCGAGGATTCCCCCGACGCCGAACGGCATCACCGTCTGGGATCTGCGTACCTTTCGGTGCACATCCTTCATCGCGTCATACCCCCCTGATGGCGACGAGGCAGTCGTGATCCACGTTGCGCATCGACTGCGGCGTTTCCCAGAGGCCACCCTTCTTACCAAAATCCCGTAGCAGGCCCGTGTGGCCACGACTGTTGGTGAAGTAATGGAATCTCCGGCCCTCGTCCCGCGCAACGGTCGCCTGTTGCTCCCAATCCGCGATGTACTGGCTGAGTTCCTTCTTCGCGGTGTCCGCCTCGCGTGCGTCCGCCCGGCGGATACGGGAGACGATACGGTCACGAATTGCCACGACATCGGCCATGTGGTCCAGGATCTCCCCGGCCTGATCATCTGTGCTGAGATTCAACCCGTGCCGCACGAGAATCGTCAGCACCGCGTGCAGTGCTCGCTTTCTGGAAGGAAGCGACCACGGAGTGACACTCGTCGGCTCCACGTGGCGGTACAGCGACGCATGGTACGTACCGAACGTCTCGTAGTGGGACCGGTCACGGGGCTTCGTGGGGCGCAACAGCGTCACGACCAGTCCGGGTACCTGGCCTCGTCCGACACGGCTCGTGGCTTGAATGTATTCCGACGTCGTCTTCGGCTGGCCGTTCATCAGCATCAAACCGAGCCTCGGAACGTCCACGCCGACCGAGAGCATGTTCGTGGTGGCGAGGAAGGAGACGCTGCGCTCCTCGGTGCAGCGTCGACTCAGACGGTCGAGCAGTCCCGGCTGCGCCTGGCGCGGAATGTTACTGGTCAGTTCCAGGGCGGCCTCTTCGGGGAGAGGGCGGCGGAGCAGTTCGTTCGGTGCCAGGTGTCGGAGACGCGCAGGAATGTCGTCGCGCACGATGGTGACCGTCCGGCCGAGCTCGCGGAGGCTGTTGTGGTACGCGACCAGGGTCCAGTAGGCGTCCCGCAGCTCGTCATCGACCTTCAGTTCCGTCGGTGCCTGTAGTGCGGCGGCGCCGACATGCACGGTGGCGGTGGAGGCGGTGTGTCCCTGAGCCATCACTCCCAGATACAGACGGCCCTCGCGCTTCTCGTCCGGGGCTGCGAAGTAGGAGTGGCGGGCGTCCAAACCGGCTGGAGGGAACAATTGGGCCTTGCGCCCGTAGAGTCCTTCGATCTGCTGGTCCGAGCGTCTGATGGTCGCGGTCGAGGCGATCACTTTGGGTTGCACCCCGTCCTGGGCGCACAGCTCCAGAACCGCGGCCTCGTAGAGGCCCACAGTGGTACCCAGCGGTCCGGAGAGGAGGTGGAGCTCGTCCTGGATAACCAAGGACGGCCGACGAACGTCGGGGCCACCGAAGATCTTCCCTGCCTCGCGCTCCCAGGCGAGCCGGGCGAATTTGTCGACCGTACCGAGGAGGAAAGTGGGTGGCTCGGCATAGATGTGATCGTCCACGACTGCGACAGGGAGTCGGTCGTGGAAGTCGCAGGACTCGCGAGGGCAGAAGAAGCGGAAGGACGTGGTGTCCGCGTCGATGCCGTAGGCGGCGTAAGGGGCATGACGTTTGGGGACGATCTCGGTTCCGCACCAAGGACATCGTTCCAGCAGGAAACGATCATCCGGTTCGTTCATCATCCGCAGCTCGGCGAGCTT
Source organism: Streptomyces bugieae (assembly GCF_036352915.1). NCBI lineage: Bacteria > Bacillati > Actinomycetota > Actinomycetes > Kitasatosporales > Streptomycetaceae > Streptomyces > Streptomyces bugieae. The sequence goes on from NZ_JAZBJP010000039.1 coordinate 31,932, forward strand.
CTCCGCCGCCTGCCCGTACCGATTGGGCGTGGTGGCCATTCCCACCCACAGCCCGATGGTGATCGGGTCCTCGCCCAGCTCGGGCAAGGGGCCCTGGTCGAGCCCGCGACGCATGTATTCCAGGGCACAGATGGCCGTGGCGCTGCGCTGGAACTGCTGGGTGGTGAGCAGACTGAGTGTGTACCGGCTGAGTACCGCCGTACCCCTGCCGGCCGAGCCGTGGCGAAGACGGCGCAGAATGATCTCGAAGCAGGCGGCCAGCAGGTAGGCCTCCGTCTTGCCGCCGCCTGTGGGGAACCAGATGAGATCAACGATCTCCCGATCATCGTGATCCGGGTCCACCAGGCCTTGGACGACCAGCAGGAAGAAGGCCAGCTGGAAGGGGTACCAGGCGGAGGTCGCGGACGGCTCCGCAACCTCGGGGATCACTTCTTCCAGGCGTCGGCGGCGCCCGGCCAGGTCCGCCTCCGCATGCCTCATCTGCAGCAGCATCGCTCGATTTGCCAGTCGGAAGCCCTGCCGGGCCTGACGCCCGGTGGTGCTGTCCTCCGCGAGCACCGCGACCCCGGCTTCCATCCGGTCGGCCGCGCCCTTGATCCGCTCGATTATGCGGCCGGCCGGCGCATGAGCCCAGAACGGCAACTTCTTGGTATCGGCCTCACGTTCGTCGGCCCACGCGCGGTAACCGGCGACGAAGCCGGCCAGCTCCTTGGCGAGCTCGTTCGGGTCGAGACTCGGATCCGCCAGGTGGGACAACCTCAGAACCGGCAGATCACGTGGACCGTCGGGGCGGATGTTCGGCACCACAGCGTGAGGCATGATTTCGGCCCGTATCGACGTGGTCCGATCGCCTTCGTCCTCCCAGTGAACGGCACATCCGTGACCCACGGCGCGCGTGACGACGTGCCGGTACTGCACGCGGAGCTCTTCCTCCTCCGGATCACCGCTGTTGAGCCGAATGCTCGGATACTCCATGACGAAGCCGCCCAGGGTCTTCACCTCGAGCCCCACCTGAAACAGCATCAGGTCCCAGGTGGTGTCCGCGTCTTCCTCGTGATGAACGTTCGTGAGGACGCACGTCACCAATGTGCCCTTGTCGGTGCGGCGCCAACGTGTATGGAGACGGGCGTGATCTGCGAGGACGTTTTCGGACGGCCGCTCCGCACTGAGCACAACCTGCTGACTGAGCCGTGGGAGACGGTTCCAGGAGCGTTTGCCGTGCTCGCGCACGGTCTCGTAGCGACTGGCCGCACACGTCACCGCGATCTCGGATGCGGTGGTGAAGAAGGAGAAGCCGATCGAGGAGGGCAGCCAGGCGTTGGCCTCGGCTACGGGGTCGTCCGCGAAAGAGTCCTCTTCCCCCGAGCCTGCAGCGGTCTCCGCTGCTTCCTCCTCTCCTGATTCCAGAGCACGGCCGTGCAGGTCGGAACCTCGTGGGTAGAGGGTGCCCATCAGGTATCGCCTGTCCGGAGGGTCGACCAGCGTCTCCGTTTCACCGGCTTCCGGACCGACGAGCTGCCGCCGGAGATACTTGACGAAATCCTCGCGGTGCCTCGCGTAGGCGCCGTGGCTCCCGCTCATCGCGCGGCTCCGGCCTTGAGCTGCATCGCTCCCAGACGGAGCAAGGCCTTCTGCACTCCGGGGCGACAGGCCACCCAGAGGTGGGCCCGAGCGCGTGTGAATGCCACGTAGACCGCATCCAACCGGCCGTCGAGCAGCTCCGGTTCGAGGTCGATCAGGCAGATCACTCGGTTTTCCAGACCCTTGATGTCCTGCACCGATGCCCAGGTGATCCGGTTGTTGAGCTCAGTTCGGCCCTGCGTATCGGCGAGTCGACGAATCTTGGAGGCCCTGCGCGAACGCCGTGCGGAAGAGGTCTCCCAATCGCCGGACAGCGAAACGAGCGTGATGAGCCCGGAGCCCACCTGCTCCGCGGTGAGGCTGTCGAGATGCCGGTCCAGAGCAGCGGCTTCGTCATCGGCGGTACGGACCTCTTCGTACCGGACCGGCTCGCCCTTACCCGCAATGGCCACACCCAGGTCGGCACCTGTGTAGATCTGGACCTGATTGACGATGCTCTCGGTGTTACGGCAGTTCCGGCTCAGGTTGACCGAGGTGCTGCCGAGGGACTGCAGGTACTCGTACGCATCGGTGTCGAACCGCTCGGGCGACAAAATCTGGTTGTTGCGGTCGAGCATGAAGATCCAGCGCCCGCCGTCGAGATTGCCCTTCAGGATGCCGCCGAGTCGGTCCAGACTTTCCGCCGTCATGAGGTCCTGCGCCTCGTCGACGATGAGGCGGTCGAAGAGGCCGGGCGCGACCTCCGCGAGGGCACCGTAGGGAAGAACGGTGATGTTCTCCTCCGGGGCCAGTCGTTGTGCGAGGTACGTTGCGAGCGTGGGACTGGCGCAGGTGACGAGAACCCTGTGGTGAACCGCCCAACGGCGGGCTGCTTCCGCGGCAAGGAACGTCTTGCCGGAGCCGGCTCCTCCGTGCCAGAGCAGCCGCGGGTTGTCCTGCAGCTCATCGAGCTTCTCGAGCTGCTCGTTCGTCAGCTTCTCGAAGGTCTCCTCCAGGGCCGACATGCGCACCTTCAAGCCCGGGACCTTGTCGAACTGCGGCCGGATTTCGGCGAGTAACCGGTTGCGCAGCTCCTTGGGCATGGGCGTCGCGGCCCAGCGGTTGGCACTCAGCCAGAAGTCGGTCGCACGATGCAGGGCCGCGGCGAGCCCCTTGCCGCCGTCGAACGCGCGGGCGCCGAGATAGGTCTCGGGTGCGTACTCGGTCGACTCCGGCAGATCCACGTCCGGGGTGATCACCAGGTATCCGCCCGCCACACCGTGGTCACGCAGATTGCCCAGCTTCTGCCCGAGCTGCCGTTCCAGGGCGTGCATCCCTGAGCTGACCTGCCCGAAGGGCCCCTCCTTGCTGAAGTGTGGCCGACGGTTGCGGGGTTGGTACTCCCATCCCGCATCGGTACGGGCGATGCGACCGCCCTTCACCTCGATGAACAGGAGGAGGCTCGGGGTGATCAACACGAAGTCGACTTCCCCGACCCGCTTGTAGTCGTGCATCGGCAGGTGCAGGGAGTGCAGGGCGACCCCCGTGGAGTCGGGTAGTGCCTTGAGCGCGGCGAAGACGAGTCGCTCGCCGCGGCTCATGGTCTTGTCCGAGATCTCGCTCGGGATGATTCTCATACACTCCCCGATTCGGCTCGATAGTTCGCCGCGAACCGAGCAGACACACGCCGCAGCCGATACGGTGCCGATCATACGACTCGCGACTGTGTAATTGTCCGAGATCGACAAACCGACTGATGAGGCAGGTTTCTGACGGGGATAGGCTCGAATGGGTTTTGTCGATGTGTACCTGGCGGGGGGACGTCGTGTCGGGTGAGCTGCCGCGACCGGGTGTGCGCAGCGAGGGCTGGAAGCGCGCGGTAGAGGTGGCCCGACGCTTCGTCGATGCCGGGGTGGATGTCTCTCGCGCCCTGTCGGAAACGGCCAAGGCGGCCCAATTCGATTCCGAGTTCGAGAGTGAATTACGTCGAAGATTTCTCGGTGCGGCAGGCGCAAGGAACGGTTGCGGTCCGAGGCGCGGTGGTCCGCCTGCCGAGCGGCGAGCCTCCGGCGGACGCCCCGCAGATCCGGAAGCGGAGCCGGAGGACTCGTCCGAGGAAATCGGTGTCGAACCGGTGCCCGACGTCGAACCGGACGGCGAGCTGGTCGGCGACAGGGCGGGTGCCGTCGCGGCAGCCAGGCGTGTCCTGGATCTCGACCGACGGCGAGCTGCCGCAGGCAAGCGCGTACTCACCGCGCTGGAGGAGGTGGGCCTCAGCTTGCTCATACGTGAGGGGCTGCCGGCCGATACCGCCCTCGATCCCAAGTACGCCGCCACTCTTGACCGGAGCGACGAACCGTATCTGGCGTTCGAAGCAATGGTGCGGCACAACCAGGGCCTGGTCCACGGGGCGGCACAGAAGTACACCGGGCACGGGCTCGACCGCGAGGATCTGGAACAGCACGGCCAGTTGGGGCTGATACGCGCGGTGGAGAAGTTCAACCTCACTCTCGGGTACAAGTTTTCCACCTATGCCACATGGTGGATCAGGCAGGCACTCACCCGCGCCGTTGCGGACGAGGGGTCCCTCATTCGCATCCCTGTGCACATGACGGAAAAGATCGCGCGGGTCGCACGAGCCGAGCGTAGCCGCCTGGCAGCCGGACTTCCGGCGGAGGACATGGATCTGGCGGTGGCGTGCGGACTCAAGCTTGCGGAGGTGCGGAAGTGCCGGCAGCTCGGGCGCCGCTCGATCGATCACCTCGACCGGCAGATCAACGGGAACACGACTCTCGCCGACCTGTTGGACGTGCCCTGCACCCTTGGCCCCGGGTCGCAGGAGGACATGGAGCGCATCGTCGAGCGTATGTGGCTGAAGGAACTGCTTGCCGAACTCCCGTCGCGTCAGCGGGAGGTCCTGTTGTTCCGTTCGGGATTCGTGGACGGCGAGCCGTGGACACTCGATGTGATCGGGCAGGCGTACGGGCTGTCACGGGAGCGTATTCGACAGCTCGAGGGCAAGGCCTTGACCTTCATACGTGAGCAGTTGGGGCTGGAAGCGGGGGACGGCGAGAAGAAACCTGCCGGCTCTCGCCTTCGGGTGACGAATGCGCGGAAAAGGGGCGCAGGAGCTGCAGGAATGGCTGCGACTCACGCCTCGGATCCTCGATCTTCCGAGCCTGAAGTTGCTTCCGCTGTGCCCGGTTCCCCGTGTGAAGGGCGAGCGCAGAGGGAGGACTGTGTGGCAGGCGAAGAGCGATTGATCGAACTGGCCCACAGCTCGAATATGGGCTCGGGGTACCGTGCGCAGGACGAGTCAACGGGAACGATGTGGGGGGATGCCGTCGTGGTCGGCCGTGCCCGGGGAACCGGGGAGACACCCGTGGGAGACGCGGATGCTGCGGTGGTCGGGGGGAGTCCGGCGGGCGGATTCGTCGAGCAGACCTTCGACGATTCCGAAGATCGGCAGGCCCCGGCCGCCGCCGGCGCTTCCGGCGCGGCGGGGACGTCGTTTCCGGCCCATTGGTACCACCGACCTGCCCACGCTGACGGCGGTCGGGAGTACGGAAATCCTGCGGCGTTCGCATTCGATGCCGATCTGGCGGTGCTCGCCCGTGAAGCGGTCCAGAACAGTCTCGATGAGCGCCTGGATCCCGCTCGTCCGGTGCGGGTCCGGTTCACGCTGCACGAGCTCACCGGCGAGCACCTGGAGACGTTTCTCGCCGAGCTGCACTGGGAGGAGCTGGCCGAGCACTATGCCGCCGCCACCTCGTCCGATCACAAGGTCGGACGGGTTCTCGCCGAGGGTCTCCAGGAAATGACCGCCACGCGAACGCTTCGGCTGCTGTGCGTCGACGACTACAACGCCCACGGCCTCACCGGGCCCGAATACGGGGACGGTCGCTTCGCCGCTGTCGTGCGACGGCAGCTCGACAGCTTGAAGAGCAGCGGTCGGGCCGGCGGCTCGTACGGGCTGGGCAAGGCAACGCTCTGGGCCGCGAGTCGGCTCGGCCTCGTCCTGATCAACAGCACTCTCTCCGAGCCGCACGAGGGGCGCACCGAACGTCGCCTGGTGGGCCGGTTGGACCTGCCGTGGCACTCGGTGGGTGAGAAGGCCTTCGCGGGGCCCGCTTGGCTGGGCGTACCCGACACGCAGAGCGGATTCGAAGGGGTGTCACGGTCCTGGTGGGCCGACGAAAGGACGGTGTCCGCCCTCGGGCTCGAGCGCTCGGGTGCGGATCCCGGCACGTCCTTTCTCATCGTGGGTGTCCACGACGGCGCCGGGGACGCCGTGACGCTGAACGACATGCACGAGAAGATCATCTCCGCGCTCTCGGACAATTTCTGGGCTGCCATGGTCGGTGGCCGGAACACCGGCGCCCTGCTGGAGGCCTCTGTCGCCACCATGAGGGACGGCGCCGTCCTGATCCCGGAGCAGCGCGTGGATCCGTGCGAACGTCATCCAGCTCTGGTACGGGCTCTGAGGGCTCATGTGAACAGCGAAACGGTCGACGAGTTGACGGCTGCCGACCAAGTGGCCAGCATCGATGTGCCCTTGTCCGTTCCCCCCAAGCGCAACGCGTCCGGAGGGTGGGCCAAGGAAGTCGAGCATCGAGCGGTGCTTCTCGTCACCCCTGCGCACGACGCCGATCGGCAGCACAGCCGCGTGGTGTGCATGCGCGGCAGTCGGATGACGGTCATGACCCGACGTCCTCGTGAGCTCGGCACGGGAGTGGATCCTTTCCAGGCGGTGCTCCTCGCCGGGTGCGCGACGGGTGAGGATTCGGCCGAGGCCGAGGCCGCGGAGGCCTTTCTGCGCGCCTCGGAGCCGCCCGAACACGATGCCTGGGGCAAGACGGAGGAACTGACCACTGCCTACAAACGTGGTTCGTTGCGTCGGCTCGCCGACTTCCGTGCCGCCACGGACATCGCCCTGAGGAGCCTTGTGGGGCGCCGGTCCGAGCCTCGCAACGGGGGACCCGAGGTCCTGCGCGAGCTGATCCGACTGGATCAACCGGTTGCCGCGGCCGCCCGCAGCTCCGACGGGCACCCCACGATCCGTTCTCTCCGGGGCACGGTGGACGAGGGCGGGGCGTGGACCGTCACCGCGGTCCTGCGGGTTCCGCGGCGCGACGATTCCTGGTTGCTGAACCCGGTGGCCAAATTCGAGGTTCGGTCCGGGGGGCGACCGACCCTGGCGTGGGCACAGCTCACGGCCGTGGAGAACTGCCGGGTCGAGGGGGGACGACTGCGGATCGATGCCGGTGTCCGCTCGGCCTCCTTCACCGGCGTGACCGAGCCGAGCAGCCATCCGGTCGCTGCATCCATGGCGGCCGTTGTGGTGGATCTGGTGAACTCGCGAGGGGGATCGGCATGACAAGGCTGTTTCCCTATCCCACGCTCCTCGGTGAACCGGCGCTCGAGATCACGGATGTGGCTGTTGACGGTGCGGCGCTGCCATACACCATGATCTCCAAGCCGCAGCAGGCCGTGGCCCTGCATCAGGTGGAGCGGAAGGACTGGGAGGAGGTCGAATTGTCCGTCCGGGTCCTGGCTCCTCAACGGGAGCTGTCGGACGGTCCCTGGTCGGACGTCGCATGCGTCGCCGTTTCCACCGAACGTGCCACCAACGTGCGTTGCGTCCAGCGTTTGCGGCCGGACGGACCCGGCTCGTGGTCCGGAGCGGTGACACTCTTGAAGCCGCAGCATCGGGATCGCGTCATCCTCGGGGCGAGCGTTGTCGCCACGGTGGACGGTGTCTCGGGCCGGGTCATCGGCTCCACTCCACGGAGCTGGGTAGTGGATCTCAAGGCCGAAGAGCCGGCGCGTGAACGTGAACCCGTCGTCACGGAGAGCGATTTCCGTGACGGACCGCATGAGTGGCTCCGACCGTTCAAGGATTCTCCCTGGTTGGTGGACGTCTCCGGCGATACGCCGATGGTCCACCTCAACACGGCCTTCGAGGGCGTCGCCCAGCTGTTGAACGGTTCAGGTGGCCCCCTGGAGAAGGCCACCGGTTCCTTGATCTCTGCCCAGCTCGCGAGCGACGTCTGGACATCCATGTTCCACGCTGCAGTCAGCGGTTTGGACCTGGACGAGGACGGAACGCCACGGCTGCCCGAGGGCTGGCGGGGATCGGTCCTGAGAACGATGCTGCCCGACGTGTTGCCGAGCATGTCCCTGAGTGAGGCACTGCACGAGGTCCACAGTCGGCAGACGGAAGGGCCCGGGTGGGCAGAGCTGCAGTCGAACATCCACTACGCGGCGTCTCGCCGGGCTCAGGTGCCGAGGCGGCTCACCATGGCCATCCGAACGGTCGACCGTTCCCAGGAAGGCACACCGCGATGAGCGACATCGGCATCGAAGTACCCGACCGCCTGGGCCTGTTGCCCACGGCAGTTGCGAGACGGCATCTCACGCGCTCCGTTCTCTCGGGTCGGAGCGAGCCGCCGGTGGTGGCTCTTCTCCGGGCGAGCGAATCGATTCCGGAGGACTTGGCGCGTTGGAACGGTGCACCGGTCCGTGAACTTTTCGAGGAAGCGATGAACCGCTTCGCGGGCAGACAGACACAAGCGGATTCCTGGCTGGCGCCGAGACTGCACGCCACGCTGCGCATGACGCGTGCCGAAGCCGCCGACCCGGCGTTGTGGAACTTCCTCGCACTCCTCGTGGTGCCGGACTACGTCGTTTGGCGATGGGGTCGGGCCGTGAGCGGAACACCTGAGACACCCGCCCCCGTTCAGGCCGTTCGATTCGTGGGCCGCTCGGACAGTCAGGCCGTTGCGCGGTTGTGGTGGGCGGCGGAACTGTTCCGTGACGGGGAGGATTATCGGCCGGCGGAGATCGCATGCGGAAACCAGGACATGCTGAACACTGCACTCCGCCTGGATGCTGTGGATCATCGGCCGACTGCACTCGCCATCGTGAGGGTCCTCGAATCCCTGGAATCCGAGGGCCTCACCCGGCTCGGCGACCGGATGAACGCGTTGTGCTCAGCGGTCAATTCTGCGGGCAGCACCTTGATGTACGAGGTGCTGGCCCCGGACGAGCTGCCGGATGCCGTTGCGCTCCACGGGTGGATCCGCGAGGCGGAGTGGGCATCTCCCGCTCCCTGGGATCGCCTTCCTGACGGACCGCCGGACGGCACGGTTCCCACGAAGTCGATCGATGTTCTGACAGAGCTGTTCACCAAGTTCCAGGCCGAGGCACCGCTCCGGGCCCGAGGGAGGCGCGCCACGGGTGCCGGCCCGGATCGAAAGGCCGTATCGGTAGGGCTCTGAGAAGTCGATGGGTGATGCGGGTACGACGCGCAGGCCTCGCCCTCCGGGCTCGTCCACCAGCCGTGATCACCACATTCGCTCGGTCCCTGGTCTGTCCGCCCGGTTCGCGGCCGGCCGACGGCGCTCGCGAGGCCGGCACCCGGCCCGTTGACCGTGGCCTCAAGTGGTCAGGCCTGGACGCCGGGCTCGTGGAGACAACGCGTCCCACTCATCGCCGGGGTGCCGCGGCTCGCCCTGACAGAGCCCGGTATCAGCGGAGAACTACTTCCACGAGAGGTCGGACCGCCAGCCTTGACATGTGTCCGGCGAGGGAACGGTCCCGCTCACCCGAAGGAAGTTGCGGCAGGGAGAGGTTCGGGGATTTCGACGGCGTCAGGGAGCGCCGGCCGCCGCGGCGGCGCGGGCCACCGGATGCAGTGCGGCGTACTCCAGGGGAGCCGACGGATCGATCGAGACATCCAGCGGCGCGGGCTCCGCGCCCGCCCGGACGAGCAGGTCCCCGATGGCGGCGATCATCGCGCCGTTGTCCGTGCACAGCTTCAGCGGCGGCACCCGCAGGGCGATCCCGGCCGCCGCGCACCGCTCCTCCGCCAGTGCCCGGACCCGGGAGTTGGCGGCCACCCCGCCGACCACGACGAGCGTGCCGACACCGTGGGCGGTGCAGGCCGCCACCGCCTTACGGGTCAGCACGTCGGCGACCGCCTCCTGGAGCGCGGCGGCACCGTCCGCCACCGGCAGCGCCCGCCCGTGGTGCCGCTCGGCCCACCGTGCGGCAGCGGTCTTCAGCCCCGAGAAGGAGAAGCCGTACGGATCGTCACGCGGTCCGGTGAGCGGACGGGGGAAGGGGACAGCGCGCGGATCCCCCACGCGCGCTGCCCGGTCGATGGCCGGACCGCCGGGATACGGCAGCCCGAAGACCCGGGCGACCTTGTCGAAGCACTCCCCGGCGGCGTCGTCCAGGGTGTCGCCGAGGTGCACGATGCGGTCGCGGGCCAGATCGCGGACGAGGAGGAGGGAGGTGTGGCCGCCGGAGACGATCAGTACGACGCAGGGGTTCGGCAGCGGCCCGTGCGCGAGGGTGTCGGCGGCGACATGGCCGGCCAGGTGGTGCACGCCGTACAGCGGCACACCGAGCGCGTAGGCCAGCCCCTTGGCGCCGGCCAGCCCGACCTGGAGCGCCCCCGACAGCCCCGGCCCCGTCGTCACCGCGACCGCCCCGATGTCCGCCATCCGCAGGCCCGCCTCGCCCAGCGCGCGCCGGACGACCGGCCGGAGGGCGTGGACGTGGGCGCGGGCCGCGATCTCCGGCACCACCCCGCCGAACCGCGCGTGCTCGTCCATGCTCGACGCCACGGCGTGCCCGAGCAGCCGGCCGTCGCGCACCAGGCCCGCGCCCGTCTCGTCGCAGGACGACTCGATCCCCAGCACCACGGGTGCCGCACGCATACGGTTCCTCCTCCCGGGACACGACGAGCCCCTCGGCGCCGCCCAGAGTAGTTGCCGATGGACCGCATTTGCGAATCATGTGCAATAAGGGCGCGCGGGGGACGGGCAAGGGCGCGGTCGGTGCCGGCGGCAGGGGCAAGGGGAGGCCGGGCGTCTCGGCTCGGTGATCTGGTTCCTCGCGGCCGTAGTGGTGCTCGCGCGGCTCTGCGACGACGAAGGGCTGTTCCGCGCGTGCGGGGCCTGGACCGCGAGGGCGGCGGCCGGGCGGCCCCGGCGGCTGCTCGCCGCGGTCTTCGGCCTGGCGTCCGCCATCACCGCGGTGCTCAGCCTGGACGCGACGATCGTGCTGCTCACCCCGGTGGTCCTCGCCACCGCCGCGCGCATGGGCGCCCGCGCCAAGCCGCACGTCTACGCCTGCACCCACCTCTCGAACACCGCGTCGCTCCTGCTGCCCGTCTCCAACCTCACCAACCTGCTCGCCTTCGCCGCCAGCGGCCTGAGCTTCACCCGCTTCGCGGCGCTGATGGCCCTGCCCTGGCTCGCGGCCATCGCCGTCGAGTACGCGGTCTTCCGCCGCTTCTTCGCCACGGACCTGGACGCGAGGGTCACCGACCCGGACGCGGCGGCCGTCGACCTCGACGCGGCGGCCACCGCCCCGGACGCGCCAACCGCCGTGGAGCCCCCACTGCCGCTGTTCCCGCTGCTCACCGTGGCCGGCACGCTGGCGGACTTCCTCCTCGCCTCGGCCGTGGGCGTGGACCCGGCCTGGGCGGCGACCGCCGGCGCCCTGCTGCTCGCCGTACGCGCCCTGATACGGCGGCGCACCACCGCCCTCGGCCTGCTCAGGGCCGCCTCGCTCCCGTTCCTCGCCAACGTGATCAACAACCTGCCGGCCGTACTGGTTCTGCTCCCCCTGACCGCCCCGACCGGCCCCGGCGCCGTCCTCGCCGTCCTGATCGGCGTCAACATCGGCTCCAACCTCACCTACGCCGGCTCCCTGGCCACCCTGCTGTGGCGCCGCATCCTCCACCAGCACGAACACGAGGTGGACCTACGGGAGTTCACCCGCCTCGGCCTCCTCACGGTGCCCGCGGCACTCACCCTCGCGGTCGTGGCGCTGTGGGGGGCACTGCACTTCTCGTGACCGAGCTCCGCCGCAGGAGACCCCGGCGTCCCGGTGCGCCGTGGGCCGGAGCGCCGGAGTCGTGCCCCAGAGCGGCGTGCCGTTGCGAAGCATGGCGCGGATCGGGCACGGCGCGGGGCCATCGGGCACGGCGCAGGGGCTACGGGTGCTTCCCGCCGCCGTTCCCCTCGCTCGGCTGGCCGTTCCCGGTCGCGCTGTGTGTGCTGCCGGGGTTGGCGTCGGGCGTGCCGTTGCCGCCGGCGTTCCTCGCCGCGCCGTTGCCGGGGTTCGCGGCGCCCTTGCCGGGTTTGCCCGTGCCGGCCGGCCCGCTCGGCGCGCCTGTCGCCCGCGTCAGCTGCTCGGAGCAGTACGCGGCGACCTTGTCCTTTCCACCGGCGGCCGCGACGAGCCGCTGCCAGGCCGTCGCATCGAGGGCTTTGCCGCGCCCTTCGACCTGCTTGTAGGCGCGGCAGTGGGCCTCGGTGTCCCGGGCGTGGGAGAGGCGGTCCGTGGGGCCGGGGCGGCCGGAGGGCGACGGCGAGGCCGTACCGCCCGGCCGGCTCGGGGCGACCGCAGAGGGGTGCGTGGTCCCCCGACCGCTACCGGCACCGTCGGTGGACGAGCCGGCCGAACCGACGGCCGCGACCGCGACACCGCCCAGCGTGAGGCCGGCGAACACCACGCCGAACGTCAACCGTGCCGGACGCCGGACCCGCCGCTCCTCGCGCGGCCGCCAGTCGTCCCGGCGCCGGGTCCGTGCCCGGCGCCCGTCCGTGCCGTGGGCGGCCGCCCGGAAGGCGGCCAGGGCCCGCTGCTCGGCCTCGGGATCGGGGCGGTGCGTACGCATGGCGGCGCCCAGCACCGTTTCCAGCGTCGCGGGGTCATGCACGTCCGGCGGGCCGGACACGCTGCCGTCAGGGTGCCCATGCCGGTGACGGGCCGGTGCTCCGTCGCCGCTCAGCCGTTCACCCATGTCCGCTTCCGTTCTCGTCCGACCGTGTCGATCCGTCGAGGTGCCGGGCTCGACGCCTTCCGGCCGTCCACTGTCGCCCTCGTCGTTCATTCCGACTTCCCCAGCGTTCGGGAAGCCCCATCCGTCACACCCTCGTCCGCCTCGCCGCCGACACCCAGCTGGCGGGCGAGACGCTTCAGGCCCCGGTGGGCGGCCGTGCGCACCGCTCCCGGGCGCTTGCCGAGGATGCGTGCCGCGGCAGGACCGTCCAGACCCACGACGACCCGCAGGAGCACCGCCTCGGCCTGGTCCCGCGGCAGCCCGCGGACCAGCTCCAGGGCCTGCTCGGTGGAGAGGGATTCCAGCGCCTGGTCATGGGTGTCGTGCGGTCCGGGCAGGTTCAGCACGTCCTGTTCGGTCCCGCCGGCGCGGGGCCGCACGCGCTGGCGGCGCAGGTGGTCCAGTGCCCGGTGCCGGGCGATGGCCGCGGTCCAGCCGCGGAACCCGGCCCCGTCCCCCTTGAAACGTCCGAGGTCGCGGGCTATCTCCAGCCAGGCGTCGGAGGCCACGTCCTCCGCGTCCTCACCGACCAGCCCGTGCAGATAGCCGAGCAGGCCCGGTTGCACGAGCCGGTAGGCCACCGCGAAGGCGGCCTCGTCGCCGTTCTGGGCCTGCGCGACCGCTGTGCCCAATTCCCCGTCGTACGTCTTCGCGCGCCGGGGTTGCCCTGCCTGGCCCAAGACCGTCCTCGTTCGCACCGGGTTCATAGCGGGTCCGTGTCGGCCGCCGTGCTCCGGTCGCAACGGCGGTTCCCATGGTGAACAGCGTCCGCCCTCACAAAAGTGTCACGACGTCCAGGGGTCCTTCACGTCGCTGCAGCGTGGGGCGCGGGTGTAACACTTCCGGCCGAGTTCGCTCTCTTCATGCGGGCGACCGCGTCGGTCGGCCAGGACAGGGGACACGACTCGTGCGGTGGACGGACGGAAGCGGAGCGGTGTACGGCGAGGATCCGTACGGCGGCGCCGGCTACAGCTATGCCTATGGCCACGAGCCCGCCCATGGCCATGAGCCCGCCTACGGCCACGAGTCCGCCTATGGCCACGAGCCCGCCCATGGCCATGAGCCCGCCTACGGCCACGAGTCCGCCTATGGCCACGAGCCCGCCCACGGTCACGAGTCCGCCTACGGGGACGCGTACGGAGGGGGCGTCACGGGCGCCACGGGCGTCACCACCGGCACCGCCCCGCCGGCCTGGAACGAGGCATCGCCCGCGCCGTGGACGCACCGGACGGCGCAGGCCACGACGGCATGGGACGACTCCCCGCACGGTGACGTCCTCACGGCGGAGCTCCCGGTGTTCGGCACGGACCAGCTCCCGGTGGCCGACACGGCGCAGCTCCCGGTGTTCGACGCACCCGATCACCCCGTGCCGGCACCCGACGCGCCCCAGAGCGAGACGGCGCGGCCCGTCTTCGTCGATTCCTCGGGGCGACGCCAGCGCCGCGTGCTCCGCGCCGCCCGGCTGCTGGTGATCCCTGCCGGCGGCTATGTCGCCGTGCTGATCAGCACGATGCTGGGCGGCCCCAGCATCAGCTCTCCGTTCGTCCCGCACGCGGACTCCGCGCACCCGGCCAGGCCCACGGCGACCGCCCCCGACCCCTCGCCCGGCACCGGGCACCCGGCGCGGAGCGCGAGCCCCACCGCGACGAACTCCGGCACCGCGGCGCGGAAGACCCCCGGCCCCACCGGCCGGCCGACAGCCTCCGCCGGCCCGGTGGCCCCGTCCCGGCCCACGGCTGCGCCGACCACGACCGCCGCCCCCACCAGGGCCGCCGCCCCCGCCCCCAGGGGGCGTGCCCTCGGCTCGTCCCACAAGCCCGTGAAGTGATCCAAGGCCCCGACGTGACCGACCGCCGACACCGCAACGCTCCTGCCCGCCGCCACGGCCGCACCCGCCGGATCACCCCCCGCGCCCACTGGCTCCTGCTGAGCGTGCTCGTGGTGACCCTGTCGACGGCCCTCCTGCTCCAGGGCTACACCCACCACACGTTCAAGATCACCTCGGACGCCGTGACCGGTGCCCGGGGACGGCACGAGGAGGTGCCCGGTCGGGTGACCCACGGCGGCCCCGTGATCGCGGACGCCGCCACCTCCGCGCACACCGCCCGGGTCAAGGACCGCACCCTCGCCCTCACCTTCGACGACGGCCCCGACCCCGTCTGGACGCCGCGCATCCTGGACGTACTGCGCCGCAACCACGTCCACGCGACGTTCTTCGTCGTCGGAACCCAGGTCGTGGCCCACCCGGAGCTGGTCCGCCGGATCGTCGCCGAGGGCCACCAGATCGGCATCCACACCTTCACCCATGCCGACCTGGCCCGCCTCGCCCCCTGGCAGCGTTCCCTGGAACTGCGGGAGACGCAGCTGGCGGTGGCCGGCGCCGCGGGGGTCACCACCGCTCTGCTCAGGCCGCCGTACTCCTCGGAGAACGATGCGCTGGACGACGCCGACTGGTCCGTCCTCCGGCAGGCGGACGCGGCGGGCTATGTCACGGTGCTCTCCACCCGGGACGCCGAGGACTGGCAGCGCCCCGGTGTGCACCGCGTCCTCGCCCGTGCGACACCCCACGGCCACGCCGGGCAGATCGTGTTGATGCACGACGGCGGCGGTGACCGCTCACAGACCGTCGCCGCGCTGGGCGCCCTGATCCCGCGGCTCAAGGCGCAGGGCTTCCGGTTCGCCACGGTCGGCGCCTCGGTCGGCATGGCCGCGCCGGTCCGGCCCGCCGGGCCCGGCGACCATCTGCAAGGCATGGCCCTCATCGGGCTGCTGCAGGGGGGCGACTGGACCGTGTGGATGCTCGGCGTGCTGATGTACGCGGCCGGAGCGATCAGCGTGCTGCGCGCGGCGGTCGTGCTGATCGCGGCCCGCCGGCACCGGCGACTGCGGACGGGCCCCCGCGGCCGGCCCTGGGGGCCGCCGGTGACCGAACCGGTCAGCGTCATCGTCCCCGCGTACAACGAGAGCGCCGGGATCGAGGCGGCCGTGCGCTCACTGCTCGCCTCGGACCATCCGGTGGAGATCATCGTGGTGGACGACGGTTCCACCGACGGCACCGCCGACCTGGTGGAGTCGCTCCACCTGCCGGGGGTGCGGGTGATCCGGCAGCAGAACGCGGGCAAGCCCGCCGCGCTCAACACGGGGCTCGCCGCCGCCTCGTGCGAGCTGGTGGTCATGGTCGACGGCGACACGGTCTTCGCATCCGACACCGTCCGCACGATCGTGCAGCCCTTCGCCGATCCCCGGGTGGGCGCCGTCTCGGGCAACGCCAAGGTCGTCAACCGCGGTGGCCTGCTCGGCCGTTGGCAGCACATCGAGTACGTGGTCGGCTTCAACCTCGACCGCCGCCTGTTCGACCTCGCCGAATGCATGCCGACCGTCCCGGGGGCGGTCGGCGCGTTCCGCCGCCGGGCGCTGCTCGCCCTCGGCGGCGTCAGCGACGTCACCCTCGCCGAGGACACCGACCTCACCATGGCGCTGTGCCGCGCCGGCTGGCGTGTGGTGTACGAGGAGGGCGCGGTGGCCT
Source organism: Streptomyces bugieae (assembly GCF_036352915.1). NCBI lineage: Bacteria > Bacillati > Actinomycetota > Actinomycetes > Kitasatosporales > Streptomycetaceae > Streptomyces > Streptomyces bugieae. Next base: position 47,879 of record NZ_JAZBJP010000039.1, read on the forward strand.
GGACGGAGGCGCCCGCGTCACTGAACGCCCTGTGGCGGCAGCGGTACCGCTGGTGCTACGGAACCCTGCAGGCGATGTGGAAGCACCGTGGCGCCTTGGTGCAGCGCGGCGCTGCCGGGAAACTCGGCCGCCGCGGCCTGGGCTACCTCCTCCTCTTCCAGGTCCTGCTGCCCCTGCTCGCCCCCGTCGTGGACATCTTCGCCCTGTACGGGCTGCTCTTCCTCGACCCGGTCCGGATCATCGGGCTCTGGCTGGCCTTCCTGCTGCTGCAACTCCTGATGGGCCGCTACGCGTTCCACCTGGACGGGGAACGGCCCGGTCCGCTGTGGAGCCTGCCGTTGCAGCAGTTCGTCTACCGGCAGCTGATGTACCTGGTGGTGATCCAGTCCGTCTTCACCGCCGTTTCGGGCTCCCGCCTGAGATGGCAGCGGATGGAGCGGTACGGCAGCCTCCGGGCCCCGGCGGGCGCCGAGCCGCCCGGCCACGGCCTGCCCGGCCAGGATCCCGCCTCCGCGCGGTCGGCACCGTACGACGCCCTGCCGCAGCCGGCACCGTACGAGGCCGTGCCGCAGCCGGCACCGTACGACCCCTTCCACCAGCCGGAGCTGTACGCCGACTTCCACCGGCCGGCACCGTACGACCGCCTCCACCGGGCGGAACCCCACGACGCCCCGCCGCAGCCCCCACCTCACAACGGCTACCGGTAACCCCCACCCCCATCGATTTCCGGCAGCCCGCACCACACGCCACAGCGCACTCGCACCGAGTCGCACCGAGTTCTACCGAGCTCTACCGAGTTCTACCGAGAGGACCGTGATCCGAGCCCATGAGCGGACACCGGCGCCGACCGTCGCAGCAATCCCGTGGCGGCACGCCTGCCGAGGGCGTCCGCACCACGGGCCACCGCCCCTCGCGGCACCGGCCCCACGGACCGGGCACGTCACGCCGTGCCCGGAGAACGGCGCCGGAGAAGGGGCCGGAGAAGAGGCGGTGGATCGACTACCCGCACCGGGGCAGGACGGGCCCGCGCCGCTGGCTGCCGTCGATGCGGCAACTGCTGGCGCTCTTCCTGTTCTTCTTCGGCGGCACGGCGGCGGCCGTCGGCTATGCCTACGCCACGGTCACCATCCCCGACCCCAACCCCTCGACCCTGCTGCAGAACAACGTCTACTACTGGTCGGACGGCAGGGTCCTGGCGACCGACGGCAGCGTCAACCGGCAGAACGTCCCGCTCTCCCAGGTCCCCGCCGGCGTGCGGTGGGACTTCATCGCCGCGGAGAACGCCTCCTTCTACACCGACCCGGGCATCGACCCGCAAGGCGTCCTCCGCGCCGTCGTCCACATGGCCGAGGGCGGCTCCGTGCAGTCCGGGTCGACGATCACCCAGCAGTTCGTCAAGAACACCTACCTGGACCAGTCGCAGACGGTCTCGCGGAAGATCAAGGAACTGCTGATCTCCACCAAGATCGGCGCCGCCATGAGCAAGCAGCAGATCCTCCAGGGGTATCTGAACACCTGCTTCTTCGGCCGGCAGGCCAACGGCATCCAGGCCGCGGCCCGCATGTACTACGGCCTTCCGGTGCAGAAGCTCAACGTGAGCCAGGGCGCCTTCCTCGCCGCGGCGGTCAACGAGCCGAGCCTCTTCCAGCACGCGGATTCCGACCCCACGGCCCGGGCGAAGGCGCGGGCACGCTGGTCCTGGGTGCTCGACCGGATGGTGAAGATCGGCAAGCTGACGCCGGGGCAGCGGGCACGCTACGCGGCCGCGGGATTCCCGGCACCCAGGAAGTGGACCCTCGGGTCGGGTCTCCCGGGCCAGACCGGCTACCTGGTCCAGCTCGCCCGGTCGTACGCCCAGGCACACGACCCGACGATCACCGACAGCAGCCTGAGCAGGGGCGGTTACCAGATACACACCACCTTCGACAGGAAACGGACCGCGGAGCTGGCCAGGGCCGTCGCCAAGGTCCGCGCGCAACGCCTCGACCCCGCCCACCGGTCGGTCGACCGGGACGTCCAGGTCGGCGCCGCCTCGGTCGACCCCAGGACCGGCAGGATCCTCGCCGTCTACGGCGGCCCCGGCTACGCCCACGCCCACTACTCGGACAATGCCGACACCTCCGGCGTCCCGGTGGGCTCGACGTTCAAACCCGTCGTCCTCGCCGCCGCGCTCCAGCACCGGGCGGTACTGCAACCCGGCAAGCCCCCGGCACCGATCACCCCGGCCAGCAAGTTCAACGGTGACGACGGCATCAAGATCAAGGACCGGCAGGGCGACTACGTCACCGACGACAAGGACCCCACCGGCCTCCTCCACCAGCACAACGACACCCCCCGGCGCTGGGGCTACATCTCCCTGCGCAAGGCGATGGAGCAGTCGGTCAACACGCCGTACGTGCAACTGGGGGAGGACGTCGGCTACCGGAACGTGGCGGGCACGGCGCAAGCCCTCGGCCTGCGCCGCGGCAGCCTCGCCGCCCCCAGCGCCGGCTTCTACATCGGTACCTCTACACCGAGCACCATCCGCATGGCGGGCGCCTACTCGACCTTCGCCGCCTCCGGTATGCGGGCCACCCCCTACTCGGTGACCAAGGTGACCCACAACGGCTCCGCACTCCCCGGCTTCACCGCACCCGCCCCCGTACGGGCGCTGCCGCCGGCCGTCGCCGACAACGTGACCGACGTCCTCCGGGGCGTCATAGCCCGGGGCACCGGCACCAAGGCCAGGGCCCTGGGCAGGACGGCCGCGGGCAAGACCGGTACCACCGACGACTACCACTCGGCCTGGTTCGTCGGCTACACCCGCCAACTGGCCACCTCCGTGGTCCTCTTCCGCGAGGACGCGGCCCATCCCCAGCTCCAGTCCCTGGTGGGCGTCGGCGGCCTGCAAAAGGTGTTCGGCGGCGACATCCCCACCGAGATCTGGACCCGGTACATGAGCGACGCCCTCGCCGGCCTCCCCGACACCCCCTTCCCCACCCCCGCCCCCCTCGGCCACGGCACCGACGAGCCGGGCGTCCCCACGCCCTCCCCGACCACCACCCCCGCCAAGAAGGGCGGAAAGACCGGTACGCCCGACAGAACCGGCAAGCACGGCAAGCGAGCGACCACCGCTCCCACCCCCACGCCGTACGCACCGACAACGAGCCCCAAGTGCCGCCACCACAAGTGCCGGTGACCGTGCGCGTCTGCCGGGGTGAGGGGTGCGCCCACGGCCGTTCACCTGCATTCACGGGCGGCCGAGGGCCGATGGCCCCGCCTCTACGGCGGTGAACGCAGCCGAACGAGACGGAAACCGAGACGGAAACCGAGACGGAAACCGAGACGGAAACCGAGACGGAAACCGAGACGGAAACCGAGACGGAAACCGAGACGGCCTGGCACCGGGCCGGACCGTCTCCACCTGGTGCCCGCGTTCACGCCCGGGTGTCAGTGGCCGCTGTGAGCGTCCGGCCGTTCTGAAGGGCTGGATGGAGAGGGACCGCATGGGCGCGTCGGAGTGGAACTATTCCGTGCCGTATCAGGAGGATCTCGTCGGGGCATTCGAGGGGCTGCGGCGGACGGTCTTCGAGAAGCGGGAGTACTACTGGGGTCCCGGTGCCGACTGGTGGCCGGAGGAGGAGCGGCTGCCGTGGCCGAAGACCATGGACGAGCTGTGGGAGCACGAACTCGTCCAGCACGACGGGACGCACTCGATCCTCGACATCTTCCGGATCATCGGGCCGGATGAGGAGCCCGACTACGGCACCCTGAAGCAGGTGACCGAGGAGGAGGCGCTGCGCGTCCTGGGCACGCGGAGGCTCACGCGGGCCCACGTGCCGCGCTTCGAGGAATTCGACTACTGGCGTTGGTACGGCCGGTGCGCCGTGCTCCACGACGATGAGGGCGAACCGCAGGAGATCTACTTCTGGGGCTACTCCGGCGACTGAACCGACCCACTGGCCTACGGCCGGTACCCACCGCTCGACCGGCTCCCCTCCCGTACGCCGTCGACCCCCACACGAAGAAGCAGGACTCCGGGAGCCCGACCCGGGCGTCTCCTGAGGCTGCCGGGGCGTCTCCCGGGACCGACCGGGACGAAAACCGAGACGAAGACTGGGACGGAGAACGACGAAGGCCCCGACCGGCGAACCGGTCGGGGCCCTCATCTGCCCTGATGGGCGAGTGCGGAGGATACGAGATTCGAACTCGTGAGGGGTTGCCCCCAACACGCTTTCCAAGCGTGCGCCCTAGGCCACTAGGCGAATCCTCCGCCGCAAACAATACAAGACGTTGGGGAGTGCTCGCGAACATGATCCGGGGGCGAGGTCCGGGAGGGGGGTGGATGAGGGTCGGGGTGGGGGACGGGTTCGTGGGTTGGGGGTGGGATCCGCTAGGGTGGGTCGCAGCCCCTCACGTGGCGCTATCTGACTGAACTCCCCCAGGGCCGGAAGGCAGCAAGGGTAGGTCGGCTCTGGCGGGTGCGTGAGGGGCGCTTGCGTTCGGGGGCGCCTGCGCTTGCGGGGCAGGTCGGTCGGGGGAGGGCGATCGGGGCCGGTCGATTGTCGGTGGGGCCCGATATCGTCGTAAGCGTGTCGTCCCTTGCGCTGTACCGCCGCTACCGCCCCGAGACCTTCGCCGAGGTCATCGGGCAAGAGCACGTGACCGATCCGCTGCAGCAGGCGCTGCGGAACAACCGCGTCAACCACGCGTATCTGTTCAGCGGTCCGCGCGGCTGCGGCAAGACGACCAGCGCGCGGATCCTGGCCCGGTGCCTCAACTGTGAGGAAGGTCCCACTCCGACGCCCTGCGGGACGTGCCAGTCGTGCGTGGACCTGGCCAGGAACGGGCGGGGCTCGATCGATGTGATCGAGATCGACGCGGCGTCCCATGGTGGTGTCGACGACGCGCGTGAGCTGCGGGAGAAGGCGTTCTTCGGGCCGGCCAGCAGCCGGTACAAGATCTACATCATCGACGAGGCCCACATGGTCACGTCGGCGGGCTTCAACGCGCTGCTCAAGGTGGTCGAGGAGCCGCCGGAGCACCTGAAGTTCATCTTCGCCACGACCGAGCCCGAGAAGGTCATCGGGACGATCCGGTCGCGGACCCATCACTATCCGTTCCGGCTGGTGCCGCCGGGCACGCTGCGCGAGTACCTGGGACAGGTCTGCGGGCAGGAGGACATCCCGGTCGAGGACGGCGTGCTGCCGCTGGTCGTACGGGCCGGTGCCGGGTCCGTGCGCGACTCGATGTCGGTGATGGACCAGCTGCTCGCCGGGGCGGGCGCCGACGGTGTGACCTATGCCATGGCCACGGCCCTGCTCGGGTACACCGACGGCTCGCTGCTGGATTCCATCGTGGAGGCGTTCGCCGCCGGGGACGGGGCGGCGGCGTTCGAGGTCGTGGACCGGGTCATCGAGGGCGGGAACGACCCCCGGCGGTTCGTGGCCGATCTGCTGGAGCGGCTGCGGGACCTGGTGATCCTCGCGGCGGTGCCGGACGCGGGGGAGAAGGGGCTGATCGACGCCCCCGCGGACGTCGTGGAGCGGATGACGGCGCAGGCCTCGGTGTTCGGGGCGGCGGAGCTGAGCCGCGCCGCCGACCTGGTCAACACGGGGCTGACGGAGATGCGGGGCGCGACCTCGCCGCGGCTCCAGCTGGAGCTGATCTGTGCGCGGGTGCTGCTGCCCGCGGCGTACGACGACGAGCGGTCGGTGCAGGCGCGTCTGGACCGTCTGGAGCGGGGCGCGGGCGCGGCGCTGCTGGGCGGAGCGGGCGCGGGCGGCCCCGGTGGCGTGCCCGGTGGCCCCGGTGCGGGCCCCGGGGGTGAGCCGGCGCCCGTCGTGGCGTCCGGTGGCGGGCCCGCGGCCGGGTACGTACCGGGTCCGGAGGCGCATCCGCCGATGCCGGCGCCCGGCGGCCCGTCGGGGCCGGCTGCCGCGCGTGCCGCGGTACGGGGCACGGGGGCGCCCGCCGCTCCCTCGGCTCCTGCTGCCGCGCCCCCGGCGCCGGTCGCCCCGGCTGCGGGTGGCGTGCAGGGCGGCGAGGGCGTGGCCCCGCCGGCCGGTGGGCCGGCCGGTGGCCGTGAGGGCGGTCCGGCGCGACCCGGGGCGTGGCCCGGCGGGACGGGCCGGGGCGGTGCGGGCACGGCTGCCGGCGCCGGTCCCGGTGGTGCCGCCTCCGCTGGCGAGGCGCCCGGCGGCGCGGCGGGCGGCAGTGGCGCGGGCAACGGCAGCGGAGCAGCCGGTGGCAGTGGCACCGGTGGTGCGGCGCGGCAGCCCGGGGGCTGGCCGACGGCCGTGGCGCCGGGACAGGGCGGCGGCCAGGTGCCGGCGCCGCAGGGCGGCAGGACGCCCGCGGGGCCGCCGGCCGCGAGCGGCCCGGCCGGTGGCGCGCCCGGTGGGGCGTCCGGGCCCGGACCGCAGGCCGGGGGACCGGCTCCGGGAGCGGCGCAGGGTGCCGCCCAGGTGCGCCAGATGTGGCCGGACATCCTGGAGGCGGTGAAGGACCGCCGGCGCTTCACCTGGATCCTGCTGAGCCAGAACGCCCAGGTCTCCGGCTTCGACGGCACGACCCTGCAGATCGGCTTCCCCAACGCCGGCGCCCGCGACAGCTTCGCCAACGGCGGCAGTGAGGACGTGCTGAAGGACGTCCTGGCCGAGCGGTTCCAGGTGCAGTGGCGGGTCGAGGCGATCGTCGACCCGTCCGGCGGCGCCAATCCGCCGTCCGGCGGCGCGCCCCGTAGCGGGGGCGGCGGCTTCGGCGGGGCGCCGGCGCAGCCGTCCGCACCCCAGGCACCGTCCTCGCAGGGCGGCCCGGCGGCGCCGGCGTCGTCCGGCGGGACGTACGGCCAGAGCGGCGGCACGGCCGGCGGTGCCGGTGGGAGCGCCGGCGGCGGCGGTCAGGGCGCCCGGATGGCGCGGGAGGCGGTGGCCCCGTCCGCGTCCGCGGGCGGCGCCTCGGGCGCACCCGCCGTGGAGCCCTCGTACACCCCCGAGCCCCCGCCGATGTCGATCGAGTACGACATGCCGGCCGAGGACGACCCCGACCTCGTCGACTCCGCGCTGAGCGGGCACGACCTCATCGTCCGCGAGCTGGGTGCGACGGTGATCGAGGAGTTCACCAACGAGTAGGTCACCGACGACCCACGACTGGTTCACCGACGAGCAGTTCCATCACGAGGGGGCCGGCGACGCGTGGGCCGGAGAAGGGCCGGAGGACGGCGGGGGAAACGGCAGGAGGCACCGCAGGAAGAGCGGTGCGTAGGGGGCGGTGACGGTGCGTGGCCGGACCGGCGGGCGTACACCGGACGTACACCTGTGTTCCTTCCTGCGGCGTAGGGCGCCGGGGCGTCGAAACACGTAGGCTCGGGCTACCGCACAATCGTTGTCGTATGGCAGGAGTCACGTCGTGATCCCCGGTGGTCAGCCCAATATGCAGCAGCTGCTCCAGCAGGCCCAGAAGATGCAGCAGGATCTTGCGGCCGCCCAGCAGGAGCTGGCGGAGACGCCCGTGGAGGGTTCCTCGGGCGGCGGCCTGGTCAAGGCGACGGTGACCGGCTCCGGTGAGCTCAAGGGCCTGGTCATCGACCCCAAGGCGGTCGACACCGACTCCGCGGAGGAGACGGCCGAGACGATCGCCGACCTCGTGCTGGCGGCGGTCCGCGACGCCAACGCCAAGGCCCAGCAGCTCCAGCAGCAGAAGCTCGGTCCGCTCGCCCAGGGTCTGGGTGGCGGCGGCATTCCCGGCCTCACTTTCTGAGGAATCCCCGGTCTCCCTTTCTGAGGAGTAGCCAACTAGCGTACGCAGCACGGCAGAAGAGAGAGAAGACGTTCCGTGTATGAAGGCGTGGTCCAGGACCTGATCGACGAGTTGGGCAGGCTGCCCGGCGTCGGTCCCAAGAGCGCGCAGCGGATCGCCTTCCACATCCTTCAGGCCGAGCCGACCGATGTCCGCCGGCTCGCGAACGCGCTGATGGAGGTCAAGGCGAAGGTCCGGTTCTGCAGCGTCTGCGGCAACGTGGCGCAGGAGGAGCAGTGCCGGGTCTGCCTGGACCCGCGGCGTGACCCGGCGGTCATCTGTGTCGTGGAGGAGCCCAAGGACGTCGTGGCGATCGAGCGGACCCGCGAGTTCCGTGGCCGCTACCACGTCCTCGGTGGCGCGATCAGCCCCATCGAGGGCGTCGGCCCCGATGACCTGCGGATACGGGAACTGCTGGCCAGGCTCGCGGACGGCACCGTCACCGAGCTGATCCTGGCCACCGACCCGAATCTGGAGGGCGAGGCCACGGCCACGTATCTTGCCCGCATGATCAAACCCATGGGTTTGAGGGTGACGCGACTGGCGAGCGGTCTGCCGGTCGGAGGCGATCTGGAGTATGCCGACGAGGTCACGCTCGGGCGGGCCTTCGAAGGGAGGAGACTTCTCGATGTCTGATGCCACGCTGCACAACGCGCGACAGAACCCGGACGACTTCGCCGTTTCGATCTCCGACTCGATCGAGAGCTTCATCGTCGCGGTCACGGAGGTCGCCAAGGGGGACGAGCCGGACAGCGCGGTGCCCTTCCTCCTCCTGGAGATCTCCCAGCTGCTGCTCACCGGGGGCCGGCTGGGCGCGCACGAGGACATCGTCCCCGAGGAGCGCTACGAGCCGGACACCGGGCCGGAGCCCGATGTGGACGAGCTGCGGGAGCGTTTCGCGGCCCTGCTCGACCCGGTGGACGTGTACTCCGAGGTCTTCGACCCGTACGTGCCGCGCAGCGAGCCGGTGGCCTGCCGGATCTCGGACGATCTGGCGGACGTCATCACCGACCTGCGGCACGGGCTGGCGCACTACCGCGCCGGGCGGATCGTCGAGGCGCTGTGGTGGTGGCAGTTCTCCTACCTGACCAACTGGGGCCCGACCGCCTCGGCCGCCCTGCGGGCGCTGCAGTCGCTGGTCGCCCACGTACGCCTGGACCAGCCGCTGGACGAGCTGGACGGGCTGGACACCGACAGCGGCATCAACGGCGACGGTGACGAGGAGCGGCTCGCGGAGGAGGCCGGGAAGGTCATGGCGGCGGAGATCGCCGGGCCGCTGGGGCTGCGGGAGCTGCGGGGCACCTGAGCCCGCGGGAGCCGGGCCGCCGGGCCGGCGGCTGTGACCTGGGTTACCTTTCCGTGTGTACCGGCCCGTAGCGGGCATGTGCTCGCCGAGCGGGCGCGACGGTGCGCCACGCGGAACCGACCGGCGGGAGATCACGCGGTGGGCCGGGCGTCTCCCGACGTACGGCAGGTACGGTCCGTCTCAGGATGCGTCTCACCATGTGATAACGGCAGGGCGGACTCCGCTTGCTCGTTAGACTGAGCCGACCGCAGTACCCCCATGTCCGGGGGTCCGGGAGGAAACTCCCGAAGAGACAGTTGCGAGGAGCGCACGTGGGCCTTGTCGTGCAGAAGTACGGCGGCTCATCCGTTGCGGATGCCGAGGGCATCAAGCGCGTTGCCAAGCGAATCGTCGAGGCCAAGAAGAACGGCAACCAGGTTGTCGTGGTGGTTTCGGCGATGGGCGACACGACGGACGAGCTGATCGATCTCGCGCAGGAAGTGTCCCCGATTCCGTCGGGGCGCGAGTTCGACATGCTGCTGACCGCCGGAGAGCGGATCTCCATGGCCCTGCTGGCGATGGCGATCAAAAACCTCGGTCACGAGGCGCAGTCCTTCACCGGTAGCCAGGCCGGTGTCATCACCGATTCCGTGCACAACAAGGCGCGGATCATCGATGTCACCCCGGGCCGTATCCAGGCCTCCATCGACGAGGGCAACATCGCCATCGTCGCCGGCTTCCAGGGCGTGTCCCAGGACAAGAAGGACATCACGACGCTGGGGCGCGGTGGCTCGGACACCACCGCGGTGGCGCTGGCCGCGGCGCTGAACGCCGACGTCTGTGAGATCTACACCGATGTGGACGGTGTCTTCACCGCCGACCCGCGGGTCGTCAAGAAGGCCCGGAAGATCGACTGGATCTCCTTCGAGGACATGCTGGAGCTCGCCAGCTCCGGCTCCAAGGTGCTGCTGCACCGCTGCGTCGAGTACGCACGCCGTTACAACATCCCGATCCACGTCCGCTCGTCCTTCTCCGGGCTGCAGGGCACGTGGGTCAGCAACGAACCGCAAGGGGACCAGCCGATGGAGCAGGCAATCATCTCGGGCGTCGCACACGACACCTCCGAGGCGAAGGTCACGGTCGTCGGAGTCCCGGACAAGCCGGGCGAGGCCGCGCGCATCTTCCGTGCGATCGCGGACTCCGAGGTCAACATCGACATGGTCGTGCAGAACGTCTCGGCCGCGTCGACCGGTCTGACCGACATCTCCTTCACCCTCCCCAAGGCCGAGGGCCGCAAGGCCGTGGCGGCCCTGGAGAAGACCCGCGCCGCGGTCGGCTTCGACTCGCTGCGCTACGACGACCAGATCGCCAAGATCTCGCTGGTCGGCGCGGGCATGAAGACCAACCCGGGCGTCACCGCGACGTTCTTCGAGGCGCTGTCGAACGCCGACGTGAACATCGAGCTCATCTCGACCTCCGAGATCCGTATCTCGGTCGTCACCCGCGCCGATGACGTCAACGAGGCCGTGCGCGCCGTGCACACCGCCTTCGGTCTCGACTCGGAGAGCGACGAGGCCGTGGTCTATGGCGGCACCGGTCGATGATCCCGGCCGAAGCGGGCCGTCCGTCCCTCGCTGATACGGCGGGGGCGGAGGCCCGCACGGCCCGTGAGCCGGCCGGCAAGCCGGATCTCGCCGTCGTCGGTGCCACCGGCGCCGTCGGCTCGGTCCTGCTCGGCATCCTGTCCGAGCGGGCCGACATCTGGGGCGAGATCCGGCTGATCGCGTCTCCGCGCTCGGCAGGCCGCAAACTGACCGTACGGGGCGCCGAGGTCGAGGTCGTCGCGCTGAGCGACGAGGCCTTCGACGGCATCGACGTCGCGATGTTCGACGTCCCGGACGAGGTCGCCGCGCAGTGGGCGCCGGTCGCGGTGTCCAAGGGCGCGGTGGTCATCGACTCCTCGCGCGCGTTCCGGCGGGACCCGGACGTGCCGCTGGTCGTCCCCGAGATCAACGCGCACACGGCACGGGTGCGCCCGCGCGGCATTCTCGCCGGCCCCGGCTGCACCACCCTCGCGATGATCGTCGCGCTCGGTGCGCTGCACGCCGAGTACGGGCTGAGCGAACTGATCGTCTCCTCGTACCACGCCGCCTCCGCGGCCGGCCGGGCCGGCGCCGAGACGTTGCGGGCCCAGCTGTCCGCGGTGTCCGGTACGGACCTGGGAGCCACGCCCGGTGACGTACGGCGGGCCGTCGGCGACACCCTGGGGCCGTTCCCGGCACCGCTCGCGCTCAACGTCGTGCCCTGGGCCGGCACCCTCCAGGAGGACGGCTGGTCCTCGGAGGAGCTCGACGTCCGGCACGAGTCCCGCAAGGTCCTCGGACTGCCGGACCTGCCGGTCGCCGCGACCTGCGTGCGGGTGCCGGTGCTCACGACCCACTCGCTGGCCGTCCACGCCCGTTTCGAGAACGAGGTCACGGTCGGCGGCGCCCACGAGATCCTGGCGGCGGCCCCCGGCGTCGTGCTGTGCGACGCCCCCGAGGAGGACGAGTACCCCACCCCGTCCGACGTCGTCGGCACGGACCCCACCTGGGTCGGACGCGTACGGCGCTCCCTGGACGATCCGCGGGCGCTGGAACTGTTCGTGTGCGGCGACAACCTCCGCAAGGGCGCGGCGCTGAACACGGCCCAGATCGGGGAGTTGGTGGCGGCGGAGATGCGGGGGGCGCGGGCGGAGCGAGGGGCGCGGGGGTAGGTGCCCCTGGGTCCCGTGCGGGGCCTGTGTGGTCGCCTGTGGTGCCTGTGTGGTGTCCAGGGCTTTCTGGGGCTTCTGAGGTTTTCGGGGTCTGGGTTCTCCTTGGGTTCTCCGGGGCGAGGGATCGGGCCCGATGGGGGTTGTTGCTCGGTTCTGTGAGGGGTGACTTGGCGGGATTGGCCGTGGCGGGCCGACCGTCTGGGGGATACTTTTGAGGGACGTGTGAAGATCCTGTGAGCGAATCGCTGGTCCGTACCTCTTGATCTGGGCTGACGATCTGTTCGACCATTCGCTCCCCGCCACACTGCAACCGGCAGTTCGGCGGGGAGCGTCTTTGTGGCCATCCCGGGGGGTGGTCCGGGGTGCCTGCGGGTCTGCACGTGTGAGCCCTCGGGTGTCGGGGCGAACTCATCGGGATAAATGGGGCATTCGGGAAGAGCTGGTACGCATGAGGGCATTTGATGCATCGTCAAAAGCGGTGCCTTGCGCGTACAACCCTTATGGGGGGAAGCGTGTCCAACAAGCGTGGCAGAGGTACTCGGTTTCACCATCGCCCCAGCGGGCGCGGCAGGCGCGGCAGTGCGTCCGCAGCGGCCCCGCGCAGCCGGGGGCATGCCAGTGATCGCACCCTGGCCCACCACGCGTCCCGCGCAGATTCCTTCTCAGCGTGGGGACACTGACGACGCGATGGCCGTGGGCACCACAGTCGACCACCTCACCGAGACCTACCGCGCGCACTACCGCTCCCTGCTCGGTCTCGCCGCGCTGCTCCTCGACGACACCGCCTCCTGCGAGGACGTCGTACAGGAAGCCTTCATCCGGGTGCACTCCGCGCGCGGCCGGGTGCGCGACCCCGAGAAGACCCTCGCCTACCTCCGGCAGACGGTCGTCAACCTCTCCCGCTCCGCGCTTCGTCGGCGCATCCTCGGCCTCAAGCTGCTCTCCAAGCCGATGCCCGACATGGCCAGTGCCGAGGAGGGCGCGTACGACCTGCTGGAGCGGGACCAGCTGATCAAGGCGATGCGCGGGCTGCAGCGCCGCCAGCGCGAGGTGCTGGTGCTGCGCTATTTCGCCGACATGACCGAGGCGCAGGTGGCGCAGACGCTGGGCATATCGCTCGGCTCGGTCAAGGCGTACGGGTCGCGGGGCATCGCGGCGCTCCGCGTCGCGATGGAGGCTCCGGCATGAATGGCAACAGGTTCGGCCGGTACCGGCCGTTTGACGCGGGTTCCTTGGGGGGCGTGACTGGGTCGTTGGGGTCTTCGGCTGGGTCTGTCGGGTCGGCCGGACCCATGGGGCCGGTCGGTTCGATCGGTTCGGTTGGTTCGATGGGCTCGGTTGGTTCGGCTGGGCCCATGGGGCCGGTCGGTTCGGTTGGTTCGGCCGGTTCTGAGGGTGGTCCGGGTGGCGTGCCCCGGGGGCGCGCGGTTCCGGGCTGGGCGGCGGGGCGTGCCGGTGTGGACGACGCCCCGTACCGCACACACGGCGCGGCGGCCCATGGGCCGCAGGGGCTGTACCTCGTACGCGAGGCACACGACGGCGGTCAGGGCGGCCACGCGAGTCACGGGAGCCACGAGACCCGGGGGCAGGGACGTCGCGGGGGGCATGAGGGCCGCGAGATCTGCGCGAGCCGGGAAACCCGCGAGAGCCATGAGTACGACCGCGGAGTGCGTGATCGCGAGACCCGGGCCCGCGAGGCCGAGGCGGGTGAGACGCGGTCCCGTGGGGGCGAGGCCGGTGAGACCCGCTCCCGTGGGGGCGACCGCGACAACGATGCCCATGGCGGCGGAGCGTTCGACGGTGCTGCCTCCGGGGGCCCGGCCTCCGCGGGGCCTGCCTCCGCGGGCTCTACCTCCGGGGGCAGTGGGGGCGACGGTGACGGGGACGACCACGGCCGCAGCCATCCCACCGGCGGTGGATTCGGTGGCGGCTTCGGCGACGAGGACGATCTGAGGCGCCTCCTGCAGTCCAGCGTCGGCGGCCTCGAACCGTCCCCGGACGCCCTGGACCACCTGCGCCGCGCCGTACCGGCCCGCCGCCAGCGCCGTCGCCACGTCGTCGTCGGCGCGGCCGCCGCACTGCTGCTCGGCGGTACGTCGATCCCCGCCATGCTCCACGTCGCCGACCTCGCCGACGGCTCCCCCGACCGGCCCGCCAACGCCGCGAGCAGCCAGCGCGCCCACGACGCCGACGGAGGCACGCACGGCGAGGGCACCGAGCAGGCCGGGCCGCGCCCGACCGACCAGGGCGGCGCCAGGCCGGGCGGGGGGCGACCCGCGGGCAAGGGCAAGGCCACGGAGAAGAACGGCGCCGGCCATGGCGCGGGTGCCGGCACCCCCGCCCCGGACGAGACCATGGACGTCACCTCGCCGGTCTGCGGGCGTGATCAGCTCGGACAGGGAACGAGCAAGGTCGGCCAGGCGGACGCCGACGGCCGCGTCTACGGTGCGTTCCGGGTGGTCAACACGTCCACCACGCCCTGTTCCGTCCAGGGCGGCGGCACCGTCGTCGTGGCTTCCGCGCAGGGGTCCACGAATCCCGACCACATCCACGTCGTCGACCACACCTCGGGTGACGAGGCCACCGGTCTGCCCGATCCGGCCACCACCCCCGACCAGCTGGTGCTCAAGCCGGGCGAGGCGTACGAGGTGAAGTTCGCCTGGATCCCGCAGGCCGGCGGCGGCCCCACCGGGTGCGTCAACCCGGGGCCCTCGCCGACTCCCGACCCCTCGAAGGACCCGGGGCAGTCCCCGGACGCGGGGGCCACGACGGGCACCGACGGCGGCGGTCAGGCGGGCGGCGACGACGGTACCGGCGGTGGCGGCGCCGCGCCCGGAGGGATCGTTCTCAGCCATACGCCGGAGGCCGGCGAGCCCGCCGCCACCGACGCCAAGATCGCCGACGCCTGCGCCGGAACGGTTTACCGCACGGAGGCGGTGGCGGCCCAGTAGGGCCCGGCGGGACTCGGCCAGGGGGCGGTGAGGGCCCGCCGCGCGGGCCCCGTACCGTTGATGGGGTGTACCGGTTCCTGCTGACCCCGCGGTGGTGGGGGATCAACGTCTTCGCCGTGCTGGCGATTCCCTTCTGCATCTTCATGGGCAGCTGGCAGCTGAGCCGCTTCGAGGACCGCGTCGACACCCACCGGCAGCAGGAAGACCGCTCGGCCCGGGCGAAGACCGCGGCCGCCCGGCCCCTCGACAGCCTGCTGCCCGTCGACAAGATCACCTCCGGACGCCAGGCCAGCGCCCGCGGGCGCTACGACACCGAGCACCAACTGCTCGTACCGGCCCGCACCCTGAAGGACAAGCACGGCGAGCGGCAGGGCTTCTACGTCCTCACCCTCCTGCGCACGGACCACGGCAAGGCGCTCCCGGTCGTACGCGGCTGGCTGCCCGGTGACGCCGAGGCGAAGGCCGACACGGCGAAGGTGCCCGCACCGCCCAAGGGCGAGGTGACGGTCACCGGCGCGCTGCAGGCCTCCGAGAACCAGGGCACCGACGGCGTCCAGGCGGGCGGCGGACTGCCGCACGGTCAGCTCGGCATGATCAGCGCGGCGTCGCTGGTCAACATCGTGCCGTACGACGTCTACGACGCCTGGATCACGCAGACCGACCCGCCGGCCCCGCTGCACCCCGTCCCCCCGGCCGCCGCCGAGGGCAGCGGCCTGGACCTCAAGGCCTTCCAGAACCTCGGCTACACCGGCGAGTGGTTCGTCTTCGCCGGCTTCGTGGTCTTCATGTGGTTCCGCCTCTTCCGCCGCGAATCCGAAGCCGCGAAGGACGCAGCCCTGGGCCTCCTCCCGGAAGCGGGCGAGGCGGGGGATATGACGGCTGGGGCGCGAGATGTGGCGGTTGGGACGGGGGATGGGTTGGCTGGGACTTCGGATGTGGCGGCTGAGGCGGGGGATGGGTCGGCTGAGGTGGGGGATGGGTCGGCTGAGGTGGGGGATGGGTCGGCTGGGGCTTCGGGTGTGGCGGCTGAGGCGGGGGATGTGGCGGCGGGTGTGGCGGCGGACGTGCTGACTGGCCAGGAACGGGGCGGGGCGGCGGGGGT
>NZ_JAZBJP010000040.1:0-61085 GCF_036352915.1 Streptomyces bugieae
TCTCGACGGCTGGGAGTACCGGGTCGACGAGCTGATCGCCACCCGCCCGAAGCAGGCCTGGAAACCGCTCTCGGCGGGAGCCGGCGCCCACGGCCAGCGGATCTATCACTGGGCCCGCGCCGCCCTCAGGCCCCACGCAAAGAACGGGTTCGGGCACTGGGTGCTGGCCCGCCGCAACATCAGCAACCCCGCCGACATCGCCTACTACGTCTGCTTCGGACCGGTCTCCTCGCGTCTGAAAGACCTGGTCAAGGTGGCCGGGGCCAGGTGGGCGGTGGAGGAGTGCTTCCAGAGTGCCAAGGGCGAGTGCGGCCTGGATCATTACCAGGTGCGGCACTACCGGGCCTGGTACCGGCACATCACCCTCGCCATGGCAGCCCTGGCGTACCTGACCGCCGTCCGCGCAACACAAGCCGCAAAAGGGGCAGCGGATGCGACGAACACGACCTCGTACCCCTCAGCGTCCCCGAAATCCGCCGCCTGATCGGGCACCTCGCCCGCACACCCCACTGCCACACCAACGAACACCGCCTGCACTGGTCACACTTCCGCAGACACAGCCAAGCCCGAGCCCGCCACAGCCACTACCAACGCCGAGGCCACAAACACCACATGCGGTTGCAGTACTAGGGAATCCGTTCGCCTCTCCCCTACGGGGCCTTTTCACACCCTGTGGCGCTACGTCCGCCCCCACCAACCGCTTCCCATCCCCCAACCGGGAGGGGACGGGCCGGAGGGGCCTTGTTCGTGGTCGTAAAGCGAAGCAGTCCACGAACAAGGCCCCGGAGGCCCGTCACCGCACCCAAAAACAACCCAGCCCGCCGCAGGCGCAACGGCGGGAACAACAGCGGCGGGAGAGACAGGTACGTGGGAGACGCCGCAAAGCGCGCAACCGCGAGCGAGCCCCGCGGCGCCGCAGACGGGTACGTACGGGGCACCGCAAAACACGCAACCGCGAGAACCCCCACGGCGGGACGGCCAAGTACGTGGGAAGCCCCTACTCCCGCGGACCGATCCCCAACGCCTCCGTAGCCGTCGGATTGACCAGCAGCACGAGGACGACCAGCGCGACCAGCGCCAGCACGACGCCGCCCGCGACCAGCGCACCGCCGCCGTGCACCAGCGTCCAGGCCACCGGCAGGGCGACGATCTGGGTGATCAGCGAGGGGCCCCGGCTCCAGCGGCGGCGCAGCCACAGTCCGCGCGCGGCGACCAGCGGCAGCACGGCCAGCGCGAGCACGGTCACCCCGCCCATCTCCGCCTGCTGCGGGCTGTCCGGCGAGCCCGTGAGCCCCATGATCAGCATGTACGCGCCGAGGGCGGCCAGGGCCAGGCCCTCGATCCCGGTGAGGGCCGCGGCGGCGCTCAGCCGGGCGGGCCGCGGACCGGCCGGTGCGGGCGCGGCGGGGGCGCCGGCGGCGCGCTTCACGGACTGCTTCTGCTGACTGCTCACCCCAGCAGGGTAGCGCCGACGGCCCCCGCGTCCCGGAACGCCCTGGACGCGGACGGGGCGTGAGCCCGGTACCGGCAGGTAGGTACGCTGCTGCACATGCGCGCTCTCCTCGTGGTCAATCCCGCTGCTACCACCACCAGTGCGCGCACCCGCGAGGTCCTCACCCACGCCCTCGCCAGCGACCTGAAGCTGGAGGTCGCCGAGACCCGGTACCGCGGGCACGCCCGGGATCTGGCCCGGCAGGCCACCGAGGGCGGGGAGACCGAGCTGGTCGTGGCGCTGGGCGGGGACGGCACGGTCAACGAGGTCGTCAACGGTCTGCTGGCGAACGGCCCCGATCCCGAGTCGCACCCCCGGCTGGCCGTGGTCCCCGGCGGCTCCACCAATGTCTTCGCCCGCGCCCTCGGGCTGCCCAACGACGTCGTGGAGGCCACCGGCGCCCTCCTGGACGCGCTGCGCGACGGCAGTGAGCGCACCATCGGCCTGGGTCTCGCCGCGGGCACCCCGGGCACGGAGGACGAGGGCGTACCGGAGCGCTGGTTCACCTTCTGCGCGGGCTTCGGTTTCGACGCCGGGGTCGTCGGCCGGGTCGAGCAGCAGCGGGAACGCGGCAAGCGTTCGACGCATGCCCTGTACATGCGACAGGTCGTACGGCAGTTCCTGGGGGAGGCGAACCGCCGGCAGGGGGTCATCACCCTCGAACGCCCGGGCGGCGAGGACGGCGCGGAGGGGACGGCGGAGATCGTCGAGAACCTCGCGCTGGCCATAATCTGCAACACCGCTCCGTGGTCCTACCTGGGCAACCGCCCGATCTATCCGTCCCCGGACGCCTCGTTCGACACGGCCCTCGATCTGTTCGCACTGAGCAAGCTGTCGCCCTCGGCGGTGGCCCGTTATGCCACGCAGCTGCTCACGTCAACCCCCGAGCGGGGCCCCCATGGCAAGCACGCGCTCTCACTTCACGACCTCACGAACTTCACCTTGCATTCGCAGGTGCCGCTGCCCTTCCAGATGGACGGCGACCACCTGGGCCTGCGCACGAGTGTGACGTTCACAGGCGTTCGCCGTGCACTGCGTGTGATTGTGTGAGCAGTAGGGCCCAAAGTCCTTTCACTCGAACGTTTAGGCTGGTTCCCACCCCCTGGAATGACGGCTGTGACCGAGGCGACACCAAGGAATCAAAAAAAAGTTTCCGGAAGGGGTTGTATCCGCAGCCGAGGTTTGCGAGTCTCTTCATGGCGATCGGGACGGCCGCTTTACCGGCCCCCTTGAGAGCCCGAATCCTCCTCCTCATTCCCAGGACCGCACCAGTTCACAACTGGAGTTCGGCCCTTCCCTTGCGGGGGGATTCGTGAAAGCGTTCACATTCACAAGCAACGATCCCGTCACACGAGGAGATGGAGCAGCCATGGACTGGCGTCACCGCGCCGTTTGCCGCGAGGAAGACCCCGAGCTCTTCTTCCCTATCGGCAACACCGGTCCTGCGCTGCTGCAGATCGAGGAAGCCAAGGCCGTCTGCCGCCGCTGCCCCGTCATGGAGCAGTGCCTGCAGTGGGCGCTTGAGTCCGGCCAGGACTCCGGCGTCTGGGGTGGTCTGAGCGAGGACGAGCGCCGCGCGATGAAGCGCCGTGCAGCTCGCAACCGGGCGCGCAACGCCAGCGCCTGAGCCAGCCGCCCCGTGGCCCCCGAGCCGCAGCGCGCAGTACCCCCGATGCACACACGGCGCTGAGAAGCCCGGTCGTTATCGCATCGCAATAGCTTTGAGCCCCGGACCGATTGGTCCGGGGCTTGTTGCTGTTTCCGGCCTTGTTGCTGTTTGCGGGGCTTGTTTGCTGTTACCGGGGAGCGGTGGCCGACCCGGGCCGGCCACCTCGACCCGGCCGGCGGGACTCCCCCTCCCGGGCCCCCGGTCCCGGCTAGTGCTGCTTCTCCGGACGTACCGGGATGTCGAGGAGGACCCGGGTGCCGCGCTCGGGCGCCCGCACCATGTCGAAGGTGCCGCCCAACTCCCCCTCCACCAGGGTCCGTACGATCTGCAGCCCCAGGTTCCCTGCACGCTGCGGGTCGAAGTCCTCGGGCAGGCCGCGGCCGTTGTCCTGGACGGTGACGATCAGCCGGGGGTCGGTACGGCTGCCGCCGCGCACCGCGCCCACCTCGACGATGCCGTGCTCGGCCTGGTCGAAGGCGTGCTCCAGGGCGTTCTGCAGGATTTCGGTGAGGACCATCGACAGGGGGGTGGCCACCTCGGCGTCGAGGATGCCGAAGCGCCCGGTGCGGCGGGTGGTCACCTTGCCCGGGGAGATCTCCGCGACCATGGCCAGCACCCGGTCGGCGATCTCGTCGAACTGGACCCGTTCGTCCAGGTTCTGGGACAGCGTCTCGTGCACGATCGCGATCGAACCGACCCTGCGCACGGCCTCGTTGAGCGCCTCGCGGCCCTGCTCGGAATCCATCCGGCGGGACTGCAGGCGTAGCAGCGCGGCCACTGTCTGCAAATTGTTCTTCACCCGGTGGTGGATTTCCCGGATGGTGGCGTCCTTGGTGATCAGTTCCCGTTCGCGGCGGCGCAGTTCGGTGACGTCCCGCAGCAGCACCAGGGAACCGATATGCGCGCCCTTCGGTTTGAGCGGAATGGCGCGCAATTGAATCACCCCGTCATTGCCCTCGACCTCGAATTCCCGGGGCGCCCAGCCGCTGGCGAGCTTGACCAGTGCCTCGTCCACCGGGCCGCGGGCCGGGGCCAGTTCGGCGGTGGCCTGGCCGAGGTGGTGGCCCACGAGGTCCGCGGCGAGACCGAGCCGGTGGTAGGCGGAGAGCGCGTTGGGGCTGGCGTACTGGACGACGCCGTCCGCGTCGAGCCGGATCAGCCCGTCGCCGGCGCGCGGCGAGGCGTCCATGTCGACCTGCTGGCCGGGGAAGGGAAACGTTCCGGCAGCGATCATCTGGGCGAGGTCGGAGGCGCTCTGGAGGTAGGTGAGCTCCAGCCGGCTGGGGGTGCGTACGGTCAGCAGGTTGGTGTTCCGGGCGATCACGCCGAGCACCCGGCCCTCGCGGCGTACCGGGATGGACTCGACCCGGACCGGAACTTCCTCTCGCCACTCCGGGTCGCCCTCGCGTACGATGCGGCCCTCGTCCAAAGCGGAATCCAGCATCGGCCGGCGTCCCCGGGGCACCAGGTGGCCGACCATGTCGTCCTGGTAGGAGGTGGGGCCGGTGTTGGGACGCATCTGGGCGACCGAGACGTAACGGGTACCGTCGAGCGTCGGGACCCAGAGGACGAGATCGGCGAAGGACAGGTCGGAGAGCAGCTGCCACTCCGAGACCAGCATGTGGAGCCACTCGAGGTCGGAGTCGCTCAGAGCGGTGTGCTGTCGTACGAGATCGTTCATGGAGGGCACGTCTTGGAGCCTACCGGCGTACGGTATGAGTGTTGTCCCCGCAAGGGCATGGACAAGTGAGAATGGTCTAGTCCAGAATTCAGCAAAGACCTCCGCTCTCCCCGCACAGGAGGGCGGAACGAGGCCAGAAGCGCTCTCTGCCCTGACTGCGCGGAGGCCTCCGATCGACCGGTCCCAGGGCGGGACGGCGACCCCACCGCACACGGGGGAGCCCACCGTCCGCACGGCGGGGCCGGCCGATGTCAGCTCCGGGCTGCGGTGCCGATGACAGGTTGAGGGTCCTGTCCCGGCGCCGCGGCCCGCGGGTGTTTCCGGGGCCGGTGGCGGCCCGGCTCGAAGATCCACGTTTCCGTACGGCACGGCTCGGGTTGCGTGCTACCTTCGTTCTGGACCGAGCGATACAAAACATCGCCCGGCAGACGGAGCGGTGCGCCCGCGCGGGCGGGGGCGCCGGACACGGATGGGGAGGGGCACGTTCCATGGGTGCGCTCAGCGGCAGGACGGCACTGGTCACCGGCGGCGGCAGGGGGATCGGCCGGGCGATCTCGGAACGCCTGGGGCGGGACGGCGCCCGGGTGGCCGTCCACTACGGCCACGACGAGGCGGCGGCGAAGGAGACGGTCGCGGCGATCGAGGCGGCGGGCGGCACGGCCTTCACCGTCCGGGCCGAACTGGGCGTGCCGGGCGACGCCGAGGCGCTGTGGGCCGCGTTCGACGAGCAGGCCGCCGGGCTGGACGTCCTGGTCAACAACGCCGGGATCAACAAGGCGGTGGACGGGACGCTCAAGGGGATCGGCGCGCTCACCGAGGAGGACTTCGACCGGCTCTTCGCGGTCAACGCCAAGGCGCCGTTCTTCCTGGTGCAGCGGGGGCTGTCCCGGCTGCGCGACGGCGGGCGGATCGTCAATGTCTCCACCGGCCTGACCCGCGGCGCCGCGAAGCCGGAGCTGATCGCGTACGCCATGTCCAAGGGGGCGGTCGACGTCTTCACCTCGACCCTCGCCAAGGACCTGGGGCCACGGGGCATCACGGTCAACGCGGTGGCGCCCGGGGCGGTGGACACCGACATGAACGCCGGCTGGCTGCGGGGCGAGGGCAGCGCCGCGGCCCGGGAGCGGCTGCGCGGGCTGTCGCCGCTGGGCCGGGTCGCGGGCGGCGCGGAGATCGCCGACATCGTGGCCTTCCTGGCCTCGGACGACAGCCGGTGGGTGACCGGGCAGTGGATCGACGCGACGGGCGGCGGGCTGCTCTGACGCCGCCTCACCCGCTCGTCACCGCACCGACGGAAAGCCGCCGTCCGCCGTTTCGCGCCGCCACCCGGTCCGGGCGCCCACCCTCTGATAGATTGGTCTATACCACCTCTCCACAGACCTTCTCCAGAACGGCAGGCCAAGCGTGGAAGTTGTCATCGTTCCGGACGCCACGGCAGGCGGCGCGCTGATCGCGGAGGCCATCGCCACCCTGGTGCGGCGCAAGCCCGATGCGCTGCTGGGGGTGGCCACCGGCTCGACCCCGCTGCCCATCTACCAGGCGCTGGCGGCGAAGGTGCGGGCCGGCGAGGTGGACGCCTCGCGGACCCGGATCTGCCAGCTCGACGAGTACGTCGGACTGCCGGCCGGGCACCCCGAGTCCTACCGCTCGGTGGTACTGCGCGAGGTGGTCGAGCCGCTCGGTCTGGACGAGGGCGCGTTCCTGGGGCCGGACGGCACGGCCGAGGACGTGCCGGCCGCCTGTGCGGCGTACGACCGGGCGCTGGGCGAGGCCGGCGGGGTGGACCTCCAGCTGCTGGGCATCGGCACCGACGGGCACATCGGCTTCAACGAGCCCTGCTCCTCGCTGGCGTCGCGGACCCGCATCAAGACGCTGACCCGGCAGACCCGGGAGGACAACGCCCGGTTCTTCGACAGCCTCGACGAGGTCCCGCACCACGTCATCACCCAGGGCATCGGCACGATCCTGGAGGCCCGGCACCTGGTGCTGCTGGCCACCGGTGAGGGCAAGGCGGACGCGGTGGCGCATGCGGTGGAGGGCCCGGTGGCCGCGCTGGTCCCGGCCTCCGCGCTCCAGTTGCACCCGCACGCCACGGTCGTCGTCGACGAGGCCGCGGCCGGCAAGCTGAAGCTCGCCGACTACTTCCGCGCCACGTACGCGGCGAAGCCGGAGTGGCAGGGCCTCTGATCCGCCCGGCGGGCCCGCGCCCACCGATGACCCGGCCGGGGCGTTCCTGCGGGAGCGCCCCGGCCGGTTTCGTCCCTCGGCGGGTCCGGGTCTCAGCCGGTCCGTATCCCAGTCGGTCCGTATCCCAGTCGGTCCGGGTCTCAGCGGTGCCCGGTGAGGACCTCGGCCGCGGCCTGGCCGCAGACCCGGGCGGCGCCGTGGGTGGCGAGGTGGAGGGCGCCCCGGGGCGGCGCCTGGGGGACGCCCATTTCGACGACGGCGGAGTCGGGACGGGCCGCCAGCAGGGCGGCCAGCGCGTCGGCCATCCAGGGATGGCGGTGGACGTCGCGGACGACGGCCACGATCCGGCGGCCGGCGGCCGCGGTGAGCAGGCCCTCGACCAGGGCCGGGGTGCCGGCCGCGGCGGCGTCCGCGGTGTAGGTGCCGGTGCCGGTGCCCGGCAGCAGGCGGGCCAGTTCGGCGGCGACACCCCACGGCGTCTCGTCGCCGACCGCGATGTTGGCGAGCGGGGTGAAGGCCGCGACGTACGCGGCGGCGGTCAGCGGTGCGTAGGGCCGCCCACCGGCGGTGCGGCGCAGGGCGCGCCGGGCGGCGGTGAGGCCGATGCCCGGTGCGGGCGCGGCCCCCTCCCCCGCGCCCGCGTCCCGGGTCCAGCGCGCCAGGGCGCGCACCCGTGCCGCGGCGTCGGCCAGCCGCTCCGCCGGCAGTTCGCCGTCGCGCACGGCCGCCACCAGGGCGTCGCGCAGCCGCAGCACGGTGTCCTCGTCGGCCAGTCCGCCGCCCACGCAGATCGCGTCCGCGCCGGCCGCGAGGGCGAGCACGCTGCCGCGTTCGATGCCGTAGGTGGCGGAGATGGCCTGCATCTCCATGCCGTCGGTGACGATCAGGCCGTCGAAGCCGAGACCGCCCTCGGCGGCGGGGGCGCGCAGCAGGCCGTGCAGGGCGGCCGGGCTGAGCGTGGCGGGGCGTTCGCCGTCCAGGGCGGGCAGCAGGATGTGCGCGCTCATCACGGCGCGGGTGCCGGCCGCGATCGCGGCGTGGAACGGGACGAGTTCGCGTTCCCGGAGGGTGGGCAGGTCGGCGGCGATCCGCGGCAGGTCCAGGTGGGAGTCGACGGCGGTGTCGCCGTGGCCGGGGAAGTGCTTGGTGCAGGCGGCCACGCCGGCGGACTGCAGGCCCTCGACGTAGGCGGCGGTGTGCCGGGCGACCAGCTGCGGGTCGGCGCCGAAGGAGCGGACGCCGATGACCGGGTTGTCCGGGTTGGAGTTGACGTCGGCGGACGGTGCCCAGTTGAGGGTGATGCCGCACTCGGCCAGCCGGCGGCCGAGTTCCCGGGCGACCGCGCGGGTCAGTGCCGGGTCGTCGACGGCGCCGAGCGCATGGTTGCCGGGGAAGGAGGAGCCGCCGCGCACTTCGAGGCGGGTGACGTCGCCGCCCTCCTCGTCGACGGCGACCAGGACGTCCTCGCGTTCCCGGCGCAACCGGCCGGTCAGGGCGGCCAGTTGGTCGGGATCCTCGACGTTGCGGCCGAACAGGCCGACCGAGGCGAGGCCCTCGTCGAGCCGGCGCAGCAGCCAGTCGGGGGCGGTGGTGCCGGTGAAGCCGGGCTGGAGGACGGCGAGCGCGTCGCGGGTGAGGGTGTCGGTGGGGCGTACCGGGCGGACGAGTGGTGGCATGGCGTGCGTTATCCCTTCACTGCGCCGGAGGTGAGACCGCCGACCGCCTTGCGTTGCAGGAACAGGAAGAGGACGAGGATCGGGACGGCGAAGAGGGAGGCGGCGGCCATCGTGGCGCCCCAGTCGTCGCCGAACTGGCTCTGGAACTGCGAGAGCCACAGCGGCAGGGTGCCCGCGGCCGGCTCCTTGTTGAGGACCAGCACCAGCGGGAATTCGTTCCAGGCGGTGATGAAGCCGAAGAGGGAGGTGGCCATCAGGCCGGGCGCCAGCAGCGGGAAGACGACCTTGCGGAACGCCTGCCGCCGGGAGCAGCCGTCGACCATCGCGGACTCCTCCAGTTCCCTGGGCACCGCGGCGACGTAGCCGCGCAGCGTCAGCAGGGTGAAGGGCAGCACCATCAGCGTGTAGAAGCAGGTGAGCGGTACCAGGCTGTTGAGCAGGTCGGCGTCCCGGACGATCAGGTAGATGGAGATCACCATGACCTCCCAGGGCGCCATCTGGGCGACCATGAAGGTCAGCAGGATGCCCCGGCGGCCCTTGAAGCGCATCCGGGTGAGGGCGAACGCCCCGCAGAGCGCGATGACCAGGGACAGCCCGACGGCCAGGAGGGTCACGACGACCGAGTTGCCGGCCAGGGCCCAGAAATGGGGGGCGTGCACGGCCGCCGCGAAGTGCTCGACGGTGCCGTGGAAGGGGAACCACACCGGGTCCTCGGTGATGATGTCCCGGGTCGGTTTGAAGGCCGTGCCGAACATCCAGTAGACGGGGAAGACGAAGCCGAGGGCGAGCAGGGCCGCCGTGGCGTTGGGCCAGATGCGGCCGGCTGTCGAAAGGGCCGTGCGCTTCACAGCTCGTTCTCCTCTTGCCGTTCCTGCTTGAGCGTCAGGCGCAGGTAGTACGCGGTCAGTACGAGCAGCACGGCGATGGTCAGCAGGGAGATCGCGGCGCCCATGCCGAAGTGGAGGTTGCCGACGCCCTCGGTGAAGGCGTAGATCGGCAGGGTTTCGGTGAGCCGGTCCGGGCCGCCCTGGTTGATCGCGAAGATCTGCGGGAACGCCTTGAAGACCCAGATGATCTCCAGGAACGTGGTGGCCAGGAAGAACGGCTTGAGGAAGGGGAAGGTGACGGAGGTGAAGACCTTCCAGGTGCCGGCCCCGTCCATCCGGGCGGCTTCGTAGAGCTCCCGGGGGATGGTCGTGGTGGCGGCATAGAGGTTGAGGGCCACGAACGGCAGGGACTGCCAGACGATCAGCACGGTGATCACGAAGAAGGTCGACAGCTGGGTGCCGACCCAGTCGTAGTGGGCCATGGCGTGCCAGCCGAGCTTGTCGAGCATCCAGTTGACGACGCCGTAGCGGGAGTCGAAGAGCCACTGGAAGACGGTGGTGGCGGCGACCACCGGCATCGCCCAGGCCAGGACCAGCGCGAGCGACAGCGTCAGCCGCATCTTCTTGCCGAGCCGGGCCAGCAGCAGTCCGATCAGTACGCCCAGGACCATGATCAGGACGACGTTGACCGCGGTGAAGACGACGGTCCGGCCGGTGACCCGCCAGAACTGCTCGCTGCCCAGGACCTCCTGGTAGTTGCCGATCCCGCGCCAGTCGGTGAGGTGCTGGATCAGCTCCTTCATGTTGAGGTTCTGGAAGGAGAGCAGGAGGTTGCGGACCAGCGGCCAGCCGAGGAAGAGGGCGGTCGCGAGCAGGGCGGGCAGCAGGAGGAGATACGGGGTGCGGCGGGCGGGAGACGGGGGCGTGCGGCGGGCGGGAGACGGGGGCGTGCGGCGGGCGGGAGACCGAGGCGTGCGGCGGGTGGGAGGCCGAGGGGTGCGGCGGGCGGTCCGTCTGCCGCCGGTGCCGTGGTCGGGCGGGGCTGCCCCCTTGCCGGTGCGCGGCGCGTTCTTCTCCCCCGCGGCGTCGAGCTGCGCTGCCATGGGCCCCTGCTCCCCCTTGTTGTCGCCGTGTTGCCGTGAAGGCCGGTGTGCACCGGCTGACGCGCGTACGGGGCCGGGGACGGCCGGCCCCGTACGCAGCCGGTGTGGTTACTGCTTGGCGAGCCGCGTGTTGATCTCGGACTCGATGTCCTTGGCGGCGTCGGCCGGGGACTTACCGTTCAGGACGGCCGTCATGTAGTTCTTGATGGGATTCGGGACGTTCTCCACGGCGGCCCACTGCGGAATGAGCGGAGTGGTGCCGCCGGACTTCTGTGCCGCGGGGGCGGCGGCCGCGGCGGCCGGATTCTCCTTGGCGGCGCCGGCCAGGTCGGGCGACTTCGGGGTCCAGCCGACCTCCTTGACCATCTGCCCGTCGTTCTCCTTGGAGAGGGCGACCTTCAGGAATTCCTTGGCGAGTTCCTGGTTCTTGCCCATTCCGGCCACCGCGAAGTTGGAGCCGCCGAGGAACACTCCCTCGGGCTTGTCCGCGGTCTCACCGGGAATGGTGAAGAATCCGATGTCCTGCTTGATGTCCGGGTTGGTCTTGACCGCGGTGGCGGCCTCGTAGCCCATGGCGATGACGGCACCGGTCCTGCCCTTGGCGAAGACCTCGGCCTGCTGCGGGGTGGCCTCGTCCTTGTTCTTCGGGGCGGTGCTGAAGGACTGGTACTGCTTGTAGATGTCCATGGCCTTGGAGACCTTGGGGTCGCCGAGGTTGGAGACCCACTTGCCGCCCTGCTTCTTCACCAGGTCGGCGCCGGTGCCGATGGTCAGCCCGTCGAAGAAGTACCAGTTCTGGCCGGGCAGGTAGAGCGGTTCGGCGTCGGTCTTCTTCTTGATGGTGTCGAAGTCCTTGAAGAGCTCGGAGCGGGTCTTCGGAATGCCCTTGATACCGGCCTTCGCCCAGATCTTCTTGTTGTACATCACCACGCGGTTCCCGGCGTACCAGGGCAGTGCGTACTGCTTTCCGTCCACGATCGACGCCTTGTTGAACGCGTCGTTCCAGTCGGCGCCGATCTCCTTCTTGAGGTCACCGAGGTCGGCCAGGGCGCCCGCCTTGGCGTAGGCGGCGGTCTGGGTGTTGCCGATCTCGACGACGTCCGGCGGGGTGTCCTCGGAAAGGGCGGTGCTCAGCTTCTGCTGAATGCCGTTCCACTGCTGGACCTTGAACTCGACGGTGGCGCCGGTCTTCTTCTTGAATTCCTCGGAGACCTGTTTGGTCCACTGCTCCGGGTTCGACCCGCTCATCACCCATACGGTCAGCTTCTGGCCCTTGAAGCCGTCCGCCCCCGTCTTCCCGCCGTCGCTGGACCCACAGGCAGCGACACTCACCAGCATTCCCGCGACCGCCGTCGCTGCTATGAGCCCACGCTTCATTGCGCTCTCCCCTAAAGGCCGGGTGTGGTCTTTAATGGTTTAGACCAGTTCCCGCAGCTTGGCCTAGACCTTTTGGGGTGTCAAGGGTGTATAAGAGTCGCTGTCAGGTCCGTTACCGGACCGACATCTGGCGGGCCGGGACCTGCGAGAGGGCGCGGGGAACCCTTCCGTGCCACGATGTGAGCCGCTACGTACGGAGGAGCCGGTGACGGCAGCAGGACAGGGGTCGGAGAGGCGGGTCATGGAGACCGAGGGCGGCAGCGCCGAGAGCGGCGGCGGCACGCGGACCGCGCGGGTGCCCAAGTACTACCGCCTCAAGCGGCACTTGCTGGAGATCACCGAAACCCTGCCGCCCGGCACCCCGGTCCCGCCCGAGCGCACCCTCGCCGCGGAGTTCGACACCTCGCGGACCACCGTCCGCCAGGCGCTCCAGGAACTGGTCGTCGAGGGCCGGCTGGAACGCATCCAGGGCAAGGGCACGTTCGTCGCCAAGCCCAAGGTTTCCCAGGCCCTGCAACTGACCTCCTACACGGAGGACATGCGCGCCCAGGGGCTGGAACCGACCTCCCAGCTGCTGGACATCGGCTATGTCACGGCCGACGACCGGCTGGCCGGGCTGCTGGACATCGCGCCCGGCGGGCGGGTGCTGCGCATCGAACGGCTGCGGCTGGCCAGTGGCGAGCCGATGGCGATCGAGACCACCCACCTGTCGGCCAAGCGCTTCCCCGCGCTCCGCCGCAACCTGGTCAAGTACACCTCGCTGTACACCGCGCTGGCCGAGGTCTACGACGTCCGGCCGGCCGAGGCCGAGGAGACCATCGAGACCTCGCTCGCCACCCCGCGCGAGGCCGGACTGCTGGGCACCGACGTCGGCCTGCCGATGCTGATGCTCTCCCGCCACTCCCTCGACGCCCAGGGGCAGCCGGTGGAGTGGGTGCGCTCGGTCTACCGCGGGGACCGCTACAAGTTCGTCGCCAGGCTGCAGCGCCCCACGGACTGAGCAACTCCCCCCGGACCGAGCCCGCCTTACGGGCTGAACACCCCTTACGGACCGGGTACTCCCCGCGGGCCGAACGGCGCCGGCGGGCGGTGAACTCCCGCCGCCCGACGCCGTTCCTCCGCGCGGAGTTTCCATACCGATATGCGGACACCTAGTGACGCGCGCCACGGCCCTGCCATAGATTTCCAGCCGATTGCACAGGAGACAGTCAGGGACGGAGCCACGCTGATGCCAGAGCCAGCCGAATCACCGACCAGAAGACAGGTCGTCACCCCGACGCGCATAGTGGCCGGACTGTGCCTGCTGGCTCCGTTCGTCTCGATGCTGTGGGTGAGTTCGTACGCCAGGATCGAGCCGACGCTGATCGGGATCCCGTTCTTCTACTGGTACCAGATGCTGTGGGTGCTGATCTCGACGGTGCTGACCACCGTCGCGTACAAGCTCGTCCGGCGTGAGCAGCGCCTCGCCAAGGACGGTGGCCGGTGAGCGCCCTCGCGACCGCGGCCCCGGCGACCGTCCGGCTGGCCGCCTCCCAGACCCACGGCGTCAACGGCGTGGCCCTCGCCGTCTTCGTCTTCTTCTTCCTGGCCGTGACGGTCATGGGCTTCCTGGCCGCCCGCTGGCGCAAGGCCGAGCAGTCCGCCAACCTGGACGAATGGGGCCTGGGCGGCCGCAGCTTCGGCACCTGGATCACGTGGTTCCTGCTCGGCGGTGACCTCTACACCGCGTACACCTTCGTGGCCGTCCCGGCGGCGGTCTACGCGGCGGGCGCCTCCGGCTTCTTCGCCGTGCCGTACACGATCCTGGTCTACCCGTTCATCTTCCTCTTCCTGCCCCGCCTCTGGTCGGTCTCGCACAAGCACGGCTACGTCACCACCTCCGACTTCGTCCGCGGCCGCTTCGGCTCCAAGGGCCTGTCGCTGGCGGTGGCGCTCACCGGCATCCTCGCCACGATGCCGTACATCGCGCTCCAACTGGTGGGCATCCAGGCGGTGCTGGACGTCATGGGCGTCGGCGGCGGCGAGCACACCAACTGGTTCGTCAAGGACCTCCCGCTGCTGATCGCCTTCGCGGTCCTGGCGGCCTACACCTACTCCTCCGGCCTGCGCGCGCCCGCCCTGATCGCATTCGTCAAGGACGGCCTGATCTACCTCGTCATCGGCGTGGCGATCATCTACATCCCGATCAAACTGGGCGGCTTCGACGCCATCTTCCACGCGGCGGGCAAGGCGCTCGCGCAGCCCGGCGCCGTCCCCGGCAAACCGCGCGGCGAACTGACCAGCGGCCCCAACGCCCAGTGGGCGTACGCCACTTTGGCGCTCGGTTCGGCCCTGGCGCTGTTCATGTACCCGCACTCGATCACCGCGACGCTGTCCTCCCGCAGCCGCAACGTGATCCGCCGCAACACCACGATCCTGCCGGTCTACTCGCTGATGCTGGGCCTGCTGGCGCTGCTCGGCTTCATGGCGATCAAGGCCGGTACGGACATCCAGGGCAACCCGCAACTCGCCATCCCCCAGCTGTTCGAGGACATGTTCCCCAGTTGGTTCACCGGCGTCGCGTTCGCCGCGATCGGCATCGGCGCCCTCGTCCCGGCGGCCATCATGTCCATCGCGGCCGCCAACCTCTTCACCCGGAACGTCTACAAGGACTTCCTCAAGCAGGACGCCACGCCCGAGCAGGAGCACAAGGTCGCCAAGCTGGTCTCCCTGCTGGTCAAGGTCGGTGCCCTGGTCTTCGTCCTCACCATGGACAAGACGGTCGCGATCAACTTCCAGCTGCTGGGCGGGATCTGGATCCTGCAGACCATGCCGTCCCTGGTCGGCGGCCTGTTCACCCGCTGGTTCCACCGCTGGGCGCTGCTGACCGGCTGGGCGGTCGGCATGCTCTACGGCACGCTCGCGGCGTACGGCGTGGCCAGCCCCACCCAGAAGCACTTCGGCGGCTCCAGCGCGGAGATCCCCGGCATCGGTGAGATCGGCTACATCGGCCTGACCGCGATCGTCCTGAACATCGTCGTCGCGGTCGTCCTCACCGTCGCCCTGCGGGCCCTCAAGGCCCCCGACGGCACGGACGAGACGAGCCCGGCGGACTACACCGCCGACGCGGGCGAGGAGGGCGTCCTGACCGACCTCCCGCCGGCCACGGCGGGGGCTCCGGCGGGGCACTGAGCCACCGCGTCCGACGCCACGGGCCGCCGCCTCCCCCGGGAGGCGGCGGCCCTTTTCGTACACCCGGTCGGTGCCATGGAGCCTCCCCCTTCTGCCATCGGGCAGGGCAGGGAACGTGCGACCGACGATCGCCAAGGCCACTGACAGGCACCGTCCGATCACTCGTTGATCACTCGCGACACACTAGATGTGGGGGTGCACCCGAGGGGGCACCCCCACATGTATGCTCGTCCTCGCTGTCGCCGCAGGGGAACCCGGTGGGAATCCGGGACTGTCCCGCAACGGTGTACGCGCGCACCCGCCCGCACTTGTTGACGGGCCGCCGTGCGCCCGGAAGTCCGAGGACCTGCCGACGGCACGCCCGCACCGCCATCGGTGCGGACGTCGATACGTCCGGGCCCCGAGGGATGGGCCGGTGGACGCCGCGCGGTGTGCCCGCGCACCCCTGAGGTGACGGGGTGCCGCATGCCCGCGTGCGCCCGTCGCGCCCCGCCCCTCCCGGCCCCCGCCGAGTGAGGGAGAGCATCACGTGACCATCGCGCCAACGGAACCCGCGTCAGCCGCCGAGGTCGTGCCGCCCGCGGTGGCCGCGCCGGCCGCCTCCGACGGCCCGGGCGTCGCCCTGCTGCGCACCCTCACCGACCTGACCGCGGACCTGACCGCGACCGACCCCGGCAAGGTGGCCGCCGCCGCCCTGCGCGGCCGGCACGCGGGTTCCGACGAGGCCGAGTTGCGCGCGCTGGCCACCGAGGCCGCGGCCGGCCTGATCGGTGACGAGCCGGAGTACTCCAAGCTCGCCGCGCGGCTGCTCACCCTCGCGATCTCGGAGGAGGCGGCCGAACAGGGGGCGGTCGCCTTCTCCGGCTCCATCGAGGTCGGGCACCGCGAGGGCCTGATCGCCGACGAGACCGCGGAGTTCGTCCGGGCGCACGCGGCGCGGCTGGACGCGCTGGTCGAGCGGGCGCTCGCGGACGGCGCCGACGACCGGTTCGGCTACTTCGGCCTGCGCACCCTGCACTCCCGCTACCTGCTGCGGCACCCCACCACCCGTCAGGTGATCGAGACGCCCCAGCACTTCCTGCTGCGGGTGGCCTGCGGCCTCGCCGAAGACCACAGCGAGCGGGCCCTGGACGAGGTCGCCGAGCTGTACCGCCTCACCAGCTCGCTGTCGTACCTCCCCTCCTCCCCCACCCTCTTCAACTCCGGCACCCGCCACCCCCAGATGTCGTCCTGCTACCTGCTGGACTCCCCGCTGGACGAGCTGGACTCGATCTACGACCGCTACCACCAGGTCGCCCGGCTCTCCAAGCACGCCGGCGGCATCGGGCTGTCGTACTCCCGGATCCGGGCCCGCGGTTCGCTGATCCGCGGCACCAACGGGCACTCCAACGGCATCGTGCCGTTCCTGCGCACGCTCGACGCCTCGGTCGCGGCGGTGAACCAGGGCGGCCGGCGCAAGGGCGCGGCCTGCGTCTACCTGGAGACCTGGCACGCGGACATCGAGGAGTTCCTGGAGCTCCGCGACAACACCGGCGAAGAGGCCCGCCGGACGCACAACCTGAACATCGCGCACTGGATCCCGGACGAGTTCATGCGCCGCGTGGAGGCGGACACCGACTGGTCGCTGTTCTCGCCCTCCGACGTCCCCGAGCTGGTGGACCTGTGGGGCGAGGAGTTCGACGCCGCGTACCGCAAGGCCGAGGCCGAGGGCCGGGCGCTCAAGCAGATCCCCGCCCGGGTGCTGTACTCCCGCATGATGCGCACCCTGGCGCAGACCGGCAACGGCTGGATGACGTTCAAGGACGCCGCCAACCGCACCGCCAACCAGACCGCCGAGCCCGGCAAGGTCGTGCACTCCTCCAACCTGTGCACGGAGATCCTGGAGGTGACCGACGACGGCGAGACCGCGGTCTGCAACCTCGGGTCGGTCAACCTCGCCGCCCACCTCGGTGACCACGGTGAGATGGACTGGGAGCGGCTGGACGCCACGGTCCGTACGGCCGTCACCTTCCTCGACCGCGTCGTGGACATCAACTTCTACCCGACCGAGCAGGCCGGCGCCTCCAACTCCCGCTGGCGCCCGGTCGGTCTGGGCCTGATGGGCCTGCAGGACGTCTTCTTCCGGCTGCGGCTGGCCTTCGACTCCCCCGAGGCCAAGGAGCTGTCCACCCGGATCTCCGAGCGGATCATGCTCGCCGCCTACGAGGCGTCCGCCGACCTCGCCGAACGGCACGGCCCGCACCCGGCCTGGTCCGCGACCCGTACCGCCCGCGGTGTGCTGCACCCCGACCACTACCCGGACGCCGAGCCGCGCTGGGCGGACCGCTGGGCCGCGCTGCGCGCCCGGATCGCGAAGACCGGGATGCGCAACTCCCTCCTCCTCGCGATCGCGCCGACCGCGACCATCGCCTCCATCGCCGGGGTGTACGAGTGCATCGAGCCGCAGGTGTCCAACCT
The DNA here is from genome assembly GCF_036352915.1 of Streptomyces bugieae. Lineage (NCBI taxonomy): Bacteria > Bacillati > Actinomycetota > Actinomycetes > Kitasatosporales > Streptomycetaceae > Streptomyces > Streptomyces bugieae. The sequence continues at coordinate 17,641 of NZ_JAZBJP010000040.1, forward strand.
CTTCAAGCGCGAGACGCTGAGCGGTGAGTTCCTGCAGGTCAACGCGTACCTGATCGAGGAGCTCAAGGCCCTGGGCCTGTGGGACGCGCGGACCCGGGACGCGCTGCGCGAGGCGAACGGCTCGGTGCAGGACGTGGCGTGGATCCCCGAGCGGATCCGCGCGCTCTACCGCACGGCCTGGGAGATCCCGCAGCGGGCCCTGATCGACATGGCCGCGGCCCGTACGCCGTACCTCGACCAGAGCCAGTCGCTGAACCTCTTCATGGCGTCGCCGACCATCGGCAAGCTCAGCTCGATGTACGCGTACGCCTGGAAGCGCGGCATCAAGACCACGTACTACCTGCGGTCGCGCCCGGCGACCCGGATCGCGCAGTCGGCGCGCGCCTCCGTCCCCGTACCGCAGCAGGCCGCCGACCCCGAGGCGGTCGCCTGCTCCCTTGAGAACCCCGAGTCCTGCGAGGCCTGCCAGTAATGTCCACCGACGCCAACATGAACAAGAACCTGCTCGACCCGGGCTTCGAACTCACCCTGCGTCCCATGCGGTACCCGGAGTTCTACGACCGGTACCGCGACGCGATCAAGAACACCTGGACCGTGGAGGAGGTCGACCTCCACTCCGACGTGGCCGACCTCGCCAAGCTCTCCCCGGGCGAGCAGCACATGATCGGCCGGCTGGTCGCGTTCTTCGCGACCGGTGACTCGATCGTCGCCAACAACCTGGTCCTGACGCTGTACAAGCACATCAACTCCCCCGAGGCGCGGCTGTATCTGAGCCGTCAGCTCTTCGAGGAGGCGGTGCACGTCCAGTTCTATCTGACGCTGCTGGACACCTATCTGCCCGACCCGGAGGACCGCGCCGCCGCCTTCGCCGCGGTGGAGAACATCCCGTCCATCCGGGAGAAGGCCCAGTTCTGCTTCAAGTGGATGGACTCGGTCGAGAGCATCGACCGGCTGGAGTCCAAGGCCGACCGCCGCCGCTTCCTCCTCAACCTCATCTGCTTCGCGGCCTGCATCGAGGGCCTGTTCTTCTACGGCGCGTTCGCCTACGTCTACTGGTTCCGTTCGCGCGGGCTGCTGCACGGCCTGGCCACCGGCACCAACTGGGTCTTCCGCGACGAGTCCATGCACATGGAGTTCGCGTTCTCGGTGGTGGACACGGTCCGCGAGGAGGAGCCCGACCTCTTCGACGACAAGCTGGAGCTGCAGGTCACCGAGATGCTCAAGGAGGCCGTCGAGGCCGAGCTGCAGTTCGGCCGTGACCTGTGCGGCGACGGCCTGCCGGGGATGAACACCGAGTCGATGCGCGCGTACCTGCAGTGCGTCGCGGACCAGCGTCTGCAGCGGCTCGGCTTCGCGCCCGTGTACGGCTCGGAGAACCCGTTCTCCTTCATGGAGCTGCAGAACGTCCAGGAGCTGACCAACTTCTTCGAGCGCCGGGCCTCCGCCTACCAGGTCGCCGTCGAGGGCTCGGTCTCCTTCGACGACGACTTCTAGGCCGGCGCCCGACGTCCGTGCCGGCGGCGCCCGTTCACCCCGGTCACCTGCGATTGTGAGCGTTCTGTTACCTCGGCAACCTGAGCCGGGGCCGCCACATCTATCCGGGTATGAAGGGCACGAAGGGGCGTCGCCGGTTCATCGACTATCCGCGCCGGGGACGGGAGGGGCTGCGCCGATGGCTGCCGTCATGGCGGCTGTGGCTCGGCACCCTCTCGTTCGGCATCCTCTCCCTGGCGGGGCTGTTCGCGTTCGTGTACGCGAAGATCGACATACCGGACGAGAACGAGCTCGCCGGTAAGGAGGCCACCGTCTACTACTGGGCGGACGGCAGCCAGATGGTGAGCGTGGGCGCCGTCAACCGGCAGAACGTCACCCTCGACAAGGTCCCCGACTCGGTCGAGAACGCGGTGATCTCCGCGGAGAACGCCACGTTCTACAGCGACCCCGGGATCTCCCTCCAGGGAATCGGCCGGGCCGTGGTGAACATGGTGTCCGGTGAGGAGACCCAGGGCGGCTCCACCATCACCCAGCAGTACGTGAAGAACACCTATCTCTCACAGGACCAGACGGTCACCCGCAAGCTGAGGGAATTCATCATCGCGCTGAAGGTGAGCAACCAGAAGTCCAAGCGCGAAATCCTCCGCGGATATCTCAACACCAGCTGGTTCGGCCGTGGTTCGTACGGCATCCAGGCCGCCGCCCACGCGTATTACGGCATCGACGCCAAGAACCTCAGCCCCAGCCAGGGCGCCCTGCTCGCGGCCACGCTGAAGGGCGCCGACCAGTACGACCCGGGTCTGAGCAAGGCCAATCACCGGCGGGCGGTGGCGCGTTGGCGGTGGATCCTCGACCGGCAGGTCGCCACCGGAAAGATGAGCGAGGAGGAACGGGCGAAATACCGCACGTTCCCCGAGCCCCGGCCGCCGTCCAAGCCCACCAGCCAGGCCGGCCAGATCGGCTATCTCGTCGATATCGCCAACAAATTCATCAAGGCCGACACCGGGCTCACCGACAAGGACCTGGCCCGCGGCGGCTACCGCGTCCACACCACCTTCGACAAGAACCGCACCCGCCGCCTGGAGGCGGCCGTGAACACCGTCCGCCGGGAGAACCTCGACCCGAAGGAGCGGACCGCCGACACCTTCGTGGAATTCGGGGCGGCCTCGGTGCGCCCCCGCGACGGCGCGATCGTCGCCCTCTACGGCGGTGCCGACGCCACCCGGCACTTCAGCAACAACGCGGACACCACGGCGGTCCCGGCCGGCTCGGCCTTCAAACCGTTCGTGCTCGCCGCCGCCCTCCAGCAGCAGGTCGACGCCACCCCGCAGCCCACCGACCGCCCCGAGGGGGCCGGCCGGGCCGTCCCGGTGGACTATCGACCGGGCCAGGCCGCTGCGGACCTCGGCAGCGCCCTGATGAAGGCCGAGAACCCGCCGTTCGTCCAGGCCGGGCAGCGGATCGGGCTGGCCCGCATCCGGGACCTCGCGGTGGCCGCCGGGCTGCGCAAGGAGAGCATGGCGCGCCTGGAGCAGACCTTCCCGCTCGGCACCTCGGCGCCCAGCGCGATACGGATGGCGAGCGCCTACACCACGTTCGCCAACGGCGGGCTGCACGCCGATCCCTACGCGGTGTCCGCCATGACGCACGACGGCCGCAGGGTCCCCGGCTTCGAACGGACGGTGCCCCAGCAGGTCCTCGACGCCGGGGTCGCCCAGCAGGTGACCGGCGCCCTGCAGGGCGTGGGCTGGCGCACGATGGGCCTGCCGGACGCAAAGCCGGCCGGGCCGCCGGTGGCGGCCGGCCGTACCGAGCCGGGTGACCGGATGAAGTCGGCGTGGTTCATCGGCAGCCCGCCGCCCGCCCCGGTCGGCACCGGACCCGGCACCGGCGGGAACTGGGGCGGGGTCCGCCCCGGCACCACGCCGGGCACCGGTGACGAGCCGACCACCGCCGTCACCATGTTCCGCAACCAGCCCGGCGCGCCCGACCTGCTGGGCCTGCAGGGCGTCGGCGGCCCCCGCACCGGGCTGGGGACGTCCCTGCCGCCGAAGGTCTGGAGCGCCTACCAGAACGCCTCGTAACCGGCCGCGGACGGCCCGCCGGGCGGCCTCGTGGACGCGGGCGGGCGCCCGCCCCCACCGGGGACGGGCGCCCGCGCGCCGGTCGTCTCGCGTCCGCTCAGTCGTTGGCGACCACGGGGTAGCGCGGCTCGCGCTCGGCCATCTGCCGCAGCGCGTCCTTGCGGTCCCGCTTGGAGAGCCGGTCGATGTAGAGGTAGCCGTAGAGGTGGTCGGTCTCGTGCTGCAGGCAGCGCGCGAAGTAGCCGGTGCCCTGCACGGCGATCGGCTCACCCTTGGCGTTCTGGCCGCGGACCACGGCGTAGTCGGGGCGGGCCAGCTCGGCGTACGCACCGGGCACGGACAGGCAGCCCTCGTTGGAGTCGTCCAGCACCCGGCGCTCGGCGGGCAGGTCGTCCAGGACGGGGTTGCAGACCGCGCCGACGTGCCGGACGCCCTCGTCGTCCAGGCAGTCGTAGACGAAGACCTTCAGGTCCACACCGATCTGGTTGGCGGCCAGGCCCACGCCCTCGGCGGTGCGCTGGCTGGCGAACATGTCGTCGATCAGCTGGGCCAGGCTGTCGTCGAACTCCGTGACGTCCTTGCACTCCTTGTGGAGCACCGGGTTGCCGACCACGGTGATCGGGCGGGAGGTGCCGCGCTCCCGGTGGGCGGTCTCGCGCTCCTCGCAGTCCTCCGTGTCGACGATGAACTCGACGCTGTCCTGCTGATCACTGTCCTGCTGGGCCATCTCCGCCGTACGCCTTCCTCAAAACCCTGATGGGACGTCGTACAGCCTACGGGGACGGCCCGGCGCTCAGCAGACCTCTTCCAGATCACGCCATTCGCGGGTGTCCGGGCTGTCCGCGACCCAGCCGTCGAGCAGCCCGCGGACCAGCGCGGACGGCGCCGCGATACCGCATTCGCGCTCCGGCACCCACAGCGAGCCCGAGCCCGCGGTGCGGTGGCCCAGCGGGCCGGGGTGGCCCGGTTCGCTGTGGTCGTGCGGGTCCAGGTGCTCGCCGTCGCCCTCGTCGCTGGGCATCCGGCTCTCCGAGCACGTACGGCACAGCAGGCGGACGGAGGACGACCAGTCCTCGGCGGCGAAGCCGGCGTCGGCCGCCAGCCGCTCCAGGGCGTCCCGGTCGGCCTCGGTGGCGGCCTCCAGGAGCACCACCCAGGTGGGGACCGGGGAGGGCGCCCACAGCTCGATCTCGTCGAAGACCGGGTACGCCTGCCCGTCGGACGTCGTCCGCTCGCCGTGCGGGACGCCGTCGTGCAGCACGACCTCGCCCCAGCGCCGCCCGGAGGACGGCAGCGGGATCGACAGCACCTCGATGCGGGCCGGGTCCAGCCGGCGGCCCCAGACCACCTCGGCCTCGCCCTCCGGGGAGAGCCGGACCGCGGCGCTGCCCAGGGCCATGCCGAGCGGTTCGCCGGACGGCGAGCCCTCACCGGGGACCTTCAGGCCGTACGCCTGCCAGGCCCGGCGGGCCAGCGGCCAGTCCTGGAGGGCGGTGGCGGCGATGCCGACGTTCCACCAGTCGGGCGCCCCGCTCTCGCGGTCGAGCAGCGCCACCGCGCGCAGCCCGGCGGCCCGGGCCTGCTCCCAGTCGTGCCGGAACTTGTGCAGCAGCGCGAGGTTGAACCAGGACTCCGACAGCCACGGCTCCATGTCCGCGGCCCGGGTCAGCAACGCCCCCGCGTCCTCGTAACGGCCGTCACCGATCAGCGTGAAAGCGCGGTCGGTCGCCTGCCGCCACGAGGCGGAGGGCCGGTGCCGTACCTTGCCGAAGATCCTCACGATTCCCGCCTGCTGGTTGCTCTCGTTGCCGCCAGGTGGTCTCCCGGGCGGCTCCCGGGGCCCTTCCGGGGGCCCACTCGACAACCTGCCACAGATTGCCGTCGGGCTCAGCCCGGTTTGCTGCTCCCCTGCGGCTGATGCCCTTCACCGACCCCCTGAATCCCCTGGGACTCTCCTCACAGGGGCTTCCTTCGCATCCAACCATGCCCGTCTCGGAGGCCGCTCATTACCCATGGGTTCTGGCACTTCGGGCGGAATTCCGCAAGCGGAGGGAACCATGGGGCGGCACGGGGGCCGGGCCGCCCCGATGCGGTCCTTCTCACACCTCCCGGCCGCCGCGGGCGAGGACCCGGGCGAGCGCCTCGACCACGCGGGGCTCGTGGTCGTGCGCGGTGGCCAGCCGCAGCCGCTCCAGGGCGCGCAGCCGGCCGCCCGGCCCGCCGGCGCCGCCCGCCAGGTCGTCGTAGGCGTTGACGGTCCGGACGATACGCGCGGTGACCGGCTGGTCCGGGTACGGGTCGGCCTGCCGCTCGACGATCGTCGCGACCTCGGCGGGCACCCCGGTCTGCCGGACGACGGCGCCGCCCAGCAGGGCGATCCGGCGCTGTTCGGCGGGCGGCAGCGGGGCGGTGGCACCGTCCGGCACCGGGTCCAGGAGGGAGAGCTGACCGATGTCGTGCATCAGCGCGGCGTACTCCAGCACGTCCAAGTCCGGTTCGGTCAGGCCCAGTTCGCGGCCCACCGCGCGGCTGAGCGCGGCCACCCGGCGGGCGTGGCCGTGCGGGGTGTACCCGGCGATCTCGGTGGCGCGGGCCAGCGAGGCGATGGTCTGGCGGTACGTCGCGCGCACCGCGGCGAACCGGCCGAAGGCGAGCTGGGTCAGCAGCAGCGGCAGACAGAACACCGGCAGCGCCCACAGGCCCACGACCGCGGTGGCGAGCGCGATCACCACGCCGGTGGCGCAGACGGCGGTGCCCATTCCGGGCAGCGCCCGCAACTCGTCGCGCAGCAGCGGCCCGTACGGCCAGCCGGTGCGGGCGTGCGCCAGGGTGGCGGCCAGCACCGCGTCACACAGCGTGGTCAACGCCAGCAGGCCGATCAGGAAGAACGGGTAGGCCGGCCCGTTCGCCACCCAGCTGCCCAAGGTGCCGGTGTTGTAGAGGGGTTGGAAGCAGGTGGCGGCGAATCCCGTGGTCAGCACCCGGCGGGCGAGCCGGTCCGGCGCGGTGCGCCGGCCGCGCGCGACCTGCGGGACGGCGCCGATCAGGGCGGCCGCCAGGACGACGGCCACGGTCTGCGGGACACCGTGCGTCGTCGGCCGGCCGCCCGCCTCGCCGAGCAGCGCGTACGCCAGCGCCCCGGCCGCGCCCAGCGGGGCCGCCGTGCGGTCGTCCGGCGCCCACCCCGGCCCGGTGGCGGGCGCGGGGCCGCAGGCGGCCAGCTCGCCGGCCGCGATCAGCACCCCGAAGGCCAGCGCGATCGCCGGCCGGTCGAGCCCGGCCCACAGGGTCTGTCCGAGGGACCAGCAGGCCAGCGCGGCGGCGGCGGTGTGGACGGCGGCGACGACGGCGCGGCCGCCGGGGTGGCGGGCGGCCGTCCGCGTGCCGTCCGGTACGGCGGTGGGCCGGCCGCCGGCCGCCGGGGGGCCGGTCCGCCGGGCATCCGGGGGTTCCGCACGGGCGCCGGTCATCGCGGACCACCGCCCCACCCGGCCGGCCCGGCGGCTCCGGGCACCGGCTCGGGCACCGCGCCGGCCGGCCGGTCACCGCGGCCTTCCGGGGCGGGGCCCGCCGCGCCCCGGGCGTCCCCGGCGCGGCCCTCCGCCCGCGAAGGCGTGACGTTTCCGCTCCGGGTCGCGCCCGGCCCGTCGTCGGCCGCGGTGACCAGGTCCGGGTCCCAGCCGTACCGGTGCAGCGCCGCCGCCAGCGCCCGCACCATCCGCGGGTCGAACTGCGTGCCGGCGCATTTGCGCAGCTCGGCGACGGCCGCCGGCACCGGCCGGGCCCGGCGGTAGGACCGGGTGGAGGTCATCGCGTCGAAGGCGTCCGCCACCGCCACCACCCTGGCGAACTCCGGGATCTGGTGGCCGCGCAGACCGTACGGGTAGCCGCGCCCGTCCAGCCGCTCGTGGTGGTGCAGGATCGCCGCCCGCGCCTCCCCCAGGAAGCCGATGCCGCGGACGATCTCGTGCCCGTACTCCGGGTGCAGCTCGATCACCCGGCGCTCCTCCGGGGTCAGCGGCCCGTCCTTGCGCAACAGCCGGGTGGGTACGCCGAGTTTGCCGACGTCGTGCAGGATGCCGGCGAACCGGAGCACCTCGGTCCGGTCCTCCGCCATGCCCAGCTCGCGGGCGATCATCACCGAGGCGCGGCCGACCCGTTCGCCGTGCCCGCGGGTGTAGCGGTCCTTGATGTCCACGGCCTGGACGAGTGCCCGGATGGTGGCCTGGTGGGCGGCGCGTTCGCGGTGGCAGCGGTCGAAGACCCAGCACGAGAGGCACATCGGCAGCAGCACCAGCAGCGCCGCCGGCGGCCCGTACGAGCTGCGCCACAGGACGGCCATCATCAGCCCGGCCAGGCCGTGCACGAGGTACCGGGCCTGGCCGCGGGCGAGCGGCCCGCGCCAGGCGGTGCGTACCGGGTGTCGTTCGGCGGCGATCAGGATGCCGCCGTCCAGCGCCGCGAGCACCGCGCAGTAGACGGCCGCGGCGGCCAGGGCCGGCAGCAGCAGGAGGGGGAACCGCGGGGCGGACAGCGCGGGGTGGCCCAGGGCCCGGAAGGCCGCGGCGGCCGCACCGCAGGCGAGGGCCTGCTCGGCGGCGTGCCAGATCCGGCGGGCGGTGGCCGCCCGGAACCGGACCGGGGCGAGCAGTGCCCCGGGGACGGCGGCCAGCGCGGCCAGCGGCGGCGGCAGCAGGAAGACGCCGGCGAGGACCAGGGGGCCGGTCCAGCCCGTACCGCCGACGGACCGCGTCCGTTCGGGCAGCCGGCGGCCCAGGAGCGGGCAGCGCGGGATCCGTTCGCACAGTGCGTACAGGGCGGCCAGGGCGAGGGCGGTGCCCCAGGGGGCGCCCGGGCCCAGCGTCAAGGCCCGAGCGGTGCACAGCGCGGCGGCCAGGGCCGTCCCGCCGATGTACCCCCGCGCGGCCGCCGGAAGCTCCCGCATCGCGCCCTCCTCACCCTGCCCGCCGGCTCCGCCCCGTTTCGGGGAGCGGGGACGGCCCTCGGCACGCCGCGTCCGCAGCGCGCTCGGGTCGGTGAGAATAGAGGGGTTGGCGCGCCCGGGAAGGCGCATCAGCGGATCGGGCGGGAGGAATCGCCCCGCCCCTCACTCATTGGGGTGATGTGCCGCGGTCTTCGCCCCGCACGGCCGCGGTCCGTGCAACGTGGCGGGGAGCCGGTGGGGCGCCGGTCGCCCGGGAGGCCCTGCCGGGCGGCGGCCTCAGGCCTCGGCGGTACGGGTGTCGGCCGCCGGGCCGGAGCCGCCGTTGCCGGCCTCCGCCTCACGCGCCTGCTGCTCCCGCTGGGCCTGTTCGTGCCGGGCCTGGTCCAGGACGCTCACCTCGGGCACGGCCTCGCCGGCCCGGATGAGGTCGATCCGGCCCATGACCTTGGAGCGCAGATCGCTGGGGACGTCGTCGTGTCCGCAGCAGCGCTTGACGAGCTTCTTGACGGCCTGCTCCAGGCCGTACTTCTCCAGGCACGGGGAGCATTCGTCGAGATGCACCTGGAATTCCGCGCACTCCCCGGCGGGCATCTCCCGGTCGAGATACTCGTAGAGGTGGTCAAGGACCTCTGAGCAGTCCTTCTCGTGCGGCTCTCCGCAGCTCATGATCCCGAGCCTTTCCGGTCGTGCGACTCCGACGTCCGCGCGGCCTGCGGGTCCGCAGTGGCCGCACCCGCCGGAACCAGCCCGCGTTCGCGGGCGTAATCCTCCAGCATGCCGCGCAGTTGGCGCCGGCCGCGGTGCAGACGGGACATCACCGTGCCGATGGGAGTCCCCATGATGTCCGCGATCTCCTTGTACGCAAACCCCTCGACGTCGGCGAGGTAGACCGCGATGCGGAATTCCTCCGGAATGGCCTGCAGGGCGGCCTTCACGTCCGAGTCGGGGAGGTGGTCCAGCGCCTGGGACTCGGCGGAGCGCAGCCCCGTCGACATGTGCGACTCGGCGCGCGCCAGCTGCCAGTCCTCGATCTCCTCCGCGGCGCTGCGCTGCGGCTCACGCTGCTTCTTGCGGTAGGAGTTGATGAAGGTGTTCGTGAGGATGCGGTACAGCCACGCCTTGAGGTTGGTGCCCTCGCGGAACTGGTGGAACGACGCGTACGCCTTCGCGTACATCTCCTGGACGAGGTCCTCCGCGTCGGCCGGGTTGCGCGTCATGCGCAGGGCGGCGGAGTACATCTGGTCCAGGAAGGTGAGCGCGTCCCGCTCGAAGCGCGCATTGCGCTCGGCCGCACTCTCCTGCCGGCGGTCGGACATCTCCTCGGCCGAGCCGTCGGTCCCTGCGTCGGTACCGGTGACCGGACCCACCTCCTCCAACACCGTCACGGATCCGGAAACGGACCCACTCGATTCGGAGAATAGACGACGATCCGGTGCCGCCGCCGCTCCAGCCAGGGCGGGCTGTGCCACCTGCATCTGCGACCACGGCAGGTCAGCGGCCGGGCGGGCCGGGCAAGCGATTCCCATGCGGCGGACTCCCATTCCTCGTGCTTCGCTGGTACGTACGCGCGTCCGTACGGATGCGACAACAGCCGCTCCGGCCCGGGCATTCCCGCTCCGCGCGATCTTCTTGCGGCGGTTTCGCCTCCCGGGGTTGACAAATGCGATTGCCGGTTCGGCAATGGGAGCGTGGACGACGACACTGCCGGCCCCCCGCCGGACCGCACGGCGCACGCCCCGGCGGCCGGCGCCGCCCCCGACCGCGCCCCGGCGCCGGACCAGGTGTACGACCGGGTCCTCGCCGAGGTGGGGCCCCGGCTGCGGCGGATCCGGCAGGAGCGCGGGGTGACCCTGGCCGCGCTGTCCGAGGCGACCGGCATCTCGGTGAGCACCCTCTCGCGCCTGGAGTCCGGCGGCCGCCGGGCCACCCTCGAACTGCTGCTGCCGCTGGCCCAGGCGCACCAGGTGCCGCTGGACGAGCTGGTGGGCGCGCCGGAGGTGGGCGACCCCAGGATCCGCGCGGTGCCGCAGCGGCGCGGCCGTATGACGGTGGTGCCGCTGACCCGCCAGCCGGGCGCGCTGCAGGCGTTCAAGCTGGTGATCGATCCCGTCGCCGGCCCGCCGGAGCAGCGGATCCACGAGGGCTACGAGTGGCTGTACGTGCTGTCCGGTCGGCTGCGGCTGCTGCTGGCCGACCGCGACGTGGTGCTGCGGGCCGGGGAGGCGGCGGAGTTCGACACCCGGCTGCCGCACTGGTTCGGGCCCGCCGACAAGACGCCGGTGGAGGTGCTGAGCCTCTTCGGGCGGCAGGGCGAGCGGGTGCACGTACGGGCCCGGCCGCGCGGGCAGGGCGACTGAGCCCCGGCGCCGGCGGGCCCCCGCGGGTACGCGGGCCCCTGCCGGTGCCGCGGGCCGCGGGTCGCGCTCAGCCGAAGAGCCCGTCCAGCCAGGCGAGTACGGCGTCGGTGAGCCCGGTCATCGTCGCGGCCTCGCCGATCCCCGCCTTCTTCGGGACCGCGAACCCGTGGTCGCCGTGCGGCACATCGGCCAGCTCGGTGCCCGGCGGGAACTCGTCGGGCCGGCCGAAGGGGTCCCGGCCGCCCTGCACGACCAGCGTCGGCACCCCGGCGCCGGTCAGCTCGTCCACCCGGGACTTCTCCGGCCTGCCCGGGGGGTGCAGCGGGAAGCTCAGCGCCAGTACGGCCTCGGCGCCCAGCTCGCGGGCCGTACGGCAGGCCACCCGGGCACCCGCGCTCCGGCCGCCGGCGACCACCGGCAGTCCCGGCTTCTCCAGCGCGGGCCACAGCGCGGTCCACGCCGCGTCCAGGGTCTTCGGCGCCGGTGCCACCTTCTTGCCGGCCACCCGCCACGGCTGCTCGACCAGCGCCACCGGGTAGCCGCGGGCCGGCAGCGCGGCCGCCAGGGCCCGCAGGTCGCGCGCCTCGATACCGCCGCCGGCGCCGTGGCTCACCGCCACCACGGCCCGCGCCGGCGTCGCCTCGCGGTACCAGGTGATCCGGGCCTCGCCCGCCGGCGTCCCGACCGTCTCGGTCTCCTTCGCCCCTGTGCTCATACGCCCATCCTGCCCGCGCCGGGACGCGAACGGCACCGCCCCACGCCCGCCGGACGGCCACCGGGCCGGGCGCCACCGGGCGCGCACCGGCTCAGAACAGCGTGCCGACCTCCGGCCCGTCGAGCTCGGTGACCAGCTCGGGCCCGTTGTTGCGGACGTTGCTGACGTCGGTCGGTACGGGATGGGCGCGCAGCAGCCCGGGCGGCGGGGGCGCCAGCAGCTCCCGCAGCTCGTCGGGGTCGGTACGGCCCGGGTCGAGCCAGGCGTCCCAGCGGTCCGGGGGCAGCACCAGCGGCATCCTGGGGTGGATCTCGGCCAGCGACTGCGGGCCGGGGCCGCCGTCCGCCCCGGCCAGCGGGGTGGTCTCGGCGGCGGTGGTGACGACCGTGCAGGTCACCCACCAGGCCAGCGGGTGGTCGCCGGGGAGCGTGCGGTCCCGCCAGAACTCGTACAGCCCGGCCATCGCCATCACGGAGCCGTCCGCGGGCGTCACGAAGTACGGCTGCTTGCGCGGCCGCTTCTTCCGGCCCTGCTCCTCCAGCTCCCGCTCGGCCGCGTCGGTGACCCACTCGAAGTAGCCGTCACCGGGGATCAGACAGCGCCGGGTCGCGAAGGCCCGCCGGAACGACGGCTTCTCGTGGACCGTTTCCGAGCGCGCGTTGATCATTCTTGCCGCGCCGTCGGGTGATTTCGACCACGACGGGACCAGCCCCCACTTCAGCGGCCGCAGCTGGCGCACCGGCCCGTCTGGGGCGCCCTCGCCCTTGAGGGGTCGTTCCAGCACCGCGTGCACGGTGGCCGTCGGCGCCACGTTCCAACTGGGCGCCAGCGTCTCCTCGGGCTCCCACTGCTGCACCCCGAACAGGCCGACCAGGTCCTCGGGGCGACGACTCGCTGCATACCTCCCGCACATGCATGCCACACTGCCATGCCACACGAAGGGGAGACATGGAGACCGACCACCTCACCGACATATGGGGCCGGGTCACCGGGACCCAGCCCGCCCCGTCGCTCTGGCTGGTGATCGCCACGGCGGTGCTCGCCCTGGCCGTCGTCGTCCCGCACACCGCGTGGCGGCTCTCGCGCAATGCGATCACCATCGCGCACGAGGGCGGGCACGGCCTGATCGCGCTGGTCAGCGGGCGCCGCCTGGACGGCATCCGGCTGCACTCCGACACCTCGGGACTGACCGTTTCCCGCGGCAAACCGACCGGTCTTGGCATGGTGCTGACCGCTGCGGCCGGTTATGTGGCACCGTCCCTGCTCGGTCTGGCCGGCGCCGCCCTCCTGGCGGCCGGTCACATCACGGCCCTGTTGTGGGGCGCGACCGCACTGCTGCTGGCGATGCTGGTCATGATCCGCAACGCCTACGGCGTGCTCACCGTCGTCCTGGCCGGCGCCGCGTTCCTGCTGGTCTCCTGGCTGACCACACCGGACGTGCAGGCCGGGTTCGGGTACGCGGTGGTGTGGTTCCTGCTGCTGGGCGGGGTGCGGCCGCCCTTCGAGCTGCAGGGCAAGCGGCGCCGCGGCGGTGCGGTGGACTCCGACCCGGACCAGCTGGCGCGGCTGACCCATGTCCCGGCGGCGCTGTGGCTCGGCCTGTTCCACGTGGTGACGCTGTGCTCCCTGATGGGCGGCGGGCGCTGGCTGCTCGGCCTCTGAGGGCACCGGCGGGCCGCTGCCGTCAACGGCGGCACGCCCTGTACTCCCGCCCGGTATGTCCGCAGCGCCTCGTACGTCCGCCGTGCGCGGTCCGTACGTCCGCCACCTCCGCGCTTCCGGCACGCGAGCGCACTACCAGTGCCATGTTTCGGATGGGTTGCGCCGCTTTTGATCAAGATCGGCACCCTTGCCCAGCCATTAAAGTAAGGGCATGACCGAGAGCCCCGCACATCCCGCCCTGTGGCCCGCCCCCGTAGCCCCCGGGGCCGTCGATGCAACCGTCACCGTGCCCGGCTCCAAATCGGTCACCAACCGCGGCCTGGTGCTGGCCGCCCTCTCCTCCGAGCCCGGCTGGCTGCGCCGCCCGCTGCGCTCCCGCGACACCCTCCTGATGGCCGAGGCGCTGCGCACCATGGGCGTCGGCATCGAGGAGACCGCCTCCTCCAGCTCCGCCGGCTCCGCGGACGCCGTGGACCGGCCCGGCGGCGGTGAGGCCTGGCGGATCATCCCGGCCGGTCTGCACGGCCCGGCCGCCGTCGACGTCGGCAATGCCGGAACGGTCATGCGCTTCCTGCCGCCGGTCGCCGCGCTCGCCGACGGCCCGGTCCGCTTCGACGGCGACCCGCGCTCCTACGAGCGCCCGCTCGGCGGCGTGATCGACGCGCTGCGCGCCCTGGGCGCCCGGATCGACGACGACAACCGCGGCGCGCTCCCGATGACGGTCTTCGGCAGCGGCGCCCTGGAGGGCGGCGCGGTGGAGATCGACGCCTCCTCGTCCTCGCAGTTCGTCAGCGCCCTGCTGCTGTCCGCGCCGCGCTTCAACCAGGGCGTCGAGGTCCGGCACGTCGGCGCGGCCCTGCCGTCGATGCCGCACATCCGGATGACCGTCGACATGCTGCGCAGCGTCGGCGCGCAGGTGGACACCCCGGAGGCGGGCGGCGAGCCCAACGTCTGGCGGGTCACCCCGGGCGCGCTGCTCGGCCGCGACCTGGTCGTCGAGCCCGATCTGTCCAACGCCCAGCCGTTCCTGGCCGCCGCCCTGGTCACCGGCGGGCGGGTCACCATCCCGGACTGGCCCGAGCACACCACCCAGCCCGGTGACGCGCTGCGTGAGATCTTCACCACCATGGGCGGCTCCTGCGAGCTGACCGACCAGGGCCTGACCTTCACCGGCAGCGGCCGCATCCACGGCATCGACGTCGACCTGAGCGAGGTCGGCGAGCTGACCCCCGGCATCGCCGCGGTCGCCGCGCTCGCCGACTCCCCCTCCACGCTGCGCGGCGTGGCCCACCTGCGGCTGCACGAGACCGACCGGCTGGCCGCGCTCACCAAGGAGCTCAACGAGCTCGGCGGCGACGTCACCGAGACCGCGGACGGGCTGCACATCCGGCCGCGCCCGCTGCACGGCGGGATCTTCCACACCTACGACGACCACCGGCTGGCCACCGCCGCCGCGGTCATCGGCCTCGCGGTCGAGGGCGTGGAGGTGGAGAACGTCGCCACCACGGCCAAGACCCTGCCCGACTTCCCCGCGCTGTGGACGGACATGCTCGCCGCGTCGCCCGGCCCGGCCCGGAGAGCCTGAGGGACCGGCCGCCATGCGCCGCTACGGCAAGAACCCCGATGAGGACGACGTCCGCGTCCGCCCCAACCGCAAGGGCAACCGGCCCCGTACGAACATCCGCCCCAAGCACGAGGACGCGGCCGAGGGCCTGGTCCTGACCGTCGACCGGGGCCGGCTGACCTGCCTCATCGAGGGCCGCACGGTCACCGCGATGAAGGCCCGCGAACTGGGCCGCAAGAGCGCGGTGGTCGGCGACCGGGTCGCCGTCGTCGGTGATCTGAGCGGCGCCAAGGACACCCTCGCCCGGATCGTCCGGGTCGAGCCGCGCACGTCCACGCTGCGCCGGACGGCCGACGACGACGACCCGTTCGAGCGGGTCGTGGTCGCCAACGCCGACCAGCTCGCCATCGTCACCGCGCTCGCCGACCCCGAGCCGCGTCCCCGGCTCATCGACCGCTGCCTGGTCGCCGCCTACGACGCGGGCCTGGAGCCGCTGCTGGTGCTGACCAAGTCCGACCTGGCGTCCGCCGACGCGCTGCTGGAGTCGTACGGCACGCTCGGTGTCCCCGCCATCGTCACCAACCGCGACGAACTCACCGACGGCAGCGCCGCCGAGCAGGTCCGCGAGGCGCTCAAGGGCCGGATGACGGCGTTCGTCGGGCACTCCGGCGTCGGCAAGACGACCCTGGTCAACGCGCTGGTCCCGGAGCGCCGCCGGGCCACCGGCAACGTCAACGCGGTCACCGGCCGCGGCCGGCACACCACCACCTCCGCGCTGGCGCTGCCGCTGCCCGGTGACGCGGGCTGGGTCATCGACACCCCCGGCGTCCGCTCCTTCGGGCTGGCCCACATCGACCCGTCCCGGGTCATCCACGCCTTCCCCGACCTGGAGCCGGGCACCGTCGACTGCCCGCGCGCCTGCAGCCACGACGAGCAGGACTGCGCCCTGGACCAGTGGGTCGCCGACGGCCACGCCGATCCGGCCCGGCTGCATTCGCTGCGCCGGCTGCTGTCCACCCGGGAACGACGCGAGGGCGACTGATCTCCCGGAGTTCGCTGTCCTCCGCCCGGGACAACTGCATAATCACACCAAGGCTGGCGCATGGTCACCGGCCGCTGACCGCCAGGCGGGGCCCCAGCGGAGTGAGGCTGAAGTCCCGTCGTCACTCATCCGGCTGACGGAGGCAATGGGACATGGCGTGGCTGCTGGTCGTGGTGGCGGGGCTGCTGGAGACCGGCTTCGCGGTCTGTCTGAAGCTCTCGCACGGTTTCACCCGCCTCCTGCCGACCATCGCCTTCGCCTCCTTCGCGCTCGCCAGCTTCGGACTGCTGACCCTGGCCCTGCGCAAGCTCGACGTGGGTCCGGCGTACGCGGTGTGGACCGGCCTCGGCGCGGCCGGGACGGCGGTCTACGGCATGGTCTTCCTCGGTGACGTGGTCTCCACCTTGAAGATCGTCTCCATCACGCTGGTCATCGCGGGCATCATCGGCCTCCAGCTGTCGGGCGGCGCGCACTGACCCGGCGGCTCTTGTGACGGTGCGTCAGCCGCGGCCGGCCGCGGTCTGCGCGCCGTCCCCGGCCGGCCGCCCGAACGCCCCCCGTACGAGCCGCGACACCGCCTCGGCCTCCTGGTCCCGCCGCGCCCGCTGGGCCGGTACGCGTCCCGGCGGCGCCGCCTCCGGGGGAGCCGGCGCGGGCGGGGCCACCACACAGGACAGCGTCAGCCGGGCCGCGGTCTCGCAGGCGGTGCCCAGGGCGGGCAGTTCCTCCGCGGGCCAGTCGGGTTCCAGGGCCGCGACCGCCTGGGCGCAGAACCGGCCGACCAGCTCGGCGGGCGCCGGGCCGGCGGCCGGCGAAAGGGGCGGCAGCCGGTCGCCCCAGCAGCCCGTCAGAGCCGCCCTGACCAGGGGATTCGCCCGTGCGGTCCGGAGCGTCCAGGCGGCCGCGGCCACCACCCGGGCGGCCCCGTCACGGCGCGTCCGGGGGCTCCCGGTGCCGCCCCGGGCGAGCGCCCTGGCGACCCCGGCGAGGTAGTTGTCGGTCTCCCGGCGCACCAGGGCCCGGGCGAGCCCCTCCTTGCTGCCGAACTCGTTGTAGAGCGTCTGCCGGGACACCCCGGCCGCGGCCGCCACCTCGACCATCCGGATGTCCGACCAGGCCCGGGCGGTCAGCGCCGTGTAGGCGGCGTCCAGCAAGGAGTCACGCGCTGCGGGCATCCGTCGCCTCCCCGGCCGCCGGCCCAGGTGGCCGGTTTTCGCACAGAATTGAGGCGGTGTCAGAGGCTGTCAAGGGGTGTCGCGGCGTCCTCGCCGGCGCGCCCCGTGACCGGTGCGCCACCGGGGCCCGCGGGGGCGCGGCCGGGTCCGCACCCGCCGGACGGAGGGCGACACACGCCCGCCGGGCATGGCCGTGTGGCCCGCAGGTATACCAATGGATACTGTTCGCACATGCCCGACTATCACGATGATCTTCGCCTCGGTCACGTCCTCGCCGACGCCGCGGACGCCGCCACCATGGAGCGCTTCAAGGCGCTCGACCTGAAGGTCGAGACCAAACCGGACATGACCCCGGTGAGCGAGGCCGACAAGGCCGCCGAGGAGCTCATCCGCGGCCAGCTCCAGCGGGCCCGGCCGCGCGACGCGGTGCTCGGCGAGGAGTTCGGCAGCGAGGGCGCCGGCCCGCGCCGCTGGATCATCGATCCGATCGACGGCACCAAGAACTACGTCCGCGGCGTGCCGGTCTGGGCGACGCTGATCGCGCTGATGGAGCGCGGCGAGGGCGGTGACCGCCCGGTGGTCGGCATCGTCTCCGCGCCGGCGCTGAACCGCCGCTGGTGGGCGGCGGAGGGCCTGGGGGCGTTCACCGGCCGCAGCCTGACCTCCGCGACCCGGCTGCAGGTGTCGAAGGTCGGCCGCATCCAGGACGCGTCGTTCGCGTACTCCTCGCTCACGGGGTGGGAGGAGCGCGGCAAGCTGTCCGGGTTCCTCGACCTGAGCCGGGACTGCTGGCGGACCCGGGCGTACGGCGACTTCTGGCCGTACATGCTGGTCGCCGAGGGTGCGGTGGACATCTGCGCGGAGCCGGAGCTGTCGCTGTGGGACATGGCGGCCTGCGCGGTGGTGGTCAACGAGGCCGGCGGGCAGTTCACCGGGCTGGACGGCAAGCCGGGCCCGCACAGCGGCAATGCGGCGGCCTCCAACGGTCTGCTGCACGAGGACTTGCTGAGCTACCTCGGCGACGCCGCCCACTGACCCGCCGGGAACGTCCGTTTTTCTGACGGCCTTTCCCCACCGCACACCGCGCTGACCTGTGACGCGGCGTCTCCAGGGGCGGGTGTTCGGACATCCGTCCAGCACTTGCCCCTTGTTACCGCGCGCGACGGCATGTGAACATGAGAATCCCCAAGTTTGTGAACTTGTGAATTCGTTCGCAAGGCGCATTCACCAAGGAGGTGGCTCCACTCCATGCCCATGTACGTCAAGGACGCCATGAGCACGGTGGTCCTCACCATCGGGCCCGCTCACACCCTCCGCCAGGCGGCCCAGCTGATGGCGGCCCGCCGCATCGGCTCGGCCGTGGTCCTCGACAGCGACAACAGCGGCATCGGCATCCTGACCGAGCGCGACATCCTCAACTCCCTCGGCGCGGGCGAGAATCCCGACCGGGAAACCGTGCAGGCCCACACCACCCCGGACGTGGTCTTCGCCGCTCCGGACTGGACCCTCGACGATGCCGCGGACGCCATGGTGCGCGGCGGCTTCCGCCATCTGATCGTGCTGAACGACCACGGACCGGTCGGCGTGGTCTCCGTCCGCGACATCATCCGCTGCTGGTCGACGGCCGGTGTACGGGTCGGCGCCGTCCCGGCCTGACCCCTCGTCAACCGTCCTCCGGTGAGGCGCCCGGCTCCTGGCGCCGGGCGCACGAAGAGGCCGGAGCCCATTGGCGTCCGGCCTCTTCGGCTGTTACGGCAAGCGGCCGCCGAGCGGCCCCGAGGGGCCGTTCGGTGATCAGCCGCGCAGGGCCTGGACCGCGGCCTCCAGCCGCTTGCCGTAGTCCGCGTCCGCGTTGCGGAAGTTCTCGATCGCCCGCTGGGCGATGTCGTCGCGGGAGACCTTGGCGAGGAAGCCCGCCAGGTTGTCGATCAGGCGCCCCTTCTCTTCCTCCGACATCAGGCGGTAGAGGTTGCCGGCCTGGACGAAGTCGTTGTCCTCGGCATGCGAGGGCGCGGCCTGCTCACCCGTGGACCCGGCGACCGGGGCCGGCTGCCACAGCGGCAGACCGGTCTGGGCGGGACCGCCGAAGCTGTTGGGCTCGTAGTTCTTCTGCCGGCCGTGGCGGCCGTCGTAGAGCACGCCGTCCCGGCCGTGGCTGCGCGCCTCGGTGGCGTGCGGGCGGTTGACCGGCAGGTGGTCGGCGTTGATGCCGACGCGGTAGCGGTGCGCGTCGCCGTACGCGAAGAGCCGGCCCTGGAGCATCTTGTCGGGGGACGGGCCGATGCCCGGCACGAAGTGGTGCGGGGAGAAGATCGACTGCTCGACCTCGGCGAAGATGTTCTCCGGGTTGCGGTTGAGCTCCAGCTTGCCGATCTCGATGACCGGGTAGTCCGCGTGCGGCCACACCTTGGTCAGGTCGAACGGGTTGAAGCGGTAGTTCGCGGCCTCGGCGGCGGGCATGATCTGCACGCCGACGGTCCAGGTCGGGAACTCCCCGCGCTCGATCGACTCGCGCAGGTCGCGCTGGTGGCTGTCCGGGTCCTCACCGGCGAGCTTGTTGGCCTCGTCCTGGGTGAGGTTCTTGATGCCCTGGTCGGTCTTGAAGTGGTACTTGACCCAGAAGACCTCACCGGCGGCGTTGTTCCACTGGAAGGTGTGCGAGCCGAAGCCGTCCATGTGGCGGTACGAGGCCGGGATGCCGCGGTCGCCGAACAGCCAGGTCACCTGGTGGGTGGACTCCGGGCTCAGACCCCAGAAGTCCCAGACGTTGTCCGCCTCCTGCGAGCCGGTGTACGGGTCGCGCTTCTGGGTGTGGATGAAGTCGGGGAACTTGATGGCGTCCTTGATGAAGAAGACCGGGGTGTTGTTCCCGACGAGGTCGTAATTCCCCTCCTCCGTGTAGAACTTCAGCGCGAAGCCACGGGGGTCACGCACCGCGTCGGCCGCGCCGAGGTTGCCCGCGACGGTGGAGAACCGCAGGAAGACCTCGGTCTGCTTGCCGATCTCGGAGAGGAACGCGGCGCGCGTGTACTTGGTCGCGTCGGCGGTGACCGTGAACGTGCCGTACGCGCCGGCGCCGCGGGCGTGCACGATGCGCTCCGGGATGCGCTCGCGGTTGAAGTGCGCGAGCTTCTCGATCAGGAGCTGGTCCTGGATCAGGCCGGGGCCGCCGATGCCCGCCGTCTCGCTGTTCTGGTTGTCCGCGACCGGAGCGCCGGCCTCCGTGGTCAGCGGTCCGGTGGTGCTCTCTACCGACACGTGCGCCTCCTGAAACGTCTCTACACCTGCCCTGGGCTTGCGCCGTACCCGATCCTACATTGGACAATGTCTAAGTCAAGAAGGGTCCGAAACTCATACCCGATCCGGCGATGGACGGCCGCTGGTACCCTTGCACTATCTGACTGATAGGTGATTGGCATGAGTGACCTGCTGGAACGACTCCGGGGACGCGGCTGGCGGCTGACCGCGCAGCGACGCGTCGTCGCCGAGGTCCTCGACGGGGACCACGTCCACTACACCGCCGACGAGGTGCACGCCCTGGCGGCCGGCCGGCTTCCCGAGATCTCCCGCGCCACGGTGTACAACACCCTGGGTGAGCTGGTCTCGCTCGGCGAGGTCATCGAGGTGAGCACGGACGGCCGGGCCAAGCGCTACGACCCGAACGCCCACCACGACCACCAGCACCTGGTCTGTTCGCAGTGCGGCACGATCCGTGACGTGCACCTCCACGGCGACCCGCTCACCGCCCTCCCCGAGCCGGAGCGGTACGGCTTCCAGGTCTCCGAGGTCACCGTGACGTACCGGGGCATCTGCCCCAACTGCCGCAGCACCTCGTCCTGACGCGCCGGGCGGCCGCCGGCCCTGCCGGTGGCCGCCCGCCGGACGGACGCACAGACGACGAAGGCCCGGATTCCTGGGAATCCGGGCCTTCGTCCTTCAGTAGCGGGGACAGGATTTGAACCTGCGACCTCTGGGTTATGAGCCCAGCGAGCTACCGAGCTGCTCCACCCCGCGTCGTTGTGCCCTCACTCTAACCCCCGCCGGACGACCGGTGCAAATTCCTTTCACCAGGCCGTCCGCACCGGTCCACCGCACCGTCGCTACGCCGTCAGCTCGTCCTGGAGCGCCGTACGCAGCCGGGCCGCCCGCTCGGCGACCTCCGGCGGGCCCATCTCGACGGCGTGCGCGCACCAGCGCTGCGCCTCGGCGAGGGCGCCGCGGCGGGCCGCGAGCAGCGCCAGCCGCAGCGCGGCCCGGCCGTGCCCGGCCTCGGCGGCCCGCTGCCACCACAGGGCCGCCTCGGGCAGGCTCCCCTCACGGGCCAGCAGCAGCCCGAGGTTGAAGGCGCCGTTCCGGCTGCCCGCCTCGGCCGCCGTGCGGTACCAGTCGGCGGCCTCGACGACGTCCCCCCGGGCCGCCGCGAACATGCCAACCCGGACCTGGGCGCGGCGGTGCCCCTGCCGGGCCGCCCGCTCGTACCACTGCGTGCTCTCGTCCTCCGCCGTACGGTCGCCGTCCGCCTGCCCCGTACCGGCCGCCGAGGCCTGGCGGTCGAGCAGGTCGGCGAGCCGGAAGGCCGCCTCGGCACTGCCGCCGCCGGCCGCGCAGCGCAGATTGCGCTCGGCGTCCGGCAGCCGGCCCTCGCGCAGCTGCACGATGGCGACCTGGAGCGCCGCGTCGGTGTGCCCGGCCGCGGCCGCCCGCTCGTACCAGGTGTGCGCGGTCCGGTCGTCGCCGCGACTCGCGTAGAGGATGCCGAGGTTGAACGCGGCGTCCACGCTGCCCGCCTCGGCCGCCTTGGAGAACCACGGCTCGGCCCCCGAGGCGTCGCCGCGCTGCAGCAGCAGGATCGCCAGCGCGTTGGCGGCCTCGCGGTGCCCGGCGTACGCGGCCCGGCGGTACCACTGCTCGCCGCGGCCCGGACGGCCCTGCTCGGCGCAGAGCAGCCCGATGTTGTAGGCGCCGTTGACGTCCCCGGCGTCCAGGGCGGCGCGGTACCAGCGCTCGGCGGTCTGCAGTTCGCCCCGGTCGGCGTGGAGCGCGCCCAGCGCGTTGGCGGCGTTGCCGTCGCCGTCCTGGGCGGCCCGCCGCCACCACTCCGCGGCGCTCTCCTCGTCACCGGCGTCGCGCAGCAGGTAGCCCAGCGCGCAGGCGGCGCGCGCCTCGCCGTCCTTGGCGGCGGAGAGGTACCAGCGGCCCGCCTCCTGGATGTCGCCGCGGTCCTCCAGGAGCGCGCCGAGCTGCAGCGCGGCCCTGCGGTGGCCGCGGGCGGCGGCCTGGCGGTACCACTGCTCGGCCTCCTCCTGCTGGGTCAGCTCGCCGTACGCGGGCACCGCCCGGCGGTCGGCGTCGCGGCCGTCCTCGATGAGCCGGGCGAGGCGGTACGCGGCCTCGCGGTGACCGCGCTCGGCGGCCGCCCGGAACCAGCGCTCGGCGCCGTCGTCACCGCGGTGTTCGAGCAGATCGGCGAGGGCGTAGGCGCCCAGGCAGTGGCCGGACTCGGCGGACTGGCGCAGCCAGTACTCGGCGGCCGGTTCGTCGCCGCGCTCGCGGTAGTGGCGGCCGAGGGCGTGCGCGGCGGCGGCGGAACCGGCGACGGCGGCGATCCGCCACCAGCCGGCCGCCTCGTCGCCGTAGCCGCGCTGGTGGAGCAGGACGCCGAGGTTGTTGGCCGCGGCGCGGTCGCCGGTGGCGGCCGCGGACCGCAGATGCGGCTCGGCGCCGTCGAGGTCACCGCGGCGCAGCAGCATCGCGCCCAGGGCGCTCATCGCGGACGGGTCGCCCGCCTCGGCGGCCCGGCGGTGGCCGGACTCGGTCACGGCATCGGACGCCTCGGCGGCCTCCGCGGCCTCCATCGCGTCGATCTGCAGCTCGGATTCGCGCCCGTCGTCGGGCGCTGGTACAAACCGGTCCGTCTCCAACAACCTTGCCTTGTCCCCCATAAGACCCATCGTCGCATCACCCGTAACCCGCGTACACCTGGTATACCGCAGCCAGTGAGGTCACTTCAGCGGTTTGTCGACTTCCCGACACGACGACATGTCAAACTCAAGCACACAGGTTCCCTACACGAGGCGCGCGACCCGGCTTTCTTCCGGATCGGCGTGAACACATGACGAAGGCCCGGATCCTTGAGGATCCAGGCCTTCGACCTTCAGTAGCGGGGACAGGATTTGAACCTGCGACCTCTGGGTTATGAGCCCAGCGAGCTACCGAGCTGCTCCACCCCGCGTCGTTGTGCCCTCAATCTACCACGGTCCCGCGGGGCCGCCGCGCGGCCCCCGGAAGCGGCGCGGCCCCGCCGGGAGGTCAGCTGCCCGGCTTGCCGGCCTTCCGGGCGGCCTCGGCCGCCCGGTCCAGCGCCGCCTTGAGCTTCTTCTTCGCCTCGTCGTACCCGGCCAGGTCGCGCTGTCCGAGGGCCTTCTCGCCCTCCTCGTACGCCTTCTCGGCGTCGGACAGCGCCTGCTGCACGGTCTGGTCGGACGGCTTCTGCTTGCCCGTCTCGCCGCCCGGCGGGTTCTCCGTCCCGGAGCTGGCCGCCTTCTTGCCGAAGACCACGTCCAGCGCGTCCTTCAGGGAGTCCTCCAGGACCGGCTTGTTGTCGCCGTAGCTCACCAACACCTTCTTCAGCAACGGGTAGTTGGTGTTGGCACCGCGCAGATACACCGGTTCGACGTAGAGCAGTCCGCCGTCCAGGGGCACGGTCAGCAGATTGCCGTACTCGATCTCCGAGTCGCCGAACTTCTTGAGGATGTTGAGCTCGTTGGCGATAACCGGGTCGGAGTTGAACTTCGACTGCACCAGCTGCGGGCCGGGCACCGGTGTCTCCGACGGCAGCTTCAGCAGTCTGATCCTGCCGTAGTCACCGCTGGTCGCATTGGCGTCGACCGCCATGAACGCGCCCAGGTTCTCCCGCTTGTTGGGCGTGAAGGTGGTCGTCAGCGAGAAGGACCGGTCCTTCTGGTCCGGCATCTTCATGCTCAGGTAGTACGGCGGTACCGCGTTGCCGGACTTGGTGGTCGGGTCGCTGGGGATCTGCCAGCGCTCGGAGCCGGTGTAGAACGTCCCCGGGTCCGTGACGTGGTACGTGGTCAGCAGCTGGCGCTGCACCTTGAACAGGTCCTGCGGGTAGCGCAGGTGCTCCTTCAGCGCCGGGCTGATCGCGCTCTTCTTCTCGACCGTGCCGGGGAACGACTTCATCCAGGTCTTGAGGACCGGGTCCTTCTCGTCCCACTGGTAGAGCTTGACCGAGCCGTCGTAGGCGTCCACCGTCGCCTTGACGGAGTTGCGGATGTAGTTGACCTGGTTCTGCTGGGCCACCACCGCCCGCTGGCCGTCGGTGAGCGAATCGGCCGTGGTGTCCCCGAGCGTGGTGCGCGAGGCGTACGGATAGCCGTTGCTGGTGGTGTAGGCGTCGACTATCCACTTGATCCGGCCGTCGATGACCGCCGGATAGGCGTCGCCGTCGATGGTCAGCCAGGGGGCGACGGATTCGACGCGCTCCTTCGGCGTGCGGTTGTACAGGATCCGCGAGCCGTCGCCGATCGCGCCGGAGTAGAGGATCTGCGGCTCCCCGAAGGCCACGGCGTAGGCCGCGCGGTTGATCGGGTTGGCGAGGCTGACGCCGCTGCCGCCCTGGTAGCTGTAGCTCTTCTCGCTGCCGTCCTCGGAGTAGTCCAGCTCCTTCTGCGGACCGCCGACGATGGAGTACTGCGAGGTCTTCTCGCCGTAGTACACCCGCTGCTGGTACGGCTTCGCGCTCAGCTGCCCCCGGGCGGGCAGGTCGGACTCGGTGTACTTGGGGCCGCCGCCCTCGGCGGTCTCGGTGCCCTTGGCGGCGACCGCGCCGTAGCCGTGGGTGTACTTGAAGTGGTCGTTGATCCAGTTGCGCTCGGGGATGCCGGCGATGTTCAGCTCGCGCAGACCGATGACGGTGTCCTGCTCGGCGCCGTCCTGGTCCTTGTACCGGTCGACGTCGAGCGTGGAGGGGAACTGGTAGTACCCCTTGACCTGCTGCTGTTGCTGGAACGCCGGCGAGACCACGTTCGGGTCCAGCAGCCGCATGCTGGCCGAGGCGTCGGCGTCGTCGCGCAGCCGCTGGCTGTCGTCCTTGCCGGTGGGCTTGTAATTGCCCTTGTACGGCGTGACCTCCGAGTCCTGGATGTCGTACGCGTCCCGGGTCGCCTTGATGTTCTGCTTGATGTACGGCGCTTCCTTGGCCTGCTCGTTGGGCTGGACCTGGAACTTCTGCACGATCGCCGGATACAGCCCGCCGATCAGGATCGCGGACAGCACCATCAGGCCGAAGCCGATCACCGGCAGCTGCCACGTACGCCGCCACAGGGTCGCGAAGAACAGCACCGCGCAGATCGCCGCGATGAAGAACAGGATCGTCTTCGCCGGCAGATAGGCGTTGGCGTCCACGTACCGCAGACCCGTCCAGTTGTCGGCCGACTTCAGGCCGCTGGACTTCACCGCGAGGCCGTACCGGTCGAGCCAGTACGCGATCGCCTTCAGCGACACGAAGATGCCCAGCAGCACCGACAGATGGCCGGTGGCGGCGGCGGTCGCCCGCGAGCCGGGGCTGGTCAGCCGCAGCCCGCCGTAGAGGTAGTGCGTCAGCGCCGCGGCGACCAGGGACAGCACCGCGGCGGCGAAGCCGAAGCTCAACAGGAAGCGGTACCACGGCAGATCGAACGCGTAGAACGCGACGTCCATGCCGAACTGCGGGTCCTTCTTGCCGAACGGCACGCCGTTGACCCACTGGAGCCACGTCTGCCACTCACCGGAAGCGGACGCGCCGGCGATCAGGCCGACCACGGCCGCGATCGCGATCAACGCCCACTTCTTGAAGGGCGCGACGCCCATGCGGTAGCGGTCCAGGCTCTGCTGCTCCATGGACATCGCGCTGAGCGGCGGGCGCAGCCGGTGCGCCAGCCAGATGTTGACGCCGACGGCCACCGCCATCACGATGCCGAAGGCGAAGAACAGGCCGATCTTGGTCCACAGGGTCGTGGTGAAGACCGAGGAGTAATGGACCGAGCGGTACCAGAGCCAGTCGGTCCAGAACCCCGCGAACATCACGAAGAGCATGGCCAGCACGGCCAGCACGCCCAAGGTCATGAGCAGGGTCCGGATCCGCCGCGACGGTCGGCCGACTCTGATCCGTGGCCCGGACGGGCCTCCGCCGCGGTCCGGCATCTGGAAAGCCAAGGTGCGCACCTCGAAGTTTCGCTGTCGTGTGGAGCAGGCCCGGCGATAGTAGGACCCAGTGATGCAACTTACGAAGGCTTTACCCGGTTCCCGATTTCGGGGGTGGACAAGGCACGATGTTGAGCATGACTGACTTTCCCGGCTCTCCCGCTGGCGGCACCCCCCTGGCCGCCGACCCCCTGACCCGCGCGGTGCTCGAAATCGACGAGTACAGCGCCGGGCTCGGCTGGGACCAGCCCGCCCGACTGTTCGCCCTCGTCGACACCGCCAAGCTGCGCGCGCAGGAGCCCTCGCTCGCCGAGCAGCTCGGCATCGACGACACCACCACCGCTTCCCTGACCCCCGTGGAGCAGGACGAGATCCCCGCGGACGTGCCGCTGGACGAGTTCCTCGCCACCATCGCCTGGCCGGACGCCGTCACCGGCTGCGCGCTGACCGTGGAGCGGCTGATGCTGCCGCCGTCCGCCGAGGACGCCGAGCCCGAGGGCATGGACGAGGCGCAGCTCGCCAAGTGGGTCGCCCGGCACCCGGACCGCGAGGAGGTCCGGATGACGGTGGCCGTGCTGCGCGACGGCCGGCGCGAGTCCGCGCTGCGGCTGCGCGCGAAGGACTCCGCGTCCGAGGTGCTCACCGGCTCGGCGCTGGTGCCCGGCCTGGCCGAGGCCCTTGCCGCGACCTTCGAGGGCTGACCCGAGGGGCGGACCGGGGCGTAACGCCTTACGACCGGCCTGCCGGGCTGCAGCTCGGCAGACCGGCGGTCTCCCCCTTGCTGATCTTCTGCAGTGCCTTGACGGCGTCGCCTATCGTGCCGACCTTGACCAGGCGCAGGCCCGCCGGGATGTCCTTGGCGGCGGTGGCGCAGTTGTCCTTGGGCGTCAGGAAGAACTCCGCGCCCTTGTCGCGGGCGCCGACCGTCTTCATCGAAATGCCGCCGATCGGGCCGACCTTGCCGTTGTCGTCGATCGTGCCCGTGCCGGCCACGAACCGGCCGCCGGTCATGTTGCCCGGGGTGAGCTTGTCGACGATGCCCAGCGCGAACATCAGCCCGGCGCTCGGCCCGCCCACGTCGGCCAGCTTGACGTCGATCGGGAACGGGAAGATGTGGTCGACGCCGGCCTGGATGCCCACGATGGCCCGGCCGTCGTCCGCCTTCTGCGTCGGGATGGTGATCTGCCGCGCGCCCGTCGCGGGCTTCCTGCCCTGCTTCTCCGCCGCGGCCGCTTCCTTGGCGGGGATGATCGTGAAGACGACCTTCTCGCCCGGCTTGTGCTTGGTGACGAGCTTGGCGACGTCGCCGGTCTGCTTGACCGCGGTGCCGTCCACGGCCTTGATCACGTCGCCGGCGTGCAGCCGCCCGTCGGCCGGCTTGTCCTTGGCGATGGAGGCGACCACGGTCTGGGTGGCGACCGGGATGTGGAGTTGGCCCAGCGCGGCGGTCTTGGCGCTCTCCTGGGACTGGGTGAACTCCTCGGCGTTCTCCTGGTCGGCCTGCTCGGCCGTCTGACCCTCGGGGTAGAGCGTCTTGTGCGGGACCACGGCGTTGTCGTGGTCGAGCCAGCCGTAGACCGCCTCGAGGAGGTTCATCCGGTAGTCGGGGCCGGTGACGCGGACCGTGGTCATGTTGAGGTGACCGGTCGTCGGGTACGTCTTGCGCCCGGCTATCTGCAGCACCGGCTCGCCGTTGTGCTCACCGAGCGTGTTGACCGTCGGGCCGGGCGACATCTCGGAGTACGGCACGGGGATCAGCACCCCCGCGCAGAGCAGCGCGATCAGCATCAGGGTCGAGGCGAGCAGCGTCGCGGTGCGGCGTGGCATGGAACGACAGTACGGGACGAGTATGACAACCGGCCCGCGGGGCCGTCCGTACGAGATCGAACGCGCGTCCGTGCGCAGCGGCCGCAGGTGCGGCGACGCTTGCTACTGCGTACGGGTGAGGAACCTCAGGCCGAGTCCGAGGCGGTCGGCGCGGGGTCGGGGACGGGAACGGAATGCTGCTTCTCCATCGCGTCGCGGAACCGGGCGTAGCCCGCGAGTTCCGCCACGTCCCCGGTCTTGCGGTTCCGCAGGGCCCAGCTGCTCCACGCCGCGGCGACCAGCCCGGCACCCACCGGAATCAGCAACCAGAGGAGCGCACCCATCAGCGACCTCCCTACCCCTTGCTCGACCGCGATCGACGAATAAGCAGATTAACCATCTGCCAGGTCAACGCTCACGCGAGGGGGCGGGTTACGCAACCGGAATCCACGGCACCGATTCGCCCCCGCGTTCGAGGACGACCGGACCCTCGCGCTCTTAAGAGGCGCCTACCCACTCCTCGGTTCCATCCACAAACGATTGGTGTTTCCAGATGGGAACCTCGTGCTTGAGGTCGTCGATCAGCTTGCGGCAGGCGTCGAACGCCTCGCCCCGGTGCGGGCAGGACACCGCGACGACCACCGCCAGGTCCCCGATCCGCAGATCGCCCACCCGGTGGACGGCGGCCAGCGCCCGTACCGGGTAGTCGGCGATCACCTTCTCGGCGATCCGGCGCATCTCCGCCTCGGCGGTCGGGTGCGCGGAGTAGCCCAGGGCGTCGACGTCGGCGCCGTTGTCGTGCGAGCGGACCGTGCCGACGAACAGGGCGGTCCCGCCGGCCGCCGCATCGCCCACGGCGGCGAACACCTCGTCCACGGACAGCGGGGTGTCGCGGATCGCCAGGAGCCGGATCGGGTCCGCCGCGGCGCGCTCACCGGGGTGGTCGCGGCCGGGCGTCGAGGGAAGGGGCGTGCCAGACATACCCCCATCGTGCCGTACCCGGGCAGCACCGGGGAATGGCCGGATCCGCCGGTCGTCCCGGCACCGGTATGGAGACTCCTCCAGTACGCGGGCCGGTCCGATGTCGCCGTCAGATACGGCGGCGGGCCTTGCGGGCGCGCCGTACCAGCGCGGCGGTGCCCAGCAGGGCGACGGTGGCGCCGGCCGCCCCCGCGGCGGTGGCGTCCTTGCGGCCCAGCCGGCGGCCGGCGACGGTGTGCCGTCCCGCGACCTCCTCGAGGAGCTCGGCGAGCACCTGCTCGTTCGTCCACTGCGGCCGCCAGCCCGCGTCGTGCAGCCGGCTGCCGCTGACCACCCAGGGGTGCATGGTGTACGCGAGGTCCCCGGCGGGCGAAGGCGTCAGCCCGATCCGGTGCAGCCGGGCCGCGGCGCCCAGCGCCACGGAGGAGGGCAGCTCCATGCGCCGGATACCGGAGAGCTCCTCGACCTCCTCCTGTTCCAGCCAGCCGTCGCAGCCCACCGCCAGCTCGCCGTCGACCTTCTCCAGCGCGGCGTACTCCAGCGCGCTGACCAGGTCCTCGACGTGGCAGAACTGCCAGGCGGGCCGCGATCCGGCGACGACCAGCAGGCGGGGCGATTCGAAGTACCGGGTCAGCGCGGTGTCGGTGCCGCCGACCAGGACGGCCGGGCGCAGCACGGTGACGTTCAGGCCGGGGTGGGCGCGGGGCGCGCGGCGGGCCAGGTGCTCGATCTCCAGGAGGTCGCCGACGCCGGTGGCGTCCGCCGTGGCCCGCAGCTCGGCGTCCTCGGCCAGCGGCACGTCGTTGTCGGGCAGCGCCCCGTAGACCATGGCGGAGGTGCACAGCACCACCCGGTGGATGCCGGCGGCCGCGGCGGCGGTGAGCACGGTCTGGGTGCCGCGCACGTTGTAGGCGGTGCGGGCGGTGGCGTCGGTCTCCAGGTCGAGGTCGAGCGCCAGGTGGACGACGACGTCCGCGCCGCGCAGTTTGTCCGCGATGGCCGGATCGCGGACGTCCAGGACGTGCCACTGCGCCTCGGCGATGTCGCCGCGCCGCTCGTCGATCGCCACCACCTCCTTGACCTCGTCGGACGCGACGAGGGCGCGGGTGAGCAGCGCGCCGACCCCGGACGCGGCTCCGGTGACGGCGACGACGGGCCGGCGCAGCGGACGGTCCGCGGCGCCGGGGGCGTCGTCCGTCTTCTCGGTCGGGGCGGCAGCGTTTCGCGCTGCGCGAACGGTCGGATCTGGGGAACTCACCGGGCGTCTCCAGCGGTTGTCTTCAGTGCGGGCGCGTGCTGACGCGGCCGCACCAGGTGGCGTCCATCCTGCCCCAGCCACCGGGACAGCGAAGCACCGAGCCCCGAAGCGGTCCGGGTGTCTACGCTGGAGGTGATGTCGGGCAGTCGCCGTCGGCCACCTGGTCGGCGGCCCTACGAGCCGAGGAAACCCGTGAGTGACACCCCATTCGGATTCGGCCTTCCGCCGGAGGAGCCGGAGGACGGCGACAACGGCAAGCAGAAGGGCGGCCAGGGAGGTAGCCAGGGCCCCGCGAACCCGTTCGGGTTCGGCGGCGGGAGCGGCGGCGCGGACAATCCGTTCGCGGCGCTCTTCGGCGGCATGGGCGGCCCCGGCGGCGAGATGAACCCCGGCGACCTGGGCGCCGCCTTCCAGCGGCTGGGCCAGATGCTCTCCTACGAGGGCGGCCCGGTGAACTGGGACATGGCCAAGGACATCGCGCGCCAGACGGTCGCGCAGGGCGCCGAGGACGGCAGCAAGGACGCGAGCGTCGCGCCGGGCGAGCGGACCGCCGTCGAGGAGGCCGTGCGGCTGGCGGACCTGTGGCTGGACGGGGTGACGTCCCTGCCGTCGGGCTCCGCCTCGGTGGTGGCCTGGAGCCGCGCCGAGTGGGTCGAGGAGACCCTGCCGGTGTGGAAGGACCTGGTCAATCCGCTCGCCGAGCGCGTCGGGTCGGCGATGGGCGAGGTGCTGCCCGGGGAGATGCAGGCCATGGCGGGCCCGCTGCTCGGGATGATGCGCTCCATGGGCGGCGCGATGTTCGGCACCCAGATCGGGCAGGCGCTGGGCGTCCTGGCCAGCGAGGTCGTGGGGTCCACGGACGTCGGCCTGCCGCTGGGCCCGGCCGGCAAGGCGGCGCTGCTGCCGAAGAACGTCGCCTCCTTCGGTGAGGGCCTCGGCGTGCCCGAGGAGGAGGTGCGGCTCTACCTGGCCCTGCGGGAGGCCGCCCACCAGCGGCTCTTCGCCCATGTGCCGTGGCTGCGCTCGCACCTCTTCGGTGCCGTCGAGGGCTATGCGCGCGGCATCAAGGTCGACACGACCAAGCTGGAGGACGTGGTCGGGCAGATCGATCCGCAGCACCCCGAGGAGCTGCAGAACGCCCTGCAGCAGGGCATGTTCCAGCCCGAGGACACCCCGGAGCAGAAGGCCGCGCTGGCCCGTCTGGAGACCGCGCTGGCGCTCGTCGAGGGCTGGGTGGACGCGGTGGTGCACGCCGCCGCCAAGCCGCATCTGCCGTCGGCGGACAGGCTCCGCGAGACGCTGCGGCGGCGCCGGGCCAGCGGCGGCCCCGCCGAGCAGACGTTCTCCACGCTGATCGGTCTGCAGCTGCGACCGCGCCGGCTGCGGGACGCCTCGCGGCTGTGGGCGTCGCTCACCGACGCCCGCGGCCTGGACGGCCGGGACGGCCTGTGGGAGCACCCGGACATGCTGCCGACGGCGGCCGACCTCGACGACCCGGACGGTTTCGTCCACCACGAGCAGATGGACTTCTCCGAGCTCGACAAGATGCTCGGCGAGGCCGCCGGCGGCGGGAAGACCGAACCGGGCGCCTCCCCCGAGGGGAGCGACGGCCCGGACGCCGCCCCCGGCGAGGCCAAGGGTGACGGCGACCGGTGAGTCTGCACGCCGACGCGGCGCGGGTGCTCAAGGAGTGGCCCGCGCCCTCGCCCGATCAGGAGCAGCTGCGGCTGGCCTACCTCGACCACCTCGCCGCCCACCGGGACGGCATGTGGAAGCCCTGCAAGGACGGGCACCTCACCGCGAGTGCGCTGGTGATCGACCCGGCGGGCGGCCGGGTGCTGCTCACGCTGCACCGCAAGCTGGAGATGTGGCTGCAGATGGGCGGCCACTGCGAGCCGGAGGACGCCTCGCTGGCGGACGCGGCGCTGCGTGAGGCGCGGGAGGAGTCCGGCATCGCGCGCGGGCTCACGCTCCTGCCCGGCGGCCCGGTGCGGCTGGACCGCCACCAAACGCCCTGCGCGGTGCATCTGGACGTCCAGTACGCCGCGCTGGCGCCCGAGGGCGCGGTGGCCGAGATCAGCGACGAGTCGCTGGACCTGCGCTGGTTCGGCTACGACGAGGTGCCCGGCGTCGCCGACACCTCGGTGGTGCGCCTGGTGGAGCGCGCCCGCGCGCTGCTCTGACGGGCCGCCAAAGACCGTTACGGCCGGCGCCCGCCCCCGGCGGGACGGGCGTCGGATCGTCGCTCCCCGGGCGTCAGTTGGTGAAGATGTTGCCCTGGTTGACGCCCCGGGCGCCCTGCTGGCCCATCCCGAACTGGGCGGCCAGACCCGAGCCGATGACCGCGTTCTGCGGCGGCAGCAGCTCGCTGGGCTGGACCAGCGCGTACCCCTGCCCGAGGAAGCTCAGCTCCCAGCCCTCGCCGGTGCTGCCGCGCCGCCGCCAGACGCCCGAGGAGTGCGTCTGCGCCTGCATCTGGACGCGCAGCGACGCGGACCAGGCGACCACCGCATCGGCGTCGGCGTTGACGTACTTGTCGGGCGTGACCTGCAGCATCAGCGGCTGGCCGGAGGTCATCAGAGCGACCTTGCCCTGCCCGGTGATGTTGAGCTGGTACTTGCCGGTGCCGGAGATGCCGTACTGGCTGTCGACCGAGACGACCTCCCAGTGCAGGCCGGAGTCCAGCGCCAGGACGTAGGCGCTGTCGACGGTCAGGCCGTCGTGGTCGACGTCGACGACGTGCACGTACTGGGCGAGGTTGGCCAGATAGACGGTGCCCTGCCCGGAGACCCGCATCAGGTCGAGGCCCTCGCCGGAGTGGGCGCGGGCCCGGTGCTGGCCGGGCGTGGTGTAGTTGCCGTCGAATTCGAGCAGCCCCTGGTAGGCGACCATCGACCCCTTACGGGCGAGGACGTCGTCGTGGCCCTGGAGGGCGACCCGCAGCAGCTGGCTGTTCTGCAGGGCGTAGCGGTCCTGGGTCTGTGCCTCGGTGAAGGCGAAAAGCGGACTCTGCATGGCGTGTTCGGTCCTCCCCCTCAGCCCCGGGCCCGGAGCCGGTCGGTGCTGTCCTCGCTGGGCTGGACGACGACGAACCCCTGGCCGGAGAAGCCGAGTTGGTACGCCTCGCCGCTGCCGCGGCCGATCATCGAGGACGCCTTGAAGCTGCGCTTGCCCTTCATCTTCAGGTGCGTCGACCAGGCGACCAGGGCGTCCGGGTCGACGTAGGTCTCGTCCTCGCCGCGGCCGCAGTCGACGACGACGGGCGTGCCCCGGGAGGTCAGCGCGACCCAGCCGGTGCCGGAGATCCCGACGTTGAACAGGCCCTGGCCGGCGAACTTCGCCATGCCCTTGACGCGCTGCACGCCCCACTGGAGGTGGGCGTCGAAGGCGAGGAGGTTGGTGCCGTTGACGGAGAGCGAGTCGCCGTTGAGGTTGATGCAGACCACGTCGGCGCCGTAGTCGGCGAGGTAGAGCAGGCCGTCGCCGGAGCACTTCATCAGGGGCGCGCCCTCGCCGGTGAGCCACTGGGAGGCCATCTGGCGGACGGCGGGCGGGTTCGGCTCGTACTGCACGAAGCCCTCGTAGGCGATCATCGAGCCGGTGCGGGCGAAGACGTCCTGGCCGCTCTGCATGGCGATCTTCACCATGGAGCTGCCGTGGTTCTCCATCCGGGCGGCGGGCGGGGTCGGGACGTAGCCCGACAGCTGCTGCTGGTTCATGACGTGCGGGCTCCCTCAGACCTCGTAGGGCTGGACGACGATGAAATTGCCGGGCGCACCGCGGAACTGGAGGTTCACGGTCTCGCCGGAGTGGCCCGGATAGGCGTGCCGGCGCAGGCTCACCTGACTGGAGATGATCACCTGCGAGCCGGCGGACCAGGCCACGACGGCGTTGGCGTCGGCGAAGGTGGTCGGGGTGACCGGCAGCACGACGGGGGTGCCGTGGGTCGTGACGACGAGGGTGCCGGTGCCCTGGAACTGCATGGTGAACAGGGCGCCGCCGGGGATGCCGTGGCCCTCGATCCGGCGGACCTCGTACTGCAGCGACTCGTCGAAGGCGAGGACGGACTCGGCGGACACGCAGATCGCGTCGCCCTGCAGCTCGATGGGGTGGACATGGGCGCTGTTCTCCGCGAAGAACACCTGGCCCTGGCCGGTGCAGCGCATCAACTGCATCTCCTGGCCGGTGGCGTTGCCGACGATGCGGCCGCGGAAGCCGGCGCCCTTGTAGCTGAAGTCGACCTTGCCCTGGTAGAGCACCATGCTGCCCTGGCGGGCGAGCACCGGCTGGCCGTCGACGCCGAGGTCGGCGCGGATCAGCTTGCCGTTCTGGGGCGTCCAGCGCTGCCCGGTGGGGGCTTCCTTGTACTTCTCCAGGACGACGCCGAGGCCGGGGCCGCCGCCCTGGGGGACGGCGGGTGCCTGCCCGCCGCCGTACGGGGCGCCCGGGGGCTGCATGCCCGGCTGGCCGTAGGGGGCGGGCTGCCCGGGGAACTGGTCCTGGCCGCCGTACGGGGGCGCCGGCGGGGCCGGCTGGCCGGGGAAGCCGGCGGGCGGCGGCTGCGGCGGGCCGTACGGATGCTGGCCGGGCGCCGGCTGGCCGTAGGGGGCGGGAGGCGGCGCGGGCGCACCGGGCGGCACACCCGGGCCGGCGGGCGGGGCGAGCGGCGCGGCGATCGTGGGCGCGTTGTGGACCTGCGGGTGCGCGGGCTGCGGGGCCGGCGGCGCGGGTGCCGGCTGCGGCGCGGCGGGGGTCGCGCCCTGGGGAGGGCCGAAGGACGGAGCGGGCTGTTCGGGCACGGGGGCCGCGGCCGGCGCGCCGAAGGACGGCGCCGGGGCGGCGGGCCCGGACGGCGGGGCGAAACCGGGCGCGTCCTGCGCCGGCGCGGGTGCCTCGGCCTGCGGTGCCTCCGCCTCTTCGGCGACCTCCCCGCCGAAGTTCTTCAGCAGCGCCTCCAGACCACCGTCGAAGCCCTGGCCGACCGCGGCGAACCGCCACACGTCCTTGAGGTAGAAGTCGCCGAGCATGACGGCGCGTTCGGTACTGAACTCGCTGCCCGTGAAGGAGTAGCGGGCGACCTCTTCGCCGCCGGCCACGATCCGGATGTACCCGGGGCCGATCCGGGAGACCTGGCCCGGGCCGTCGAGCGCGGCGGTGAACGACAACTTCCGGATGTGCGACGGGATCTTGTCGAGGGTGACCCGGAAGGACTCGTCGTCGCCGGCCTGCGCGCCGAGCAGCTGGATGGCCTCCTCGGGCGACTTCGGCTGGTTGAAGAAGACGAAATACCGGTCGTCGGAGAGCCGTTCGTCGGCGTCCAGGCCGAAACAGCTGATGTCGAAGGTCAGGCCGGGCCCGCCGATCTGCACGCCGACGTACAGGTCCGTCCCCGCCGTGAGATCACCGATCCTGGCCTTGTGGCCCCGCTGGAATTCCCTGGCCATACGTAACGACCGTCCCCCGCTCCCGCAGTGAGTTCCTGGGCGGCCAAGGCTAACCGCTGGCGGTGACAGCGGGCGATGCCGGGGCGCGCGCGGGTACCGCCCCGCCGGGCGCTAATCCCGGCGGGCGGCGGGCAGATGCGGCAGCCGGTCGGCCGCGACCACTCCTTCGAGGTAGCCGCGGGCCCGTTCCGTACGGGGATAGGACTCCAGCAGCCGCCAGAACTCCGGGCCGTGGCCGGGGACGAGCAGATGCGCGAGCTCGTGCAGCAGGACGTAGTCGATGACGTACTCCGGCATGCCCTGGAGGCGGTGCGACAGGCGGATGCTGCCCTCCGCCGGGGTGCACGATCCCCAGCGGGTGTTCTGGTTGGTCACCCAGCGCACCGACGCGGGCCGGGCCCGGCCGCCGAGGAACTGCTCCGACAGCCGCCCGGCGCGCTCGGCGAGCTCGCGGTCGCCGAGCATCCGCTTGCTCTCCTGGGCGGCGAGCTTGTCCAGCATCACCGTCACCCAGCGCTGCTCCTCGGCCTCGGACATCCGGGCCGGGATCAGCACGACCGTGCGATCCCCCTCGCGGTACGCGGAGACCGTCCTGCGCCGCCGGGAACTGCGGCGCACCTCGACGGCGCTGGTGCCCGAGCCGCGGGCCTTCGGGCTCGGGGAAGCCCCGCGCGAGGCGTCAGCGGCGCGGCGCAGGGGCGTCTCCCCGGAGCCGTGGGCGGAAGGGTCGGCGGGCACGCGCCCGACGTTACCCGCTGGCCCGGCGGGAAGTCCCGACCCTCGGTCGGTTCGCCGGCGAACCACTCCATGGCGGGCACAGCTTGTATGACAAATCCTTCCCCGGCCTGTGGATAACTTCGGCCCCGATCCGCGACAGGGCGCATGCTGAAGGCCGGACGACGAAGGACGGGGGCGGATGACATGCATCCGATGCTCAAGCCCGCGCTGCGGCGCGGCTGGCGGGACAGGGAAACGGTGCGGTTCGGCGTGGCGCCGGCCCATGCGATGGTGCTGGGGCCGCTCGACACCGCCACCGGCAGTTTCCTCACCCTGATCGACGGCACCCGCACCATGCAGCAACTCATCGACGAGGCCGCGTTACTGGACCTCCCGCCGGATCATGTGCGGGGTGTGGTCGGGCGCCTCGGCACGGCCGGACTGCTGGAGGCGCCCACCGCGGGCGGCCCGGCCGCCGACTCCGTACGCGCCGACCGGCCCGCCCATGAGCGGCTGCGGGCCGATCTGGCCTCCCTGTCGGTGCAGCATCCGGAGCCGGCCGGCGCCCTGGGGCGGATGGGGGCGCGGCGGGCGGTCCGGGCGCGGGTCAAGGGGCTGGGGAAGGTGGGCGCGGCGGTGGCGGCGCAGCTCGCGGCCGCCGGCATCGGATGGGTCGAGGTGTTCGACGGCGGCAAGGTCGCGCCGTGGGACGTGACGCCCGGCGGCCTGCCCGCCGAACGGATCGGCGAACCGCGCAAGGCAGCCGTGGAGCGGCTGGTCCACCACGCCTCCCCGTGGGCCCGGCGGCAGCGGCCGACGGGCGTACCGGTCAGCGAATCCGGCGAACCCGGCCTGTCCCTGGTGGTGCTCGCCCCGCGCGACGGGCTCGGCGCCTACGCCCCCGACCCCGTGCTGTCCGAGCCGCTGCTGAGCGCCGGCATCCCGCACCTTTACGCGGGCGTGATCGAGGGCACGGGTGTGGTGGGTCCGTTGGTACTGCCCGGCGGTACGGCCTGCGCCCGCTGCGACGAACTGCGCCGTACGGACGCGGAGCCGGCCTGGCCCCGGCTGCTCGCCCAGTGGCGGTCGGGCCGGGCCGCCCCGGCGGTGCCGGCCTGCGACACCGCGCTGGCCACCACGGTCGCCGGGCTCGCCGCCGTCCAGGCGCTGGCGTTCCTCGACGGGGACCTCCCGCCGTGCACGGGGGCGCGGATGGAGCTGGCGCTGCCGGGTGCGGGCGTGCGCACGGTGCGGATCGAACCGCATCCGGAGTGCGGCTGCGGGGCGGCCGCTTCGCTGTGTGCGGCAGGCGCCTCGGATCCTCGGCCATGACACGCCACAATGACGGAGTAACCCCGGTTGGGGGACAGTGTGAGTTGGAGGGGCGCATGTCTGATCTTCCCCGCAAGGCGGTCACCCGCACCGCCAAGCTGGCCGCGCTGCCACTGGGGTTCGCCGGCCGCGCCACCTGGGGCCTGGGCAAACGGATCGGCGGCAGATCCGCCGAGATCGTCGGCCGGGAGCTCCAACAGCGCACCGCGGAACAGCTCTTCAAGGTCCTCGGTGAGCTGAAGGGCGGGGCGATGAAGTTCGGGCAGGCGCTGTCCGTGTTCGAGTCGGCCCTCCCCGAGGAGATCGCCGGCCCGTACCGCGCCGCCCTGACGAAGCTTCAGGAAGCGGCGCCGCCGATGCCGACGAGCACGGTCCACGCCGTACTGGCGGAGCGGCTCGGCGAGGACTGGCGGGAGCTCTTCGAGGAGTTCGAGGACAAACCCGCCGCGGCGGCCTCCATCGGCCAGGTGCACCGCGCGGTCTGGCACGACGGCCGCGAGGTGGCCGTCAAGGTGCAGTACCCCGGCGCCGGCAAGGCACTGCTGTCGGACCTGGCGCAGCTGAGCCGGTTCGCCCGGCTGCTGGGCCCGCTCGTGCCCGGGATGGACATCAAACCGCTGATCAGCGAGTTGCGCGACCGGGTCTCTGAGGAGCTGGACTACTCCCTCGAGGCGGATGCCCAGCGGGCCCATGCCGAGGAGTTCGCCGACGACCCGGACGTGGTCGTGCCGGCCGTGGTGCACCAGCGCGACCAGGTGCTGGTGACGGAGTGGATGGACGGCGTGCCGCTGTCCGAGGTGATCGCGGACGGCACGGACGAGCAGCGGGACCGCGCCGGCCAGCTGCTGGCCCGCTTCCTGTTCTCCGGCCCGGCCCGCACCGGGCTGCTGCACGCCGACCCGCACCCGGGCAACTTCCGACTGCTGGCCG
Source organism: Streptomyces bugieae (assembly GCF_036352915.1). NCBI lineage: Bacteria > Bacillati > Actinomycetota > Actinomycetes > Kitasatosporales > Streptomycetaceae > Streptomyces > Streptomyces bugieae. Next base: position 56,348 of record NZ_JAZBJP010000040.1, read on the forward strand.
GCGACTCCCCCGACGGGCCGGCCGGGGAATGGCGGCTGGGCGTGCTGGACTTCGGCACCGTCGACCGGCTGCCCGACGGACTGCCGGCCACGATCGGTGCCTCGCTGCGGATGACCCTGGACGGCGAGGCGGACGCGGTCTACCAGATGCTGTGCGAGGAGGGCTTCGTCAAGGAGTCCATCGAGCTGGACCCCGACGCGGTGCTGGAGTATCTGCTGCCGATCATCGAGCCCGCGCAGGTCGACGCGTTCACCTTCACCCGCGGCTGGATGCGCCGGCAGGCCGCCCGGGTCGGCGATCCGCGCTCCCCCGCCCACCAGTTGGGCAAGCAGCTCAACCTGCCGCCCGCGTACCTGCTGATCCACCGGGTGACCTTGAGCACCATCGGCGTGCTGTGCCAGCTCGGCGCGACCGTACGGCTGCGGGACGAGCTGGAGGCATGGATGCCCGGCTTCGTCCCCGAACACGAGCCGGCCGGCGCCGACCTCACCGGCAGCGACCCCGGCCCGGACGAGGACCCGGCCGGCCCCGGTACGGACATCGACGAGGAGGCCGTCGAAGAGACCACCGCCTGAGCTCCCGCCGGCCGTACCTCACCACCAGCTGGAGTCCAGGCGTCCCTCGATGGCCCGGATGTTCTCCCGGGCGCAGCGGTCGCAGAAGTAGCGGCGCTCGCCGTTCTCCACGGAGCAGGTCCAGGTCGGCGGGGTGTCCTCGGCGACGGCGCCGCAGCCGGCACACACCGTCTGCCCGTCGGCCAAGTCCGCCTCGTGATGCGTCTTCTGGTTCACCATCCGACGATATCCCCGCCAACCACGTGAACCGGGGCGCAACGCACCACGGGGCCCGCCCTGTCGGACGGACCCCGTGGAAGGTGGTGTCAGCGCTGCCCTGCCGGGCGCCCGGACCTGCCCGGCGCCTTACTGCATCACGGCCATGGCCAGCGCACGGCGGGCCCGGAGCGACGCGCGCTCGGCACGCCGCTGCATCCGCCGCGCGGCGGCGAGCCGGTGCCCCCTGCGTTCGGACTCGGCCTCCCGCAGGCGTTCATGCATATGCGCACGCGCCAGGGCTTCTGGGATGAGTTGCATGGCGAGGTTCCTGTTCTGACGCGACTCGATGGCGTCGGCGTTCGCGGGGACGGGGGTGTCGGTGAAAATCGGGTTCATCGTGTGGTCCTGCTTCTTGGGATCCCGTGTGACGGGACGGTCGATCGTTCCTGTGCCGGTGGTGTTCATGCCGCGACCGGGTTCTTGCGCGGACGGCCACGCGGACGCTTCCGCGGCACCACGACGCCCTGGACGAAGAGCTCGCCACCCCAGACACCCCAGGGCTCACGGCGGTCCTTGGCACCGGCGAGGCAGGCCTCACGCACCGGACAGGACTGGCACAGCGTCTTGGCGTACTCGACGTCGGCCGGGGACTCCGCGAAGAAGACCTCCGGGTCGTAGGTGCGGCACGGAACAGCGGCGCCGAGGCGGTCGATCTCGTCGTCGAGCTCGGTGAGGGGCAGCAAGGAGTTCTCCTGGGGGTCGGGCGGAGGGATCAGGTCGGTGGCTACGGACGGGGTGTGCGTCTGCAGTTGCACGGTGTGTGTTCCTCGTCTGTTCGGCCCGCTGGTGGCGGGCGTGTGGGGCAAACAAAAGGGCCGCGGATCCCGGTGTGGGTTCCGCGGCCCTGGAAGGTGCCGACCTGATCTGCCGATCAGGCTGGATCTCTCCAGGGTTCGAGGCCGCGGTAGGCCCACATCTCATGCTGCGTCTGGTACTGCTTCCGGGATTCGGCACCGTTGGCCGCCGCCGCGAAGGCAAAGGCATTCGCCTTGGCCGCGACTGCTACTGCCGCAGGTGCCTCGGTCGGTCGCGCGGTGCGCTCACTGCGGGTCAGCACAGCGAGGGACTCGGGGCGCGCGACCTCGGTACCGGAAAGGCGGCCGAAGCCGGACAGACCGGTGCCACGGAGCGAGGAGCCGAGCGTGCAGGTGGCGACGACCGAGCGATCGGTCATTTTGTTGGTCTCGATGAAGCTGATCACTGGGCTCGCCTCCTCTCGGCGTCTCGGTGGAACGGAATAACCCGTACCAGGGCGTTCAAGTACAGCACGGATCCATCGGATCTCGGAAAGTTCCGTTGTCTCCGTTGCTTCCGAAGGCTATGGGGATGCGCTCCGCGCGCGCAAACTATTTTTCCGACGAGTTTTCCGCGGCGCCCGCGGACCCGTCGCCCGAGGCTCCCGTGAGCTCCTCGCCGGCACAGATTGCCAGCACGTCGCTGCCGTAGCGGTCGAACTTGCGCCGCCCCACACCTGAGATGACCGCGAGCTCCGATTCGGTTCCCGGCACCGCCTCGGCAATGGCCATCAGCGTCTTGTCCGTGAAGATGCAGTACGCCGGCTGCCGGGACCGGGCCGCCTCCTCCGCCCGCCACGCGTGCAGCCGCTCGTACAACGCCTCGTCGAGCTCCGCCGGGCAGTCCTCACACCGCATCAGCTTCATCTCGCCCGCGTCCGTCAGCGTCCGGTTGCACACCCGGCACCGGGCCGGACGGCGGTGCCGGGGGCGCCGCGGCACCGCAGCCGCCGCCCCGCCGCGCTCCACGCCCCGCAGGACCGTACCCGTCGCACGGCGCCCGGCCACCGCCCCGGAACCGGGCCGCAGCCCGGCCAGGAAGCGGCTGGCGCTCCGCGAAGCCCTGCCCCCCGGGGACCGCGCCAGCGACCACGACAGCGCCAGATGACGCCGCGCACGAGTGACGCCCACATAGAGCAGCCGGCGCTCCTCCTCTATCTGCTCGTCCGTCCGGGCGTACGTGATCGGCATCATGCCCTCGGTCAGCCCCACCAGGAACACGGCGTCCCACTCCAGGCCCTTCGCGGCATGCAGCGAGGCCAGCGTCACCCCCTCGACCGTCGGCGCGTGCTGCGCGTTGGCCCGCTCGTCCAGCTCGGCGACGAAATCCGCCAGCGAGGCCCCGGAGCGGGCCCGGGCGAACTCCTCGGCGAGCCGCACCAGGGCCGCCAGCGACTCCCAGCGGTCCCGCACCGCGCCCGAACCGGCCGGCGGCTCGCTCGTCCAGCCCATGTGGCTGAGCACCGCCCGCACCTCCGAGGGCAGGTCCAGCGCATCGTCGAGCAGCGCGTCGTTCGCCCCGAAACGGGCGGCGCCGCGCAGCTTGATGCCGGCCTCGCGCACCTCCGGCCGCTCGAAGAACCGCTCGGCGCCCCGCAGCTGGTACGGCACGCCGACGTCGGCCAGCGCCTGCTCGTAGACCTCCGACTGGGCGTTGACCCGGAAGAGCACCGCGATCTCACTGGCCGGCACCCCCGACGCGACCAGGTCCCGGATCCGGCGGGCGGTGCCCTCGGCCTCCGCGGGCTCGTCGGCGTACTCCGTGTACACCGGCTCCGGACCGGACTCGCGCTGCGAGACCAGCTCCAGGCGGTGCTCGGCCGCACGCCCCTTGGCCTGCGAGAGCAGACCGTTGGCGAGGTGGACGACCTGCGGGGTGGAGCGGTAGTCGCGGACCAGCCGGACGACGGTGGCCTGCGGATGGCGGGTGCGGAAGTTCAGGAGGTGGTCGGGGGTGGCGCCGGTGAAGCTGTAGATCGTCTGGCTGGCGTCACCGACCACGCACAGGCTGTCGCGGTCCCCCAGCCACAGCTCCAGCAGCCGCTGCTGGAGCGGGCTGACGTCCTGGTACTCGTCGACGACGAAGTGCTGGTACTGGGCACGGACCTGCTCCGCGATGTCGTGCCGGTCCTGCAGCACCCCGACCGTGAGCAACAGCACATCCTCGAAGTCGATGGCACCCCGGTCGCGCTTGAGCTGCTCGTAGGTGGCATAGATCTGCCCCGTCTCGGCCGGGTCGCGCGGCGCCTCCCGGCCCGCCTTGGCGACCGCGGCCGGATAGTCGGCCGGCACGGTCTGGGTGACCTTGGACCACTCGATCTCGGCCGTGACGTCGCGCAGCTCGTTGCGGTCCAGCCGGATCCGGCAACGCGCCCCCGCCTCCGCGACGAGCTGCGCCTTCCGCTCCAGCAGCCGCGGCAGCTCGCCGCCCACCGCCTTCGGCCAGAAGAACTGCAGCTGCCGCAGCGCCGCGGAGTGGAACGTACGGGCCTGCACCCCGCCCGCCCCGAGCTGCCGCAGCCGCCCCCGCATCTCGCCGGCCGCACGCGCGGTGAACGTGACGGCGAGCACACTCGCGGGCTGCAGGATCCCGGCTCGCACCCCGTACGCGATCCGATGGGTGATCGCCCGTGTCTTGCCCGTACCGGCACCGGCCAGCACACACACCGGACCGTGCAGCGCCGTCGCGACCTCCCGCTGCTCCGGGTCGAGCCCGTCCAGCACCCCGTCGGCCGAGTCCGGGGCCGACGGGAAGAGAGAGGAGTCCGTTGCTGCTGTCACCCCGCCATGCTGCCAGGTCCAGCGGGATGGCTGAGAAGCCTGTCCACAGCCATCCACTCCCTGTCGTACGCATTACCGCCGCTGTGGACAGCCGCCGACGCCTGCCGCCGATGAGTGCTTTGCTTGATCCAACGGCCGGACCGGGCAACCGGCATCCGAGCAAGGGCGGGGAGGCCGGGGCCTGGGCCGGGACTGGGGCTAGGTGTGCTGTCCGGACAGGTTGGTGACGCGGCTGGCTGGGGTGTGGCCGCTGATTCCAGTATGGGGTCGGTGGTAGTTGTACCAGTCCAGCCAGTCGGGAAACGCTGCCTGCCGTTCGGCCTCTGAGGC